>NZ_JBFAPM010000017.1:0-200381 GCF_040676695.1 Actinoplanes sp. NPDC049548
CACGCCCTCCGCCTGTCCACCAGCTACCTCACACCCACCGAGATCGACGAAGGCATCACCCGACTCGCCGCCTTCATCATCTCCGAGACCGAGCAGCACACGATGAGCTCCGCGAAGCAGAGCGAGTTCGATGTGGCGGTGGCGGGCGGCGGACCGGTCGCCGGCCTGTGCCCGCACACCGTCCGAGCGGAGCAGTGAGGAGCAGCCGGTGCGCGCCATCCGAGGTGCCACCCAGGTCGACGCGGACGAGCGGGAGCTGATCCTGGAAGCCACCACCGAGCTCGTCACCGAGGTGCTGACCCGCAACGACCTGCTCATCGACGACGTGATCAGCGTGCTGTTCACGACCACGTCCGACCTCACCGCGGAATTCCCCGCGGTGGCCGCCCGTAAGATCGGCTTCGCCGACGTCCCGATGCTGTGTGCCGGCGAGATCGACGTCCCGGGCGCACTGCCCCGGGTGATCCGGCTGATGGCGTACGCCGAGACCGACCGTCCCCGCCACCTGGTCCGCCACGTCTATCTGCACGGTGCCACGCAACTGCGGCAGGACATCGCTCTGTAGCGGAGGAGATGGTCGTTGGACCTCGACCGGGCCGCCGCCCGAGAGCCTCGCGCTTACGAGACTTCTGCCAGCTCTTCCGGTTCGATCCAACCGCCCGGCACAAGGCGGGCAAGCTGTCTCTCGAGCAGTTCACGTAACGCGCCGCTTCTCAGCTCCCGATAGATGGCCAAGAGCTGGTTCGGTCGTTCGAGTCCCTCATCCGGATCGTCCGCAACCTTCACGAATGCATCGATCAGCTCGTCGAGCTCGCCTTCGAACGCCTTGAGGCGACCTGTGCGGAGCCGGCTGCACAGCGCATACTCCCAGGCCTTGACGAAGCGCCAGTCCTTGTGGTCCTTCGCGAAGTACTCACGGTTCACCCGTGCGAACAGCTCGAGGACCGAGTCGTGGTCTCCCAGGGTGTACGACAGGACGATGGCGTGCCAGCACGCCCACTGATGGTACGGCTCCATATGGAGCACCGCATGCATCTCTTGCGCCGCTTCGTCTACGTCGCCGTTGTGGTAGTCCCAGCGGTCGTAGAGCGCCAGTGCGCGCAGGTACCGCGCCTCTGCCGAGGTCGGATGCAGAGAGACCAGTCGATCGGCCTCGGTGCTCAGGTGCGAAAGGGTGGCGTACTCCGGGCGGATCTGTGTCTCCACCACCGCGATCAGGTCGTAGACGCGCCGCCACTCTTCCGGGATGTCCCGCATCAGTGCCACCGGCCGGGGGTTCAGTGGTCGTTCGCCAGCAGGAGCCAGCGGATCCGGCGTACGAGGTCTGCGGGGTTGAATGGTTTGACCAGGTAGTCGTCTGCGCCGATGGTGAGGGCGAGACTGATGTCGTTGTGCCCGCTGCGGGAGCTGACGATGAGGACGGGGATGTCGACGGTGGCTCGCAGGGTCTGCATCCGGTAGCAGACCTCGAGCCCGTCGAGGTCCGGCATGCTGATGTCGAGGATGACGGCATCCGGCAGCTGCTTCTCGACGATGTGCAGGGCGGCGGCGCCGTTGTCGGCGGTCAGGACGCGGTAGTCGGCTCGCTCCAGCTTGACGGTGATGAGGTCGCGGATGGCCTCGTCGTCGTCGGCGACGAGGATCGTCGGTACGTAGTCGGGAGTGCTGGAGCCGCCGGCGGACAGGGGGACGGCCTCGGGGGTCCGTGGAGCCAGCGTGGTTCGCGGTGATGCCGGTGACATGAGGGCCTCCTGATGTACGGCCTGGCGACGAGTCGATGCAGTCATCGGCGGGGCCCTCAGGACGCCGAGCGGTTCTCGTGTTGCAGCTCAGGAGTGACCGCACCGCGGAGTCACGTGTGCCGGTGACGGGCCGAGGAGAGCGCGGGTGCTGGATGACCAGTCCTCCGCTTGCGCGGAGGTTCCCGATTCGAACGGAATAGCAGGAAGCTCCCGCATGGCCTCGGCCGTCACGGCTACTCGGGGATCAGCTCACCGAGTCGATCCAGGGTATATGCCTCCGAACCCTCGGGCAGACCCTCGGGGGCTTCGAGGCCGAGGAACGTGACCGGCTCGTCCGGCAGCCGCCCGTCCCAGGTGTTCACGTCGGTCCGCTCGCGCCAGAGGTCGACGAGGTAGGAGATGGTGAGGTAGCGCCGCTCCATCAGGGCCCGTACGCGATCGGCCGTGGTGAAGGTGTTGTCCTCCACCCGGTTGAACGACGGACGGCCGGTGAGGTGCAGGTGCAGCCACACCGCCTGCCAGCCGTGATCGGTCTTGGCGAACACCGTCGGCAGCGCGACCCGGCCCGGGCCGCGCATCTGCGAGCGCGCTCGTACGGTGCGCGCGTCGAACGGGGCGCCGCGCTGGTCCAGAGTGCGGGCCTGGTAGCCGAACATCGACTCGGCGACCTGGTCGAACGACTCGCCGGAGTAGATGTTGACCTGGGGGACCACGTAGCGGCCGCCGACCGTCAGCGGCACGTCGATGAACTCCGTCGCGCCGTCCGGTGCGTCGGTGATGTCGCCGGAGTGCACCGCGCCGTCGTGGTGGTAGTTCGTCCACGACACCTGGCCGGCGGTGTGGAAGTCGTCGTCGAGCAGCAGGACGGACAGGTCGTAGTCGGTGCGGCGGCTGGTCTGCCGCCAGTAGGTGAAGAAGCGCAGCAGTTCGCCGGACACCGACGCTCGCGAGCCTCGCGGGAGCACCCGGAAACCGCCCTCGGTGGCCTTGCCGGACAGCGGCAGCGCGACGTCCAGCACCTCCGGGTCCACCAGCAGCGGGCGCTCCGGCTGCGGCAGCCGGCTGCCGATCTCGGCGTCGAGCAGCGACGACAGTTCGGCCACCAGCTCGGCCGGCAGCGGTGACCGCCGGTCCGGCCCGATCCACGCATTCCGCGAACGGCTTGCATACATGCGGGCTGATGCGGGCGTCAACCGGTTGCCGATGTGCTCCCGCAGCGAGCACAGCACCCGGCCGGATGCCGATCCGAGGGCCGCGGTGACGGCCTCGACCACGGCGGCGCGCTCCGGCTGCGTGGCCTGCCGCAGCAACCGGTCGGCGGAGCGCAGGAGCATGCCCGGCGCGGCCGACAGCACCGACGCGGCCGTACCGACGGCGCCGGCGCGGAACGCCTCCTCGGCGCGGCCGGCAAGGCTGGGGACCCGCCGCTCGCCGCGTGCGACCGCGAACACCTCCCGGGCGTGCGGCCACTCGGCGTACTCGTGAGGGTGTAGCCGTTCCCCGAGTCGCTTCCACCGCTCCGCGTAGCGGGCGACATCCCCGAGCTTGGCCGGGCTCGCGGCAACGACCTGGTTCAGGGCAGCCAGCAGGACCCGCCGCTCCCGGCGCGGGAAGGCACGGAACCGCGTGGGCGTCGCGAGCGAGACGTCGCCGCCGGAGACGTGGCAGGCCAGGCGCAGCACGTCGGTCGTGCTGTCCACCGCGACCAGCGGCCGGCCGAGGACGAGCCGGACCCCGTTGAGCACCGCGCGGTTCTCCCGCACCGGGATACCGGTCGGCTGCACGCCGTCCATGCAGGCGACCGCCAGCCGGCTGAGAATCTCCAGGTCCGCCTCGCCGAGCGTCGTCGTGCGGCCCGCCAGCGAGAGGTAGAGGCGCTGCGCCTCCACCTCGGCGGTGTCGCCGAGGTGGAGCAGGGTCACCCGGTCTCCGGTGCCGGCGACCAGCTCGTCGTGGGCGGCCAGCAGCTCCTCGTACGTGTGCTGATAGGTGCCGTAGCCCGGCAGCTCGAGCAGGTTGACCGCACCGGAGAGCACCGGGCCGCCACCGGTGAGCACGGCCGCGCGCAGCCGCTCCGTCCAGAACTCGACGGTGTCCGGCACGTCGTCCGGGAAGCCGATGAAGTAGGCGTTGTGCGACACGTGGTCGCCGACCAGCTCACGCACCGCGGACACGACGGTGGATGCGAGCTCCATCGCCGGTTCCGGTGCCAGGGCGCCGATGTGGTCCAGCAATGCCCGCGACGCCGAGAACCCGACGTCCAGCAGCGCCGCATCCAGCTGCCGCGCGACCGGCGTACCGTCACCGGCCGCGCCGGCGCTCGCCGGCACGCGCAGAGTCTTCTGGATGATGACCTTTTCGTCCATGTGGGCCGCCGGGGACTCGAACCCCGAACCCTCCGATCCCATAAGAAGAGAAGGAAGCACTCCCATGACCGCGTGGGCGGGAAGCGGACGCGCTGTTCAGCCGGATGCTCTACCAGTTGAGCTAGCGACCCGATGTCGATCATCACACGGCCCGGGCCGGCGGAGCCATCGAGTTTCGAGCGGTGGCGTCAGGTGGTCCGGCCGGTGACCGGCTCCAGACGGCGGTGGAGCTCCGACCGGTGCAGGTCGGTGATCGGCTGTACGAGGTCGGGGTGGCGGAGCAGTGCCGCGGCTCGGCGGTCGAGATCGTCAGGGTCGGTCAGGCGGCGGAACTCGCAGGCGAGCCCGGCAGTGTGCTCCCCACCGTCCAGGGCGGTGACCGCTGACGCCGCCAGCGCCCGGTCGGGGGAAAGGCGGTGATCAGCCAGTGCGCGGTTGCCGCGATGACCGGCGACAGGTCCGACCCCATGATCAGCGCCCTTGCCGGCCGGCTGGGGCGCGGCGGTCGTCACTGCGTACCGTATCGGCCGCCGGCTTTCGCACCGGCCGGCGCAACCGCGGCACCATGGTCGTCACGCGCTGCACCGCGCCGCCGTAGAGCACCCCCACGACCAGCGAGGCGACCAGGGCGAGGACCGGGGAGTAGTCGTCGACGACCGGGTAGACGTGCCAGTGCGTCAGGTAGATCGACAGCGACGCGCCGGCCAGGGCGCCGACCGGCCGGCGAAGGAGCATCGGGCTCGGGAGCTTCGGCACCCAGACGAGCAGCAGGATCCCCGCCGCCACGACCGCTACCTGAAGCCGTTCGCTGTCGTAGTTGACGACCGCGGCCGCGGCGATCGCGGTGACCAGCCAGCGTTGCCAGGCGACGCGTGCCTTGCCGGCCGTCCAGCCGAGCGCGAAGAGCCAGAACAGCTGCACCGGCGTCGCCATGTGGTCCCACGGCGAGACCGGGACCAGGCCGTACCGGACGGTGAGGGCAAGGCCGAGAACCGCCGCCGGTACGGCGAACGGCATCCTCCGCTCCCACCGGTCCACCGCCGGAACCGTCATCGCCAGCATCAACGCCAGCAGGATGTAGACGTACGTCTCGATGAACCACAGGTGGCGCTCGTCGCCGGTGCGAGGGCCGATCGCCTCGTTGAGCAGCAGGACGTTCTTCCAGCCGTACGCGTAGTCGGTGAGCAGCACGACCGCCGCGACGAAGATCGATGTCGGCAGTGCGACGCGTGCCACGGTGCCGGCGATGTGCCGGGCACGCTCGCCCCGGGCGGCCGGGGTGAGGTGGAAACGCGCGAAGTTGAATCCGGCGACCGCCAGCAACAGATGCGCGCCGCCGTGAACGGTGAAGACGGAGATGTGGGAGCCGACGATGAGAACGATCGACACCGCGCGCAGGACCACGGTCGTGTCGATCATCTGCCGCCGCACGGCCGGCGTCGGCCTGGCCGACAACTCCCGGATCGGCATCGTGTGCCAGCCCGGCGGGAGATCGCCCAGGGCCTCCTCCAGCCGTACGGACATCTCCACGTACGACAGCGAGTCGCCGCCGAGACTCACGAAGCTGTCGCCGTCGCTCACGTCGGGCCGATCGAGGATCTCGCCGTAGAGGGCGCGCAGGTCCGCGGGTGGAGAGCCTGCGGACGGGGGCGCGGTGCGGGGGAGCGCGGCGACGGCTTGGTAGTCCGGCTTGCCCGACGGCAGCCGGGGGAGCTCGGGGACCACGATCAGCCGTACGGAACGTGGGGGCAGCCCGCAGCGGGAGGCGACCAGCCGGTCGAGGTCGGGGTCGTGGTGGTCGGCCTGGACCGCCACCACCAGCTCGTCGTCGCCGCCGATGCACCACGCGGTCACGCCGTCGGCTTCGAGGCGTGCCTCGACGCGCTCCAGGTCGATGCGCAGCCCGAAGACCTTCGCCAGCCGGCTGCGCCGACCGACGATCTCGTACAGGCCGTCGGCGGTGTGCCGGGCGATGTCCCCGGTACGCAGCTCGTGCACGGTGCGGCCGAGGGCGAGGTCCGCGGGTCGTTCGGCGTACCCGAGCATGACGTTGGGTCCGGTGTAGACCAGCTCGCCGCTGTCCGCATCGGCGGCACCGTCGACGGGCTCCAGCCGCAGGTCACCGCCGGGGACCGGTACGCCGATCGCTCCCGGGTGGCTGGCGGCGAGCTCCGGGGGGAGGTACGCCATCCGGGCTGTCGCCTCGGTCTGCCCGTACATGACGACCATGTCCCATCCGTGCCGGCGACCCAGCTCCGCGTAGCGCCGTACCCGCTCGGGCGCCAGCCGGCCCCCGGCCTGGGTGACATACCGCAGGTGCGGCAGCCGCATGGTCTCGAACCCGACCCGGTCGAGCAGCGTGAACGTGTAGGGCACGCCGGCGAACGTGGTGCCCTCGGCGCGGCCGAACAACTCCCAGAAGCAGGGGTCGACGACGGACAGATCGGTCAGGATCACTCCAGCGCCTCTGGTCAGATGGCTGTTGATCACCGACAGGCCGTAGCAGTAGGACATGGGCAGCGTCGTCGCCGCCCGGTCGGTCGCGCGGACGCCCAGGTACGTCGCGATCGACTCCGCGTTCGCCCGCAGGCTGTCGTGGGACAGCCGGACCAGCTTCGGCGAACCGGTGGAGCCGGACGTGGTCAGCAGCAACGCCAGCTCCGGATGCAGGTCGTGCGCTGATCCGCGCCGACGCTGCTCGTACCGCCAGCGGCGGCCCACCTTCCGGACGACCACATCCGGGTCGTAGGTGGCCGCCAGCGTCTCGACCGCGGCCGGGTTGTCGCCCGGTGCCAGGAGCACGGGATGCCCCGCCTCGAGCGCGCCGAGGTATGCCACGACGGCTTCCACCTCGTTCGCGCCGGCGATGAGGACGAGGCGCCTGCCGCCGCCGAGCCGGCGGGCGGCCCTGGCCACGCGGCGCGCCAGCTCGGCGTACGAGATCGCCGCCCGGGACGTGATCAGCGCCGGCCGGTCCCCGTGTGCCAGCAGGTCCCACCCCAGGGGGCGTGGGTCGGCAGGAGAGTTCACGGCCGGGACAGTAAGGTAAGGCCAACCTAACTGTCCACCCGCCCGGGCGGTTTGTCGCCGGGTGTCCCTCGTGGGGCTTGAGCAGGGGAGACTTGCGTCACTTCCCGGGACCTCGAGGCGGCCGCCTAAGGTATTCCTAACCTAAGAACGGCTGGTGGGAGCGAGGGGACAGCATGCGTCGGTGGAAGCGGCTCTTGGCCGTGCTGTTGGTCGGAACCCTGGCCGCCTGCGGAAGCGGCTCGGGTGATGACGAGGACACCCTGATCGTGTACGGGGCGCCGCACGGCGAGCTGCTCTCGACGATGGTGGACACGTTCACCCAGCAGACCGGCATCAAGGTCAAGATCCGGCCCGGTGCCGACTCGGAGCTTGCCAACCAGATCGTGCAGGAGGGCAAGGCGTCGCCGGCGGACGTGTTCATGACCGAGAACTCGCCGGCCATGGGCCTGGTCGACGCCAAGGGCCTGTTCGCACGCGTCGACGACCAGACCGTGGCGCAGGTGCCCCCGGGCTTCGTCCCGTCGAACCACAACTGGATCGGCTACGCCGCCCGCTCCACGGTGCTCGTCTACAACACCAAGGCGCTGCCCGAGGACCAGCAGCCCGCCTCCATCATGGACCTCGCCCAGCCGGCATGGCAGGGCCGGTTCGGCATCGCGCCCTCCGGAGCGGACTTCCAGGCCATCGTCAGCGCCGTGCTCGCGCTGAAGGGCACCGACGCCACCCGGCAGTGGCTGGACGGGCTCAAGCGGAACGCCAAGATCTACACGAACAACATCGCGATCCTCAAGGGGGTCGACACCGGCGAGGTTCCGGCCGGGATCAGCTACCACTACTACTGGTACAAGGACCGGGCCGCGGGCGGCACCGGCAGCGCCAACGCCCAGCTGAAGTTCTTCGGCAAGGCCGACCCGGGGGCGTTCCTGAGTGTCTCGGGGTCGGGTGTGCTCGCCTCGAGTGACAAGAAGGCACAGGCTCAGCAGTTCCTTGCGTTCCTGACCAGCAAGACCGGCCAGCAGGTGCTCGCCGACAGCAAGGCCATGGAGTACCCGGTCGCCGACGGGGTGGCCAACCCGAAGCTCAAGCCGATGAGTGAGCTCGATCCGCCCGCGGTGGACCCGGCCAAGCTCAACGGCCCCGAGGTGGTCCAGCTGATGCAACAGGCGGGTCTGCTCTGACAGGTTCCGTCCCGACCACCGCACCTCGGCTCCCCGGCAGGAGGCGTTCCCCGGCCGCGGTTCCGGTGCTCGGGATCCTGGTCGCGCTGCTGGTGCTGCTGCCCCTGGGCTTCGTCGCGTTCTCCGTGGCCACCACGGGCTGGGCGGACATCCACCGGCTGGTGCTGCGACCGCGCACGGCGGAGCTGCTGGGCAACACCGCGCGCCTGCTCGGCGGCGGCGTCCTCGCCAGCGCCGTGCTCGGCATCGGGGCGGCGTGGCTGGTGGAACGCACCACCGTGCCCGGGCGAGCCCTGTGGCGTGTGCTGCTGGTGGCGCCGCTGGCGGTCCCGGCCTTCGTCAACAGCTACGCCTGGGTGTCGCTGCTGCCGGGCGCCACCGGCTACGGCGGCGCGCTGCTGATCGTCACCCTGTCCTACTTCCCGCTGGTGTACCTGCCGGTGGCAGCGACGCTCCGCGGACTCGACCCCGCCCTCGAGGAAGCCGCATACACCCTGGGCCGCGGCCCGCTGCGGGTCTTCGCCGCCGTGGTCCTGCCGCAGCTGCGCCCCGCCGCGGCCGGCGGGTGCCTGCTGGTCGGACTGCACCTGCTCGCCGAGTTCGGCGCGTTGCAGATGCTGCGGTTCCCCACCTTCACCGTGGCCATCTACGAGCAGTACCAGTCCTCGTTCAACGGTTCCGCGGCCACCATGCTCGCCGCCGTCCTGCTCCTGTGCTGCCTGCTGCTCCTGCTCGCCGAGCTGCGGCTGCGCGGCCGGGGCCGCTACGCGCGGGTCGGCTCGGGCTCCGCCCGCCCGGCCCCGCGTGCTCGCCTGCGTGCCCTGACCCTGCCGGCCCTGGCGGGGCTGGGGCTGCTGACCGTGCTGGCCCTCGGCGTACCCCTGGGCAGCCTCGGCTACTGGCTGCTCAAGGGAGCCTCGGTCCACGTCGAGGTCGGACCGCTCGGAGCGGCCGCGGCCACCTCGCTGGGGCTCGGCGCCCTCGCCGCACTGGTCACGGTCGGGCTGGCGCTGCCCCTCGCATGGCTGGACGTCCGCCGTCCCGGCCGGCTGGCCACTCTCGTCGAGCGCAGCACCTACTTCGGCAACGCGCTGCCGGGCATCGTGGTGGCCCTGGCCCTGGTGACCGTCAGCATCCGGGTCGTTCCCGACCTGTACCAGACGGTTCCCCTCGTGGTGGCCGCCTACGCGATCCTGTTCCTGCCCCGCGCCGTGGTCAGCGTACGGGCGGCGCTGGCCCAGGCACCCCCGGTGCTCGACGACGTCGCGCACAGTCTCGGCCTGTCACCGGCCGCGAGCCTGCGACGGGTCACGCTTCCCCTCATCACCCCGGGCCTCGGCGCCGGAGCAGCGCTCGTGTTCGTGGCGGCGGTGACCGAGCTGACCGCCACACTGCTGCTCGCCCCGACCGGTACGCAGACACTCGCCACCCAGTTCTGGGCCTACAGCGACGGGCTCGCCTACGGTTCGGCCGCTCCGTACGCCGCCGTGATGGTGCTGTTGTCCGTGCCCGCCACCTACCTGCTCACCCGCGACCCGGAAAGGACGGCCGTCGCATGACCGCGCTGACCGTGCAGGGCCTGACCAAGGCGTACGGGACGACCCAGGTGCTCGACGGCATCGACCTGCACGTGCCCGCCCGCACCCTGACCGCGCTGCTCGGCCCCTCCGGCTGCGGCAAGAGCACCCTGCTGCGCCTGATCGCCGGTTTCACCGACCCGGACGCGGGCACCATCAGGCTCGGCGACCAGGTCGCTTACGCCGACCGCCGTTCGGTTCCCCCGCAGCGTCGGCGGATCGGCTACGTGCCGCAGGAAGGCGCCCTGTTCCCGCACCGCGACGTGGCCGCCAACATCACCTTCGGCCTGTCCCGCCCCCGGCGGCGCTCCGCGCACCGGCTCCGCGAACTGCTCGACCTCGTCGGGCTCGACGCGGACATCGCCGGCCGGTTCCCGCACGAGCTGTCCGGCGGCCAGCAGCAGCGGGTCGCCCTGGCCCGGGCGCTGGCGCCGGAACCCGAGCTCGTCCTGCTCGACGAGCCCTTCAGCGCCCTCGACGCCGGCCTGCGGGAGGACACCCGGCTCGCCGTCGCGACCGCCCTGCGCGCCGCCGGGGCCACCGCGGTCCTGGTCACCCACGACCAGGCCGAGGCGCTGTCCCTGGCCGACCAGGTCGGCATCATGCACGACGGACGCCTCGCCCAGATCGACTCGCCCGTCACCGTCTACCGGCGGCCGCGCGACGCGCGTATCGCACGCTTCCTCGGCGACGCTGTGCTCCTGCCCGCGGAAGTCGCCGACGGCGCGGCGACGTGTGCGCTGGGCACGCTCACCGTCCGCTCGTCCGGCGTCACGGGCCGGGCCGAGGTGCTCATCCGCCCGGAGCAACTTCACCTGCACCCCGCCGGCGGCGGGCCCACGGCCACGGTGCAGGAGATCAGCTACTACGGCCATGACGCCGCCGTGCGGCTCTCCCTGCAACCGGAAGGCGTGCCCATCATCGCCCGCCTGTCGGGCACCGATCTCCCCGAACCCGGGAGCACGGTGCAGGTCAGCGTGAGCGGCGACGTTCTCGCCTACCCCTGCGGAACAGGACCATCGCGATGACCTCGGCGGGCCGGCTCGTCGTGACGCGCCGCGCGTGAGGTCCGCGCCGGAAGCCGGCGCGGACCCCGTGTGCCGTCGTCAGAAGGTGCGCGAGGTCAGACCACGCGCCACTTCTGACGAGGTTCGCCCGTACACGGGTGCAGCTCGGCCGGAGTGCGGTTCGGCAGGTCCGCGTCGCGCAGATCCAGGCAGCGGTCGTCGAGGCCGCGCAGCTCGCCGGCACCGGTGAGGGTCCACCGCTGGTTGGGGGCGCCGGTGCAGTCCCAGACTCGGACGGCGGAGCTTGCCGGATCGGCGTCGAGGCACTTTTCCGCGAGCCCGCGCAACGCACCGTCCGCGGTGAACGTCCACCGTTGGTTCGCCGAGCCCACGCAGTCCTGCAGCTGTGCCGGGGTGCCGTTGGTGGTGACCCAGTCCCGTACCTCCAGGCACCTGGTGCTCATGGCACGCACCTCCACCGTGCCGTCCGCGGCGGGTCCGGGGACCTCGTACTGCCGCGGCAGCCACGGACGGTAGACCGACGGCCCGCCGCCTGCTGTCGGGTCCGCGTCGCACGAGGCGTCGTCCTTGCACCCGAGCAGGTCGTCGAAGGCCGCGTACGCGTAGAACGTCGCCTTCTTCAGGTCCAGGTCGGCGCCCGTGACGTTGGCCGGCAGCTCGCTGATCGAGTAGCCGCGGTACGCGGTCGTCCGGTGCGGCGTGGTGAGCAACCGCTGTGCGGCGTACGCGAAGTACGCGGCGGCGTGGTGGTCGTGGTGGTCGCGGTCGCCGCCGTCGACACCGATCGGCCCGCTGTCCCCGCGGAAGTCCTGCAGCCGGACGACGTCCGCACCGGCCTGGGCGAGCAGATCGTGCAGGAGGGAGATGAGCTCCGCACGCGTGTACCCGGCGGTGCCGTCGACCGTGGTGATGCGCCCGAGCTGCCCCTCCCAGAGCTTCTGCAGGCTCTGGGCGGCGTACCGGTCCGACCCGCGGCCGTCGAAGCCGTCGGGCAGGCGCAGGTAGACCTGCTCGACCTGCGTCCCGGCCAGGCGGGACACGGGCAGCTCGCGGCCCTGGACGCTGAGCGTGGCGCCGGACCACTCGTTCGGGCGGCCGGCCATCGTCGCGTACGCCGCCCGTACCCCGGCTTCCCGCGCGGACCAGTACCCGGCGTCGCGGCCCGCGTCGCCGGCGGTGATGTACACGGTCCGGACGCATATGCCGGCCCGGATGTCCCGATGGATGTCGGGGTTCATGAACAACAGGTCGTCGTCCTGGTGGGCGACGACCTGCACGGAGCAGGAGGGTGCCGCTGCGACGGCCGCCGTCGGCGCGGGAACCAGGGTCGTCAGCACGGCTGCGGCGCCGATCAGAATGCGCTTCATGACAGCCCCTGCGGGTCGACGTTCGGCGACGGCGCGGCCGGCAGGGGGATGACCGGGTCGTAGGTGAGGCCATATCCGTACGGGAACAGCGGCGTCTTGCCGTCCCCGTCGTTGATCGGCTGCTGTGCCACGTCGCGGGCCCAGCTCACGGGCAGCTTGCCGGTCGGCCGGACCGCGCCGAACAGCACGTCGGCGACGCCCTGGCCTTCGGTGCCGGGCAGCCAGCCGGCGACGAGGGCCGACATGTCCGGCAGCTCGGCGGTGACGTCCAGGGGGCGGCCGGAGAGCAGGACCGTGACGACCGGAACGCCGGACGCCTTGAGCTTGGCGAGCAGCGCCTGGTCCTCGGCGTCGAGCCGCAGGCCGTCCGTGCGGTCGCCGTACTCCTCGGCGTACGGCTTCTCGCCGATGACGGCGATCGCGGCCCCGTAGGAACCGTCGATGCCGTCACCCTCACGGTCGTAGGTCACGGTGGTGCCGGGCGCGACCGTGTTCCGGACGCCCTGCAGCACGGTCGTTCCCGGAGTGCTCGGTCCGTCGACGCCCTGCCACTGCATCGTCCAGCCGCCGCTCTGGAAGCCGATGTTGTGAGCGGACTTGCCCGCGACGAAGACCTTGCCCGGCGCCTTCCCGAGCGGCAGGATGCCGTTGTTCTTGAGGATCACCTGTGACTTCTGGACGGCCTCCCGGGCGACGGCGCGGTGCTCCGGGCTGCCCACCGTGGACATGAGGCTCCGGTCGGCGAACGGCCGCTCGAACAACCCGAGCTCGAACTTCTTCGTGAGGACGCGGCGGACGGCGTCGTCGACGCGTGCCTGCGGGACACGGCCCGCGTTCACCTCGTCGCGGAGCAACCGGATGAACTCCCGGTACCAATAGTTCTCGGGGACCATGAAGACGTCGATGCCGGCGTTCACGCCCGTTCTGACCTTCTCGGGGGTGTAGACGTAGGTGTCGTCCAGCCGGGCGATGCCGTCCCAGTCCGTGATCACGATGCCCTTGAAGCCGAGCTCTCCCTTGAGGACATCAGTGATCAGATGCTGGTGCGCGTGCAGCTTCTGCCCGTTCCAGCTCGAGTACGACAGCATCACGCTGGCCACGTTGCGCTGGACCGCTTCGCGGAACGGGGGGAGGTGAACGGCTCTCAGCTCCTCCTCGCTGATCCGGGCGTCGCCCTGGTCGACGCCGCCGGCCGTGCCGCCGTCGGCGACGTAGTGCTTGGCGGTCGCCAGGATCGACGTCGGCTCGTTCAGCGACGGGCCCTGCATCCCAGTGATGAGGCTGGTCATCGCGCTGGGGTTCGCGGGCGTCTCACCGAAGGACTCGTAGACGCGGCCCCAGTGGTCGTCGCGCGCCACGCAGAGGCAGGGCGAGAAGGTCCAGTCGATGCCGGTCGCCGCCACCTCGGTGGCGGTCACGCGCCCGATCCGCTCCACCAGCGCCGGGTCGCGCGTCGCGCCGAGCCCCACGTTGTGCGGGAACACGGTGCCGCCGTACACATGGTTGGCGCCGTGCACGGCGTCGATACCGAACATGATCGGGATGCCCAGCGGAGTGGAGAGCGCCGCCCTCTGGTAGCTGTCGTACAGGTCGGCCCACACCTGCGGCGACTGCGGCGCGGGTCCCTCGCCGCCACCGGCCAGCATCGAACCGAGGCGGAAGGTGGAGACGTCGGCGGGGCTGGCGTAGTGCCGCTCGGCCTGGACCATCTGCCCGATCTTCTCGTCCAGGCTCATGCGCGAGATGAGGTCCTCGACGCGGGCGGCGACGGGTTGCGACGGATCTTTGTAAAGGGGATCTGCGGCTGAGGCCGGCGTGGGCGCGAGCGTCACGACGCCCGCACACAGCAGGCCGCACACGGCGGCGGCCATCAATCGTCGGATCGACACGGTCATCCTCGGGTCTGTAGTGACTAACGCGAGGCCGGACGATATTGGGCGCATATGACGTTCGTGCGACGCGAGAAGGCGATGCCCTGCGATCCTCACCACGTTTGCGCCGTGAGGGCTCGCCGGACCAGGCGAGGAACGGATCCGGCGTCATGACCATGCTCACAACTTCTCCGGCCGGAGCCCCTGATCTTGTCTCACCTGATGGCGTCGTCATGGGTCGTCGGGTGATGCGGGAGTCCCGGCACCCCCTTGCGAGATCCACTTACATTCCGGGTATGAATCATCACCGCCGAGGAGGGACCCGCTGATGTCGCAGACGTGGATCGACAAGGACGCCTGGGTACTGGCCGGCATCGGAGGCGCCACGGCCGACTCGCCGACGACTCTGTCCGAGGTGATCGCCCACTGCGACGCCCTTGAGCGCCAGATCATCGAGGAGGCGGAGTTCACTGGTGCCGCGGGACGGCTCATCGCCGCGGGCCTGATCGGCACGGACGGGAGGGCGTACTGGCAGACCGCGGCGGGGCGCGAGCTCTACCTGGCTCGGGGACGTGAGTCGAAGAGCCTGCTGAAGGGCCTGCGGGCACTGGGTGATCCGCCGCAGGCCGAGCCCCTCGTGCTGCCGGTGGCGGAGTTCGACCTCGCGGCGGCCACGTACGAGGCGGAGGCCCGGCAGGCGATCGACGACATCCTGCGGTAGCGAGCCGCTCACGCTGCCGGGCCGTACGGCGCACCTTCAGGCGTTCGGGCGCGCCTCGGCCCGGTTGCCGTTGAGCGCCGCCACGTCGGTGCCGGGTGGGTTGGCGCGCAGGCCCGCGCGGATCGTCTCGAGCATCGCGGTGCCCTGTGCCGCCAGCGACGCCACCACGCTGTTGAGTCCTTCGGCGCCGTCGAGCACGGTGACGTTGGCGCCTTGCAGGCCTTGGGCGGCGGCTCGCAGCAGCTCCGGCAGCTGCTGGATGACCATCTGGTCCAGGGCGATCCGGTCCTGTGCCGCGGCTGCCTCGGCGGACAGTTTGGTGGCGTCGGCCTCGGCCTGGGCGAGCGTACGGATCCGTGCGGCCTCGGCCTCGGCGGGGCGGACCACCTCGGCGATCAGTTCGGCCTGGCGCAGCTCGGCGTTCTTCTGAGCGACGAGTGACCGTTCGACCAGCACGTCCTGCTGGGCCCGGGCCGCGGCGAGCGGGCCGGCCTGCGCGGCGGTCTGCTGGGCCTGGTCGATCTCCGCCTGGTACTGGGCCCGGGCGATGGCCGTCTGCCGGGCGTACTCCGCTTGGAACCTGGCGCTTTCCTGCTGCGCCATCGCGCTGGCCTGGTCGGCGGCGGCCTGGGCGATCGCCGCGTCCTGGTTGACTTTCGCCTGGTGCGGGGCCGCAAGCGCCCGGATGTAGCCGACGCCCTTGTCGTCGATGCTGCTGATCTGCAGGGAGTCGACCGCCAGGCCGATCCGCGCCATCTCGGTCTTGCTCGCGTCGACGATGGCGTCGGCGAGGGTCTGCTGTTCGCGGATGATCGCCTCGACGGTCATGCTGCCGATGATGCTGCGGAGGTGGCCGCTGAAGATCCGGCCGACCAGCGTGGGCATCTGCCGCTGGTCACCCTGGAAGCGGCGCGCCGCGGCGGCGATGGACTCGTGGTCGTCGCCGACCTTGAACGCGATGACGGCCTGCACGGCGAGGGTCAGGCCCTGCTTGGTGTAGCAGTCCTCGACGACCTCGGCCTCCTGCATGGCGAGGGTGAGCCGGGTGGCCTTGGCGATGACGGGCGGGACGAAGACGCCGTGCCCAGTGACGATCTTGAACGGTAACGCGTCCGCCCCGCGCTGTTTCCGACCGCTGATCAGAAGCGCTTCGTTGGGGGCGGGCACCCGGTAACCGAACACGTTGGAGCCCTTCTAGGAAGCCTCGGGCGGGACCGTCCGGGGCGCAGACGGCCATGGCTCCACGTCGACCTGACGTGCGCCACGGTTGTTGATGACGAGGACGTCCGTGCCCGCGGGCAGCGCCGTCGCGGCGTACCCGAGGTAGTAGTGCGCGATTCCTTCCACCACCACCCGCACCTCCCCGGGGAGGTCGCCGCCGCGGATCCCGATGCTCACGGTTCCCAGCTTGCCGACCACGGTCTGCCTCGCCACGGCTGCATTGTGCGCCTCGGATGCCAGAAGGGGAGCGCCAGGACGAGGTGATCGAACAAAAAGCAACATTTGTAATCGGATATTGACTGTATCAACCAGCGCGCGTAACTTCCCGTTCATAAGGTCGACCATCGTCAATGTCTGCCATGCCGGCACTGCGCAGACGGTCGTCAGGAGTGCATCCCCATGCGCAGAAACCGTTCCCGGCTCCTCGCCATCGGTGCGGCGCTGGCTCTCGTCCTCGGCACGCTGTTCGGCATGCCAGGCGCCGCCTCTGCCGCCACGTCCCTGCCCTGTGACATCTACGGCGCCGCCGGCACCCCCTGCGTCGCCGCCCACAGCACCGTGCGTGCGCTGTTCTCCGCGTACGCCGGACCGCTCTACCAGCTCACCCGTGCCTCCGACCGTGCCACCCACGACGTCGGACTGCTCGCCGCCGGCGGGTACGCCAACGCCGGTGACCACGACGCCTTCTGCAACGGCACCACGTGCGGCATCACCAAGATCTACGACCAGAGTGCCCGGCACAACGACCTGACCGTGTCACCCGCCGGAACGGCGGGGCCGGCGGACTATCCCGCCGATGCGAGCGAGATCGCGGTCACGGCCGGCGGGCACAAGGCGTACGGAATCTGGATCTCGCCCCAGCACGGCTATCGGCACTACGTCGGCTCCGGAGTGGCGCAGAACGGTGCGCCCGAGGGCATGTACATGGTGGCGAGCGGGACCCACGTCGGCTCCGACTGCTGCTTCGACTACGGCAACGCCGAGGCGCAGGTCGCCGACACCGGCAACGGCCACATGGACGCCGTCAGCATCGCGACCACCTGCTACTTCCCGCCGTGCACCGGGTCCGGGCCATGGGTCGAGGCGGACCTGGAGAACGGCATGTTCCAGGGCGCCAACGGCTCCAACACGGCGAACCTCGGCAACAACAGCACCTTCGTCACGGCGCTTCTGAAGAACAACGGCCAGACGACGTACGCGCTCAAAGGCGGAAACTCGCAGTCCGGTGGCTTGACCACCTGGTGGAACGGCGCCCTGCCCAACCGCGGCGGCTACATCCCGATGCACCAGGAAGGCTCGATCATCCTCGGCACGGGCGGTGACAACAGCAACCGCAACATGGGTACGTTCTTCGAAGGTGTGATGACCTCGGGCTACCCCACGGACGCCGCGGACAACGCGGTGCAGGCCAATATCGTGTCCGTGGGCTACTCCGGGCAGACCAGCGTTCCGAACGGTCCGAAGGGGACGATCGCCGGCCCGGGCGGCAAGTGCGTCGACGTCGCCGCCGACGACACCGGCCAGAATCTCGCCGCGGTGCAGTTGTGGGACTGCCAGTCGTACGCCTCCGACCAGCACTGGGCGCACTTCGCCGACACCACGCTGCGCACGCTCGGCCGGTGCCTCGACATCAACGGCAACGGCACGGCCAACGGCACCCAGGTGGAGCTGTACGACTGCAACGGAGTCGGCGGCCAGAAGTGGGTGCAGCAGGCCGACGGCTCGCTGCGCAACCCGCAGTCCGGCCGGTGCCTGGACTCACCGGGCGGCGCGACCGGCAACGGCACCCGCCTGCAGATCTACGACTGCAACGGATCCGCCGCCCAGAAGTTCGCCGTCAACGGCGGCGGCGCCACGGTCGGCCCCGCCGGCAGGTGCGTGGACGTCGCGGCCGACGACACCGGCGGCAACGGTACGGCCGTGCAGCTGTGGGACTGCCAGTCGTACGCGGTGGACCAGCACTGGTTCCACAACGCGAACGGCTCGCTGCGTACGCTGGGCCGCTGCCTCGACATCAACGGCAACGGCACGGCCAATGGCACCCAGGTGGAGCTCTGGGACTGCAACGGAGTCGGCGGCCAGGTCTGGCAGCAGCAGGCCGACGGTTCACTGCGTAACCCGCAGTCCGGCCGGTGCCTGGATGCGCCCGGCGGTGCCTCCGCCAACGGCACCCGGCTGCAGATCTACGACTGCAACGGCGGCGCGGCGCAGAAGTTTGCACTGAGCTGACCGAGGGCCCGGCATCCATCGAACTGCATCGAAGTGGATGCCAGGCCAGGTATTGACACAGTTGGTTCATCGACGAAACACTTACGTAACTATTCGTGAGAGCGCTCTCACGCAGAAGTCATCCGCCCTTCCCGCCATGCGGCGCAGCCGTGGGCAGGCATGAAGGAAGTAGGACGGCACATGACACGTCTCTCTGGACGGCGCGGCCGAACATTGCTCGGGGCGCTGGTACTGGTGGTGATCGCCGCGCTGGGCGTGGCGAGCTTCGATCAGAGCGCCTCGGCGGCCCCGGCCGGCAACACGATCACGGGGCCGGGTGGCAAATGCGTCGATGTGAGCGGCGACGACACCGGAGTCAACGGTACGGCGGTGCAGCTCTGGGACTGCCAGGCCGCCAGCGCGGACCAGCACTGGACCTGGAGCGGCACCGCACTGACGACCATCGGCCGCTGCCTGGACGTGGCCGGCGGCGCGACGGCGAACGGAACCCAGCTGCAGCTCTGGGAGTGCAACAGCACCGGCGCGCAGCAGTGGGTTCAGCAGGCCAACGGCTCGCTCAAGAACCCGCAGTCCGGCCGCTGCATGGACTCGCCGGGAGCGGCCACCGCCAACGGCACCCGGCTGCAGATCTACGACTGCAACGGCACCGGCGCCCAGCTGTTCTCGGTCGGGACCGACACGACGCCGCCCACGGGCACCTGCCCGACGTACTCCGACACGCCGGACTTCGGGCCGAACGTGCACATCTACGACCACTCGATGTCCGATGCGGCCATCCAGGCGTCTCTGGACAGCGTCTTCAACGCGCAGAAGGACACCGCCTCGGCGCAGTTCGCCACCCGTCGCGACGCGCTGGTCTTCAAGCCGAGCACCACGCCGTACAGCGTCGGCGCGAACATCGGATACAACACGTCGATCCTCGGCGTCGGCCAGAACCCCGACGACGTCCGGATCAACGGCGCCGTGACCGTGGACGCGTTCAACGCCAGCGACGCCGGCAACGCCACCCAGAACTTCTGGCGCTCCGCCGAGAACATGTCGATCAACACCCTCGGCGGGACCAACCGCTGGGCCGTCGCCCAGGCCGCGCCGTACCGCCGCATGCACGTGATCGGCGGCCTCAACCTCTTCCCGGCCAGCTACGGCTGGGCGAGCGGCGGCTACATCTCCGACAGCAAGGTGGACGGGAACACCGAGTCCGCGTCGCAGCAGCAGTGGTACACCAAGGACAGCACCCTGGGCAGTTGGAGCGGCTCCGTCTGGAACATGGTGTTCTCCGGCACCAACGGCGCTCCCGCGACGAACTTCAGCACTGCCGCGGCCGGGCCCCGTTACACGACCCTCGCGACCACCCCGGTGTCGCGCGACGTGCCGTACCTGTACCTCGACCCGGCCGGGAAGTACCGGGTCTTCCTGCCGTCGCTGCGGACCAACGCCTCCGGGCCGAGCTGGGCGAACGGCAGCACCCCGGGGACCTCGCTGCCGATGAGCACCTTCTACGTCGTCAAGCCGGGCGACTCCGCGGCGACGATCAACACCGCGCTCGCCAACGGGTGCAACATCTTCTTCACCCCCGGCATCTACCACGTCAACCAGACGCTGCACGTCACAAAGGCCAACACGGTGGTCCTCGGCATCGGCTACCCGACGATCATCCCGGACAGCGGGGTCAACGCCATGGACGTGGCCGACGTCGACGGCGTACGCCTCAAGGGTCTGCTCTTCGACGCCGGCACCACGAACACCGACACGCTGCTCAAGGTCGGCCTCGCGAAGTCCGGCGTGTCCCACGCGGCCAACCCGACCACGGTGCAGGACGTGTT
This sequence comes from Actinoplanes sp. NPDC049548, assembly GCF_040676695.1. NCBI lineage: Bacteria > Bacillati > Actinomycetota > Actinomycetes > Micromonosporales > Micromonosporaceae > Actinoplanes > Actinoplanes sp. NPDC049548. The sequence continues at coordinate 20,154 of NZ_JBFAPM010000017.1, forward strand.
CTTCCGGATCGGTGGCATGGTGGCCGGCAAGGCCACCAACAGCCTGGTCGTGAACACCAACAACACGATCATCGACCACATCTGGGCCTGGCGGGCCGACCACGGCAGCGGAGTCGGCTGGACGACGAACACCGCCGCCAACGGCCTGACCGTCAACGGTGACAACGTGCTGGCGACCGGTCTGTTCGTCGAGCACTACCAGAAGGACGAAGTCGTCTGGAACGGCGCCAACGGCAGGATCGTGTTCTTCCAGAACGAGATGCCGTACGACCCGCCGAACCAGGCCGCCTGGATGAACGGCACGCAGAACGGCTACCCGGCGATCAAGGTGGCGTCCGGGGTCACCACGTTCGAGGCCTGGGGACTGGGCAGCTACTGCTACTTCAACGTCAACAACTCGGTGTCCTCGGCGCGGGCGTTCGAGGTGCCCGCGGTCGCCGGGGTGAAGTTCCACAGCATGGCGGTCGTCTCCCTCGGCGGGGTCGGCACCATTTCGCACATCATCAACAACACCGGTGCGGCGGCGAACTCGTCCAGCAACAACTCCTACCTGGTCAACTTCCCGTAGGAGGGATCAGCGGTGGCCGGGCCCGAGCGATCGGGCCCGGCAGCGTCGTAGGCGTACACCGTGACGTTCAGGACCGGGGCCACGACTTCTCGATGCGGTGGAGGACCGTCGCGGTGTCCGCCCCGTTGATCCAGTCGGTCATGCCGGTCCAGAACGTACCCGTGCCGACCTGGGCGGGCATCAGGTCGGAGGCGTCGAACCGGAACGTGACGGACGGATCCGTGATCAGCTGGGCGAACAGCTTCGAGATCGGGTCGGGCAGGCCGTCGTGGTCGAGGCCCCGGTTGGCGCTGATGCCCGCCCGGGAGGCGGCGAGCGTGTTCGCGAACTGCGGGGTCGACAGGTACGCCGCGAGCATGGCCACCTCCGGCCGGTCGTTGAAGACCCCGACGAAGTTGCCCGCCCCGAGCACCGGCCGGCCCCGAGCGGGGTCGACCGGCGGAAGGTAGAAGGCCCACACATCGCCGTCCTCGGCGAGCTGGGCGGTCGCGGGCCAGGCACGTTGGTAGAACGACGACATCCGGTACATCGCGCAGTGGCGTTCCATGATCGGCAGGCCGGCCTCCGGCACCGTCGTCGTCGCGATACTCCGCACGCCGCCGTGCCCACCGTTGACGTAGGCCGGGTTCCGCAGGATGCCGCCGACCCGGTCCAGGGCGGCCACCACGCGGGGGTCGTCGAACGGGATGGTGTGCGCCATCCACCGGTCGTACACCTGGGCGCCGGCCGTGCGCAGCAGCACGTCCTCCAGCCAGTCGGTCGCCGGCCAGCCGGTCGCCGAACCGGACTCGATGCCGGCGCACCACGGCTTGATCCCCGCCGCGGCGATCCGGTCGCTGAGCGCCAGCATCTCGCCCCAGGTCGCCGGGACCGCCCAGCCCTTCTCCCGGAAGAGCTTCGGCGAGTACCACACGAGCGACTTCACGTGGGCGTCGTAGGGCGCCGCGTACAACGTGCCGTCGACGGTGCCGTAGCGCTGCCAGTCCGCCGGGAACCACTTCTCGACGTTGGCCCGCACCTGCGCGGTGGCCGGGCGCACCAGCCCCGCCCGGGCCAGCCGGGCCAGCAGGCCGGGCTGCGGGAACAGCGCCATGTCGGGCCCGGCGCCGCCGCGCACCTGCTGCTCCAGTTCCGCCTCGAACCGCTCCGAACCGGTGTACTGGATGTCGATCCGGGTGCAGTCCTCGAACTTCTCCCATGCCTTCACCAGGGAGTCCTCCTCGGCGCCCCGGACCACGGACGAGATCCGTACCGTCGTCTCGGTCTTCGCCCGGTAAGCCGCGAAGGGCGCGCAATGGTCGTCGCCCGGCCCGCCGGCGGAGCACCCCACGGTGGTTCCCAGGAGCAGTGCCGCTGCCAGGAGCAGCCGGATACCGGCGTTCAGCGCGCGCATTCCCGATCAGCCCCTGCCCCCGTCGACCGCTGCTTCGACTCCGCCTCAAACCTATGAAACCACGCGAACTGGACATAGGGTCGGGACTCCGCCGGCGGCGTCGGGCGAGGTCAGGCGCTGATGACGTCGAGGTAGCAGATCTTGTTGTTCACCGCTGCGGAACCGTTGGCGATGGTCAGCCGGCCGTCCGTCACGGCCACCACGGCCGTCCCTTCGACCCAGTGCCGGCCCGAGGTCGGCGTGCCCGACGCCAGCGGCTGACCCTCGGCCGTCAGGGAGTACGTGCTGTCGGTGGCGCTCGGGTCGCCGGCGACCAGGTGCACCAGGTAGCGGCCGTTGGGTACGGCCAGCTCCCAGCGCGAGGCCCCACCCGGCTTCTGCAGGTGGTTGAGCGTGTCGTACCGCTGGTCGGGCGAGCTCCCGGCGTTGCGGTCGCGGGTGTTGACGCTGTTGTCGATGTTCCACCCGTAGGTGAACCCGCCGGCGCGCGGCCCGTACGCCGCACCGGTGTCCGCCCGGTATCCCGTCGGCACCGGGGCGCCCGCGGGAGCGAAGTTCACCGACGCGCTGTACACCGGGGTGAGCAGGTAGGCGTGCAGGTGCCCGTCGTGCAGGCCGGCGCCGACGATCTGACCGCGGTCGTTGATGCCGTTGGCCTGCTGCAGGCTCCAGCCCGACCCTGCCGGGATGAGGTCGTCGAGCAGCGTGAGGGTGCCGGCCTGCCAGACCCACGCCCGCGGCGCAGCGCACGGGGTGCACAGCGGATCCGCCGTGCCGACGATCTGGCCGGCCGCGTTGATGGCGTTGGCGGTGTTGTGCGGGATTCCGGCCACGCTTCCGAGGCTGACCGGGGCGGTGCCGTCCCAGCGGACCGCGAGGTCGCCCTGGCCCGCACCGGCCGAGCCGACCACCGTACCGTTGATGTTGATGGCCGTCGCCCGCCCGGAGCCGTCACCGGAGAATCCGGGCAGGAAACGCGCGGCGCCGGCCTGCCAGACGTAGGACGGATCACCGACGACCTGACCGACCGCATTGATCCCGTTGGCCACGCCCAGGTCGGGCCCGAGGTCGACGCGGGAGCCGTCCGCCCGGTACAGCGTGCCGAGCGGACCGCCCTCGGAGCCGCCCGGCCGCTGACCGCCGGCGACCTGGCCGGACGGGTCGATGGCGTTGCCGACGCCGAGCGCGTTGTCGATCGTCCCCCCGAGGTCGGTGATCGCGCCGGACGCCTCCCAGCGCACCGGGTATCCGTAGCCCGTCGACGGACGCGTCGCGGTGCCGGCGATGCGGCCCGCGTCGTTGATGGCGTTGGCCCAGCTGAACTGACCGCCGGGCAGCGTACCCAGATCCGCCAGGACGCCGTTGCTCCACGTGAACCCGTGCACGGTGGCGCCGGTCGGGTTGCTGTATCCGACGACCACGCCGGCGTTGTTGACCGCCTTGGCGACGCTCAGATCACCGGTGCCCAGCGACCCCAGGTCGGTGATCGTGTACCGGGCGGCGGTGGCGGCGGACGCGACGGTCGGCAGACCCGGCACCAGCGCGACAGCGGTGGCGGTGGCCACGCCGATCAGTCCCAGCGAGCGAGCATGCATGGCGACAACCCTTCGTGGACAAGCGCGGTGGCGGTTCGCCGCCCGGGAGTGTGCGGCCAACATAGCGGCGATCTTCCGATGCATTCAAGGGCGTCGATAACATGCGGTCCCAGGCGTACGGAGGGGACGTGCGACCATGCCCCTATGCTGATCACCGTCGGGCACGGGACCGCCGCTCAGCCGGAGCTCATCGCCCTGCTTCGCGGTGCCGCGGTGCGCCGGCTGGTGGACATCAGACGTTTCCCGGGCAGCCGGGCGCACCCCCACGTCGGCCGGGAGGCGCTCGCCCGATGGCTGCCGGACGCCGGCGTCGAGTACCGGTGGGAGCAGCGGCTCGGTGGCCGTCGGCGCCTGCCGGACGACTCGCCGGACGTGTGGTGGCAGGTTCCCGCGTTCCGGGCGTACGCGGCGCACATGCGTACTCCCGAGTTCCTGGACGCGGTCGCAGAGCTGGTGACCGACGCCGGGCCCGCCTGCACCGCGGTGATGTGCAGCGAGTCCCTGTGGTGGCGCTGCCACCGCCGGCTGCTGGCCGACCACCTGGTGCTGGTCCGGGACCTTCCGGTCCAGCACCTCGACCATCGCGGCGGGTTGTCCGACCATCGGGTCTCCGCGGGTGCCCGGCTCACTGCGGGCAACGGCATCGTCTACGACGCGGCTCCCGGCAGCGGGACGACATAACGCAGCAGCACGATGGTGCCAAGGCGGCCCGAGCTGACGTGCAGCTCGGCGCACACCTCGCGGGCGAGCCACAAGCCTCGGCCGGCTCCCGGACCGGGGCGCCCTCCGCCGTCACCCGGCTGTGCCGCGATGCCTGGCCCATGGTCACTGATCTCAGCGAGCAGCGCATCGCCGGTGTACCAGAGCCGCAGCCGGCCGTGACCGCCACCGTGGCATACCGCGTTGCTCATCATCTCGCTCACGGCCAGCACGAACCGGTACTGGTGGTACACGTCGGCCAGGTGCACCGCCGTGCAGTCCCGGATCCGCTGACGAACCCGGGCGATGGAGTCGCCGTCGAAGGGCGTCGCCAGCAGTTCGGCAGCCGCCGCGGGAACCGCGGGAGGCAGATCCGCTTCGGCGGCGAAGCGCGGACGCAGGTCGTTGAGCCCGGCGGCGCGCAGCTCCCGCCGGATCGCCGGGTCCGCGGCCACGATGTCCATGTGCACACCGACGCGACGAGCCACCCGCTCGGCCTGCGCCAGGGCCTCGGCGGCCGCGGCGTCCAGCGAGGTGACGCCGTCCAGGTCCACGAAGACCACCGCCACCATGGCATGCATCACCGCACGGACGATCGCGATGAGGATGCGCCGGGCGAGGCCGGAGCCCACCGTGCCCCGTACCACCACGCGGGCCGTGTCGCCGGCCACCATGTCGCATCGCACCGGTTCCTGCACCACCACACCCTTCCCGCCCCGGGCCGACTCGGAAGAGCGTAGGCGCGCGTGAGGATCCTGGGGATACCGCCGGAGCGTGACAGTGCGCCGTGCGCCGCCTCAGGATCCGTGCCGCTGTGCCGACGGCTGTGTCATGCCGCCATCGATGAACTCGATACCCGCTGTACTCCGCACCGGCCGTACTGATGTCGTGATGACCCCGCGCTGACCATCGGGCGCGACTCTCTGCGGGCGAGCCCGCCGCTCCGGGCGGGTCGCGTCGAGGAGGAACGCGACATGCAGAAACGTACGATGGTGGCCGCTCTCGGGGTGGCGCTCCTGGCCGGTCTGGGCACCTCGGTGGCCCCGGCCCACGCCGCCGGGCCGTGTGATCCCGCGGGGCCCGGGGTGGTGCTCAATGGAACGGCCGGCCCCGACCTGCTCATCGGCACGAGCGGCGACGACGTCATCAACGGCTTCGGCGACGATGACTGGATCATCGGCAACGGCGGGGACGACGTCGTCAACGCCGGGCCGGGCGACGACACGGTCTTCGGCGGCGACGGCTCCGACGAGATCAACGGTCAGGACGGCGACGACACCCTCTCCGGAGGTGCGTGCGCCGACACCGTCACCGGCGGCAACGGCGCCGACACCGTCACCGGTGACGACGGGCCGGACACGGTGAGCGGCAACGACGGCGCCGATGCGGTCGACGGCAACGACGGCGACGACACGGTCGACGGCAACGACGGGCCCGACCGGCTCGGCGGCGACAACGGCGCCGACCTTGTCCGCGGCGGCAACGAGGCGGACACGGCCGACGGCGGCGACGGGCCGGACACGGTCAACGGCGACGACGGCAACGACGTCATCAACGGCGGCAACGGCGCCGACGTGGTGAGCGGCGGGAACGGGACCGACACGGTCAACGGCAACGACGGGCCGGACACGGTGAGCGGCAACGACGGCGTCGACGCGGTGAACGGCAACGACGGCGACGACTGGCTCTTCGGCAACCAGGCGGGCGACACCCTGATCGGCGGCAACGGCGTCGACAACGGCGACGGTGGGGCGGGCGTCGACGCCTGCACGGTCGAGGTCCCGGCAAACTGCCCATGATGACGCCATGCTGATGGCCGGCTGCGAGGCTCGGTGCACTCGACTCCCGTTCGCTTCCAGGAGGACCAGAAATGAGCGTACGCAAGCCGATCGCCGCCCTCGCAGCCGGACTTCTCGCCGGGCTGGCCCTGGCCGGCCCGGCCGCCGCGACCGACACCGGATGCGCCGGCACCGGGAGCGTCATCCACGGCACCGACAGCGACGACACCCTCGTCGGCACGTCCGGCGCGGACGTCATCTACGGGCAGGGCGGCAACGACACCATCGACGGGGGCGGCGGCGCGGACATCGTGTACGGCGGCCCCGGCGCGGACACGGTCACCGGCGGTGACTGCGACGACTCCGTCTACGGCGGCGACGGTCGCGACCAGCTGTCCGGCGGCGGCGGCAACGACACGATCACCGGCGGCGACGGAGCCGACCTGCTAGCCGGCGGTACCGGCGCTGACACCCTGGACGGGGCGGCCGGCGCGGACACCTGCGCGGACGACATCGGGGACCAGGCCAACATCTGGTACGTCGTCACCTTCCAGGGCTACCCGTGCTGAGCGGCCCCGGTGCGGGTGCGGGTGCGTCGATGGCACGCATCGCGCGCGTCCACCGCTCGAACGCGCGCCGGGCCTCGCCGTGCCGGCCCGCCTCGGTCAGCGCCTCCACCAAGGTCCGGTGCGCCGCCTCGTCGTACGGGTCGGCGCTGAGCAGGCGTACCAGATGCATCACCGCCTGGTCCGGGTCACCGGCGCGGCGGCAGATCCTGGCGAGCTCCCGCACCGCCGTCAGCCATGCGGCCCGGACCTGCTCGCGCAGCCCGTCCGCCCAGTCCTCGTACGGCTCGTCCTCGAACGCCTCGCCCCGGTAGGCGGCGTCCGCGTGGACCAGCGCCGCACGGGCCGCCTCGACATGGCCGGCGGCCGACTGCGCGGCAGCGTAGGCCACGTCGCTCAGCAGGTCCTCGGCATCCACGGAGACCTGCTCGAGCGCGAGCGACAGGCCCGCCGCGTCGGCGCGCAGGTAGTGGTCGGCGGGGGCGCGTCTGGCCGGGTCGAGGACCGTACGCACGGCCAGGAGCAGCACGGAGAGCCGGTGCGCGGTCCGTTGCGGGTCGTCGTCCGGCCAGAGCAGCTCGGACAGCTCGCCCCGGGTCACCGGGCGTCCGCGCCGGCCGACCAGGATCTTCAGGAGCGTACGGGCCTGGCGGGAGCGCCACGCGGTGAGCGGCACCGCCCGTGCCCCGAGCGCCACCTCGAACGGCCCCAGCACCCGGATGCTGACGGTGGCCGGAACCTCGTCCGGCAGCCCCCACGCGACCAGGCGGCCGGCGGCGGTCCGGCCGCGCATCCGCGCTTCGGCGTCCGCTCCGGGCAGCCGGCCGAGCAGCACGCGCATGCGGTCGGCGGCGGGCTCGGCGCCGGCCCGATGCCAGATGTCGGCCGCCTCGACGAGCGCCGCCCGTGCCACGGCCGAGTCCACCGCGGAAGCGGCGACCAGCTCGAGCGCGCCGGCCAGCGCCTCGGGCTGACGCGCCGCCCGGGCGGCGGCCACCGCCTCGGCGGCGTCCTTCTGGGCGGCTGCCGGAGCGCCCTGAGCGACCGCGGCCCAGCCTCGCCCGGCGAGCGCACAGGACGCGAGAGACGGCGGCGCGAGCCGGACCGCCTCCTCACCCGCCGCGGTGTCACCGGCGAGGCGGGCGAGGCCGGCCAACGCGGGAACCAGAACCTGCCGGTCGCCGCCCGACCGGGCCAGCTCCGCCGCTTCCTCGAACCCGGCCAGCGCCTGCTCCCGGCGGCCCAGCAGCCGGTGCACCTCGGCCAGGCCGTAGACCCCGGCGGCGGCGCGGTTGAGGTCGAGTTCGCGGGAGAGCCGGGTCGACCGCTCGAAGTGCTCGGCCGCCTCGGCATAGCGGCCGAGCCAGGTGAGTGCCTCGCCCGCGTTGTGCAGCGCGACCACCCGTATGCCGGGCGGGCTGCCGCCCGCCGACCGGACCGCGCGGGCGGCAGCGGTCAGCGCTTCGGCGTAGCGTGCCTCCCGCAGAAGCAGATCTGACTGGTTGACCAGGATCCGAGTCTGTTGCACGAGATCCCCGGCACGTTCCGCCGCGGCCAGTCCGGCCGCGAGGTGCTCGTGGCGGCGTACCCCCGAGGCCGTGACCGAGGCCGCGACCCGCGCCGCCGCCAGCGCGCGGTCGTCCCCCACCCGGGCGGCGGCCTCGAGCGCGTGCCGGGCGCTGATCCGGGCGGATGCGACATCGCCGAGCTGGCCGTGCACCGCGGCCCGGCACGCGTACAGGTGAACGTCGTCGGCGGTCGGATCGCCGGCCGGCTGCGCTCGGCTCAGCATCGTCAGCGCAGCCTCGTAGTCGCTGCGCAGATAGCAGAGCATGCTGGCGCGCCAGGCGAGCGCCGCCGTCCACCGGCCGGTGCGCTCGGCCGTGTCGACCAGCGGCTGGAAGGCGCGCTGAGCGCCGGCCACGTCGCCGGTCATCCGCAGCGCGTCGGCGAGCACCAACCGCACCGCCGGGGTCCAGCGCTCGACCGGAAGTGCCCGGATCTCGGCGACGATCTCGGCCGCCTGGCCTGCGCCGAGTCGCTCAGCGGCGTTCTGGGTGATCACCCTGAGCGAAGGTAGCGTCGGGTACCCGGGTCGGCAGTCGGCTAGTCGACGAAGGCTGTTTCCCGACATCCCCAGCGGCAGAGGAAAGCGGGTGCACCGACGGACCGGCGACCCTAGATTGCGGGGCATGGATCTCTCCCGGCTCGGCACACCGATCGGTCCGATGGTCCGCGTCCACGGCGGATACGCCAACCGGATGTACCGGCTCGACACCGACCGAGGGTCGTTCGCGGTGAAGGAGGTGAACCTCCTCGATCGACGCTGGACCTACCGCGCGGAGGAGGTGTTCCGGTTCGAGCGGGCGGCCTTCGACGCCGGCATCCCGATGCCCGAGCCGATCTCGGCCGGCCACGGCACGCTCGTCCATCGATGGATCGAGGGCGAGAAGGTGCCCGAAGCCCCGGTGCCGGCGGGATACGCGTACGAGATCGGCGAGATCCTGGGGCGCCTCCACGCGCTCGACGTCGCATGGACCGACGTCTCCACCGAGGAGCCGGTGGCACGGGACTGGCCCGAGCTCGCCGAGCGGGCGACGGCGAGCGGACAGCCTTGGGCGGGCGAGCTCACCTCCCAGGTCGGGACGTTCCTCGCGATCGCCCACTTCGTCGACACCTGCGAGCGACCGGGCCCCGTCGTGCTGACGCACAGGGACATCCAGCCGTGGAACCTGCTCTCCCGTCAGGGGCGGCCGGTGGTGCTCGACTGGGAGCTCTCGGGGAGGCTCGACGTGTCCAGCGAGCTCGGCTCGACCGCGCTGAGCCTCGCGAAGGGACCCGGCTTCGACGACATCCGGCCCGCCGTCTTCCGCTCGGTCCTCGACGGCTACGTCGCGGCCGGGGGAGCGCTGCCGCCGCCGGGACCCAGCTGGTTCGTGTACCTGGTCGGCGGGTGGCTGGGGCACACGAGGTGGAACATCCTCCGTTGCCTCGCCGGTGCCAAGGCGAGCACGGGCCCCGACCTCGCGCTGTCGCACGAGTCCGTGCGCAACGGCGTGCGCGGACTCCCCATCCTGTTCCGCCGGCTTCCGGAACTGCAGGAGCTGCTCCTGCGGTGATTCATCCGCGACAAGAGGGTATGCATCGCCCATGACGTCGGTGAAGGTGGGCCTGTGCGGAGCCGGGATGGCGCTGACGTCCTACGCGGAACGCTTCCGGGTGCTCGAGGTGCAGCAGACGTTCTACGAGCCACCTCGCGAGGCGACGCTGCAGCGATGGCGGGCCAGTGTTCCACCGGCCTTCGAGTTCACCGTCAAGGCCTGGCAGTTGATCACCCACGAGGCGAGAAGCTCCACGTACCGGCGGCTGCGGACACCGCTGTCCGCCGAGGAACGGGCCGAGGTCGGCGGGTTCCGGTGGACGCCCGTCGTCGCGCGGGCCTGGGACACCACGCTGCGCTGCGCCGAGCTTCTGGAAGCGACCGCGATCCTGCTGCAGTGCCCGGCGAGCTTCCGGCCGACCGAGCCCGGCATCTCGCGGTTGCGCGAGTTCATGTCGCGGGCCCGCCGGCCGGCCGGCGTCCGGCTGTTGTGGGAGCCGCGCGGCCCGTGGCCGGACGAGGTGGTGCGGGAGCTGTGCGAGGAACTGGACCTGACCCATGCCGCCGACCCGTTCGTGCGCCCCAGCCTGACTCCCATGGCCTACTACCGGCTGCACGGCATCACCGGCGCCCGCCACGTGTACACGGATGCTGAGCTGGCACAGCTGGCCGACACCGTGGGTGCCGGCCCGGCGTACGTGATGTTCAACAATCTGCCTCGAGCTGCCGACGCCCGGCGGTTCAGCGCGCTGGTGCGGCCGGGTCAGCGACAGCGGTTGACGTCGCCGTCGTAGTGCTTGTGGTAGGCGTACATGCACCGATGTGGTTCTCAGCGCATCGATGTTGCGGTCGTCGTGGGCGTTCGCCGTTTGCCTTACGCGACAGAGGGCAAATGATCTATTCAATCGGACGCCAGACGGCGAACACGGCGCGTGGCTGCGCGTATCTCGAGTCCGGAGCTAGGTTGAGGCACATGGCGGAAACTGACATCCCGGCTGTGGTGCGGGCCGGCTACGCATTCACCGGCCCGGTGCTCGAGCTGGGCGCTCTCGTCGTCGGCGACACGTGCGACCCCACCGCGAAGGTGCGCATCCCGCTGTCCATGGTCAACCGGCACGGGCTGGTGGCCGGCGCGACCGGCACCGGCAAGACCAAGACGCTGCAGGCGATGGCCGAGCAGCTGTCGGCCGCCGGGGTGCCCGTCTTCCTGGCCGACGTCAAGGGCGACCTCTCCGGGATGGCGGCGCCCGGTGTGCCCAGCGACCGGGTCACCACCCGGGCCACGGAGGTCGGTACGGCCTGGGAGCCCACGGCGTACCCGGTGGAGTTCTTCGCCCTGGGCGGCAAGGGCACCGGCGTGCCGGTGCGGGCCACCATCACCTCGTTCGGCCCGACCCTGCTGGCCAAGGTGCTCGGCCTCAACGACGTGCAGGAGTCCTCGCTCGGCCTGGTCTTCCACTACGCCGACAAGAACGCCCTGCCGCTGCTCGACCTCGCCGACCTCCGCGCGGTCATCCAGCACCTCACCTCGCCGGCCGGTGCCGAGGAGCTGGCCGCGCTCGGCGGGCTGTCGAAGGCCACCGCCGGGGTGATCCTGCGCGAGCTGATCGCGTTCGCCGACGCGGGAGCCGAGGACTTCTTCGGCGAGACCGAGTTCGACACCCGCGACTTCCTGCGTACCACGCCGGACGGCCGGGGAGTGGTCAGCATTCTGGAGCTGCCCAGCCTGCAGGACAGGCCGGAGCTGTTCGCCACCTTCCTCATGTGGTTCCTCGCCGACCTGTTCGACGACCTGCCCGAGGTCGGTGACGTCGACAAGCCGAAGCTGGTGTTCTTCTTCGACGAGGCGCATCTGCTGTTCCGCGACGCGTCGAAGGACTTCCTGAGGGCGGTGACGCAGACGGTGCGGCTGATCCGCTCCAAGGGCGTCGGCGTCTTCTTCGTCACCCAGACGCCGAAGGACGTGCCCGGTGACGTGCTCGCGCAACTCGGGAACCGGGTGCAGCACGCTCTGCGGACGTACACGCCGGAGGATGCGAAGGCGCTGAAGGCGACCGTGTCGACGTTCCCGAAGTCGGCGTACGACCTGGAGGAGGTACTCACCCAGCTGGGCACCGGTGAGGCGATCGTGACGGTGCTGTCCGAGCGGGGCGCGCCGTCGCCGGTCGCCTGGACCCGGATGCCGCCGCCGCGCTCGCTGATGGCCCAGGTCGACGCGGCGGTGTCGGACGGCATCGTCACGGCGTCGCCGCTGCTCGCCCGGTACGGTCCGCGCGTCGATCGCGAGTCCGCGTACGAGATGCTGCTGGCCAAGGTCGCCGTGCCGCCGCCGGCCGCACCCGCCCCGGCACCGCCCAAGGCCCCGGCGCCGGCGCCGGCCCGCGAGCCCAAGCCGGAGAAGTCCTTCCTGGAGAAGGCGCTCGGCAACTCGGCGGTGCGCGGGGCGCTGCGCAGCGCCGCCACGGCCGCCGGCCGGGAAATCGCCCGCTCCATCTTCGGTAACGCCCGCCGGCGCCGCTGATCGGCTCGTCGGACAGCACCGACCCGGGCGGAAGATCGTCTTGCCGGTCGGGGCGCGGTGGCTTAGGACGGAGGTATGACTCGTCGCGCGCCGCTGCCCCTCATCATGGTATTTCTGGCCGGTCCGGTGGCGGTCGCGACCCCGGCCGTGGCTGCGCCCGGTGGCGCCCTGCCGCTGGGCCCCGCCGGGCTCGAGGAGGTCCGGACGACGCGGACCCTGCAGCCCGGCGTCACGCTGACCCGGATCGTGCGGGGCCATGCCGACCCGAGTGCGGTCTGGACGGTCGAGGTGGCGATCCCGGCCGGTGCGGGCTCACCCGATCCGGACGCTCCACCGGCCGCCATCAGCAGTGAGGGCGATGCCCGGGCCACTGCGGGCAGGCTCCTCGCCGCGGGCCTCGACCCCCGCGTCGAGCAGGTGGAGACGCCGCCGCTCGCCGACTTCTCCGGTGTCCTGGGCTGGCGGGTACGGGTCGGCACGACCGCCACGAAGCCGGAGGCCGACGCGCTCCGCCAGCGGGTCATCGCCGCCGGGTTCGCCGGTTCGACCGTCTACACCGGGTGGGACGGCGAGCCGGACGACGTGGGCTCGTCGACCGGCCCGTGGCACGTCGACGTCCTGACCATCGATCCGCGTGGGTTCCACGGCCGGCTCGACGCCACGTACGGGCCGGACCTGGAACAACGGGAGACCACGAGCCGGCTGGCCGCCCTGGAGGGGGCGGATGCGGCGGTCAACGCGGGCTTCTTCGTGCTCGATCCGGCGGCCGGCGCACCCGGCGATCCGGCCGGTGCCGGCGCGTACGACGGGCGCCTGGTCAGTGAGCCGGTTGCCGGCCGGCCGGCGCTGGTGCTGCGCGACGATGCCCGCCGTACGTCGATCAAGCGGTTGCGCTGGCGCGGCGAGGTCGCGGGGCTTGCGCTCGACGGGCTGAACCGGGTGCCGGGGCTGATCCGCAACTGCGGGGGAACGGGCGACGCCCCGACCGACCTGCCGCTGCACGACGTCACCTGCACCGACCCGGACGAGCTGATCGCGTTCGACGGCTCGTACGGCACGAGCACGCCGAGCGGCCCGGGTGCCGAGGTGGTCCTGGACCGCGGCGGACGCGTCATCGACATCCGGCCGGTCCGGGGCACGACCGTCCCGGCCGGCGGCCGGACCGTGCAGGGCACCGGGGCGAAGGCCGACGCGCTGCTGGCGGCCGCCCATCGTGGGCGCAGGCTGATCGTCCGGGCGTCGCTGGTCGACGAGGACGGCCGTCCGGTTCCGACACCGCGGCCCGTGTCGATCGTCAACGGCGGCCCCGAGCTGGTCCGCGACGGCCGGGTCCACGCCACGCCCGCCGCCGACGGGATGATCCACCCGGGGGAGCCCAGCTTCGCCTACGGCTGGGTGCACAAGCGCAACCCGCGCACGTTCGTTGGCGTGGACGCCAAGGGCCGCACCGTCCTGGTCACCGCGGACGGCCGCAGCACGTCCAGCGTCGGGCTGGGGATCGCGGAGACCGCGGCGGTGGCACGGTCGCTCGGGCTGCGGGACGCGATGAACCTCGACGGTGGCGGCTCGACCACGATGGTGGCCGGCGGCGCGGTCATCAACGTCCCGTCGGACGCCTCCGGTGAGCGGCCGGTCGGCGACGCCCTGGTGGTGTGCGGTGCCTACCGACCGAACATCGCCCGGTAGGACACGTCGGCGAGCATCGCCTGCCCGGCGGGCCCCGGGTGGAAGTAGTCCCACGTGGACAGGTGGGAGAGCTGGAGGGGGTAGTCGAACACCGCATTGCCGTCGAAGACGCAGTGTGGTCCCTGCTTCGCGCATGCCTCGGCGAGCTCGGTGTTGAAGTCGATGATGCGCTGGCGTACCCGTTGCCGCCGTGCCTGGTCCGGGGGCGCTTCGGAGTCGGGGTCGGCGAGCATCGACGGGCAGGTGTCGTACCGGCGCCACGCCGCGACGGCGGACGGGTCGTCGTGGCCGATGGACCAGAGCCGGTAGAGGTCAGGGATGCTGATCAGCTCGATCCGGGCGGAGGGTAGGCCGGACCGCAGGGTGGCCAGCGCGTCGTCGATGTGCCGCCGGTACGTCGCCACCGGGGTCATCGCCGCTTCGGTCGGGGCGCACGCGTCGTTCGCCCCGACGAGCAGGGTGACGTACTGCGCTCCCCGCGAGGCGGCCGTGGCGGCCTGTGCCGGCATGTCGGCGGCCCGTGCGCCCGAGGCGGCGAGGTTGTCGGCGTGGCCCTTGATCTCCGGGTTCTTCTCCTGCAGCCGCAGGTACTGACTGCGGACGGCAGGGTCCGTGCCGGTACCGAAGGATCGGGCGACGCAGTCGACGAACTGCTCGCAGGCGTTGAAGCCCCGCGTGATCGAGTCACCCAGCGCGACCATGGAGTCGGGGAACGTGCCGTCGGTGCACGGCCACGCGGTGACCATCAGGGTGCCGGCCAGGCCGTGGGCGACGACCCGGCGAACGCGCCGGAAAAGTGCCATGGGGGATGTCATGAGCGCATTGTGTGCAGCGGCGTGGTCCCAGGCGGAAGGGACCGTTGTCCCGGCCGCCTGGTACGCGACGCCGGACCGCATCGGAGGTACCGGCGGTCGAGGTCAGATCGGCGCCGCATCCCGCAGGCCCTCGGCCTCCAGCTCGGTACGCAGCCGACGGAGGGCGCGCGCCCGGGTCGGCCCGATGCTCCCGACCGGCATGCCGAGGATGCGGCTGATCCGGGCGTAGTCCGGCCGGGCCGAGTCGGCCAGCAGGCTCAGCAGGCGCCGGTCCCGCTGCGGCAGGCGGCCGATCGCCTGACGCACGATGCGCTCCCGCTCGCCGCGCAGCGCGGACCTCTCGGGCTCCTCGTGGGCGTCGGCCCGGTGCTGGTCCGACACGAGCGGCAGTTCGCGGCCCGCGCTCTGCACGACGTCGACGGCCAGGTTGCGAGCCGTCCGCAGGAGCCACGCCGTGATCCGTTCCGGGTCCCGGATCCGGCTGATGTGCTCGACCAGGCGTAACCAGGTCGTCTGTACGACGTCGGCGGCCTGCTCGGGTCCGAGGCGAAAACCGCGCGCGACGGACCACAGCAGCCGGCTGTGCCGGGCGACGAGCGCGTCCCACGCGCCCGGGTCGCCGTCGGCCGCCCGTCGTACCAGCGCGGCGATCTGCTGGGGGTCCTGCTGCCTCAGCGGGCGGCGGCCGCGGTCACGGGAGGAAGTGGTGCCGGATGAGACGTCGGGCTGGCTCGGTGCAACGGTGACGGTCATGGCTGGCCTCTTTCGCCGGCAGGACCGACGAGCTGGTCCTGGAGGCCTCAATCTCGCCGGGGACCCGTCTCGCCCGGCAGGGAGCGGTGCCCCGACCTTGTGGGCGGGTGAACACGGGACTGCGGAGGTGACTCAGTCCCGGTCCTCGGGGCCGGCGAGGCCACCCGACGCGCTCCGATGTCCGGCGGCCGGGCGGACATGGCGGGCGGCGCCCGGGACAAGGCGGCACGCCGTGAGGTGCGGGTGCGCACACAACCGCGCCCCCGACGAGGCGGGATCGTCGGAGGCGCGGCGTTCGAGGAGAAGGGACTACACGGGTACCGGCATGCGGTGGATGCGACGGCCGCCCCGGCACGACCGCGGGTAGGTGTGACGGACGAGCTCCCTGGCCCAGCGCATGCGCGCCACGGCGACGTCGGGGTGGTCGCCGAAGGCGGCGGCGACCTCGGCGGCACAGCCGCGGACGCCGCCGTGGGCGACTACCGCCCGCCGGATCGCCTCGGTGACCTCGGCGTCCGTCGGCCGTGAGTGCGCGGACAGGTCGCTGGTGAACAGCGCCTCCGTCCGGGCGGCGGTCAGCAGATCGGTCTGAGGAAGCATGGTGCGCCTCCCTCCTGGCGAGGGTCGGGTTCGCCGACCCGGCTGTTTCACGGACCCGGCCAGCGTCCGCCCGGCACCGACCCGCCCGGCAGGGGTCACTGTCCCGGCCCGCGCGGGAAGTTGCGGCGGGACCGGAGAGCCGGACCCGTGGCCGGAGCGAGGAACCGGGCGACCACCAGGCGCAGGATCTGCCCGACGCGGCGCCACGGCCCGATCAGGAGGTGGGGCGTCGGCGGGCCGCCGTTGGAGCTGCCGGGACCGGTGTCGTTCTTGACGGTCATGGCGACGGTGACGATGGCCCGGGCATGGTCCTTCTTCGGGGCCGGGGCGGGCTGCAGGTTCTCGATGATGTCGTTCACGGTTCCGATCAGCTTCGGGTCGTTGAGATAGCCGCCGTGCGCCCGTACCGGTGGCAGCGCCAGATCTCCGTGCAGGGGAACGAAGCTCGCGGGGTCGCGCAGCCGCCGGTCGACGGAGTCGTCGGCGACCGACGGGCGACCCGGCGGCACCTCCTTGTGCACGTAGGACCCGATGGCGTCGCTCGGGCGGTAGAGGTTCTGCCACCTGTGCTTGGAGGACAGCACCTGCAGGCAGCCCTCGCCGGCGCGGGCGGCGAGCGTGCGTTCGTTGAAGTAGGCCGGGAAGAACCGCGCGTACAGCCGGCGCAACGGTGCGCCGCAGGTGACCAGCCGCACCCGGTCCAGGAAGCGGGGGTCGAGCTGGGCCAGCGCGGCTGCGGTCAGCACGCTGCCCTGGCTGTAACCCACCACGACGAGATTCTCGGAGTGGTAGGGGAAGTCGCCCCTGTCCGGCCTGGTCAACAGCGATTCCATCCGGTGCACCAGCTCCGGCACCGCGCGTTCGGCGAAGCAGGGCGGGGCAAAGGGGTGTGCGGCCCGTGGCCAGAAGCTGGTGACGTCCCAGAGGACGGCGATGGGACTGCGGCGGCGGGCTCGCACGGCGCCGTACGTGAAGGCGATGATCGTCGCCGTCAGCGTGGCCACGAACCACATGCTGAAGGTCGCGGGTGCGCTGTCGTCGGTGATCTTCGACGCCGCCACGACCAGCCCCAGCACGGCGAAGGCCAGGGCGGCGAGCGCGGCGTTCGGTGCGTTGTCGACGATCCATCCGGTGGTCCACCGGCGTGCCACCTGGGTTCGCCGGCGCGCCACGGCGGCAGCCTGAGCGGTGGACACCACGTCGGCCGGGGCGCCGGTCGGACCGCCCCGGCCGTACTCGGCGATCACCGCCGGACGGTAGAGCCCGGCCAGCGAGGACGAGACCACCCTGAGCAGGAGGACGGCGAGCACGGCGACCACCAGGGCCGCTGTGACGGCGACCGCCCCGATGCGTACGGCGGGAGGCACCTCGACGCCCGTGTTCCGGGTCCGCCAGTCGAGGGCGGCGCGAGAGGAGAACAGCAGCAGCCCGGTGCCGAGCGCCGCCCCCAGCAGGACGCTCATGGCCGCCGTGACCAGCGGGCCGAACCCCCACAGCACCGGTTCGTAGCCGGCGGTCATGTCGTGGGTGCGGCGCTGCCGGCCGCCGGTGAGCAGCAGGAGCAGCAGCAGCGCGAGGAGGCCGAACTGCGCGGCGTAGACCCCGCCGAAAACCTGGTCGAACCCTGGCAACGGGGTCAACCGGCACGGTTGCTGCGAACAGTCCGTCAGCGGCGCCGCGGTGCGCCACCACAGGCCCACGGTGACGGCCGCGGTGCCGAGCAACGCCCCGGCCGCGGTGACCAGCCCCTGCAGGGCGACCTCGGCCGCGTCGTTCGGCCGGGCCCCGGAGGAAGTCTCGTCCGCCTGCCGTCGCCCCACCAGTCGTTGCGGCACGACGGCGAGAACGCAGATGGTCACCAGCCCGGCGGCACCCACCACGATCCATCCCGCACCCGGCATGCCGGCGAGGTGTGCCGGATAGGCGAGGACTCCGGCCAGCAGCGCCAGCGCGGCGGCGCCGTGCACCTTCTGGAGACGGGCGACGGCCACGCTGCCCGCCCAGAAGTGCGGGTCGGCGAGCCGGTGGAGTGCGGTCGCCGTGGTGGCTGCCGGCCGGCTGACCGCGCGCCGGGTCAGCAGCGGCCAGTTCTCGAACCGCATCCGGGACTGCCGGCCGGTGGCGTAGAGCACCAGCATCGCGAGCAGCGCGGGCACCACACTCGTGACAGCGCGCCATCCGGGTGCCTCCGGAATGCTCAGCTTGACGCTCGTCAGGGGCACGGGTATGCCGCCCTGGAAGAGGCCGTCGCCGGCGACGCATCGCCCCGTCTCCGAGCAGTGCCAGCCGACGATGTAGGTGCCGACTCCCCACAGCGTGACCATCACGGCGAGGGAGAGGACCAGAGCAAGGAGCCGGTGCACGGCGGCCATCGCTCCGGCCGTCCGCCGTACCCGGTGCGCATGGTCCGGCGTGGCCATCCAGGACGCCACGTTGACCAGCGCGAAGGGTAGAAGGATGACCCAGAGCACGCGCTGCCAGAAGTTCTCGGCCAGCGCTCCCCAGCTGTACGCCTCCCGTCGCTCCAGAGCCGGCTCGGTGGCCGGGGCCTCCCGGGATCCCGGCCGGTAGAACCCGGCCAGATCGTCCCCGGCGACCTGGAAGACCGAGGCGTGGTTCAGCGTCAGCTCGGGCGCCTCCCCGCCGACACCGTGGATCCGCAGTTCCGTGGCGACCATGGTCTTGACGTCGGCCGCCGTCGTCTCCTCGTTCCGCGCTCCGGATTCGCGTTCCTCGTCGTTCTTCTGCAACGCCTGCTGAACCTTGGAGAACACCTCGTCGGTCAGTCGGCTGTCGGCGCCGAGCGCAGTCCGGACGACGCGCGTCACGTCCGCCCGGTAGTCGTGCGCGTACCCGCGGAAGCGCACCGGCCGGTCGCCGAGGGCACCGAACGTATCGGCGACCAGTTGGAAGAACGTGACGGCCGGCAGCCAGGGGCGCAGCGGGAGATCGAGCTTGAGAACACTCGTCTTTGCTTCGACCGGTCCGATGAGCGTCCCGCCGTCGAGGTAGCCCACCGGATCGTTGTCGTGGCTGAGCAGGTAGACGCGGGCATCGTCGGCCGGGTCCAACGGGTCGTTCTGGCTCTTGACCACCGTGACCTTGTACTTCGCACCGAGGTCCGGGGTCTGCAGCCATCGGCTCACCCGTGGAGTGCCGACCCAGATCGCCCGCTCCACGCCGAGCTTCTCCGGGGAGCCGGCGCCGAACACCGCTTCGTCGTGGACAAAGGCATTCTGGCTGACGAGTGCGCCGAGGCTCTCGCCGTAGAAGGACACCTTGGGCACCTTCTCATCGTTGCGGCGACGCTCGGCGAGGGTCATCGCCAGCCGGCGATGCAACTCCCGGTAATGCCGTCGGCCGGTCTGGCCGAGAAGGAGCGCGAGGACGGAGGGAAGGGCGGCGTACCGCAGGACCAGCGTGGCGCAGTCGCCCTCGGTCAGGTATTCGAAAGTCTCGATCGCGGCCTGGTTGATGCCGCCACTGCCGGTCGGTGCGGCCAGAATCAGGTGGTCCCGCTCCAGCGCCTCGGTGCGTTCGATCTCCTGCATCATGCGGTTCACCTGCTCCCGCGGCGTCCACCGGCGCAGACCCCAGCGCGGCTTGAGTCCGACGTACAGGCGGAGCGGGGACGACGGCTTCTCTGCTCCGGTCACGTGCTCGATGTCGTCAGCGGTGCGGACACTGAAGATGAACCGCCGGCCTCCGGGACCGAGCGAGTCGAGCCCACCCATCGACTCCCAGCTGGACACGGTGGATGTCGAGGGCGCGATGGCGATGCGAGGATCGCACAGGGCGTCGGCCTTGCGCAGGTACCAGCGAGCCAGGCCCACACTCAACGAGAGCACCACAGCGCCGACGAGAAGCGAGGCGACCACGGTCAGTGCCACGGCGAGCGGCAGTCCCAGGGTCCCCCGGTCCGGATCGTCGGCCCACCACCGTGCGATCGCCACGATGATCCGGGGATACCAGACGAAGGCGACCAGCACCGCCGCACCGATCGCGAAGCTCCACAGGAACGTCGACAGCTGCGGTTTGGGCACGTCGTCGGTTTCGGGGGTGTCGGGCTGGCTCGGATCGTCGTTGAGCTCGGCGGCGAACTCCCGCTGGCGTACGACGGTGAGGCCCAGGTAGACGGCGGCCACCAGGACCACGAGGAACAAGGCGGCGTAGGGGTACACCCTCGCCGGGTAGTCACCGAAGTCGCGGCGTACCGGTGGCACCGTCGACCAGAACGCCTGGACCGCGGCGTTCACACCGGTGACGGCGGCCAGCAGCAGCGCGACCGTCCGCAGCGTCGCGGCGAGTTGGCGCACGTGTCTCGGGACACGGTCGCGGCGGGTGGGGCGGCTGAGCAGCATCAGAAGCCAGGACGACACCGTGGACACCCCCGCCCACAGGACCAGAGCCGGAATCAGCTCGGGCTGGCCGGCCCGGGGAAGCAGCGGCGTCACCAGCCACTGCAGCAGGGCGGCGGCCCCGGCGACGGTGCTCGAGGCGCCGGCGACGGCGAGGATCTGCCCCCACGCCGAGCGCGGTAACAGGGACCTGCGGCTGACGGCGAGCGCGGCGGCGGCCGCGAGAACGTACGGAGCGCTGGAGTAGATCCATTCTGGAGCCGGCTCGGTCATCCTAAGTCACCCCCCGCGTTCAACCGGGCCTCCCTGCTCCCGGGGGTGTGCTTTGTGCCCAGGCCCGCCTCCCGGGCGCGGACGATCGCCTGTGCCCGGTCCGAGACCTGCAGTTTCATGAAGATGTTCGACACGTGGTTGCGGACCGTCTTGGGGCTCAGCCCCAGCCGCCGGGTGATCTCGTTGTTGTTCATGCCCGCGGCGATGAGGTCCAGGACCTCCAGCTCACGATCGGTGAGCTGGGGGAACACCGACATGCCGGGCATGCCCCGGGACGACTGGAAGTAGTGGATCACCCGCTGGGCCACCGCGGGCCCGAAGATCGCCTCGCCGCCGCTGACCGCCCGTACCGCGCGCAGAATCTCCTGCCGTCCGGCGTCCTTGAGGAGGTAGCCCCGCGCCCCGGCGCGCATCGCGGCGAACACGGACTCGTCGTCGTCGAACATCGTCAGCACCAGCACGGCGATGTGCGGACTGACCTGGACGATCTGCCGGGTGCTCTCGATGCCGCTCACCTCGGGGAGGTGCAGGTCCATGAGCACCACGTCCGGCAGCAGCTCGGCGGCCATGCGGACCGCCTCGGTGCCGGTGACCGCCTCACCGACCACGACCAGGTCCGGATCCGTGGCGAGCAACGCGCGCAGTCCGTCGGAGAACATCCGGTGGTCCTCCACGACCAGCACCTTCGTCTTGTCTTCGTTCATCGGGGGGCCTCCGCCCGTTCCGTCAGGGGGAGCCGGGCACGGATCAGGGTGCCGCGGCCGCCCTCGGTTTCGATGACGCATTCACCGCCGAGCTCGGCGGCCCTCTCCTGCATCGAGATCAGCCCGAGACCGGCACCCGATCCCGCGGCGATGCCCCGGCCGTTGTCGTGGATTTCCACGTGCAGGGCGGCGTCCCGCCAGAGGTACACCTCGCAGCGGGAGGCGTCGGCATGGCGCGCCGCGTTGTTCACTCCTTCGAGGACGATCGAGAAGGCCGCCATCTCCACCGCGGCGGGCAGTCCCCGCAGCTCGTCCTTCGCGACGACGACGGCCTCGAACCCCCGTGGATGGGTGGAGTCGCTCGACAGCCGGAAGGAGGCTGCTCGCTCCCGCAGCGTGTCCACGAGACCGAGCTGGTCGAGGGCGGGCGGCCGCAGGCGATGCACGATGCGGCGAATGTCGGCGAGCGCCATCTTGGTCTGTTCCGCGACGAGGCGGACGCTCGTGAGGGCCTCGTCGTGGCCCTGGTCGCGGTCGAGGATCTCGAGCGCCGCATCGGCCTGCATGGCGGCCGACGCGAGGGTGGGGCCGACCCCGTCATGCAGGTCCCGCTGCAGCCGGCGGCGTTCCTCCTCGCGCGCCGCGACGAGTCGCTCGCGAACCTGCTGCAGCTCCTCCGCGAGCAGCGCGGTGTGGACCACCGCCCCGGCGTGCACCGCCAGCGCCTGCAACAGTTGCGAGTCCGCCGGCCCGAACGGCTCGCGCCCGGGTCCCGGATCGAGCATCAGGCGCCCGTCCACCTCCGGCAGGCCGGTGAGCGAGACCATCACCGGGACTCCTTGCGGGTGACCGTAGGCGACCCGGCGGAGCAGCGTACCGTCCGGAGTCCGCAGCTCTATCTGCGCGAACGGCAACCGCAGGGCCTGGGCGAGCGTCTCGACCAGCGCGGTGAGCACCTGCTGCGGCACGCGGTCGACCTCGAGGCCGGCCAGGCGCGACACCACCTCGAACGGGTTGTCCCGCTGGCCGAAGACGAGCTGACCCAGCGAGCGGCTCAACCGGACCCGCAGGGGATGGAAACACAGCGCCACCGTCGCGCCCACCGCGAGCGCCACGATCGTGGGAGGTTCGGGCACGACCCGGTTCACCAGCACCGCTGTCAGCAGGTACATGCCGAGGAGCAGGGTGGTGAGCCCGCCGTACACCAGCGATCTTTTCAGGATGACCTGGATGTCGAAGAGCCGGTAGCGCAGGATGCCGGCCACGATGGTCAGCGCGACGAGGAGGAACAGCAGGGGCTCCATGGGCCACCAGAGCAGCGACCGGCCGATGAGCGCGGAGGGCAGCTGGTTGAGCAGGATCGAGGCGCCCAGGGCCAGCAGCAGCGTGCCGAGCACCCACCGGACGCGTTGCTTGGCCGCAGGCTCGGACGTCCTCCGGTAGGCCCAGATGATCAGCGTGAGGATGACCAGGGGCGCGACCAGCTGCGTCGGCGCGGACACCGACAGCACCCGTTCCCACCGTTCCAGCGTGGTGTCGGCACGCGGCACGGTGAGGGCCAGATAGCCGAGATAGAGCATCAGCGGCATGAGATAGACGCCGGCCGTGGCCCACCGGGCGCGGCGACGCGGGGGAGGCTCGGGGAACAACAGCGCGAAGTGCGCCAGCAGGACCCACACCAGGGTCCACGCCACCGACCCCAGGACCTGGGGCCACAGTCCGCGGCCGCCGATCAGGTCACTCACCTGCATCGAGAACGGCCAGGCGGTGAAGCCCACCGGCACCATCACGGCGAGCAGGAACAGGACGCGGGCGGCCCAGTCGGCCGGCCGGCTCAGCATCACGAAGGCCCCGAGGGCGAACATCAGAACCTCGAAGACCAGGATCGGCCAGGCCTTGCGAGCGGCGTCGAGCAGCGGATACTCCGTCAGGGTCACGTCCACCCGCAGCTCGCGGCCGGCGCGCTGCACGGTGTACGTCACGTGGTCACCGACCCGCCAGCCGGTGCGGCGAACCGCCCCGGACACCGCCTCGTCGATCGGTACGCCGTTCACGGCGGTCACGACGTCCTGGGCCTCCAGGCCGCTGTCCGGAGCGAACACCGAGGTCACGAGGACCCCCCGGCCCCAGTGCGAGGCGGGGTAGGTGGCAGGGCGAGTCGCGGTGCCGTCGGAGGGGCCGGCCAGGAGTACCAGCACCAGCCAGGTGAGCGGAACGGCGACGGCGATCAGCATGCCGGCGGCGCGCACGAGCCAGCGATGCATCGTCAACCCCCGGACTCGGTGTGGAACGGGCCGGGACTCGCGCAGTGTATCCGCCTGAGATACGCCTGGTAGTGCCATAACCGCATTGTGGCCCTGCCTGCTGTCCCGGGCGGGAGGGACCGCTGTCCCGATCCGACCGGGCATGCGGCGGTCCGTCACCGCGGTACGTATCTCAGGTGAGCGATGCGCCTCGTATTCGTGGGCCCGTATCTCGGGGCAGACCCGGTACGTGCGCTTCTGGCAGAATTCGCCGATATCGATGAGCGCATGCCGTGCCCTCGTAGACTGTGGCCCTGTCTCTGCAACGGGAGGCTGCATTGGACACGCCGGGCGAGACTGCGGCGGATGACACGCCGGGCCCGGCGCTGCGCGTCGAGGTGCTGGGCCCGTTGCAGGCGTGGCAGGGTGACACCTGCCTGGTCCTGGGGCCGGTGCAGCAGCGTGTCGTGCTGTCCGTGCTCGCGCTGCACGCCAACCGGCCGTTGCGCCGCGAGCAGCTGATCGAGGCCGTCTGGGGCGACGCCGCGCCCGCCTATGCGGTGAACCTCGTGCACAAGTACATCTCGGGGCTGCGCCGGGCGTTCGAGCCGGTGCGCTCCGCCGGTGCACCGTCGCGGCTGCTCGCCTGGACGGACGTGGGATACCGGTTCTCCCTGCCGCCCGGGTGCCTCGACCTGGAGGTCTTCGACCGCGAGATCGCCCGGGCGCGGTCGGCCCGCGCCGCGGGTGAGCTGCCGGAGGCGGCGCAGGCCGTGCATGCCGCGCTGCAGCTGTGGCGTGGTCCGGCCTTCGACGGGCTGACCAGCCCGCTGCTGGACGTGGAACGGGAGCGGCTCGGCGAGCGGCGGATCAGCGTGCTCGAGGAACGCATCGAGATCGACCTGGCCATGGGCAACGACCAGGACCTCGTCGCCGAGCTGCAGCGCCTGGTCGCCGAGTATCCGCTGCGGGAACGCCTGCGCGGGAGCCTGATGACGGCGCTGTACCGCAGTGGACGGCAGGGCGAGGCGCTCGCCGCGTTCCACGCGGTGGCCCGCTACCTCAAGGAGGAGCTCGGCGTCGATCCCTCCGCCGACCTGCAGGACCTCTACCAGCGCATCCTGGCCAACGATCCCGCCCTGGCCGGCGTCGTGCCGCCCGCCCGGCTGTCCTCCGAGCCCGCCGGTGTGGCGTCCGCCCCGGCGCTGACGGTTCCCGCGCAGCTGCCGTACGCGATCCCGCATTTCGTGGGCCGCGACGCCGAGCTGCGCCGCTTGGACGAGCTGGTCGTGCAGGACGATGCCGACGGCATGGTGATCGCGGCGGTCACCGGCACGGCCGGGGTCGGCAAGACGTCGTTGGCGGTGCACTGGGCACACCGGATCCGTAGCCGCTTCCCGGACGGACAGCTCTACGTGGACCTGCGGGGTTTCGACCCCAACCTGTCCGCGGTGGAGCCCAGCGAGGCGCTGCGCGGCTTCCTGGACGCCCTGGGCGTGCCGGCGCGCCGGGTGCCGCCCACCTTGGAGCAGCAGGCCGCGCTCTACCGCAGCCTCCTCGCCGGCCGGCGGGTCATGGTGGTGCTGGACAACGCCCGCGACACCGACCAGGTGATGCCCCTGCTGCCCGGCTCGGCGGGCTGCCTCGTGCTGGTGACCAGCCGCAGCCGGCTGTCCGGCCTGGTCGCGGCCGGTGCCGTCGCGGTGCCGGTGGACCTCCTGACCGCCGACGAGGGTCGGCAGATGCTGCGGGGCCGGATCGGACCGTCCCGCGTCGAGGCGGAGCCCGAGGCGGTGGACGACCTCATCGCCGTCTCGGCCCGCCTGCCGCTGGCCCTGGCCATCGTGGCGGCGCGGGCGGCCGCCCGTCCCCGGTTCTCCCTCGCCGCGCTCGCCGGCGACCTCGGCCAGGCCCGGGGCGGGCTCGACGCGTTCGTCGGCGAGGACGAGGCCACCGACGCGCGGGCCGTGCTGTCCTGGTCGTACCACCTGCTCACGGAGCCGGCCGCCCGGCTGTTCCGGCTGCTGGGGCTGCACCCGGGGCCGGACATCTCGGTGGCCGCGGCCGCCAGCCTCGCCGGCGTGCCGGTGCCCGAGGCGCGCCGGCTGCTCGCGGCCCTGTGCGGCGCGCATCTGCTCGACGAGGTCACGCCCGGCCGGTTCGGGTTCCACGACCTGCTGCGGGCGTACGCGGCCGAGCAGGCCCGGGCGCCGGGCGCGGGCACCGAGCGCGAGACGGCCCTGACGCGGATGTTCGACCACTATCTACACACCGCGCATGCCGCCGACCGGGTGCTGTACCCGTACCGTGTGCCGCTCGACGTCGGTGAGCCCGACGCGGCGGTGACCCCGACGGAGATCCCGGACGCGGAGCGGGCGATGGCCTGGTTCGTCGCGGAGCATCCGAACCTGCTGGCGGCGATCACGCTGGCCACGAGCGCCGGTCGGGACTCCACCGCGTACGGCCTCGCGTGGACGATGACCGCGTTCCTCAACTACCAGGGGCACTGGCACGACTGGGCCGCGACGATGGAGGCCGCCCTGCAGGCCGCGCGGCGGCTCGGTGACCTCGGCGGCCAGGCCCAGGCGCACCGCCTGCTCAACCTCGCCTATCTGCAGCTCGGCCGGCTGGACGAGGCCGGCGCCCACGCCCGGCGGGCGCTGAAGGTCTTCGCGGAGCTGGGCGACCTGCCCGGTCAGGCCCGGATCCACCTCAACTTCGGACGCGTGCTGGAGCGGCAGTGCCACTTCCAGCAGGCGCTCGACCAGGCCCGTAAGGCGCTGGAGCTCTTCCGGCTCGCCGGTGACCCGCCCGGGGAGGCCGACGCGCTGAACTGGGTGGGGTGGTACCACAGCCAGCTGGGCTACCACGAGCAGGCGCTGGAGTACTGCCACCAGTCGCTGGTCGTGCACCAGGGCTCGGGCGACTGGCCGGGCCGCGCCGACACCTGGGACAGCCTGGGCTACGCGCACCACCATCTCGGCCATCACGACGAGGCCATCTCGTGTTACGAACAGGCGCTCGCGCTCTGGCACGATCTCGGCGACCGCTACCAGGTGGCGATGACGCTGCTGCGGCTCGGCGACACCCACCGTGCCGCGGGTGACCAGGTCGCCGCCCGGGACGCCTGGCTGCGGGCGATGCGGATCTTCGACGGCTTCGGCCATCCGGAAGCCGCCACGATCCGGTCCAAACTCGACCTGCTGGCCCACGGGCCGCGGGTCGAAAAAAGACATCGACGATAATAATTGGTCGCTAGGCTGGTGCCGAGGAACCGGGTCGGGTGCCGTCGTCCGGGACCGTGCCGAGGCGACCAGCGAAAGGAAAGAGATGTCCGAGAAGACCCGTGCACCGAGAACGACCCGCGGGGGGTCGGGTGCCATCATCGGAGGACTCGCTGTCGGTGCCCTGCTGGGCACGCCCGTAGCCGCCTCCGCGGCGCCCGCCGCGGAGCCGCCCGCCGTCGTCATTCCCTGTCAGCCCCCACGAGCCGCGGCCGACGCGACGGTGACCGCCATCCACGACCAGTTCGAGAAGTCGTTCACCGCCGGCGCCGTGACGCCGGCCCGGATGGACCTGGCCCCGATCATCTGTGACCAGACCTAGGGAGACACCCCCGAGGCGTGAACCCCTCGCGCTGCGCCCGCTCGGACCCGCCCCGGTGGCCCGTCCGAGCGCGGCGCAGCGCGCCACCTGGCCGGTGGTGCTGGTCTCCATGCCGTTCATGATGGCCGACCGGCCCTCGATCCAGCTGGGACTGCTCAAGGCCGTCGCGTCCGGACACGGCTACGACGTACGCACGCTGCACGCCAACCTCGACCTCGCCGCCCGGATCGGTGCCGACACCTACCGGTCACTGAGCGAGGACCGGGGGCTGATGATCGGCGACTGGCTCTTCTCCCGTGCCGCGTTCGGCTCCGCGGCCCCGGACCCGGACGGCGCCCTGCTCGACGACGTCGCGGCCGAGCTCGACCTGCCGGGCCTGAGCGCCGAGGACAGCCGGAAGCTGCTGCTGCGGATCCGCGAGCAGGACGTCCCGGCGTACCTCGACGCTCTGGCGAGCGGCTTCCCCTGGGACGAGGCCCGCGTCGTCGGCTTCACCTGTACGTTCCAGCAGAACGCGGCCTCCTTCGCGCTGGCCCGGCGGCTGAAGAGCACCTTCCCGCACATCGTGACGGTGTTCGGCGGCGCCAACTTCGAGGACGAGATGGGACTCGAGTATGTGCGCCGCGTCGACTGCATCGACTACGCCGTGATCGGCGAGGGCGACGTGGCCCTGCCCGAGCTGCTGGACGCCCTGGCCACCGGCGCCGACCCGGGAGGGGTTCCCGGCGTCGCCGCCCGCACCCCCGGCGGCGTTTCGGCAGCCGCCGCGCGGGCACCTTACGGCCGCCTGGACGAGTCGCCGCTGCCGGACTACGACGAGTACTTCGACCGGGCGGAAGCGCTGGGGCTCCAGCCGCGAGCCGGGCTCCGCACCATCCGCATCCCCTTCGAGTCGGCCCGCGGGTGCTGGTGGGGCGCGAAGCACCACTGCACGTTCTGCGGTCTCAACGGCTCGACCATGAGCTTCCGGGCCAAGTCGGCGCCCCGGGTGTCCGCCGAGCTGGCCGCCCAGGCGCGGCGCTACCGCAGCTTCCGCTTCGAGGCCGTGGACAACATCGTGGACCCCTCGTACCTGACCGGCCTGTTCCCCGGGCTCGCCGCCGCCGGCACGACGTACGACATCTTCTACGAGGTCAAGGCCAACCTGAGCCGGGAGCAGCTGAGGTTGCTGCGCCAGGGCGGCGTGACCCACCTGCAGCCCGGCATCGAGTCGCTGAGCACCCGGGTGCTCGCCCTGATGCGTAAGGGCGTCCGTGCCGGGCAGAACGTCAACGTGCTCCGCTGGGGTCAGTACTACGACATCACGATCTCGTGGAACCTCCTCTGGGGCTTCCCCGGCGAGTCGCCCGAGGACTACCGGCAGCAGGCCGAGCTCGTGCCGCACCTCGTGCACCTGCGGCCCCCCGTGGGCGCCGGCCGGGTCTGGCTGGAGCGGTTCAGCCCGCTCTTCACCGAGCCGGAGTCCGGCGTCCTGGAACGCCGGCCCGAGCGCGGCTACCGCTACGTCTACCCGGACGGCTTCGACCTCGCCAAGCTCGCCTACTTCTTCGAGTACGAGCTCGCCGACCCGCTGCCCGCCGAAACGTACGCCGGCCTGCGCGCGGCCGTCGAGGACTGGCAGGCGGCCTGGGAACGCCCCGACCCGCCGACGCTCACGTACTACTCCGCACCCGGCTTCCTGCAGATCTACGACGGCCGGCACGCCGGAGCGGAGGGCACCTACACGTTCGAGGGAGATCTCGCCGAGATCTATCTCGCCTGCGTCGACCGCCCGATCGGGGACGCCGCCGTGCGCGAGCGCCTCGGCGGGCGCCTGCCGCTCGAGGCCGTCCGGGCGGCGTTCGCCGGCTTCGCCGAGCGTGGCCTGATGGTTCTCGACGGCTCCGCCGGCCTCGCCCTGGCGCTTCCGGCGGGGGCGACGCGGTGAGCTGACTGGCGGGACGGTTGATGCATCCCACCGTTCCCGCGGTTCCCCGCTCCGGTGCGATGGCCGATGATGCTGAGACGCGCGACCGAAACCATGAGGTGACAATGGACGATCACGTGGCCCTGCGGCCCTTCTGCGAACAGGACCTGTCCTTCCTCGAACGGCTGAGCTCGGACCCGACCGTCAGCGGGCGCTACGTCTGGGCCGGCTTCCGCGACCCCCGGGCCCGGCGCCGTCGCTGGGAGAAGGACGGGTACGTCGGTGCCGACTCGGCGGCTCTCGCGGTGGTCGGCGACGACCCGGAGCTGGGCCCCGACACGGTGCTGGGCATCGCGAGCTGGGAGGCGAAGGACCGCGGCGGGCCGCCCGGCGGCTGCTACGAGATCGGCCTCGCGCTGCTGCCGGAGTACCGGGGGCGTGGCCTGGGCACCGCGGCGCAGAAGGAGATCGTGCGCCATCTGCTGGACTGCACACTCGCGTTCCGGCTGGAGGCGCAGACCGACGCGGACAACATCGCCGAGCAGCGGGCACTGGAACGGGTCGGTTTCCGCCGGGAGGGCGTGCTGCGCTGCGCGAGGTTCCGCGAGGGGAAGTGGCGGGACATGCTCGTGTACGGGCTCCTGCGGCCCGACCTGCGCATCGAGGGCGGCGACTGACCCGGGCGGCCCCCGGTCAGCGAGGCTTCCAGCCGGCGTTCCAGCGCCCGTTCCATCCCCGGCGCGCACGATGAACCCCGCAAGTCACGCCGCAGGGCGTGCCGGCAGCGGCAACGGGGGACACCGTGCTCGTACTGACCCACCAGGACCCGAGATCAGTTCTCGACGGCTTCGTCCTGTACTCGCAGTGCTCCACGGCCGTGCCGCACTCGGCCTTCCTGCTCTCCGGGGCGGTGGCGGCATGAGCGCGCCGATCGGCTGGCTCGGCCTCATCGCCGGAGAGTGGACGATCACCGGTGACGCGAGCTCCTGTGCACGGCGGACGGTGCGAGCCGGCCGTGCACTGGGTCTGCGCACCCTCGCGGTCAGCACGGACGAACGCTGTCTGGCCCGCCTGGCCGCCGACGGCTGGTCGCTGCGGCCGGCGTCGGGTCTGGACCCGGTCAGCATCGCGACCGCCTTCGCGCCCGCCGGGAGCCGGGCGATCGCCCCGGCCTTCCTGATCGGCGACGGTCCCGGCCTGTCGGACACGACCGCTCAGGTGGCGGCGCTGCTGGGCGCCCGGAATCCCGATCCGGGTGTGGTGGCCCGGTCCGCCGGCTTCGTCGCCGGTCGGCGGACCGCGGTCGAACCGCTGAGCCGGTACGTCGTCCAGGCGCAGGACGGCCAGATCATCGGCATCGCCGAGGACGTCACCGCCGACGGGCACGGCCGCGACTACGACAGTCCGGGCAGCGCGCAGGGCTGGTTCGCGCGCCGGCTGCGGGCCCACGCCCGGGGTGCGCTCGCCGCGGCGGGGCTGACCCGCGGTCCCGCCGAGGTGGTCCTGCACGCCGACGGCCGCCGGGTGTCCGTCGAGAGCCTGGCGCCGGGGCGGATCGACGGCTGTATCGCCTCGGTGATCGAGCTGGCGACCGGGCACGACGTGATCCTCGGCGCGGTGCGGTCCGCGGTCTCGGCGGCCCTGCCACCGCCGCACCGTCCCGCCCCGCACCACGCACGCCGGCATGCCTGCCTGCGGCGCGCCGATCTGAGGGGCGCCCCGGCCCGGGCCGATGCCGCCTGGGTCGATCTGCCCGGGCTGGTCTCGGTGCGGCGGGGGGCGCGGGGCGCCGTCGTCACCGTCGCGGATGACCGCGCGAGCGCGCAATGGGGGGCGCGTTCGGCCGTGGAGCGGCTGGCGGGCCGTTCCACGGCGGTGGCCGGCGGTGCCCCGTGACACCGCTGCGGCTGGCGCTCATCCGCGGCGACGACCACCAGCACCGCTACCTCGAGTCGCTGCTCGCCGGCCGCTTCGACCTCGCGCTGGTGGTCGTCGAGCCCCAGGCCGCCAGGTTCGCCGCGCTGCGCCGCCAGGGCCGCTACCGGGACTGGATCTATCACCTCTACCATCGCCTCCGCCGGGCGATCACCGGCAAGGACGCCTACCGCAGGCGCTATTTCGCGCACAGCCCGGAACTGTGGGCGGACCCCGGCCCCCGGCGCGTCAGGGTGCGCTCGGTCAACGACCAGGCCGTCGTGGACGCGCTGCGGGCGGTCTTCGTCGACGTGGTGGTGGTCATCGGATGTTCCGCGCTGTCGAAGGCCACGCTCGGCGCCGCCGGTCCGCTCGTCATCAACGTGCACGCCGGCGTCCTGCCCTACTACCGCGGCGACCACGCGTTCTTCTTCGCCCTCTTCGACCGCCGCTTCGACCGGGTCGGCTCGACCATCCACCGTGCGGACCCGGGCATCGGCGCCGGCGAGCTGATCGAGGTGGTCCGCCCCCAGGTACGCGGCGACGAGCGACCCGAGCAGCTGCACTGCCGTGCCGACCTGCTCGCCATCCACCGGCTCGCCGGCTGGCTGGAGATCCTGGAGCGCGGGGGTGAGCTGCCGTCGTACGCGCAGCCGGCGGCCGGGCGTACCTATGCCATGAGCGACCGCGGACCCGCCCACGACCTGCGGTACTTCCTTCGCCGGTGCCTGAGCGGCACTGGCCCCCTGCCGCCGAGCACCGAGGCCGACGCGCGGCGGGTGGCCGCGGCCGTCAGGATGGAGGAGTGCGCGCCGTAGTGATCGATGCCGCCCGGACCGTGCCCGAGGTCCGGGAGGTCGCCGAGCCCGCGGCCCCGCCGGGTGGGGTCGTGGTCCGCGTGATGGCCACGGGGATGTGCCGCAGCGACTGGCATGCCTGGGCGGGCCATGACGACGAGATCGTGTTCCCGCATGTGCCGGGTCACGAGCTGGCCGGGGTGGTGGTCGAGGTGGGGCCGGAGGTCGGCCGGTGGCGGGTCGGCGACCGGGTGACCGTCCCGTTCGTGTGCGGCTGCGGCCGGTGCCGGTGGTGCCGCGCCGGGGACGCCCAGGTGTGCCCCGAGCAGCAGCAGCCGGGCTTCACCCACTGGGGGTCGTTCGCCGAGTACGTCGCCCTGCACGCCGCCGACACCAACCTGGTTGCTCTTCCGGAGGCGGTGGACTGGGTGAGCGCCGCGAGTCTCGGGTGCCGCTTCGCCACGGCGTACCGTGCGCTGGCCGGTCGGGCCCGGCTCGCCGAAGGGGAGTGGGTGACCGTGGTGGGCGCCGGCGGGGTGGGGCTCAGCGCAGTCATGATCGCTCGCGCCCTGGGTGCCCGGGTCGTCGCGGTGGACCGCCATCCGCAGGCGCTCGCCGTCGCCGCCGCGCTCGGCGCGGAGCACACGCTGCGGGCCGACGGCACCGACATCCCGGCCGTCGTCGCCGAGCTCACCGGCAGTGGCAGCCACGTCGCGGTCGACGCAGTGGGCAGTGAGCAGACCTGCGCCGACGCGATCCTCAGCCTGCGCCGCCGGGGCCGCCACGTGCAGATCGGACTGCTGCCACCGATCGGCGGCCACCCGCGGGTGCCGATGGCGCGGGTGATCGGCTGGGAGCTCGACCTGCTGGGCAGCCACGGGATGGCCGCGGCCGACTATCCCGGCATGATGGCGCTCATCGACCGGGGCCTGCTCCGGCCTCGGCGGCTGGTGGGACGCACCGTCGGACTCGACGAGGCGGCGGCGCTCCTGCCCGGCTTCGACCGGGCCACCGTCGCCGGGATAACCGTCGTCGACCCCGTACGGTGATGTGCTCTTGGACCGCCCGGGTCTAGCGTTGGCGCATGGCACGGACAGCCTTGCTCTCCACCGCC
This sequence comes from Actinoplanes sp. NPDC049548, assembly GCF_040676695.1. NCBI lineage: Bacteria > Bacillati > Actinomycetota > Actinomycetes > Micromonosporales > Micromonosporaceae > Actinoplanes > Actinoplanes sp. NPDC049548. The sequence continues at coordinate 53,143 of NZ_JBFAPM010000017.1, forward strand.
GTCCTCGTCGCCGGGCTGCTGGCCGGCGGGGCCGCAACGGCTACGCCGACCGCGGCGGCCGCCGGCACGGCGGCTCCCGGCCAGCCGGGAGCGGCGGCGACCTGGTCGCCCGGGGACAAGGACGGGTTCGGTACGGCCCTGCCCGCGCTGAGCAGCAAGGTCTGGTACACGCTGAACGACGGCACGTTGAGCGAGGTCTACCACCCGAGGATCGACACGCCGGGTAGCCGGGACACCCAGTTCGTCGTCTCCGACGGATCCACCTTCAGCGACCGGGAGGACACGGCCACCGTCCATCAGGTGCGCCTGATGGACCGTCGCGCGCTGGTCTACCGCCAGGTCAACACGGCCCGCAGCGGCCGGTACCGCATCACGAAGACCTACGTCACCGACCCCTCCCGCTCCGCCGTGCTGGTCGACGTCGTGTTCGAGTCGCTGACCGGCCGTCCCTACGACGTCTACGTCCTGCACGATGTCGGTCTGGGGCTCAACGGCAACAACGACCAGGGGCGGTCGGGCCGCGGCGGCCTGCTGTCGACCGACGGGGTGCAGAGCAACGCGGTGCTGGCCTCGACCGGCTTCACGAAGACCTCCAGCGGCTACGCCGACCGGAGCGACGGCTGGTCCGACCTGCGCGACGACCACCGGATGGACTGGTCGTACACGGCCGGCGCCCGCGGCAACGTCGTGCAGCTCGGCAGGACCCGCCTCACCGGGCTCGCCGGCGGCCGGCGGCTCACCCTCGCCCTGGGCTGGGGAAACCGCGAGGACGACGCGGCCGACACGGCGACCGCGGCACTGCGGCGCGGTTTCGCTTCGGCGCGCTCGGCGTACGCGGCAGGCTGGCACCGCTACCTCGCCGGGCTGGGGCGGATCCCGGCCGCCGCGGCCCGATGGCGCACGACGTACGACGTGTCGGCGATGGTTCTCGCGGCCTCGGAGGACAAGACCTACCGCGGCGGCTTCGTGGCCTCCCCGGGCAAGCCGTGGGCGTGGGCGAACGAGCTGCAGCAGTTCCCCGTCTACCACGAGGTGTGGTCACGGGACCTGTACCAGATCGCCACCGCGCTGATCGCCATGGGCGACCGGGCCGCGGCGCGGCGTGCCCTCGACTACCTCTGGCGGGTGCAGCAGCGGCCCGACGGGTCCTTCCCGCAGAACTCCCGCCTGGACGGCGAGGCGGTCTTCGGTGGCCTGCAGCTCGACGAGGTCGCCTTCCCCGTCGTGCTGGCCTGGCACCTGGGGAGGGCAGGGCCCGCGGACTGGCGCCACGTGCGGCTGTCCGCTGACTTCGTCGTCGCCAACGGGCCGTACACGCCGCAGGAGCGGTGGGAGAACCTCGCCGGATACTCACCCGCGACGATCGCCGCGGAGATCGCCGGCCTGGTGTGCGCGGCCGACATCGCCCTGCGCAACAGCGACGCCGTCCGCGCCCGCCGGTACCTGGCCACGGCGGACCGGTGGCAGCGCGATCTCGAGCACTACACCGTGACGACCAACGGGCCCCTGTCCCGCAACCCCTACTACCTCCGCATCACCGCCAACGGCGACGCCGACACCGGCGCGCAGATCCAGATCGCCGACGGTGGTCCCCTGGTCGACCAGCGCCGGGTGGTCGACCCCAGCTTCCTCGACGTCGTGCGCCTCGGGGTCAAGCCGGCCACCGACCGGGCCGTGGTGTCCACCCTCCCGGTCGTCGACCGGGAGCTGCGCTACACCACCGCGAACGGCCCGTTCTGGCATCGGTCCAGCTTCGACGGGTACGGCGAGAAGCGCGACGGCAGCCAGTGGGAGTCCGTGCCCGCCGGCTCGCGCCTGACCATCGGCCGTGGCTGGCCGCTGCTGACCGGCGAGCGGGGGGAGTACCGGCTGGCTCGGGGACTGGGGGCGCAGGCGTACCTCGACACGATGGCGCGTTCGGCGGACGACAGCAGCCACTTCCTGGCCGAGCAGGTGTGGGACCACAATCCGCCGGCCGGCGCCGACCCGGCGTTCGTTCCCGGCGAGCCGACGTTCTCGGCGACCCCGCTGGCCTGGACGCACGCCGGGTTCATCCGCCTGGCCCACGCCGTCGACGCCGGCCGCCCGATCGACACGCCCAGGGTGGTGGCCTGCCGATACCGAACCGGTCTGTGCCCCTGAACGGATGACGCTCCGTTGACGGCGCTCGGGTGTGTGCTACGGTCGTCGAGTTGCAGTTTTGATTTCCGTAGACGCAGTCCGGCGCCTGATGGGGTATCTGAACCCGTCCAGGCGCCTTTTGTTTGTCGTGTCGTTTCGACGCGGGTGATCAACGCGGCGGCGTAAGAGTCCGCACCGTGCGGTCTCGGACAGCCTGCGAGGGAGCAGACATGACTACAGGCACCGTGAAGTGGTTCAACGCCGACAAGGGCTTCGGTTTCATCACCCCGGACGACGGCGGCGCCGACGTCTTCGCCCACTTCTCGGCGATCGCGACGAGCGGCTACCGCAGCCTCGACGAGAACCAGAAGGTCGAGTTCGACATCACGCAGGGCCAGAAGGGCCCGCAGGCGGAGAACATCCGCCCGCTCTGATCGATGCTTCGCCGACGGCGGCCCGACCAACCGGTCGGGCCGCCGTTCGCCGTTGTGGCGGGCCCCGCCTCCGGCGGCCGGCCGTATCGGTGCAGGCCCGTCGCACGGCGCCGAGGGCCTGACGGGCACGGGCCGTCTTGCGGTCCGGAGCCGGCGGGTCCGCGGCTCGTTCGACGGGTCACGTGCGACGCATGAGCCCCCGGGCCTTGTCGGCGATGCCGTCGGGGGACATGCCGTAGCGGTCGAGCAGGAAGCCGGCCGAGCCCGTCGGCGCGAACTCCGGCACGCCCAGGATGTCCACCCGGGTGGGGTGGTGCCTGACGACCGTCTCGGCGACGGCGCCGCCCAGGCCGCCGGCGACGGTCGCCTCCTCGGCGGTGACGATGCCGGCCGTCTCCCGTGCCGCGGTGACCACGGCGTCGACGTCGAGGGGCTTCACGGTCGGCATGGAGAGCACCCGGGCCTCGATACCGTCCGCTGCGAGCTGCTCGGCGGCCGCCAGGGCGCGCCAGAGCACGGTGCCGTTGCTGATGATGGTGACGTCGTCGCCGTCGCGTACCGTGATGGCCTTGCCCGGGACGAACTCGTAGTCCTCGGGGTAGATCTCGGGCACGCTCATCCGGCTGACCCTGATGAAGGCGGGACCTTCGGTGGCCGCGGCCCAGCGCATCGCGGCGGCGGTCTCGACCGGGTCGGCCGGGACGATGATCGTCATGTTGTCGATGGCGCGGAGCCAGGCGATGTCCTCGATGGAGTGGTGGGTCGGGCCCAGCTCGCCGTAGGCCATGCCGGGGCTCATACCGCAGAGCTTGACGTTGCGGTTGGAGTAGGCGACGTCGGCTTTGATCTGCTCCAGAGCTCGGGCGGTCAGGAAACTCGACGCGGCGGACACGAACGGGATGCGGCCGCCGTTGGCGAGGCCGGCCGCGACACCGACCATGTCCTGCTCGGCGATGCCGACGTTGATGAGGCGGTCCGGGAAGGCCTTCTTGAAGGCGTCGAGCTTGCTGGATCCGACCGAGTCGTTGACGACCCCGACGATGCGGTGGTCCTCCTGGGCCAGGTCGGCGAGGGCCTTGACGTAGGCGTTGCGGCAGTCGAACCGTGGCCGGTCGCTGATCGGTCCCTGCGGGGCTGTGGCGGGCATGACGGTTCTCCTCAGTTGCGGGTGGCGGTCGGCAAGGTCTGGAGCTCGTCGAGCGCCTGCTGGAACTCGTCGGCCGACGGCACCCGGTGGTGCCAGGCGACGTTGTTGCTCATGTACGAGATCGGGTGGCCCTTGTGCGTGTGGGCGATGACGAAGGTGGGCTTGCCGGGCCGGAAGGGCACCGACGACAGCACGTCGTAGAGCTCGCCGTGGTCGTGCCCGTTGACCTCCACGACGGCGAACCCGAAGGCTGCGGCCTTGGCGTCGAGCGGGTCCAGGTCGTTGGTTTGGCGGACCGTGGCGCCCTGCTGCAGGCGGTTGCGGTCGACGATGACCGTCAGCCTGTCGAGCTCGTACTGGGAGGCCGCCATCATCGCCTCCCAGTTGCTGCCTTCCTGGAGCTCGCCGTCGCCGGTGAGGACGTAGGTGCGCCGGCGGGACACGTCGAGCTGGGCGGACAGGGCGAGACCGACCGCGATCGGCAGGCCGTGCCCGAGCGGCCCGGTGTTGGCCTCCACGCCCTTCACCTTGGTGCGGTTGGGGTGGCCGTTCAGGTTCGACAGCGGCTTGAGGAACGTGGCGAGCTCCTCCACCGGCAGGAAGCCGAAGGCGGCCAGCGTGGTGTACAGCGCGCCGGCGACATGGCCCTTGGACAGGATGAACCGGTCCCGGTCGGGGTCGTCGACGCTCTCGGGGGTCACGTTGAGCACGGCACCGTACAGGGTGGCCAGGATGTCGACGGCCGAGAAGTCGCCGCCGATGTGACCGGCACCCGCGTGGTGGACGAGCTTGAGGTCCTGGATGCGGATCTGGCGGGCGGCCTCGGCGATGTGGGCGATCTGCCGGTCCCGGCTGCTGTGCGGCGGCAGCTGCCCGAAGACCGGCATTGTCGCGTGTTCGGCGGTGAGTGGCATGGGTCTGCGTCCTTCGGTCGAGATCAGGTCAAGTGGTCTTCGGTGCTGTCACCAGCAGGTGAACCCGCCGTCGACGAGCAGGTCGACGCCGGTGCAGAAGGCGGCGGCCTCGCTGAGCAGGAACACCGCCGGGCCGACCATCTCGTCGACGGTGGCCATCCGGCCCAGCGGGGTGTCGGCCTCGAACTGGCGGACCTGGTCGGCGACCTCGGGCCGGGTGTTCATCGGCGTCGCCGTGTAACCCGGGCTGATGGAGTTCACCCGGACGCCGCGCCGGCACCACTCCATCGCCAGGCTGCGGGTGAGGTGGATGACGGCGGCCTTCGAGGCGTTGTAGTGGGCCTGCAGGAGGCCGCGGTTGACGATCGTGCCGGACATCGAGGCGATGTTCACGATCGCGCCCCGGCCGTGGTCCAGCATGGCCCGGCCTTCTGCCTGGCAGGACAGGAACAGGCCGGTGACGTTGATGTCGAGGACGCGCTGCCACTGCTCGCGGGTCATCTCCTCGGCGGGGGAGGCGTTGGCGATCCCGGCGCTGTTGACGGCGAGCGTCAGCGGGCCGAGCGTGCTCCGGGTCTGCTCGACGGCGGCGGTGAGCGATGCCGCGTCGGTGACGTCGCCGCTGATCGGCAGGGCGCGGCCGCCGGCGGCCTCGATCTCCTTGCAGGCCTCGTCGAGGCCGGGCCCGGGCAGGTCGAAGCAGGCGACGTTCGCTCCGGACCTCGCGAGTCCGGCCGCGATGGCCCGGCCGATGCCGCTCGCGGCGCCGGTGACGAGGGCGGTCTGCTGATCCAGGCGGAAGCTGGGAAGGGTCATGGCGGTGCCCCTTTCGGTCGGGCGGACATTCGGGTACGGGCAGCGGTCACCCGGCAGCGAGGTGCATCACGGCGACGTCGCTGGCGTCCTCGCGGTCGAGCACGCCGCGCTGCCGGCCCCGGGCCAGGACGAGGACGCGGTGGGAAAGCCCCAGCACCTCGTCGAGCTCGGAGCTGACGACGATGACGGCCATGCCCTGCCGGGCCAGGTCGACGATGACGTCGTAGATGGCGGCTCGCGCTCCGACGTCGATGCCCCGGGTGGGCTCGTCGAGGATGACGACCTTCGGCTGACGTTCGAGCCATTTCGCGATGACGACCTTCTGCTGGTTGCCGCCGGAGAGCGTTCCGGCCGGCTGCTCCGGTCGTCCCTTGACGCGCATGATGCGGCAGGCTTCGAGCGCCACGTCCCGGACGCGGCGGGTGCTGATGAACCCGCCCCGGCCGGCGATCCGGTCGAGGTTGGCGATCGCGACGTTGTCGGCGATGGGCAGGTCGAGGACGACACCCTGGGCCTTGCGGTCCTCGGGCACGAGCACGACACCGGCCATGATGGCGTCCCGGACGGCACCGGGCCGCAGCTGTTTGCCGTTGACGTGGACGGTGCCCGACACCACGGGGTCGGCTCCGGCGACGGCGCGCACCAGTTCCGTACGCCCGGCGCCGACGATGCCGGCGATGCCCAGGATCTCGCCCTCGTGCACGGTGAACGAGACGTCGGTGAACGCCCCTTCCGCCGAGGTGAGGCCCTTGACCGCGATCACCTCGCGGTCGGTCGGCGGGTCCAGGTCGGGGAAGACGCTTTCGATGCTGCGTCCGACCATGTCCTCGACGAGCTGGTTCACGGGAACCTGGGCGGTCGGGTGGGAGGCGACGTGCTCGCCGTCGCGCAGCACGACGACCCGGTCGCAGATGCGGGCGATCTCCTCCAGCCGGTGACTGACGTAGATGAAGGAGACGCCTTCCTTGCGCAGCGCGTCGACCTGTGCGAAGAGGTGCTCGGTCTCCTCCTCGCCCAGCGCCGCGGTGGGCTCGTCGAGGATGAGCAGCCGCGCGTTCAGGGTGAGGGCCTTGGCGATCTCGACCTGTTGCTGCGCCGCGACTCTCAGGCTGCTGACGAGGCGTCGCGGGGAGACGTCGAGCCCCAGTCGCCGCAGCTGTTCCTGCGCGCGCCGGTCCATCTCCGTGCGGTCGATGCGGCCGCCGCTGACCAGCTGCCGCCCGACGAACACGTTCTCCGAGATCGACAGGTCGGGCAGCAGCCGCATCTCCTGGTGGATCAGCCCGATCCCGGCGTCGAGCGCGTCTCCCGGCGCGGACGGTGCGTACGGCTGACCGTTCCACCACATCTCGCCGGTGTCGGACGGGATGTCACCGGCAATGATCTTGGCGAGGGTGGACTTTCCCGCTCCGTTCTCGCCGAGGAGAGCCACGCATTCGCCGGGCCGGACGTCGAGGTCGACGCTGTGCAGTGCTTGCGTGGCACCGAACCGTTTGGAGACACCGCGGACGACCAGCCCGGCGGCGTCAATGGTCGTGGAAGTCATGGCAGGGGCTCCTCGCCGGGTGAGTCGGTCACGGGTGCTTCGCGAGGAATTCCTCGGCCTTGGCCTTGTCCTTGTCCGTCAGCAAGGTCGCCGTCTGCAGCTGCTGGGCGGGCACGGTCTTACCGTTGATGATGTCCAGGGCGGAGGTGACGGCCAGGCGGCCCATCAGCTGGGTCTGCTGCACCATGGTGGCGTTGATCTTGCCGTCGTGCACGGCCTGGATGCCGGCCATGTCACCGTCGAAGCCGAGGACCAGCGGCTTGGGTTTCATGTTGGCGTTCGCCGCGGCCTGGGCGGCGCCGAGGGCCATTGCGTCGGCCTGTCCCCAGAAGACGGTGATGTCGGGGTGGGCCTGGATCATGTCCTGGGCGTTGGCGAAGCCCTTCTCCTGCGACCAGTCGTCGGTCGGCTGCTCGGCGACGATCTTCAGGTCCGGCGCTGCTTCCAGCGCCTGCCGGAAGCCCTTCTCCCGGTCGACCTGCGGGGTGGTGCCGATCTGCCCCTGGATGATCCCGACGTTGCCCTTGCCGTTGGTCTGCTTGATCGCCCAGTCACCGAGCTCCTTGGCGGCGGCCACGCTGTCGGTGGCGATGAACGTCTTGCCCGGGGCGTCGGGGGCGTTGCGGTCGACGTTGATGACCGGGATGTCGGCGCGCTCCGCCGCCTTGACCGGGACTCCGGCCGCCGTCGCTCCGGCGGGGATGTAGATGATGGCGCTGACCTGGCGGCTGATGAAGTCCTGGATCTGGCTCACCTGGCGGGCGGAGTCACCGCCGGCGTCGGAGACCACGACCTCGGCACCCTTGGCGGCGGCCTCCGCCGTGACGGACTGCTTGATCTGGTTGAAGAAGTCGGCCTGCAGGTTCGCGACGGCCAGCCCGATGGTGATCTTCTTGCCGCCGCCGGGTGCGTCGGAGTCGCTGCCCCGGTTGCAGGCGGTCAGCGAGATGGTGGTCAGGGCGGCGAGGGAGAAGGCGATCGCGGTACGGGGTTTCATGATGTCCCTCCGGGACGGCGATGGGGTGAACGGAGCGGGGGTGGTCACGCCGAGCGGCGGCGCAGGACGTCGACCATGACGGCGAGGGCGATGACGACGCCGATGACGACCTGCTGGACGAACGGCGAGACGGACAGCAGGTTCAGCCCGTTGCGCAGGACGCCGATGATCAGGACGCCGACGATCGTGCCGGGGATGCGCCCGACACCGCCGCTGAGGCTGGCGCCGCCGATGACGACGGCCGCGATGACGTCCAGTTCGGTGCCGACGGCCGCGCTGGGCTGCGAGGAGTCGAGCCGGGCCGCGAGGGCCACCCCGGCGAGGCCGGCCAGCAGCCCGGTGATGACGTAGACGCTGGTGGTGGCCGACTTGACCTTGATGCCGGCCAGGCGGGCGACCTCGCGGCTGCCGCCGATGGCGTAGAGCGCGCGACCACCGGGCCGGTAGCGCAGGAACGCCCAGCCGGCGGCCAGCAGGAGCGCCAGCACGAGCGTCGTGACCGTAAGGAAGCCGAAGTAACGCTGGGTGGAGAGCGCGGTGAACCAGTCGGGATAGCCGACGATCTGCTGGCCGTCGGTGATGACGTTCGCCAGGCCGCGGGCGATCGAGAGCATGGCGAGTGTGGCGATGAACGGCGGCAGCTTCGTGAGGGTGATGCCGAGGCCGCTGGCGAGCCCGCACAGCCCGCCGACGACGACGGCGGCGACCATGCTGAGCCACAGCGGCCAGCCTCCGTTGTGGGAGGTCCAGCCGAGGATCATCGTGGACAGCGCGAGGACCGATCCCACCGACAGGTCGATGCCTCCGGTGACGATGACGAGGGTCATGCCGACGGCCAGGATCCCGAGGATCGTGACCTGGTCGAGGACGTTGAGCAGGTTGTTGACGGTCAGGAAGAACGGGGTGGCGATGAACAGGGCGAGGCACAGGACGAGAAGACCGATGAACGGTCCGCCGGTCCCGCTGCCGATCCGGCGGAGGCGGTCTCTGACCTGAGAGCTGCTCGGCTGCGCCTCGGGGGCGGCCGCGACGGTCGTACTCATGGTTGCTCCTGGGGTGGGGAGGGGAGTGGTGCCCGGGACGGGATGGGCGGGTCAGTTCATGAACATCCCGCCGTCGACGTTCACGGCCTGGCCGGTGATGTAGCCCGCCTCGTCGGAGGCGAGGAACAGCAGCAGGTTCGCGACGTCGTCATTGGTGCCGGCCCGGCCCAGCGGGATGTCCTCGATCCACTTCGCCATCAGCTCGCCGGGCTGGTAGTCGCCGAGCAGGCGCCCCCATTCGCGGTCGTTGTACGCCCACATGTCGCTGCCGACGATCCCCGGGCAGTACGCGTTGACCGTGATCCCCGCCGGCGCGAGCTCCTTGGCGATGCTCTGGGTGAGGCCGATGACCCCGAACTTGCTGGCGGCGTAGTGCGGCGTGTAGATGAAGCCCTGCCGTGCCTGGCCGGAGGCCGCGTTGAGGATGCGCCCGGCGGTGCTGGTCCGGCGGATGAGCGGCACCGCGGCCTTGGTGCACAGGAACACACCGGTGGTGTTGACCGCGAGGACGCGGTTCCAGGCGTCCAGGGTCAGGTCGTCCAGCGGCGCGATCGTGATGGTGCCGGCGTTGTTGATCAGTACGTCGAGGCGCTCGAACCGGGCCTCGACCGCGTCGACGAACGCGCGGACATCGGTCTCCCGGGTGACGTCGCAGGTCACCCCGAGCGTCGGGGAGCCGGACGCCGAGGCGACCTCGGCCGCGGTCTCCCGCACACTCTCCTCCCGGTCGGCCAGGACGACGGCCGCACCTTCGCGCGCGAAGCGTTCGGCGATGCCGCGGCCGATGCCGCGACCTGCTCCGGTGACGGCCACGACCTTGTTCGTCATCCGGCGAGGCGAAGTCATGCTGCGCTCCTTGAGGCTCGTAGGGGAAGGTCGCGCGCGGCGGCGACGGCGGCGTGCCAGCCGTCGAGGCGCTGCTGCCGCGCGGGTTCCGTCGCGGCCGGCTCGTACTCCGCGCCGGCCCGGCTGAGGCGATCGAGATCGGCGATCGACCACAGGCCGGCACCGAGGCCGGCGACGTGGGCGGCGCCGAGTGCCGACAGCTCGGCCGCCGACGAGGTGCGGACGCGCCGGCCGGAGGTGTCGGCCTGGAGCTGCATCAGCGTGCTGTTGGCCGAGGGGCCGCCGTCGGCGAGGATGATCCGGACCGGCCCGCCCGCCTGCTCGACGGCCGCCACGACGTCCTCGATCTGGAATGCGATGGACTCGAGCGCCGCGCGGGCCAGCTGGGCGGGACCCGTGCTGTCGGTCAGCCCGGCGAGCATCGCCCGGGCCCCGTCGTCCCACCAGGGAGCGCCGAGGCCGGTGAACGCCGGGACGATGAAGACGCCTTGGCTGTCCGGCGCGGCAGCCGCGGCGAGCTCGGCGGGCGTCGAGCTCAGCAGGCGCGCGAGCCAGACGAGCGTCGCGCCGCTCGACCGGATGTTGCCCTCCAGGGCGTAGGTCGGCTCGCCGAGCTGCCAGGCGATGGTGCGGGCCACCCCACCGGACTTCTCGGCACCGGTGGCGACGCCCATGACCGAGGACCCGGTTCCGTACGTCACCTTGACCCGGCCGCCGGTCCACCCGGCGTGCGCGAACAGGGCGGCGTGGGAGTCGCCGAGGACGCCGGTGACCGGCACCTCCCGCAGGCTCGGGTGCAGGTCACCGCAGGTGCCGAACGGTCCGGTGGAGGGCGTCACCTCCGGCAGCGTCTGCAGCGGCACGTCGAAGAGGTCGAGCAGCCACGAATCCCACCGGCAGCTCGAGATGTCGAGAAGCTGGGTGCGCGCGGCGTTGCCGGTCTCGATGAGGTGCCGCCCGCCCAGCCTCCACAGCAGCCAGGAGTCGATGGTGCCGAGGCACAGGTCGCCCTGGACGCTGCGCGAGCGGTCCGGGTCGTACCGGTCGAGAAGGGCCGCGGCCTTGGACGCCGAGAACATCGCGTCCAGCGGCAGTCCGGTGAGGTCGCGGATGCGGTCGGCGTGGCCGGCGCCGCGAAGCCGTGCACACAGGTGGGCGCCGCGGGTGTCCTGCCAGCCGAGCACCGGGCCGAGGGGTTCGCCGGTGCGGCGGTCCCACAACAGTGTGGACTCGCGCTGGGTGCTGAAGCCGACGGCGACGACGCGGCGCGGTTGTGCCTCGGCGAGCACGTCGGCGACGGCCCGCTGCACGGACTGCCAGATCTCGATCGGGTCCTGTTCGGCCCAGCCCGGCTGCGGGTGGCTCTGGTGGATCGGCACGGTCGTGCGGTGGCTGATCTCGCCTTGTCCGGTCACGACGACCGCCTTGGTGGCGCTCGTTCCCTGGTCGATGGCGAGAACGACGTCACCGCTTGCGACGGGCTCGGATGGCATCTCTGCATCTCCATTCGGATGCTGAATAGCTACCCGGGACACTCCCTCGCGGGTGAATCGGCTGTCAAACGTTGAATATCTATGCAACACTGGGATCATGGGAGTGGATCCGGTCCGGCCGGGCGTGGCGGACCTCGGGGTCGATCAGCTCCGTCTGCTCGCGAAGATCGCCCGCATGTACCACGAGCAGGGCATCAAGCAGCCGCAGATCGCCGCCGACCTGAATCTTTCGCAGTCGCGGGTGTCGCGGCTGCTGCGCCAGGCGGCGGACGTCGGCATCGTGCGCACCGTGGTGACGTTGCCTGATGGTGTCTATACGGACATCGAGCAGGAACTGGAGAGAAGGTACGGGTTACTCGATTCGGTCGTGGTGGACGCCGGTCGCTCGGGTGAGGTCATGCAGGTGCTGGGCGCGGCCGCCGCGCCGTACCTCGTGGAGACCTTGACCAGCGGCGACGCCGTGGGCATCTCCTCCTGGAGCGCGACGCTGCTGGCCACGGTGGAGGCCATGCGACCGAAGACCGGGCTGGCGGTCGAGGTCGTGACCCAGCTCGTCGGCGGTGTCGGCGACGCCCACGTGCAGGTCAACGCCACCCGCCTGCTGGATCGCTTCGCCACCCTCACCGGCGCGAGACCGCTGTTTCTGCCCACGCCCGGCCTGGTGCAGAGCCCGTCGGTGCGCCGGGCCCTGTTCGACGACCCCGCCGTGACCGGGGTGCGCACGGCCTGGAAGCGGCTGTCGGTGGCGATCGTCGGCATCGGAAGCGTCCAGCCGTCACCGCTGCTGCAGCAGAGCGGCAACGCCATCGGGCCCGAGCACCAGCAGAAGCTGCACGAGCTCGGCGCCGTGGGTGATGTCTGCTACCGGTTCTTCGACCGCGACGGCAAGCTGATCAGGTCGCCGTTCAACGACAGGGTGTTCGGCATCGACCCCGACGATCTGAAGGTCGTTCCCCGCCGCATCGGCGTGGCCGGCGGGAGCGCGAAGTTCGACGCCATCGCCGCGGCCATCAAGGGCGGCTGGATCAACACGCTCGTCACCGATCTCGAAACGGCCGGCCATCTGCTCCAGGACCGCCCGCTGCCTGCTCCATGATCCGGCGCCACATTGCTCACCGTCGCATGGCGCAGCGGCCCTTGACGACGTCGGTCGACCGGCGTTCACTGGCGGTTGACAATCGACGAGCACCGATGCCATGGCCGGGGGTCGGCTCGTCGGCAGTATGCGTGACCAACGCTGACGGCAACGCGAGTGAACTCGACGACCGATGCTGCCGGGCACCTCTTTCGTGACACCTGGACGGTGGCCGCGGGGGAGCTTGCACATTTCTCTCCCATGCTCGTTCGGGAAGGGGCCGAACATGTTTCTCGCGGCGGACGGCGGCGGTGCCCTGAGCCTGGACCTGAGCCCGGTCGATCTGGTGCTCATGGTGATCTATTTCTCGTTCGTCCTGGGCATCGGATTCGCGCTCAAGCGCGCGGTCAGGTCGTCGCTCGACTTCTTCCTCTCCGGCCGGTCGTTGCCCGCGTGGGTCACCGGGATCGGCTTCATCTCGGCCAACATCGGCGCGGTCGAGCTCCTGGGGCAGTCGGCCAGCGGCGCCCAGTACGGCGCGTCGATGGTGCACTACTTCTGGATCGGCGCCATTCCCGCCATGGTGTTCCTGGGCATCGTCATGATGCCCTTCTACTACGGCTCCAAGGTGCGCAGCGTCCCCGAGTACCTGCGGTTGCGGTTCGATCCGAAGGCCCACCTGATCAACGCGATCACCTTCGTGGTGGGAAGCATGCTGATCGCCGGCGTGAACCTCTACGCGTTGTCGATCGTGCTGGAGGCGCTGCTCGGCATACCGCTCATCTTCGCCATCATCCTGTCCGCGGCCTTCGTGCTTTCCTACATCCTTCTCGGCGGACTGACCAGCGCGATCTACAACGAGGTGATGCAGTTCTTCGTCGTGCTCATCGGCATGGTCCCACTGACGATCATCGCGATCAAGGAGACCGGCGGCCTCAGCGACCTGTTCGGCAAGCTGGGCGCGGAGCACGGCAAGGCGTTCGTGGAGCCGTGGACGGGTACGGGCGTGGGCGGGTCGAACCCCGTGGGCGACTGGATCGGCATCATCCTCGGCCTGGCCTTCTGCCTGTCGTTCGGATACTGGACGACGAACTTCGCCGAGGTTCAGCGCGCGATGGCCGCCAAGGACGGCAACTCCGCCCGGCTCACCCCGATCATCGGCGCCTATCCCAAGTCGTTGGTGCCCCTGATCACCATTCTGCCGGGCATGGCGGCCCTCGTTCTGCTGCCCGGGATCGGCACCGCCGGCAGCGGCCTGGAATACAACGACGCCATCCCCGCCCTGATGGACAAGTACCTGCCGCCGGGTGTGCTCGGGGTCGCGGTGACGGGTCTGCTGGCCGCGTTCATGGCCGGCATGGCCGCGAATGTGTCGAGCTTCAACGCGGTGTTCACCTATGACCTCTGGCAGGACTACATCCGGCCGGGCCGCCCCGACCACTACTACCTCGTGGTGGGCCGTTGGGTGACCGTCGGCGGGGTCGGTATCGCCGTTCTCACCGCGCTGATCGCCTCCGGATTCAGCAACATCTCCAACTATCTGCAGACGCTGTTCTCGTTTTTCAACGTCCCGCTGTTCTGCGCGTTCATCATCGGCATGTTCTGGCGGCGGGCGACCAGGAGCGCCGGCTTCTGGGGCATCCTGGCCGGAACGGTCACCGCCATTGTCGTGTACGCGCTCTACAAGTTCGACGTGTTGCAGTTCCGCAGTGATCTGCACGAGACGATGTGGGGCTCGATCGCGGCCTTCACCGCCGGTGCCGTCGCGATGGTGCTGGCCTCGCTGCGAGAGCCGCGCAAGACCGACGAGGAACTGCACGGCCTGGTCTACGGAATGGAGATCCGCGACGCCTCCGACACGGCCGCCCGTGCATGGTATCGATCTCCGGTCGCTCTCGGGGTCGGAGTACTCGTCCTCAACGCGGGGCTCTACGCCGCCGTGTACGCGTTCTGACCCGCTCGACCACAGGAGGTTCCCGCCATGACGTCTCCGGAAGAGAAGGCGGGCGAGCAGGGCACCGACTTCTTGGCGAAGCTGTTCGACATCCGTTCCTTCACCGGGGCCCTGTTCCTGATCTTCGGATTGATCGTCACCGGCGTCGGGCTGACCGCCGACGATGCTGACATCGCCAAGTCCGCCGGACTCAACCTCGCGCTGATCCTCGGGCCGCTCATGCTCGCCATGGGAGTCGTCTTCGTCGGCTGGCTGCTGCTCAAGCCACCGCAGCTGTTGCACAGTCACGAAGTCACCGAAGAGGACCTGCCCGAACAGCTGCGCCATCACGGCCTCGAAGCCGTCCCCGAGCACCCCGGCGAACCCGGCACCGACCCGCCGCCTCCGCCGCGCCGGCGCCGGCCGAGCGGACACTGACCGTTCCCAGGCACGGCATGCATGCCGCTGCCGTGCGGAGGAGGGGCAATGAGGTACGGGAGCAGGGATGACACAGACGATTGACGAACGGCTCACCACGCCGGGTGTACGGCGATCCCTGCTGGGCCGGATCCGCGCCCTCCCGCGGCCGGAGCCGGCCGCGCGGCCGTGGCAGGGCCGCCCGTACGAGGCGTACCGGGTGCTGGAGGACGCCCGCGCAGTGATCGCGCAGGGCTGGGTCCAGGGCCATTGGTTCGCGCGTCGGCCCGGGCCCGTCCACCTCGGCGCCTGGTCGTCCCACCCGCCGGACGGCTTCGGCGGTGCCCCTGCCGCCTGCCTGGTCGGCGCGGTGGTCCACGCCGCCCGGCTTCGCGGACCGGGTGACCACTTCGCGCAGGCAGGCCCGGCGCTGGACTACCTCTGGGACGCCTGGCAGGAGTCCCGGGGTCTCGGCGGTGCCGGGGTCGCCGGCTGGGCGGCTCCCCGGGAGCTCCGCCTGGTCCGGGTACGGGACCTGACGCGGTGGAACGACCAGCCCGGCCGTACCCGTGACGAAGTCCTCGCTCTCGTGGACAGGGCCGCCGCCCGCGCGATCATGGCAGGGGTGAGCCGTCGCGCTGATGCCGCGCCCGGAGGTTCTCCCGGCGACTGATGCGCGTACCGGTGGCAGCCGCAAGGCACCTACCGGAACATCGACACCTCCGGGATCACGTCCTCGCCCACGACCAGCCTCACCCTCAGCGGCGGCGTCCGGCGCGAGGTTCAGGCAAGCGGCGGGTACCGCCCGGACTCCGGGCGGTACCCACGGCTGCGCGTGCGGAACCGGTCAGGCGATGTCGATCGCGTCGAGCTCGGCGAAGTTCGCGCCCTTGCCGTACGCGAGGGTGTTGTTCCCCGCGGCGAGGGTCACGGTCCGCTCGCTGGTCTGCCAGTTGTCCCAGCCGGTGACGGGGTAGTCCACGGTGCCGGCGGCGGTGCCGTTGACCGACAGGGTGTGGCTGGCGGCGCCCGCATCCGATCCGTTGGCATAGCGGGTGTAGAGCCGGTAGCTGCCGGCGCGGGGCACGTAGACGGTGAAGGTGACCCGGCTGTCGTCGAAGTCGATGCCACCGACGACGACACCGTTGCTGGCGCCGCCCGCCGCGTACCGGGCGTTGGCCCGGGTGAAAGCCGCGTCCTCGGCCTCGTAGCGGACCTTGGCACCCTCCACGATGGGGCGGCTGCCCTGCCAGTCGAGCCGCTGCGAGTACATCGCCCGGTAGGTGAAGGCGGAGTTCCAGCCGTGGAAGACGATGCGGTCCCTGCCGTCCGGCCCGACCACCACGTCCTGGCCACCGGGTCCGCGGACCGTGCCGGCGAAGGCGTCGGTGGTCATCAGCGGCACGGACGCCTTCGTGTACGGCCCTCGCAGGTTCTTCGACGTCGCGTAGCTGCTGATGTAGCTGCCGTTGCCGAAGAAGTTCGCGGAGTAGAACAGCACGTATGAGCCGCCGTGCTTCCACAGCGTGGGCGCCTCGACGAGGTTGCCCTCGAACGGCTTGTTCTGCTTGACCAGTTCGGTCTCGGCCCCGGTCCGGCGCAGCCCGTCGGCGGTGACCTGCTGGAGGTGCAGCCAGGTGTCCTGGGCGCAGCAGTTGCCGTCGTTCTTCCACAGCATGTACCGGCGCCCGTTCTCGGCGAACGAGGACGCGTCGATCACGCCGCCCGTCTCGGGCGTGCAGACCAGCGTCGTGTCCCGGGGGGTGAACGGCCCGCCGGGTGCGGTGGCGGTGGCGGCGCCGATGCACTGCTTGCCGGAGGCCCGGTCATGCGCCGTGTACCACATGACGAAGCTCCGCGGCCCGGTGGCGAACACCTCCGGTGCCCAGACGCCGTGGTCACCGGGCCCGCCGGGCGGGAACGACCACGTCGGGTCGGCCCAGGCGCCCAGCGCCGGTAGCGCGTCGCTGGGCTGCACGGTCCAGGTGACCAGGTCGGTGGAGGTGGCCCACTTGATGTTCCGGCCGTCGCTGTTGGTGGCGTACGCGTAGTAGGTGCGACCGACCTTCATGACGTCCGGGTCGGCGAAGTTCTGATCGATGACGGGCCCGGACACGACGGCGGCCGACGGCGTGGCCGTGGCGGTGAGCAGGCCGGCGACCAGGGCCAGGGTGGCGGTAACGGCGGTCGCCAGGCGCAGGGAGCCGCGCCGGGCACGGGACGGAGTCATGGGGTCTCCACACGGGTCGACAAAGGTGTTACATCATGGCCGTTTCCCTTGGTTTTCTGTCAAGTGATGTTCGTAAATTGTCGTCTCTTGGAGGCCGGTGATCAGTCGTGGTGGCGCGGGTCCCCGGCAAGGGTCCGGGCGCCGGCGCGCCGTCCGAAGGCGACACCGTGCATCCGGCACGCCCACGCGACCTCGTCTAGAGCGCGGCGGTAGTCGATGGGTGAAGCCTTGTCGTACGGGCTGAGCCGCCGGCCGTTCGGTCGCATCTCGGCGTTGAAGCGCGCGTACGTCGTTCCGGACCGCCGCAGGTCCGCGAAACGACTGTGGGCGAAGGCCGTCTGCTCCGCTTCGTATGCGGTGTCGTCGGTCACCAGCCCCGGGCCCGGCATCCGCGCCGGGTTCCGTTCGACCTGCCGGCGGTAGAGGCGGCATTGCTCCACCCCCTGATCCTGCAGTGCCGCTGCCGGCGGCGGTGACGCTTCGAGCACCATCCTCGTTGCCGTGGCTCGTCGATGGTGAACGATCAGAGCGCAGGTAAGGCTCAGCAGCACGACGGCGAGAACGCTGTGGCGAACGGCCCGCCGCCATCCCGGCCCGCGCGATGGTCCCGGTCGCCTGCCGGTGGCGTGCGTCTGCGCCATCGTGCGCTTCCCTTTCCGCTTCGGAGGGCGACCGACGTGGACGACAACGCTGTCAGAGGCCGGGTTCGTATGTATAGCAATCACGGCCGTCGATGATCAGGGCGGGGGGTGACCTTCCGGGACGACACGCAGAGACAACTTTTGTTGATCCGGCTCGCAGCGTTGTCCGCTGTCTGCCGCGGTGCTCCGGCGTCCACGCTGGTCGGCATGACAACCCCCATCACCACCGGCGTAGCGGGCGCGTTCGCCGCCCGGGCCGAGAATCTGACGAAGGCGTACGGCGCCGGGCAGTCCCGGGTGATCGCCCTCGACGGCGTCGACGTGGCGATCGCGCGCAACCGGCTCACCGCCGTCATGGGGCCGTCCGGATCAGGAAAGTCGACATTGCTGCACTGCCTGGCCGGGCTCGACGCGGTGAGCGACGGCCGGGTGTGGCTCGGCGACGTCGACATCACGGCGCTCGACGACAAGGGCCTGACCCGCCTGCGCCGGGACCGGATCGGGTTCGTGTTCCAGGCGTTCAACCTGCTGCCGACCCTGACGGCCCTGGAGAACATCACCCTGCCGGCCGATCTGGCCGGGCGCCGGCTGGACCGCGAGTGGCTGGACGCCGTCATCGACACCGTAGGACTGGGCGACCGGCTGTCCCATCGGCCGGGCGAGCTGTCCGGCGGGCAGCAGCAGCGGGTGGCGTGCGCCCGGGCGCTGGCCGGCAGGCCGGACATCGTGTTCGCCGACGAGCCCACCGGCAACCTGGACTCGCAGGCGGGTGCGGAGGTGCTCGGCCTGCTGCGCCGCAGCGTCGACGGGATGGGGCAGACCGTCGTGCTCGTCACGCACGATCCGAGCGCGGCCGCGTACGCCGACGAGGTGCTCTTCCTCGCCGACGGCCGGGTCGCCGACCGCCGGCAGCGCCCCACCGCCGACGACGTCCTGGCGATGATGCGACGGCTGGCCGGGAGGCGGACATGCGGCGGGTGACCCTGCGCGGGCTGTTCGCCCACCGCGGCCGGCTGGTGATGTCGGTGCTGGCCGTGGCGCTGTCCGTGGCGTTCCTCACCGGCACGCTGATGGTCACCGACACCGTCACCGACGCGCTGGACCGGATGACCGCGGCGACGGCGGCGGACGTGACCGTCACCGCCAGGCCGCCCGCGGACGAGGACCCCGACGACAGCGACACGGTTCCGGCCGGCACTGTGGCGAAGGTCCGCGCCGTCCCCGGTGTCGCCGACGCGCGGGGGGTCATCCGCTCGCCGCGCGTCGTCGTGCTGGACGGGCACGACGCGACGGTCGGTGCCACGTCCGACCCCTCGTTCCTCGGCCTGAACTGGCTGCCGACCGGCCGGCACCCGGTCCGGCTCACCGCGGGCCACGAGCCGCGCGGGCCGGGCGAGGCGGTCATCGACGCGGGCGCCGCCGCGGCGAGCCGGGTCCGCCTCGGCGATCCGCTGCGGGTCGTGACCGCGGGCGGGTCGTTCCCGGTGACCGTGGCCGGCGTCGCCGCGCTGCCCGGCGTCACCCCGGACGCGACGCTCATCTTCTTCGACACCGGCACGGCGCAGGCCAGGCTGCTCGGCTCGCGGGACGTGTTCACCGCGGTGGAGATCGACGCCGCGGCCGGCGTGAGCCACCCGGTGCTCGAACAGCGGGTGGAAGCCGCACTCGGCGCCGGGTTCCGGGCGCAGACCCGGGCCGAAGCCGCCAAGGCCGCCGCCGACGAGCTGGGCGAGCTCGTGGCCTTTCTCGGCGGGGTGATGGTGGCCTTCGCCGGCGTCGCGCTCCTGGTGAGCACGTTCCTCATCTTCAACACGTTCTCGATGCTGGTCGCGGCCAGGACCCGTGAGGTGGGGCTGCTGCGCGCGCTGGGCGCCGACCGGCGCCAGGTCGGCCGGTCCGTGCTGGTCGAGGCGCTGATGCTCGGTGTCGTCGGCGCAACGTTCGGACTGCTGGCCGGCAGCGGGCTCGCCCTCGGCCTGATGGCTGCCGTCGACGGCTTGGGTTCGGGCGCCAGCGCGATGTCCCTGGTGCTGCGCCCGCACACCCCGGTCACCGCGTACGGGCTGGGCGTGCTGGTGACACTGTGGTCGGCGTACCTGCCGGCCCGGCGGGCCGCGCGGATCGCACCCGTCGCCGCCCTGCGGGTGGCCGGGGCGCCGTCCGCAGGGACATCCCGCCGCCGTACGGCCATCGGCGCCCTGCTGCTCGCGGTGGGCGCGATCGCCAGTGCGGTGGCGGCCGGCGCGGGCAGCGGCGTGGCGCTGACGGTCGCCGTCGTGACCGGCCTGCTCGCGTTCGTCGTCTCGGGCCCGGTCCTGGCTCGCCTGCTCATCCCCGCCGTCACCGCGGCGTACCCGCGCTTGTTCGGCGCCGTGGGCCGGCTCAGCCGCAGCAACACCCTGCGCAACCCCCGGCGTACCGGCGCCACGGCGGCGGCGTTGATGATCGGGATCGCGGTGGTCGGTGCCGTCGCGGTGCTGGCGTCCTCCATGGACACCTCGGTGCAGCGGCGCATCGACGCCACACTCGGCGCCGACTACGTCGTCAGCACCACCGCGATGGAGGATCCACCCCTGGCCCCGGAGGTCGCCGGCGTCGTCCGCCGGGTGCCCGGCGTCGCCCGGGTCACCCGGACGAAGGTCGCCGACGTCGCCGTGAGCGCGGGCGGTCACACCGAACACACCTGGATGCTGGGCATCGAGCCGGACGCCGGCGCGATGGCGCCGGTGCGCTACGAACGGGGGGCCGCCGCCGACGCCCTGGCGCCGGGGCGGATCGCGGTGGGCTCGGACTACGCGAAGGAGCATGGTGTGACGATCGGGAGCGTGGTGACGCTGACGACCTCGGCCGGGCGCACGGCGCAGCTGACCGTCGGGGCGATCCTGGCCGAGGACCGCAACCCGGCGCAGGGCCGGCGCAAGGAGAAGGTCGGCGACACCAGCCGGCACGGCAGCAGGCCCACCGTCGGCGTCGGCACGCTGGACCGGCTGGCACCCGGGACCCCGGACGACACGCTGCGGGTGAGCCTCGAGAAGGGCGCCGAGCCGCGCGTGGTGGCCGAGGAGATCCGGCACGCCGTGGCCCGTTACCCCCAGCTGCGGGTGCGCGGCCCGGCCGAGTACAAGGCCCTGGCCGGCGAGCAGATCAACGGCCTGCTGCTGCTGGTCTACGGCCTGCTGGCTCTGACGATCGTCATCGCCGTCCTCGGAGTGGTCAACACCCTCGCCCTGTCGGTCGTCGAACGCATCCGGGAGCTCGGTCTGCTCCGCGCCGTCGGCGCGACCCGGGCCCAGGTCCGGAGACTGGTCCGGCTCGAGTCCACCGCGATAGCCGGGTACGGTGCGACTCTCGGTCTCGTTCTCGGGCTCAGCTGGGGCGTCGCCGCACAACGGGTACTCGCCGCGGAAGGGGTGGACACGTTGACCGTGCCGTGGACGACGATCCTCGCCGTGGTGCTCGGCTCGGTCGTCGTCGGCCGGCTCGCCGCCGTGCTGCCGGCCCGGCGCGCGGCCCGGCTGGACGTCCTGCGCGCGGTGGCGGCCGACTAGATGCTCACCATCGGCTGGCGGCCCGCCTGGGGACCGGCGGCGTTCGACATCGCGCTCGCCCTCGGCGTCGCGACGCTGTACGAGCTCCAGATGGGCAAGGGCGGGGTCGCCGGCCTCGTCGACCGCTCGTCGTGGCCGCTCGGGCTGATCCAGTCGCTGCACGCCCTCGCCGCGTTCGCCCTGGCGGCGCGCCGGCTGGCGCCGTTCGCCTCCGCCGCCGGGGTGGGCGTGCTGACTTTGCTCAGCCCGACGGTGGCGGCGCTGGTCGCGGCGTACTCGGCCGGCGCGTACGTCGCCGGCCGCCGCCGGGCCTGGGTGGTGATCACGGGCCTCGCCGTGGCCTTCGCCCAGCCCTGGGACTACCTCCCGGACGTCGGCGAGGTGGCCGGGCTGGCGTCCATGGTGGTCGCGGCGGGAATGCTCGGTACCTACGTGGGTGCCCGGCACCGGCACGCCCGTGAGCTCGCCATGCAGGCCCGCAGGGAACAGGAGACCCTCGCCGAGCGGGCACGGGCGGAGGAGCGCACTCGCATCGCCGGGGAGATGCACGATCTGATCACCCACCGGGTCAGCCTCATGGTCCTGCAGGCCGGCGCGCTGCGCACCAGCACCGCCGACGAGTCCGTGCGCCGCATCGCCGAGGAGCTGCGCCGGGCCGGTTGCCAGACCCTCGAGGAGCTGCGCGACCTGGTGGGGGTCCTGCGCGCCGAGGACCAGATCGGTACGGCGCCGGCCGCCGTGCCGGTCGTTCCCGACATGTCAGACCTGGTGGCGACCTCACGGGCGGCCGGCGTGCCGGTCGAGGCGCACGTCGTCGGCGCGGCCGCGGCAGTCTCCCCGGTCATCGCCCGCGCCGCGCACCGAGTGGCCCAGGAGGCGCTGACCAACGTGCACAAGCACGCCCCCGGCGCACGCGTGTGCGTCGAGGTCCGGCACGGCGACGGGCGGGTCCGGGTGGCCGTACGCAACACCCGGGCCGTCCCGAACCCGGACATCCGCCGAGACGGCCCCGGGACCGGCCTCGCCGGGCTGCGCACCCGCGTCGAACTGCTCGGCGGGGAGTTCCGGGCCGGCCCCGACCCGGACGGCGGGTTCGAGGTCGTCGCCGACCTGCCCGCGGTCCCGGCGAACCCGGGAGCCACCCGATGATCCGGATCGTCGTCGTCGACGACGAACGCATGGTCTGCGCCCACCTGCGGACCATCCTCGGCGCGGCCGGCGACCTGGATGTCATCGCCGAGGCCTACGACGGTGCCGAGGCGGTCGAGTCCGTCATGCGGCACCGCCCCGACGTCGTCCTCATGGACCTGCACATGCCGGGAGTCGACGGCCTGACCGCGCTGGAGCAGATCGTCACGCTGCCGTACGCCCCGAAGGTTCTCGTCCTCACCACCTTCGACCTCGACCAGTACGTGCTGCGGGCCATGCGCGCCGGCGCGGCCGGGTTCCTGCTCAAGGACACCGCACCGGAGGACCTCACGGCGCTCGTCCGGGTCGCCGCCGACGGCCACACGGTGCTGTCCCCGGCGGCCACCCAGCGGCTCGTCTCGGCGTCGGCCGACCGCGCCGCTGCTCGCGACCGCGCGCTCGCGGCGCTCGCCGACCTGACCGAACGCGAGATCGAGGTGCTCGCCTGCATCGGCGCGGGGCTGTCCAACGCGCAGATAGCCCGGCGGCTGTTCCTCAGCGAGGCCACCGTCCGCAGCTACGTCTCCCGGATGCTGACCAAGCTCGGCTGCGCCAACCGCACCCAGGCCGGCCTGCTCGCCTACAGTGCGGGCATCGCGCAGGACCCGTGATACCGGCTGTCCGAAAGTCATCGCTTCGGATCGACGAGCGGCGATCGGTGGCAGGGTGGTGGCGTGGAGATCCTCGTACTCGGACCGCTGACCGTCCGGCACGGAGGACAGGACACCGTCCCCGCCGCCAAGGTGCGCACCGTGCTCGCGTACCTCGTCGTGCACTGTGGGCAGATGGTGACCCCGGAGGCGCTCAGCGCCGAGGTATGGCCCGACGGGCCACCGGTGAGCGCCGCGAACACCTTGCAGACGTACGTGTCCCAGCTGCGCCGGCTGCTGGAACCGGATCGCAGCCCCGGGGCCAAGCCGCGCGTGCTGCGCTCGGTGCCGGGCGGGTACGTGCTGGACCTGCCGCCGGACCAGCCGGACAGCCGCCGGTTCGAGGAGGCGGTACGCAGGGGTCGCGCGGCCCTGGAGGCCCACGAGTACGACAAGGCCGCGGATCTGCTGCACGCCGCTCTCGGATGGTGGCGGGGGCCCGCGTACGGCAACGTGGCCGGCGACGATGCGGAGCGGGAGGCGGCCCGGCTGGAGGAGTGCCGGCTGGTGGCCACCGAGCTGCGGATCAACGCGGATCTGGCGCTCGGCCGGCATGCCGAGGTGGTGGGGGAGCTCGAGCGCCTGGTGGTGGCCAACCCGTGGCGGGAGGAGCCGGTGGCGCAGCTGATGCTCGCCCTCTACCGGTCACGCCGGCAGGCCGACGCGCTCGGGGTCTATCGTGCCGCCCGGGCCCGCCTGGTCGGGGAGCTGGGCGTCGAGCCCGGGCCGGAGCTGCATCGGCTGGAGCAGCGGATCCTGCGGCAGGACCCGGAGCTCGAGCTCGGCGGCGGGTCACCCGCCGTGCCGGGGTCGCCGGTGACCCACCGCGTGGTGCCACGGGAACGGGTGCGCGGGCGCTCGTGGGGGCGGATGGCTGCTGTGGCCGTACTGTTGGTCGCGGTTGTCGTAGCACTGAGCGTGAGCCGCGGCAAGGCGCCTCAGGCAGCGCCCGCCGGCGGGATCTTCTCGGAGTTCGACGTGGCCGTGCGGCCGGGCATCGGCTACGACCTCGACATCCCCGCCGGCAAGCCGAGCGACTGGCATGCCACCAACAACCCGCGCTCGCCGGACTACGACCACCTCGACCTGTACAGGACCAGCCCCGGCGCCCCGCACGACCAGATCTCCGGCGTCGACCTGACCAACACCAACGCCTTCAACGCCGTCCACGCGGTCAACCGCGGTGATCCGCCGGAGGTCTGCCGCGGGCTGCCCCGGCAGGGCGGTGGCAATGTCCGGCTGGCGGGGCTGTCCGCCGGCGCCGAGATGTGCCTGCGGACGCATGCCGGGCGATGGGCGCTGCTCACTGTGATCCGGATGCCCGAGCGCCGGCAGTCGGTCCTGCCGCTGCACGTCATCGTGCTGAACGACTGAACCGGCCGCCGGCGCCGGGGTCTCAGCAGGTTCGCTGGGCCACGCACGGGTCGAGCACGCGCAGGTGGCTCCACACCGCCGAGGTCCAGTCGAGGGTGGGATCGGGGTCGCCGGGGCGGTTGTAGAGCTTCCCCACGTACGAGGTCTCGCCGCCGGCGGTGTACGGCTCCCAGTTCACCTGCCCGTAGGCGAGCCAGGGGTCCGGCCGGCCGAACGCGGTGTACTGGTTGCCCGACTCGGCCTCGATGGAGAAGAGGTTCTGCGAGCCGGTGTCGCCGAAGTACATGCCGTACTCGGCCATGGCGCGCAGGAACACCTTCTTCCAGGGCTGCACCGGCAGCGCGTCGATCTGCTGCGCCGTCATGTCGAGCTGGAGCAGCGCGCCCATCGGCGGGGCGTCCACGGTGTTCGCGCAGGTCTGGCCCTTGCCGCGGGCCGGGTAGACGAAGCTTCCGTTGTCGCAGTCGATCACGATGTTCAGCGCGTGGTCGATCCGGCCGGCCTGGAGCTCCTCGGCGCGCACGCGGCCGGCCAGCCCGGCGAAGTGCGCGGCCGTGGCGTGCCCGACGCCGCTGGGCTCGCAGTTGGTGCCGTCGGCCGGCACGCCGGGGGAGCACTCGCCGACCACGCGCGACCGGCCACCGAAGGAGATCTGCAGGGCGCCGCCGGGCGCGGGCAGGCCGCTGCCGCGTACCTGCCACATGTCGTACGACCATCCGGTGCTCTGGTCGACCACGGTGAGGTGCCGGTCCGCGCCGGCCGGTGCCGACCAGCCGCCCTCCGGAGCGGCCTGCGCCGGGATGCGCACGCTCATGCCGTCGATCGTGCAGCTGCCGCCGTACGACAGACAGTCGATCACGTACGCCGGGTCGCCGGGCTGCGAGTAGTAGGTGGGCTCGCCGCCGAGGCCGCGCGGGTCCGCGCTGATGTGTCCGGGGTAGTCACGGGCGGAGATGTCACCGAGGATGCGCGCCCTGATCGCGTCGGAGCGCTGCGAACTGCCGCCGATGGGCCGCGGGTTCGCCGGGATGCGGGTGTTGAAGGGGCTGCTCGCCTCGAACGGCCGCCAGCAGGCCGGCGGCCAGGCGCCCGGGCCGAACGATCCCCAGGCCGGGGTGCACGACGACGTCACGGTCGCGGCGGCGTACGCGGCCCGGACGTTGCTGTCCCCACCTCCCACGGTGGTGAACCGCAGCCGCAGGTCGTCCAGGTCGGCCTGGGCGATACCGGCCGCGCTCACCGAGCGCCAGGTGAACCCTCCGCCGGCGGTCACCGTGGTGCTCGCCAGCGTCCGGCTCGCCGTCACGATCTCGGCCTTCAGCTGGGTGGTGCTCCCGGTGTTGGCGTAGAACCAGCCGGTGACCGACGCCGTACCGCCGGAGAGGGAAGTGGTGGCGAGCGTGACCTCGGTCCGCCGGCCGGCGCCGCTCGCGTAGATGTAGTCGGCGGCGGACACGGACGCCGGCTGCAGGACGGCGTCGTCGAGCGCGGACCACGCCGGTCCCGGCGTACCGCTTGTCCATTCCCGGACGACGTCGCCGTCGGGGCGCAGGACTACCCCGGCGTCCGCCGCTGCGGCACCCGGTGGGGCGGCGACGGTCAGGGCGGCGGTGGATGCGAGCAACAGAGCCGCGGCCGAGGCGACCGGGCGGTGCGGCAGTGTCATGGAAACCTCCTCATGCCAGGCCTCCACGGTCGCGGCGGCGCTGGAGAGGCGCTGAAGAACGGCATGAAAAAGCCTTGAGCCTGTGATGAACCGGTTACGGCCGGGGCTTCGTACCCGTGCCTGAGAGCGCTTTCACATCCCCGCCCCCCGCTCGAAGAGGTGTTTTCCATGCACCGTCGTTCCATCAGCCGCCGAGCCCTGCTCGGCGGCGCGTTCGCGACCGTCGCCGCCGTTCCCCTGATCTCGCTCGTGCGCGCGAACGCCGCCACCGTGCTGCCGATGACCGTCACCAACAACACCGGCAAGTTCGCCGACGGTGACATCAACGTGTACGTCGTCGGCACCAACCTCGACACCGGTCAGCAGGGCTTCGTCAACGAGTCCGGCTTCCAGGCCGCGGCCGCCTCGCTCAACGGCGCGGACGGCTTCGCCGATCTGTCGGTGCCGCTCACCGCCACCATCTCGCTGCCGCACATGTCCGGCCGGGTGTACTTCTCCCTCGGCGAGAAGCTGAAGTTCAAGGTCGTCACCGACGGCGCCGGGAACGCCGCGCTGCAGCACCCGGCCGGCTGGGTGGAGAGCGACCCCAGCTTCGGGGTCCTCTACGACGTCGTCGAGTTCACGTTCAACGACGCCGGCATGTTCTGCAACACCACCAGCGTCGACATGTTCAGCGTCCCGGCCGAGATCACCCTCACCGGGGCGAAGACACAGACCGTCGGCACCTTCAAGCCCGGCGCCCGCGCGGCCATCTTCGCCGCGATGGCGAAGGAGCCGGCGTTCGCCCCGTTGATCGTCGACGACCTGCGGGTCATCGCCCCGGGCCACGGACTCGAGGCGGGCACGTTCCCGGCCGACTTCTACGACTCGTACGTCGACCAGGTGTACGCCAAGTACTCCGGCACCGACCTGCGCATCTCCACCAACGCGGGAACGTTCACCGGCCGGGTGCAGGGCGACAGCCTCGTCTTCGACCGTGGCGCCGCCGCGATGGCCCGGCCGAGCACCCGCGACATCCTGTTCTGCGACGGCAAGCTGGCCGCCCCGAACGACGGCATCACCGGGCCGGTGGCGGCGGTGCTCGGCGCGGCGTTCAACCGCTCTACGCTGCTGGACAGTGCTGATCAACCCACCGCGGACGCGGGGAGCTTCTACCAGGAGGCCGTGACCAACCACTACAGCCGCGTCCTGCACGAGAACGTGGTGGACGGCCGGATCTACGGCTTCGCCTTCGACGACGTGGTGGACTTCGCGTCGTTCATCCAGGACGCCGCCCCGACGAGGTTCACCGTGAACCTGACGCCGTTCGCCTGACCCGACCGACCGCCGCCGGGCGGTACCTGCAGGGCCCCCGGTGCGGTCGGAACGGGCACGTCCGAGGCAACGCCCGGGTGCGGATCGAGCAGCGTGCCGTCGGCCTGCCGGGTCCGGCAGGAGGGATCATGACCTGGGAGCGCCGTTGCTTCGCCCCGCTCCGGCGGCTCGTCCGTAACGCGGGCGAAGGCTGGGCCTCCTAGACCGCATGAAGGGCGGCTGTGGACCTGGCTACCCGTACCGCCTGGACGGCGAAGGGGTCGCGTAGGCGGCGCATTGTTGCGGCGCCCGCCTCGATGACCGGGTCCGGTCCGCGGTCGTCTCGAGCAGCGGGTGGCCCGAACGGCGTAAGGAACAGGTCGGTGTGCTCATAGCTCGGCGTCATTCAAGATCCTCGTTGTCTTCGGCTCAGATTGTGACCCGCGGGGGACGAATACGGTGCTGCAGGGCTGTACGGTTGCCGGATGATCGTCCAACGGCACTGGTGGAACGGCAGCAGTACAGCGCGATCCCGGCGTGATGTGTATATTCGCAGCGACGGCCTTCAATGGGACGTCCTGGTGCAGATCGGCGGCCCGGCGGGGCGCTATCGGGTGCAAGAGTGCCCGAGCAGTGGGTCCGCGGCGATCGTGGCGGATGCATGGCGCGGTCGGGGCGCCGCTTGGCGGGAGCTGGCGCCGATGCCGCAGGTTCCCGTGCAGGAGACGGCCGCCGAGCGAAATCGTGCCGGCCGGGCCGTGGCCCGCTGAAGCGGCGGCCCGCCACGAGTCAGAGCAGACGAGCGTTCGCGGCCTGCGGCCCCTTGGCGCTCCGGGTGACGTCGGGTCCGGTTCCCATGACACCGTCGGCCCCTCGAATCATTTCACGGTTCCGGTCGCACACATCTCCTCGGATCGGGTGCGGAAAGTGCTCGGTGCGCCGTTCATGACCGTCTCGATCGGCGGCGCGTGCACGGACAGGGAAACATCAAAAAGCGCCTGACCCGGGTTTGGACCCATCAGGCGCCGATAACGTCTACGGAATCAAAACTGCAACGAAATCACCGTAGCATGATTCTGGCTGATCGCCTCGCGCCGTCGCTGCCGTGCGCTCGAGTCCTGAAAACCACGATGGTGGCCGCTGGGACACATGGCACACCGAGCGGACAGATCGGTTCCCGCTGCGGATGTAGTGTGGGCTGCGTTCGACTCGTTCGGGCGACCGGTCGTGGAGCTTGCAGAGCTACTGGGGCCACCGGCCGACACGTTGCTTTCCCGATACCTGACTGGCGACGCCCTGCAAGCCGGGATGCAGCGTGTGTATTGAGTGCCGAGCGCTTTCGGGGGGCCAGCCGGACAGGCGCCGGCCGGCCGCCGACAGACGGCGTGATCAGCCGCTACCTCCTCCACCGGAGCTGTCGTCTGGCCTGTCGTCGTCCAAAGGGTGCCGGGGCTTCGGGGGCGCGCAGGCTCAGCACGGTGACGGACAACTGGTGCCCGCACTCCCCGGCAGGCGACCAGGCCACTGGTGGCATGCGCGGCGGGCCGGCCGCACCATCACCCGAGGCGGAAACGCTGGGCGGCCCCGGCGCTGCAGTCGTAGATCTGCAGCCGGTCGCCGGCCTGCTGCTTGTTACCCGGATCGTCCAGGCAGCGGCCCGACTGTGGATGGAACAAGCTGCCGTCCCCGCGGCTCGTCCATTGCTGCGCCCCGCTGCCGTTGCAGTCGAACAGCTGGACCGGTGTGCCGTTGGCCGTGCCGGCGTTGCGGACGTCGAGGCACTTGCCGAACGCCCGGACCGTGCCGTCACCCGGCGTCGACCAGCGCTGAGCGTCCGTGCGGTTGCAGGTGAAGAGCTGCGCCGCGCTGACCGACGATGGGTCCGCGTCGACGATGTCGAGGCAGAGCCCGCCGGGGCCGGTGACCGGGCCGGGCGGCAGCTGCCAGTGCTGGCCGTCCGTACCGAGACAGTCGTAGAGCTGCAGTTGGACGGCCCCCGGTGTGCGGTTCGAGTCGGGCACGTCCAGGCAACGCCCGGACGCCGGGTTGAGCAGCGTGCCGTCGGCCCGGCGGGTCCAGCTCTGCCCGCCTGCGCCGGTGCAAGCGGCGGTGGAGACCAAAGCATGGTTGCCCGTGCCGTCGGCGGTGAGGCAGCGGTCCAGCATCCGTACGGTGTTGTCCGCGGCGTAGGTCACCTGCTGCGCGGCGCTGTGGTTGCAGGTGTAGACCTGGAGCGGCTGCCCGTCGGCGGCGACTCCGCCGCGGACGTCGAGGCAGAGCCCGCCGACGCCGAGGGTCTCCCCGGCGGTGGGGTTGTCCGTGGCCGAGCCGCTCAGCACCACCGTGTGCGCGGACGCGGCCGGCAGGCTTGCGGTGGTGACGGTGACCGTGCGGCTGTTGCGGTTGTAGGCCCACGCGGTCTCGGGGACCTGGACGCCGTCGACGAGGACGGCGGACGGCGCGCCGCTGTTGGTGACTCGCAGCGTGTAGGCCCGTGAGGCGGGGGCGCCGGGGTAGCTGCCGGTGGTGGCGCCGATGGTGAAGGTACGTGACGCGTCCGCCCAGGAGAGCGGGCTGGTGGTGAAGGCGCCGGACTGGTAGCCGTTGCCCTCGCCGGCGTCGGAGTACAGCGCGAAGGAGCCGTTCGCCCCGGCGCCCACGGTGACCGTGAGCTTGTCGGCGACGCGGTCCTTCTGGCTGTGCACGTAGTCGGTGCGGGCCGGCACGAGGCCGCCGGACTTGACCAGCACCGGCATGCGGGAGAGCGGTGCGGTGATCGTGACGGTCGCGGGCCCGGTGTACGTGGTGCCGGTGAAGTAGTCGGTCCAGCTGCCCGGCGGCACCCACACGGAGGCGGAGCCGGTCCCGGTGCTGTCGTTCGGCGAGGTGATCGGGGCGACCAGCAGGCTGTCGCCGTACATGTACTCGCCGGAGGCGCTGTAGGCCGCCTCCTGGGCGGGATACTCGAGGTACATGGGCCGCACGATGGGCAGGCCGGTCTGGTTCGCCTGCCGGGCCATCGTGTACGTGTACGGCACCAGCGCCTCGCGCAGCCGAAGGAACTTCTGGGCGCTGTCCTGAGCCGCACCGGGGTAGTTCCACGGCAGCCGGTCGCCGTGGTCGGAGTGCAACCGGTCGACCGGCTGGAAGGTGGCGAACTGGACCCACCGCGCGTACATGTCGTCGCTGAGGTGGTTGCCGTGGAAGCCGCCGATGTCGTGGGTGACGTTGGACAGCCCGGCAGCGGCCTCCCCGGCGGTGAACCTCACCTCGTACGCGAGGGTGTCCCAGGTGGAGTAGGTGTCGCCGGTGAAGGCCAGCGTGTTGCGCCGTTCCGACCAGGGTCCGACGGCGAAGTTGGTGGCGTCGAGCGTGCCGTGCTCGGTGCCGCCGATCCGGCTGAAGGCGAAGCCCCGCAGGCCCCGCGCGGTGTCGTGGTCGGCGTACGCCTGGTTGATGAGGTTGTCCGGTGCGACGTGCGGGTTCGAGGCGATCGACGAGCCGCAGCCACCGCAGTAGTCCAGCCACCAGGCGCGTACGCCCTGCTGCTCGAACGGTGCGTGCAAATTCTGGTAGGTCGCCAGGTGCGCCGGGTTCGACCAGTCGAAGTAGTGGGTCCTGCCGTCGCTCTGCACCGGCAGGCCACCGGCCGAGGCGTTCGCCGCCGGGAACTTCGGGTCGGAGGCGTCGATCTCCGGATGGATGTTGAGGCTGACGTCGAGGTTCATGGCCTTGGTCCAGGTCAGGAAGCCCTGCGGGTCGGGGAACAGGTCGGTGTTCCAGTTCCATCCGTCCCACTGCACCGGCTTCTTCCAGTCGGTGTCCACGACCAGCCAGTCGATCGGGGTGAAATTGTTCCGGAAGGCGAGCAGCAGGGTGTTCTGGTAGTCGGCGGTGCTGTAGCCCCAGAACCGGGAGTACCACACCCCGTACGCGGACTGCGGCAGCAGGTTCGCGCCGCCGGTCAGCGCGTTGAGGTCGCTCAGGGCGCGCTTGTAGTCCTGCCCGTACCCGAAGAAGTAGCCGTCCTGGTAGGGCTGGGCGCCGTGGCCGGGCCGGTCGCCGACCGTGTGGCTCGCGCTCAGCAGGGCGGTCCGGGTGTCGTCCAGCAGATACCAGCCGCCGCGGTTGAGCACGCCGGGGTGCAGCGCGCTCGCGTCCGGGAGGCCGTCGGGGAGGTTGTCGAGCGACCGGTACCAGCCGCCCAGCTGGCTGTCCGGGCCGGCGCCGTAGCCGGTCGTGCGCAAGGTACTCACCGGACCCGGGTACGTCGTGGCCGACGCCGGTGTGACGGCGATGCTGTCGATGTTGACGCGGCCCGAGTCGCCGGCGTCCTGGACGATCGAGATCGCGTTGGACCCGGCGCGCAGGTTCGCGGTGACCGACGCGGTCGCCCACGTGTCCCAGGAGCCGGTCGGCGGCAGGCTGAACCGCGCGCCCGTACCGCCGTTGACGTGGGCGGTCAGCGACCGGGTCACCGACTGGTTGTCGGAGCCGACGGCGTTGGCGTAGCGGACGGCGAGCCGCCAGGTGCCGGCGCTGGGCACGTCGACGTCGTACTGCAGGCCGCTGCCGGTGGTCTCGAAGCCTGCCGCGAATCCCGTGCCGGTGTAGGAGCGGTGGTCGTACCCGGGGGTCACGTTGCCGGTCATCAAGGCGTTCTCGCCCTCGCAGGCGGCCGACGCCGGGCAGTAGGACGGGAACGACGGTCGCGCGGTGGCGCCGGTCGATGCGATCGTCACGCTGAGGTTGGCGGCGGTGAACGGGCCGCTGTTCTGCCTGTACCGCAGGGTCAGCGCGCTCGTGCGGATCTCCCGGTAGCCGTCGGCGGTGACCGAGGTCGTGTACGCCGGCGGCGTGAAGGACCGGTTCAGCACATTGAAGGTGGTCGCATCGACGAAGCTGCCGTCGCCGGCGTACTCGGTGCGGATCAGGGTGGGCGTGAGGACCTGGAACCGGGCGTTGCCGTCGGTGACCGCCGCCGCAGCGGCCGCCGCGGCGGGTGCGGGAGCGACGGCGACACCCGCCGCCGCCGTCATGAGACCGGCCGCTGCCGCGAGGAACCGCAGGGGGAGAATCCGCGAAAGCATGGGCCACCTCGCAAGCCGGCTGGTGTGATGGCGCCATCCAATCACCGTCGTCGATCGATGTAAACAATCTTTACTAGGCCGGCCGGGTGGCGTGCAAAATTTTCGGGCCAGCCGTCGCGAAGGTCTTCGCGAGATCCCGTGCCCGGGAGTGGGCCAGCCGGCGGCCCTCGTCGGCGTCGGCGGTCGCGAGGTTCGGGCGGAAGTGGACGGTGTGGATGTCGTCGACGCCGGCCCAGCGCAGCCAGTCCTCGAGGTAGGGCGCCTGGAAGTCGGAGCCGAAGCCGGGGCCGCGGCCCGGCCCGTACACCGCGCTGGTGTAGATGACGGCTGCCCGTTTGCCGCGCAGCAGCCCGGTGTAGCCGGTGGCGGGGTCGAACCCGAACACCATGCCGGGCTGGCTCACGACGTCGATGAACTGCTTGAGGATGTACGGGATACCGGCGTTCCACATCGGGACGCTGAACAGGTAGCGGTCGGCGGCGTCGAAGCGGCGGAACGTCTCGATGGCGGCGGTCCACGCCCGGGCGGCGGCACCCTGCGGCTCCTCGCCGGCGAAGACGGCCATCTTGGCGGCCGCGGCGTCGGGCCCGAACGCGGGCAGGGTGCCGTCCCACAGGTCGTACTCCTCGATCGCCAGGCCGGGGTCCGTGTCGCGCACCGTGTCGAGGAACGTGGTGGCGATGGCGAGTGATTCGGAGCGCGGTCCGCGGGGCGACGCGGAGATGTGCAGCAGCTTGCTCATGGCGGGTCTCCTTCAACTCATATGCGTGCGCACGCACATTGTTCCCTCGATGCGTGCGCACGCACAAGAGTGGCGTAGGGTCGGGTGATGAGTGACACCGATGTGGCCGCCTGGGCGGCGTTGCTGCGCGTCCACGCCGCGGTGGTCCCGCAGCTCGACCGGGAGCTGCAGTCGACCTGTGGACTACCCTTGACCTGGTACGACGTCCTGCTGGAGCTGAACTCGGCGCCCGGCCGCCGGCTCAGCATGGGGGAGCTGGGGCAGCGGGCGGTGGTCAGCCGCACCCGGGTGAGCCGCGTGGTCGACCAGCTGGTGGCGGCCGGCCTGGTCGCCCGGGAGGCGAACCCCGATGACCGGCGGTCGGCCTTCGCGACGATCACCGATGCCGGCCGCACCCGCCTGCGCGCGGCCGCCCCCGTCTACCTCGACGGCATCCGCCGCCACTTCACCTCCCGCATGACCGCCGCCGAGTCCGCCACCGTCGCCAGGGCGCTGGAGAAGGTCCTGGCGAACGTGTCCTGACCGAAGACCGACGCGGCCCACTCCGGGTGGTCGATGAACGGGTTCCGGTTGTGCTGGTAGGTGCTGTAGATCGTCTCGTTGCGCTTCTTCTCGAAGGCGTCCGGCGGATCCTGCGCGTTCCACTGCAGCAAGACTGAGACGCGGCCGAGCCGGGGTGCCGTGCCGCCGCCGGTGGCGTCGTCGACCTCGAGGTCGGGATGGCCGTCGCCGCCCTCGTAGCGGACCGCCATGTAGAAGATCATCCGGGCGACGTCGCCCTTGACCGCGGCCCGGGGCTCCCAGGAGTCGGCGTCCGTTCTGTTGCCCGGGGCGTCCTGGACCGCGGTGCCGCCGGCGTCGAAGTCCTTGTTGTCGCGTTCGCTGTTGACGTGGACGTCCTCGGGGCGCAGGTGGTGCAGGTCCGTGCCGGGGCCGTTGCCGGTGCCGAAGTCGCCGTGGGACTTGGCCCAGACGTGCTCGCGGTTCCAGTCGCCCGGGTCGCCGCCGTTGAGGGACTTCGAGCGGCTGGTTCCCGAGTACACCAGGATCACGTTGGACGGGTTCGCCGGGTCCTGGTCGGTGACCTTTAGCGCGTTCCACACCGCGTCGTAGGACAGGGTGGTCACCCCGCTCGAGATGATCCCGTGCAGTGCGCTCTTCAGGCTTGCACCGGACTTGCCGGCGGCCGCCGCGTAGTAGGCGTCGTCGCCGGCGGGGCCGGTCATCGCGGTGGGCGACTTGAGGCCGGGGTGGGAGAAGTACGCCGTGAGCGAGCCGGTCACGGTGAGCAGGGCTCCGATCCGGCCCGGGTTGCTCTGCAGCCCGAACGTCGCCCGGTAGCCACTGGTGATCTGGACGTACAGCATCCTGCTCGTGCTGCGCTCCCCGGCGCTGTCGGCGATCGCCAGGGCGGTGTCGGCGGTGAAGTCGCCGAAGAGGACCGTGCTCGACGCGGTCGGCTGCCCGACGATGTAGCCGCGGACGGTTCCGGTGCCGCTCTGGCTGCTGATCGCCTGCGCGACGGTCATGGTGGTCGCGGCCGTGGGCTGCATCCCGGCGGGGCCGCGGAACAGCGGGAGGACCAGGGCGAGCAGTCCCAGCAGGGCCGGCATCGTGAGCGCTGCGGCCCGCCGGTGTGACGCGACTCCGGTCATGTGACGCAGTATGGAAGAACGACCGGCCCTCGGCCCCATACCGACTTCGTCATATGGGCTCGCGTGTCAGACGCGGGGACCCCGGCGACAGTGGTTACGCTGCGTCAGCCTGATTCACTGTCGGTAGGGAGACCCGGGCGATGCAGCACCCGTACGCGCGCCGCCTGACGGCCGTGCTGGCCGTGGCCGGCGTCCTCGTCACCGTGGCGGGCCCGGCCCGAGCCGGAGGCGTCCAGCACTCCGGCCCGATCTCGGTCGCCTTCCCGGACATCGAGGTGCCCGTGGGCGGCACCGCAGTCGATCTGCTGGGCCCGAACGTCTGGTCCACGGCGGGCCCGAGAAAGCTGACGGGTGCGAAGGTCACCTACGACCTCAGCGGGGTCGCCGGGGTCCGGATCGCGCCGAGCGGGCAGGGCGGCGGCGACTGTGTCAGGCCGTCCAGGACCCGGGTCGTCTGCTCCGATCCGCGGGAGCTCTCGTTCGAGGGGGAGACGATCGAGCAGTACCTGCCCGTAGTGGTGAGAGCCGCAAAGACCGCCGAGGCCGGCGACACCGGGACGGTGACCATCACGTTCTCCGCCGAGGGGGTCGGCCCGGTCACCGGCACCAGCGAGGTCCGCGTCGTCGGCGGCCGGAGGCGGCTGCCGGTCACCGGCCCGACGGCCGGGTGGATCGGTGGTCTGGGCCTGCTCGTGCTCGGTGCCGGTGTGGCGGGCCTGCTGGCCGCCCGCCGTCGCGGCGCCCGCTTCGTCGCCTGACCTCAGACGCGCCGACGACGCGACACGACCACGGCGCCCGCACCCGCGACGAGCAGGCCCAGCCCGGTCAGGGCGAGCGGGCCGGCCGGTGCACCGGTGATCGGCAAGGTGGGCTCCTCGCCGCCGGCGGCGCCGCCGTGGTCGGTCGGCGTCGGTGACGGCGTGGCCGAGGGCGACGGGGACGTCGGCGCCTTGATGATGTCCGCCCGGTACGTCGCCTTGTTGTCGGCGGGGTTCGTGTCGGGGGCGGTCGGGTAGATCTCCGGGCCCAGCAGGATCGGGTCCTCCTCGAACTCGGTGACCTTGAACCGAACCGTGAAGCTGTACGTCTCCCCGGCCTCGACGACCGGGGTCGTGCAGTACATGGCGCCGGGGTCGCCAAGGCAGTTTTTCGGCCAGCCTGTGTAGCTCAAGCTGTCCGGGCCGACCACCGTGCGCATGTCCGCGGGGGAGCGGTACGGGCCGTCGTTGTGCACGCGGAACGTCGCGTCGAACGACGAGCCCACCGGCCACGGCCCGGGCGGGGCGCTGATCGTGACGGACATGTTCCCGCTCGTCGTGACGAACACCTCGGTCGAGGACACATTGTTGGACGGGTCCGGATCCCGGAGCTCCGTGCTCAACGTGGCCTTGGCGGTGACGTACTCGCCGAGCGGCAGATCGTCGGCGAAGTCGGTGGTGACCCACCAGGCGGCGTTGGTCGCCGGCGCCTCGTCGACCGGGTCCTGGGTCGTGCAGGTGACCTTGCGCCTGGTGGCGTCCGGTACGCAGGGCCCTGCGGCGTGCTCGTTGTCGGCGGCGCGGAAGGTGACGCCCTCCGGAAGCTCCAGCACGACGGTGCGGTGCTGCGGCACATGCTCCGGGATGCCGGCCGCCGTCATGACGAACGTGACGCTGCCCCCGGGCGCGACGGGCGCCTGGCCCTCGTGGTTGTAGAGGAGCAGCCGCTCGTCGACCTGCGCCGGAGGCGGGGCGGCCGCTGCCGGGCCCGCGAGGACCAGGACACCTGCCACCGCGGCGCCCGCTGCTGCCATGCCGCGCCGGAACCAGTTCGCCATGTCCGCTCCTCCGTGCGAGATGGACGGACGGTAGCGCAGACTCTCCTACTTTTCGACCCGGTCCGGCGCGGCGCTGGTCGGTGGGACTGTCGCGGTCCAGCTGGCCAGCAGGCGGAGACGGTCCTGGGTGGGTGAGCCCGGTTCGCAGGTGTACGTCACGAGCAGCAGGCCGGGCTCGCCGGGAGGTTGCAGCGTCTCGTAGGTGAGGTCGAGATCGCCGACGACGGGGTGGTGGATGCGCTTGGCGCCGTACGTCTTCTCCCGCACGTCGTGGGAGGTCCAGAGCCGGCGGAAGGTCTCGTCCCTGATCGACAGCTCGCCGATCAGCGTGGCCAGCCGCTTGTC
This sequence comes from Actinoplanes sp. NPDC049548, assembly GCF_040676695.1. Lineage (NCBI taxonomy): Bacteria > Bacillati > Actinomycetota > Actinomycetes > Micromonosporales > Micromonosporaceae > Actinoplanes > Actinoplanes sp. NPDC049548. Next base: position 90,163 of record NZ_JBFAPM010000017.1, read on the forward strand.
CCCGGGGTGCCGGCCGGCGTCCAGGCGCAGGTAGGCGACCGTCTCGGCGGCGACGGTCTCGAAGTCCGGATAGAAGGCGCGGCCGGTGGGGGAGAGGAACGCGTGGCGGGCGGCGTTGCGCTCGGAAGCCGGCCACTCGGAGATGCCGTAGAGGGCGTCGGCCAGAACGTTCCACGCGACGATGTCCATCCGGCGGCCGAGCACGAAGGCGGGCACGTCGGTCATGGCGTCCAGCAGGCGTTGCAAACCCGGGCGCACGGGCCGGGGTTCGGGACGCTTCGACGCCGGGGCCGGCCGTGCCAGGTTGCGCAGGTGCTCACGTTCGGCGTCGTCGAGGCGCAGGACGCGACTGATCGCGTCGAGCACGGCGTCGGAGACCGCCCGGCCACGGCCCTGCTCCAGCCGTACGTAGTAGTCGACGCTCACCCCGGCGGCCTGGGCGAGCTCTTCGCGGCGCAGGCCGGGCACCCGGCGCCGGCCATGGCTGACCAGTCCCAGCTGGGCCGGCGACACGCGGGCGCGCCGGGAGCGCAGGAACTCGCCGATGTCCATGCGCCTCAGTGTGCCGCATGCGGTCCGCCCCAGCCTGGTCCTGCCGGACCCACGGTAAACCGTGACCCTGGGTATCGCGCCGCACGGTGCGGACAGTCGGGGCATGAGTGAATCCCGCATCGCCGTGGTCACCGGAGCCGCCAGCGGAATCGGAGCCGCCACCGCCCGTCGTCTCGCCGCCGACGGTGCCCGCGTCGCCCTGCTGGGCCGGCGTGGGCACCGTCTCACCGAGCTGGCCCGGCAGCTGGACGGCAGGGGACTGGCGATCATCACCGACGTCACCGACCCCGCCGCCGTCGATGCCGCCGCCGCGGCCGTCCACGACGCGTTCGGCCCGGCCGACATCGTGGTCAACGCGGCCGGCGTCATGCTGCCCAACCCGATCGGCGCCGGCCGTACCGACGAGTGGGCTCGCATGATCGACACCAACCTCACCGGCGCCCTGCACGTCATGCGCGCCTTCGGTCCGGGGCTGCTCGGCGCGGCCGCGCAGGGGCGCCCGGCGGACCTGGTGAACGTCTCGTCCATCGGCGCCCATCTGGCGTTTCCCGACTACGCGGTCTACAGCGCCACCAAGGCGGCCCTGAGCATGCTGTCGGAGTCGGTGCGCACCGAGTTCGGGCCGCAGCGGGTCCGGGTGACCGCGATCGAGCCCGGCCTCACCCGCACCGAGCTCGGCGAGCACCTCGACAACGCCGCGCTCTCCCGGCAGCTGGCCGCCATGTTCGAGGTCATCGACGCACTGTCGGCCGAGGACGTGGCGGACCTCATCGCCTATGTGACGAGCCGGCCGCGACACGTGAACCTGAGCCGGCTGGTGGTGCTCCCCGTCAACCAGGCCTGACCGCAGACAGCGCCGCGAAGGCGCGGTCGACGAGGTCGGCCAGGTTCTCGGCGCCGTCGTGCGCCGCCCATTCGTCGATCGCCACGGCGAGCGTGCTGAGCGCGGCGGCGGCCAGGACCTGACGCTCGAACGCCGGTGGCGCGTCGCCCCGGTCGGCGATCGCCGCCGCGAACAGCTCGCGGGTCGTGCGCTGCGACTCGATCTGCCGGGCTCTCAGTGCCGGTTCGCCGAGGATGAGCCGTGCGCGGGCCAGGACGGTCGCCAGTTCGGCGTCCGGCATCGCTCGCAGGGCGCCGGCGAGGGCGCGACGGATCGCGGTGAGCGGGTCCTCGGAGGCCGGCCGGGACCGGATGAGCTCGGCGATCACCGGGTCGTAGTCGTCGTTCTCCACGACCGCGTGCTTGCTCGGGAAGTACCGGAAGAACGTCATGTGCGAGACGCCGGCGGCGGCCGCGATCTCCTCGACCGTCGTGGCCTCGTACCCCTTGGTCCTGAAGAGATGCAAGGCGTGCTGCTGGATGCGCCGCCGGGTCTCCGCCTTCTTGCGTTCGCGCAGTCCGGTCATGCCGCGGCTCCGGTGGTCAGGGCCCGGGTGAGCCAGGTGTCGAGGCGGTCGGCGCTGCCACGGCACGCGAGGTGCCCGTCCGGGCGTACCAGATGGGTCTGGTTCAGGTCTTTGCAGTGCAGCGTGACGACGGCGGTGTCACCCAGGTGCTGCCGGGCGACGCGGGCAGCGCGGTCGTCGGTTGTCAGCACCGCCCACCGGCCCTGCAGCTCGGCGTGCAGCCGGGTCTGCGACCCGTCGGGGCGGGTGCACGCCAGGTCGGCGATCCGGTCACCGTCGTGGGGGCGACGGCCGATCCGGGGGTACGCCGACCCGAGCGGTCCTCGTCGGTAGGAGACGAGCAGTTGCGAGGAGGCCTCGGTGATGAGGCGCTGCACGAACGGGCGGTTCATCAGCGGCACCACCACATGATCGCGGAACAGCCGCTCGGGACGGGTCCGGCCCAGCATCACCCGGGTCATCGAGCTGGTGTTGCCGAGCACCTCGGCGGCGATCGGCCGGCGCTCCGCCTCGTACGTGTCCAGCAGCGCCTCGCCGGCACGTCCCCGTTCGACCAGCGCGAGCTTCCACGCCAGGTTCTCGGCGTCACCCATCCCGGTGTTCATGCCCTGGCCGCCCATCGGGCTGTGGATGTGCGCGGCGTCGCCGGCCAGCAGCACCCGTCCCGACCGGTAGGTGTCGGCGAGCCGGCGGTGGATGCGGAAGCGGGACGTCCAGGTGAAGCGGGTGATCGCGGCGGCGGGGAGGCCGGTCCGCTCCGGCAACAGGGCGGTCACCAGCGCCGCGGGGTCCCTGTCCTCCGTGGTGCCGTCCGGCTCCGGGGTGAGGACCCGCCACAGGTCGCCGCCGGGCAGCGGGAAGAGGGCGAACATCCGGTCGCCCGCCAGCCAGGTGCTCACCGCGTCGCGCGGCAGCGGCAGGTCGGCGTGCAGGTCGGCGACGATGAACCGCTCGATCAGAGGTACGCCGGGGAAGCCGATGCCGGCGGCCTTGCGGACCCGGCTGTGCGCGCCGTCGCAGCCGACCACCCAGCCGGTCGCGGGCAGGTCGGTCAGGGGGGTGTCCCATTCGACCCGGCCGCCGAGCTCGGCCAGCCTGCGGCGCAGCGCGCCCTCGATCTCGGCCTGCGACATCACCATGCCGGGCCGGGTCACCAGCTTCGTCCGCCCGCCGACCCGCAGCCGGGTGATCTCCACGCCGTCGACGTGGATCACCACCGCGCGCATCGGCAGGCCGCGTTCGGGCAGGTCCGCGAGCGCGCCGAGACGGTCGAGCACCTCGACGCCGCGGGGCTGCAGGCCGAGCGCCCGAGAGGTGGTGGCCGGGCCGGGCGCGGCGTCGATGAGCCGGACCGGTACGCCCGCCTCCAACAGGCCGCAGGTGATTACCAGGCCGGTGGGCCCCGCGCCGACGATGAGGACCGGCATCGCCGCCTCCAGGTGTTAGCGACTAACAGTTGTTAGCGACTAACATAACTTCGATCCTCAGCCGGGTCCAGCCGGGTTCGTCGGCAGCTGGTGCGGCAGGCCGCCGGCCCGGGTCATCGCCTCGTACTGGCTCTTCGCATGCTCGGAGAGGGGAGTGACCCAGACGGCGGTGCCGTACGCGCAGACCTCGCTCCACGCCTGACCGATCTCGCCGTTGTCGAACCGGTACGCGACGATGGCGTTGGCGCCGCGCTGCCGGGCCTGCCAGACCATCCGGCCCATGGCCTCGTTGCGGCTCTGCACCATCAGCTGGGTCATCTCCGGCACCTCGCCCCCGCCGAGCGCCCGGATGCCCGCGGCCATCCCGGCGCCCCAGGTCTGGGCCCGCACGGTGACGCCGAACACCTCCCCGAGCACCGCGTCGATCCGGTAGCCGGGCAGGTCGTCAGAACTCACGATCAACACGCGCCGATGGTAGCGATCATGACAAGGGCGTCATGTTAGCGATAACAAAGTGTTCGTCTGTAGCCGCGAAACACGCAATGTGTGCGTTAACTTCGGTATTGGCTTCGATCTATCTGACGGCTTATGGTCGGCGACGTACCCGTGGTCCGGACCGCGCTCGCTGCACACACAGGGAACGAGGGAGACATGACGCCGATCCACAGTGCCGACCGCGCCATCAGAGCGCTCGCACGCGCCGGAATGGTGCTGCTTCTCGGGGCGGGCCTGGGACTCGCCGGCGCCTCGTCGTCACAGGCTGGCGGCAGGCCCACCATCACCAAGGAGGCGTTCGGCAGCGTCAGCGGCCGGGCCGTCGACCGCTACACGCTTACCAACGGCAGGCTCCGGGTGCGGATCCTGACCTACGGCGGCATCCTGCAGACCGTCGAGGTGCCCGACCGGCACGGCCGCACCGCCAACGTCACCCTGGGCTTCGCCACCCTCGACGGGTACGTGACGTCGAAGAACCCGGCCTACTTCGGAGCCCTGATCGGCCGCTACGGCAACCGGATCGCGAACGGCCGCTTCAGCCTGGACGGGCGGACCTACCAGCTGCCGATCAACGACCCGCCGAACTCGCTGCACGGCGGCAACGCGGGCTTCGACAAGCGGGTGTGGAACGCCGCCCCGGTGACCGGCGGGGACAGCGTCGGACTGCGGCTCACCTACGTCAGCCGCGACGGCGAAGAGGGCTATCCGGGCACGCTGCGCACCACGGTGACGTACACGATCACCCGCCACCAGGGCATCCGGATCGACTATCAGGCCACCACGGACCGGGCGACGGTCGTGAACCTCACGAACCACGCGTACTGGAACCTCGGCGGCGAGGGCACCGGCACGATCGACGACCACCGGCTGCTGCTCCACGCCTCCAGGTACACACCGGTCGACGCGACGCTGATCCCGACCGGCGCGATCGACCCGGTGGCCGGCACGCCGATGGACTTCACCCGGCCCACGGCGGTCGGCGCCCGCAACCGGAGCGCCTTCCCGCAGATCCGGTACGGGCGCGGCTACGACCACAACTGGGTCCTCGACCGCCGCGACACCACGTACAGGAGGCTGGAATCCGCCGCACGGCTGTCCGACCCGGCGAGCGGCCGCACGCTGAGCGTCTCCACGACCGAGCCGGGCATCCAGTTCTACGGCGGCAACTTCCTGGACGGCACCCTCTACGGCACCGGTGGCCGCTCCTACCGCCAGGGCGACGGCCTGGCGCTCGAGACCCAGCACTTCCCGGACTCGCCGAACCACGCGAACTTCCCGTCGACCGTCCTGCGCCCGGGGCAGGTCTACCGCTCGACCACCGTCTACCAGTTCGGCACCACGAGGTAGGTCGCAACTCGGGGCGGGCGGTGTTGGCACGTTTCCGTGATCTCCCGCGGCGGGCGATCGGCAATGCTGACTGGCATCCGCGCATCACGGGTCGGGATGCCAAAGTCATCGTGCAAGGAGAAATACGTGAACACCCGTACGCCGCTCGTCCTCGCCGCCGCCGCAGCCGTTCTCGCCGTCGGGGCCTGCTCGAGCAACGACGCCACCAAGGCCGCGCCCGCCACCTCCGCCACACCGGCGCCGACGGCCACGACGTCGGCGAGCGGCGCCCCGGCCAGCACCAGCCCGACCGTTGAAGCCCCGCCCTCCTCCGCCGCGCCGGTCACCAGCAAGCGGTCCTCCACGGCCGAGCCGGTCGCGAACAAGGGATGCCCGGCCTCGGAGAAGACGCTGCTGCGGGCCTTCCGGACCAGCAAGGTGGCCGAGGCTCTCATGCCCACCGAGACCCTGACCAGCATCACCTGCTACAAGGGCTACGCGCTCGGCCTGACCCATCCGGAGAAGGCCGACGACGCCCGGGTGGTCTTCCACTACGAGGACGGAGCCTGGAAGGCGATCGGTGGCGGCACCGCCGAGTACTGCGACGGCGTCGTTCCCGCCGCCATCCGCCCGCACCTGAAGCACTGCTGATCGCCGCCTCCCGATCGCACCGTCGTGACGGCGGTGCGATCGGGAAACGTCGGTGCGCCGAAGGTCCACCGGTGCCCGCCCGCTGAACGGCCGCAATCCTCGACGCGTTGGAGCTGACACCCGACTCGTCAAGGAGATGCGCTATGCGACACGCTCGGAAGAAGATGGCCGCCCTCGCCGGTATCGCCGCCCTGGCCGCGGCGGTGGCCGCCGTTCCCGGCGTCGCCTCGGCCGACGAGAACGCCTGCCCGTCGGGCTTCTTCTGTCTGTGGACCGATGCCGATTACCAGGGCAGCATCATCATGTACGCCGTGGGCATGGAACAGGCGCTGCTGGACCCGCCGTTCCACGACGCGGCCACCTCGTACCGGAACAACACGAACGCCGACTTCCAGATCTGGGAACACGCGGGATACCAGGGTGCGTACGCGACCGTGCACCCGAACGCCCACGGCGGCAACCTGAGCAACGAGCAGCTGTACAACCCGCAGAACGGCGTGTCCGTCAACGCGAACGACGTGGTCAGCAGCGTGCGGACCTGGTGATCGTCGTCTGAGGAACTCATGTCCTGCCCGGGCGTGCCGATCGGGACTACGTGCCCTCGCGCGACCGAGCTTCTGCCCACCGGGTGCGCGGTGGGCTCCACCGCTGGTATCTCACCACCGGCGCCGTGGCGCTCGGCGGCGGCGCGATCCTGCCTCCGGGCGTACGGGTCTGGGTGTACATGGCAGTAGCGGCCTCGGTCGTCGTGGCCGTGGTAGCGGGGGTTCGCCGGCACCGGCCGGTCTGGCCGGCGCCCTGGTGGCTGCTGGCCGGTGCGGTCGCCATGTCGCTGCTCGCGAACGTCGGCTGGGCCCTGGTGATGGACCCGTCCGGTGTTCCCCGGTTCCCCTCGTTCGGTGACGCCTGCTACGCGGCCACGCTGGTGCTGATCGCGTCGAGCGTGTACCGGTGGGTGCGCCCCGCCGAGCAGCGCAGCGGTGTGGTGGACGCGGGGATCGTGGCGCTCGGCGGCAGCGCCGTGCTGTGGACCCTGGTGGTCGCCCCGATGCTGTTCGACGGCCGCTTCACCGGTCTGCGCCTGGGCAGCTATCTGAGCTACGTCTGCATGGACCTGCTGATCCTGGTGCTGAGCGTCAGGGTGGTGGTGATCTCCCGGGTACGCACGCCCGCCTACCGGCTCATGGTCGCCGCGGCCGGACTCCTGGTGGTCACCGACACCACCTACTACGCGCTGCTGACGGCCGGAGAGAGCCGTGACACGCTCACCGCGCTCGGGTGGCTGGGCTCGTACCTGCTCATCGGTGGCGCGGCCCTGCACCCCTCGATGGCGCGCAGCACGGGGAGCGTGCCCGGTAACCCGTCACCGGCGTCGTGGCGGCGACTGACGACCTACGTGTCACTGACCGCGGGTGTCAGCGCGCTCAGCGTCGTCAGTCTCTCCTCCCTGCCCGGAAGCCGGTCGCCCCGGCTGATCGTGCTGGAGATCCTCGGCACCGCGATGTCCGTGCTCCTGATCGTCCGGCTGTCGCAGCTGGCCGGGTTGCTCAACCGTCGCACCCAGCTCGACCCGCTGACCGGCCTCGGCAGCCGGGTGATGCTGCAGGACCATCTGGAGCGGGCGAGTCGCCACGACCGGGTGCTCCTGCTCGCCGACCTCGACGGTTTCCGGGATTTCAACGACACCTTCGGCCATCATTGCGGCGACGCCCTCCTGGTGGAGACCGGCGACCGGATCCGCGCGGAGGTGCCCAGCAACGCCACCGTCGTCCGGCTGGGCGCCGACGAGTTCGCCGTGTTCGCCGACGCGGGAGACGACCTTGACGGGAGCGACCTGGCTCACCGCATCCTGGCCGCCGTGCGGCGCCCGTACCGGGTGCGGGGTCTGACCGCCCGCCGTTTCACCGCCAGCATCGGGGCGGTCGCCGTACCGGCCGGGCGGCAGGGCTCCGCGGCCCTGCGCGACGCCGACCTGGCGCTCCGGGTGGCGCGTACGCGTGGCGGCGACCAGGTCTCGGTCTTCGACCCCGCCCTGCATGCGGAACGGCTGGCCAACACCGAGCTCGTGGCCCAGATGCACGACGCCATCGAGAACGGCGGCTTCGAGGTGCACTACCAGCCGATCGTCGAGCTGGCCACGGGCGACGTGGCGGCCGCGGAGGCGCTGTTGCGCTGGACCCGCCCCGACGGCACCCGCGTGTCCCCGGCCGATTTCATCCCGCTGGCCGAACAGAGCGGCGCCATCACCGCCATCGGCGACTGGGTCCTCCGCCAGGTGTGCTCCGACCTGCGCGAGTTGTGGCCGCAACACCGGATCCCCATCACCGTCAACGTCTCCGCCCACCAGCTTCGGGACCCGCTGTTCGCCTCACGCCTGCTGACCCTGCTGACCAGCTGCTCGGTGCCCGGGGAGGCCCTGATCGTCGAGATCACCGAGACCGTCCTGGTCACCTCCGTCACGGACGCCGCCACGGTCACGGCACAGCTCCAGGAACTGCGCGAGCACCGGGTGCGCATCGCCATCGACGACTTCGGCACCGGCTACTCGTCGCTGGCGTACCTCAGGGAGCTGCCGGTCGACATCCTCAAGATGGACGGGTCCTTCACGGCCCAGCAGATCGACGACGGCGGTCCCCGCGAGACCGCCTTCGTCCGCGCGATCGTGGAGCTCAGCCACAGCCTCGACCTCGTCACGATCGCCGAGGCGGTCGAGACGGCGGCCCAGGCCGAGCGTCTGCGGGCCCTCGACTGCAACCTCGCCCAGGGATACCACTTCGCCCGGCCCGCGCCCATCGCCGACCTCCGCGAATACCTGCGGCAGCGCGGCCGCCCCGCCTTCGCCGGCAGCTAACCCGCGTCGACAGGGCCGGCCGTGGTGGGCACGCCCTCGTACCGCAGGCCGGGGAGGAGGCGTTCCCGCTTCATCACCACGCTGTGCGCCGCCACGTAGGCTCCGGCGCCGATGTCGGCTCCGTAGAGCGGCACCGTGGCATCCGCGAGGGTCGCGTGCCGGCCGACCCGGACACGGTCGATCTTGAGGACCCGGTCCTCGAACGTGTGCGCCTGGAACATGGCGTTGACGGTCGCGCCGTCCTGGATCTCGAGCATGTCAGGGTCGACCACCTGCGCGAACCCGTCGCCGAGCAGGACGCCGCGGCCGATGCGCATGCCCATGGCGCGCAGGTAGCCCTGCAGCAACGTGGTGCCCTCGAGCGCCGACAACACCGGTCCGGCGATGAACCCCCAGGCCACGTAGAGGAAGTCCCACCGGCTGCTCCAGCATGACCAGAGGGCGTGCACGCCCGGCCGCACCCGGCCGAGCAGCGCCCACTTCAGGCCGAGCACGAGGAGGGCGAGGGCGACCTCCACGGCCACGGTGATCGCCGGCAGGGCGACCAGCACGAGCGCCTCCGGGCCGAGGCCGCCGGCCGCCGCCTGCACGGCGGCGAGCCAGGACACCAGCGCGGCGAGCGGCACGACGGGCAGCGCGAAGCGAAGCCATTCCCAGAACATCCGGTTGACGACCCGGATCCGGGGCGGGTCGTGGGTGAGCGAGCGGTCGAGCTCGACGACCTCCCGGCGGGGCAGCTCGAACGCCGGGTGCCCGAACCACGACGTGCCCCGGCCGATCGTCGCGGCGTCGGCGACCGTGCACACGCCCACGAGGATGTCGGGTGGCAGCCGCTGCCCGGCCGGGACCACGGCGTGGTTGCCCAGGAACGTGTTGCGCCCGAGCCGGAGCTCCGCCAGGGCCACGGTGCCGTACCGGACCCGGGGGCCGCCCAGGTAGATGCCGTCCGCGAAGAACGTGCCGGCTCCGATCTTGACCAGCTCGGGCACGACGTTGGTGATCGTGCTGATCTCGCAGCCGCGGCCCACGCTCATCCCGGCCCAGCGCAGCCACACCGGCCAGAACAGGCCCCCGCTGAGCCAGTCGCCGGCCGAGGTGACCAGCTCCGTCTTGAGCATCACGCGCAGGTAGGCCAGGCCCCAGCGGCTGATCACTCCCTCCCGGACGGGACCCAGCGCGCGGACGGCCAGGGCCTCCAGGCACACCGACACGACCAGGGCCAAACAGCTCAACGCGGCCACGCCGACGAGGAACCCCAGGTTGGCGAGCGGGTGGGCGCTGATCGCCAGGACGCGTTCGTACGTGAGGTCCCACGTGGTGATCAGCTTGATGGCGACCACCATGAACGGCAGCTCGAGCAGCAGCGTCACCAGGGAGCGGCACAGGACGGTGGCGACCGCGTGCCAGTACGGCGAGAGCTGCCTGCCGCGGTCGGTCAGAGCCGGCGGCGGCGCCGCAACGCCCACCGGGCGGGCCGGGACGCCGTCCCACACCTCCGCGGGCCCGGCGGAGTCGCCCGACCGCAGCGAGGACAGCTCGCGCAGCACCGCGCCCCTCTGCATCCGGCTGCCAGGGTCCATCCCGGCCCGTACCTCCAGGGTCGCGCCGTCCTCCAGAACCACCGGCCCGACGACCACCTGGCCGTCGGACAGGTCGACCAGGCGCAGGGCGGCGTCCGGCCCGACGCTCACGTCGTCACCGATGCGCAGCAGGTCCCAGCCACCACGGTGGACGTCGACGCCGCGGGAGATGTGCACGCGCCGGCCGATCTGGGCGCCCAGCCGGCGCAGCGCCGCGTTCTGGAACTCGGTGCCGGCCAGCGTGTTCCACGGAACGAAGCGGGTGAGGTGCTGCAGGATCCACAGCCGCACGTACATGCCGCCCCAGGCCGGCCACCGACCCGGCCGGAACCGCCCGACGAGCAGGCGTTTCGCGGTGACCGCCACCGCCACGGACACCGGAGCCGTCAGCGGCCTCAGCACCGCCCCGGCGAGGGCGAGCAGAACCGGCATCAGCGCCAGCCCCACCCGGCCGGCCAACCACGGCCCCGCGACCATCACACCCCAGTACGCCAGCGGCGCCGCGATCATCAGCTCGATCAGCAGCCAGCCGCACTGCAGGGTGGTGGCGAGCGCCCGGCGGGGCAGCGGCCGGTCGACCGGTGCGGCTACCGGTGCGGGGTCGGCCACGCCCGCACCCGTACGCCGGGCCAGCGCCGCCACCGTGCGGCACTCGTACACGTCTCGCACGGTCAGCCCGGCGGTGACCGGATGGCTTCGCAGTGCGGACACGAGCATGGCGGCCTGCAGCGAGCTGCCGCCGAGATCGTCGAAGAAGTCGGCCTCCGGGTCGACCGAGGGGGAGCCGAGCACCTCGTGCAACGCCGTCACGATCGTCCGCTGGACGGGATCGGCCGGCGCATCGGTCGCGGCCACCGGCGTCCGCGGCCCCGCGGCGGCGACCACCGGCGGCAGGTCGTCGCGTCTCAGCTTGCCGCCCGCACTCCGGGGCAGCTCGTGAGCCAGGGCGAAGAACGACGGCACCATGTACGCCGGCAGCGCGGCCTGCAAGCGGGCCTTCAGGTCGTCCGGATCGGGTAGGGACGCCGGATCGGCCGGAACCACGTGGGCGGTGAGGGCCTCGCCGGCGCCGGTGCCCTCGACCCGGCAGGCGGCCTCGCGGACGCCGGGACAGCGCACCAGGCACGCCTCGATCGCCTCCAGCTCGACCCGGTAGCCGCGCAGCTTCACCTGGGTGTCGATGCGCCCGTGGTAGAAGAGCGTGCCGTCGGGCGCCGCCGACACCAGGTCGCCGGTCCGGTAGAGCCGGCCGAACGTGGGGTGCTCGACGAACTTGGCGCGGGTCTCGTCGGGCTGGTTGCGATAGCCCAGCGCCAGCCCGGCCCCGCCCATGCACAGTTCGCCGCCTTCCCCCGGCGGCACCGGTTGCAGCTGCTCGTCGAGGACGTAGGCGACGGTCCCCGGCACCGGGCGTCCGATCGCCACCGGCCGGCCCGGCACGATGTCCTCGCGGACGCAGGTCACCGTGCACTCGGTCGGCCCGTAACCGTTCACCATGCGGCGCCCCGGGGCCCACCGCTCGGCGACGTCCTCCGGCAGCGCCTCGCCGCCGACGTACAGCAAGCGCAGCTCGGGAAGCTCGCGACCCGGATCGCTGCAGCCGGTCGCGCGCAGCAGGGTGGGCGGTGGGCACAGCACGGTGATGCGTTCGGTACGCAGCCAGCCGACCAGATCGGGCCCCAGCCGCGCGGTCTGCTCGTCGAGGACGACGACGGTGCCGCCGGCGGACAGCGCCAGCCACACCTCCTCCACGGAGGAGTCGTAGGCGGGCGACGAACCCTGCGCCACCCGGTCGCCGGGTCCGAGCCCGAACTCGGCGATGTCCCCCTCCACCAGGTTGCTGATCGCCCGGTGGGGGATCATCACCCCCTTCGGCCGTCCCGTGGTGCCGGAGGTGTAGATCAGGTACGCCAGGTCGTCCGGCTCGGGCTCGATCGGCGGCACGCTGCCGGCGAACGCGAGGGGCTGGTCCATCCGGACGGTCGCACCGAGGTAGCCCACGTCGGCCGCCCGGCGGGCGCCTTCCGCGTCGGTGAGCAGCACGGTGGCGGCCGAATCGGCCAGGATCTGCGCCAGCTGGCCGTCGGGGAAGGACGGGTCCACGCACACGTACGCCCAGCCGGCCTTGAGGACGCCGAGCTGCGCGACGTACAACCGGTCGGTCGTCCGCGGCAGCAGGATCATCGCGATACCGCGCCACGTCAGGCCGCACATGACGCTCGCCACCACGGCCGACTCCTGGTCGAGCTCCGCGTAGGTCAGCCGGCGCCGGTGCGGACGCCCGGGCGCCGGCGGCACGTCGACGGCTATCGCGTCGGGGAAGCGGCGGGCCGCTCGAGCGAAGAAGTCGTGCAGCGCCGCGGGGCGTTCGCCGACGGGCGCCCGAGGCGATGCGGTCACCGACACTGTCAGACCTCGGCCGCGTCGACGGGCGACCGGTCGCCTCGGAGATGGTCGGCGAGCAGCGGCGCGACCCGTTGCCTGGCTTCGGGGGACAGCCAGCGGTAACCCCGGATCACGCCCTCGCACTGCGGCGAGCCGCAGCGGCAGTCGAAGGGCTCCGCCATGTCGAACTCGGTGGTGTTGTAGTTGAACGTGATCTGGCTCCACGGTTCGATGCAGTGGAGGGCGACGAACTCGCGGCCGCGTACCACCGCGTTCGGCTCGCAGCTGTGGTTGGTGAAGCGCCAGAAGAAGCGGTCCAGGACCTGCTCGGGGTCGTAGCCGTCCGGCATGTCGATGTGGGTGTCCCGGCCCACCTGCAGGGAGTACCGGGTCGGCGTGCGGGTCACGTCGCCTCTGATGGTGAACAACCGGGCTCCGGCACACACATGGGTGTCCAGCACGAGCCGGTACTCACCGTGGGTGCGCACCACCGCGACGAACTCGTCGGCGATGGGGGTGATGGCGTGGATGCTGTCGACCGTCATGGAAGCCTTCTTCCGCCCAGGGAACCGTGTGCCGTCATACGGTGCGCAGCTCACCGGCGGTTCAATCCGAGCGTGATCGAGGTGACGCACGCCACCGGCATCCATTGACGGGGCTTGGCGACCTGTGTAACCTCTGGGTTACTTCAAGAGTAGTCAAGGTTCCTTTGCGAAGGGGTGGGCAGGGCATGTTCGCAGCGATGGTGATGGATCCGAGGCGTCGCGCACACCGGGTGTTCGACACCGCGGTGTTCCTGTGGGGCACGGCCGGGGCGGTGACCCTGGTCATCGGTGCCGTCCAGGACATCCGGGGCGGGGCATGGCCCCTGCCGCTCGACGTCGTCAACGGCGTCGCGGTATGCGTCGCCGTGCTCGCGCTGGCGGTGGCCGGTGCGGCGTGGCTGCGTCTGCGCAGCCTGCGTGCGGTGGTGGAGGACGAGCGCACCCGGGAGACCCACCTGCGCTCAAGCACCGCCGCTCTGCTGGGCACACTCGCCGTGCAGCTGCCCTTCTTCTTCCACGTCTCCGTGCCCTCAGTGGCGCAGGCCAAGCTGACCGTCGCCGCCGCACTCACCGTCTACGGAGCCACCCGGTGGTGGCTGAACCGGGATGCCTGATGGCCGCTGAACCCGCGCATCCGCTGCGCAACCACATCCGGGTCGAGCGGGCGCGCCACGACCTCACCCAGGAGCAGCTCGCCGAGCTGGTCGGGGTCACCCGCAAGACCATCAACACCGTCGAGACCGGCAAGTTCATCCCGTCCACCGTGCTCGCCCTCAAGCTGGCTCGCGCCCTGCACACCCGGGTCGACGAGCTGTTCTACCTCGACGACACCGACTGATCCGGCACCCTCGAACGGAGAGACTCGTGCGACCCCTTGTCGCTCTTCTGACCGCCACCGTCCTGCTCGCCCCCGTCTCCGCGTCCCCGTCGAGCGCCGCTCGGCCCACCGGGCCGCCGTCGACCGCCCTGCGATGGGGCAGCTGCCCGTCGCCGGCGGCTCCGGCGGAGCTGCGCTGCGCGACGTTGCGGGTACCGACGGATTACAGCCGCCCCCACGGCCGGCAGACCACCCTCACCATCTCCCGCCTCCCCGCCGGCAACCCGCAGCTGCGGCGTGGCGTGCTGATAACCAACCCTGGCGGCCCCGGGCAAGCCGGGCTGCTTCTGCCCGCGGCGCTCGCCCACCAGTTGCCCCCACAGCTCCTGGACCGCTACGACCTCATCGGGTTCGACCCGCGCGGCGTCGGACACAGCACCCCGGTCACCTGCGGCGGCAGCGCGCTTCCCAGCGACGATCTCATTTATCCGTACCCCGGCCCCGACGGCTCGATCGCCCGCAACGTCGCCTACGCCCGCACCACCGCTGCCGCCTGCGCACGCCATGGCGGCCCGCAGATGCCCCACGTCACCACGGCGAACACGGCCCGCGACATGGACCGTATCCGTGCCGCCCTCGGCGAGCGGCGCATCTCCTACCTCGGATGGTCCTACGGCACCTACCTCGGTGCCGTCTATCGCCAGCTCTTCGGGAACCGCGTCGACCGGATGGTTCTCGACAGCGCAATCGACCCCGCCCGGGTCTGGTACGACCAGTACCGCACCATGAGCCGAGCCGCCGACCGTCGGCTCGACGACCTCACCGCCTGGGCCGCCGCCCGCCACGCCGACCTCGGGCTCGGCGCCACACCCGCCGCCGTCCGCCGCCGCTACCTCCGTGTGGCCGCGGGACTCGACCGTGAACCCGTGACTCGCGCGGACGGCGTCGTGGTCACCGGTGCGGTGGTGCGCGCCGAGACCTTCCGCGCGCTGTACCACGACGATTGGCTTCCCACCGTCCGGCAGTGGCTCGATCCTTCGGCCCTGCCCCCGGCTCCACCGGAGACCGTGGATCCCGCTGTTCCCGCGGACAATGCCACGGCCGCGCTCTACGGCGTCGTCTGCGGCGACGTGACGTGGCCCCGGGACGTGCGGCGCTACCGCGATGCGGTCCGCGACGACCGGCGGCGGTGGCCGGCCACCGACGGGATGCCCGCCAACATCTGGCCGTGTGCGTTCTGGCACCGCCCACCGGTCGAACCTGCCGTGCGCGTCACCCCGGGCGGCCCCCGCAACACGCTGATCGTCCAGAACCTGCGCGACCCGGCCAGCCCGTCCACCGGCGGCATGCGTCGCGCCCTCGGCCCGGGAGCCGTGCAGATCACCGTCGATGCGGGCGGCCACGGTGTGCTCGGTAACGGCTCGTGCGCCGACCGTCACGCCGTCGTGTTCCTCACCGACGGGCTCCTGCCCGCCCACGACCAGCGGTGTTGACGGTTACGCATCGGCTGGGCGGGGGCTCAGTGGCGCCCCAGCCCACCGATGCGGAGCGCGGGTCCCAGGTCGTGGACGCGGGCGTCGCGGCCGAAGCGGGTGTCGAGGGGCGCCAGGCCGTACTGCTGCTCGATGGTCCGCAGGATCGAGGTCGTGTCGTAGGGCGTGTGGTCGACCCCGGACCGGCGCAGCGACCGGGAGATCAGCAGGGCGGGGATGCGGGTGCCGGGCCCGTACTCGTCGGACGGGCCGGGCGTGGCGCGCCGGCCCTGACCGGGTGGGACGACGTGGTCCCACTGGCCGCCGAACTCGTCGTAGGTCACCACGACCAGCGTCCGGGCGGCCTGCGGACCGTTCATGACAGCGTTCAGCAGGTCGACGAGGTGCCGCTCGCCGTTGTCGGTGCTGGCGTAGCCGGGATGCTCGTTCTCCGCCCCGTACGGCTTGACGAAGCTGACCGCCGGTAGCCGGCCCTGACGGGCGGCGGCGAAGAACGCGGTCTCGTCCTGGAGGTGGTCACGGGGGTGCTCGCCGGTGCGCGGGTCGACGTACCCGGGCGCGTACCGGGCGAAGTAGTTGAAGGGCTGGTGGTGGTACTGGAACAGCGGGCCGGGATGCCCGGCGGCCGCGTCGTTCCATCCGCCGGCGTACCAGGCCCAGCTGACGTTCCGCTCGGACAGCTCGTCGCCGATCGTGCGACGGTAGTTCGGCGCCCCCGGGTCGACGTTGTTGACCAGCGGCAGCGTGTTCGCGCCGCCCGCGGAGGGCGGGCTGGACGGCTGCACGGTGTTCACCGCGTAGTCACCGCACGCGAAGCCGGAACGGCCGGGGCAGGCCTGCGTGACGGGTCCGTCGTTCAGCGCCGGGTCGCTGCTGTGCAGGGGGTACGCCCGGACGCCGGTGCCGGCGGCGGGCGGGTTCGGGTTCGGGAAGCCCTCGGCGTCGACGACGGAGTGGGCGGTGGCGGGCGCACCCGGCCACGGCGGAGCCTGGGCGGCCACGAGGTACTGGTGGTTGAGGAACGACCCGCCGAACGCCGCCTGGAAGAAGCGGTCCGCGACCACGTAGTGGGGCGCTCCGGCGCCGTGCAGGTACTGGTAGACGGGCAGCTGGCGGGTGTCGTAGTAGCCCTGGGTGAGCCCGGTCGCGTCACTGCCCGTGCTGTAGCGGTCCATCCGCCCACCGTCGAGCTGGTACTGCTCCTGGTAGAACCGATGCACCAGGTCACGGGTGCAGCCGCCGGGGGTGCCACCGGGACAGGTTCGACTCTCCGGGGTGAGGTAGTCGTTGATGGAGAACGGCCGGTTCGCGAAGTGGCTCGCGTACGAGAACCCGTTGCTCGCCGTGTCGGTGCCGCAGGCGGCGTCGAGCGGTGGCGTCGCGAGGCTGGGGTCGTTCTGGTAGAGGCATCGGTAGGCGGTGCCGTCCTGACGGACCTGGGCGCTGCGGCGGGCGTACCCGGGTGCGCCGCGCCCGTCGACCCACTGGGCACCGACGCGTCCCCAGCCCGCGTACAGGTTGTCGAAGCTGTGGTTCTCCTGGTAGATGACCACGAGGTTCGTGAAGGGGCCGAGCGGGCCGCCGCCCCGGCCGTGGGAGGCCTCGGCCGGGGCGACAGCCGCCGCCAGAACGAGAAGGATCGCACCGAGCACCGCGCTGACACGTCTCATGTCCACTCCAGTCGCCGTCGACTGCCCGCAACGTATCGCGGTGACCAGCCCGGTGGACCTTGTCGCTCGTGGCACCCACTGCCGAATGCCGCGAGCCGGGCGGACCGCAGTAGCTGTGAATGTAGATGGGCCAGTTGTGGTTGTAGGTCACGACTTCGTCATCCCAGTTGACGTCGAAGGTGAGATGTCCGGTGTACTGCCACCACAGCAGGCGCTGGTCGCCGGTGACCGTCTCGCCGGGCTGGACGCGGCGGCCCCACAGGCCGCCCACCGGACGGTCCGCCGGATCGGTGCGGACGTTCCCGATGGTGCCCGCCACGTCGGACCGGTTGGTGACCGTCCACGTGACCTGCCATTCCTTGGCCTCTGCGTCACACACGGCCGTCCCTCTGATGTCGACCCCGTGGTCGGTTGACGCGCGGGCCGGCGATGCCGCCAGCCCGATCACTGCGACTGCCGCCGTCAGGAACGCGATCGTCCGCGTGAGTTCCTTTGCCTTTCGATGCTGGTGTGGCAGGTCCTCATGCGACGTTGGCGGCCGCCGCCTATCGCGTCAACGCCATGCGGGTCTCGATGGTCAGTCCCCAGACGGCGGCCACCTCCGGGATCGGGCTGAACCAGGAACGGGAGCCACCGCTGTCACCGTGGCAGCCGGGCTCGCTGTCGCTGTGCAGGCCGTACGCGACCCGGTACGTGGTGGACGCGAGCCAGTACCAGCCGCCGCCGCTGTCTCCCGTGCAGGCGTCCACGCCGTCCACCCTGACCATGCCGGACTCCGCCGGGTCGCTGACGCTGCCGATGACGCCGCACAGGTTCGGGCCGTTCACCTGGGCGGCGTTGGCGGCCAGGCACACCACGTCACCCTGCTGCAGGTACGCCATCGTGGGTGCCGCATCATTCAGTGCGACCGTGTGGTCGGCGTTCTCGAAGTAGATCTCGCCGCCTCGGTCGTCGGCATAGGAGGGGTTGTCGACCCGGATGATCCCGGCGTCGACCGGGCCCCGGCGTACGGAGCTCGTCATCGGGCCGATCCACCGGGCGCCGGTGCTCCAGCGTCCGGGGCCGATGTCGCAGTGTCCGGCGGTGTAGACGTACCGCTGGTTGCCCGGCGTGCGCGCGGTGAAGCCCGCCGAACAGATCGGCAGGCCGTAGTGCCGCAGCATCGTTCCCGCCCGGAGCGACGCATCGCAGGTCAGGCGCGACGTGCAGGCGGAGTCCGGGTCACTCGCGCGCGTCGTGGCGTCGACGATCCGTACCCCGGCCGGCACCGCGCCCAGGGACGCCCGGGCGGTCCGTGGCACCGCCACCACCACCTGGTTGGCCGCGACGTCGATGCCCACGTGGCCGGCGGCCGCACGGCTCAGCGCGTCGCCGCCGGTACGCACAGCCTCGGCCTGCCGCTGCAGGGCGGCGTGGCTGCGCGTCACGAGGTGTACGCGCAGGCTTACGCCGAGGCGGTCCGCGACCCGCTCGACGGACGGCGCCGCGCTCGCCGCGGTGACCGCCACGTGCAGGACACCGCTCGGTGCGTCGAACCAGCTGCCGCCGAACGCGCCCGTGTCCTCGGCAGCCCGGTACACCTGCTTGCGGGGCAGCTGCTGGTCGAACGCCGTCCGGGCCGCGGACTCGGACATCTGCGGGTACGCCGCCCGGTAGGCGGCCGTCGCCGAGGCGACAGTGCCGTCGTCCATCGGCGGCCCGGCGGCCTCGGCCGGGACAGCGACCGGCCACAGGCTCGCCACCAGGGCCATCATCCCGGTGGCCAATGATCCTCCGCGCATGAGGACACACCTACCCGAAAGCGCCGGCTGAATCCACATGTGTGAATACGTCCACCGCGATCCGTTGAACAATGAAGCGGTAGCGCTGACTGCTCACCCCCGAGGAGGAGCGATGCGGCTGCCCGCGTACCTGCGCCCGGTGACCGCCACGGTCGCCCGATGGGGCCGGATCCCCGGCCTGCGGACCGCCAAGGTGGTCCTCGCCGCGGTGCTGTCCTATCTGATCGCCGAGGGTCTGCACACCGCCGACGCGCCGATACTCGCACCGCTGACCGCGATCCTGGTGGTCCAGCTCACCGTCTACGAGACCGTCGCCCAGGGTTTTCAGCGCATCCTCAGCGTGCTGGCCGGCGTCCTGATCGCGATGGCCCTGGCGATCTTCGTGGGCCTGTCCTGGTGGAGCCTCGGCGCGGTGGTCGCGGTGTCGCTCGTCCTCGGTCAGCTCCTGCGCCTGGGACCGCACACCCTGGAGGTGCCGATCAGCGCGATGCTGATCCTCGCCGTCGGGGGAGCGGCCGCTCCCGGGGCCGCCGCCGGCCGGGTCTACGAGACGCTGATCGGCGCCGCGACCGGCGTGGCCGTGAACTTCGCCATCGTCCCGCCGGTGCACGTGCAGACCGCCGGTGAGGCGATCGGTGGTGTGATCTCGCGGCAGGCGGAGTTCCTCCGCGGGCTTGCCACCGATCTGAGGGGGGAATGGTCGCGGACGGCCGCCGAACGCTGGCTGGCCGCGGCCCGCACCCTGGCCGCGCAGGTTCCGGCGGCCGACCGGTCGCTGGCCCGGGCCGAGCAGAGCGCGGTGCTGAACCCGCGCGGCGCCGAGGTGCGTGCCGCGCAGCCGCGCCTGCGCACGGCACTCACCGGGGTGGAGTACTGCTCCATCGTGCTGCGCACGCTGTGCCGGGAGATCTTCGACCGGACCTTCTACCTGCCTCCGGAGAAGGCCGAGCAGGCGTACGCGCCGGACGTGCGTCTCGCCCTCGCCGCCGTGCTGGACAGTGGCGCCGACGCGTTGTGCGCCGTGGCCGAGGTCGCCGGCGGCATCGGACCGGTGGACGACGCTCGGGCCCGGGTGGGTGAGCACCTCGTCGAGCTGCACCGCCGGCGGGAGGCGCTGGGGCGGCTGCTGCTGGTCGATCCGCACACCGACGCCGCAGCGTGGCAACAGCACGGTGCCCTGCTCGCCGCCGTCGACCGGTTGCGCGTCGAGATCGAGTCCTCCGTACGTCCTGCTTCCGCCCAGTGGCGACCACCGCCCATCGGTGAGGGAACCCGCCAGGCGGTGCGGCGCGTGATCGACGTCGCCGCCGACGAGACGCTGCCCCGGATGGCCCAGCGGCAGCGGCAGGTCGCCCGCCGGGTCATGGACGTCGCCGCCGAGGCGGCGGCGGAGGCCGCGGCGAACCTGGCCGCCCCCGACCCTCGTGCGCCCGGCCGCAAGCCCGCCGACGCCAAGGCCCGGGAGGCCGCCGCGGCCGCCGCGGCCGCCGCCGCGACGGCGGCGGAGATGCTCGCTGAGGACTCGGTGACCACCGCCGGGGAGGCGGAGCAGAAGACCGACTGAACGAAAGGCCCGTCGGGGCCGTGCACGCGGGTCCGCGTGCACGGCCGAGCTCGGTCAGGCCCGGACGAACCAGTCCTGGGACTCGTAGTCGGGGCGGGCGGGGTCGGTGAAGTCGGTCCGGACGGCGATCCACAGCTGACCCGGCCGATACTGCGACATCGCGGCCCACACGTAGCGCTTGGCGAATCCCTGGTCGTAGGTGGCCGGGATCTGGCCGTTGGACAGTCTGAACCGGCCCGCCGACCAGCCCCAGTCGCAGGGGGTGGGCGAGCATGCGCCGAACAGATGCATCGACCAGCCGGCGTCATAGGTGATCGTGCAGATGTCGCCGGTACACGTCGTCACCGGCTGGCAGTCCCGCAGCTGGGCCCGGACGATGCTGCGGGTGGCAGGGTCGGCGTTGACCCAGTCGCCGTACTCGACGCCGTGGCCGCTGCAGAGCCGGCTGGTCGGCGTACCCGTTACGGCGCCGCCGGCGGACGGGAGTCCCAGCTTGGGGGTGCCGGGGGCGGGTGGCCGTTCCTGCATGGGTGCGACGACGTCGCCGGACGCGGCGAACGCGGCGGTGGGTGGGACGATCAACGCCGAGAGCAGGGCGACGGCCGCGACGGCGAGGCCGAGCAGTCCTTTGCCGGATGAACGCATGGAAGATGACCTCCTCGGGACAATGGATGCGTCAGCAGAAGAGAGGGTGATGATCTCCGGGGCGATACGGGACGGTCGTGCCAGATCCGCGATCGGGATCTGTTGACCACGGCGGCCATATCGATCAGGGTGGATACCCAACGTCCGGTGCACGGTGCTGCCGGGCCCGCATGATCGAGGTACGGATGACCAGGTTCCCGCTCTCGCGCCGGTCGCGGCTCCGCAGCTTGCTCGCCGTCGCGGCGGCCGTCCTGCTACCCCTGCTCGGCGCCGGGCCGGCGATGCCCGGCAGTGCCGCCGCAGCCGCCCCGGGCCCGGCCGAACCGGCCTACTACGACGTCACGTCGCCGTCGACCACCGCTGCCGGCCTCGCCGCCGACCTCACCCGGCGCGGTTACGACGTGCTGGAGGGGCCGCTGAGTCACGGCGTACCGGTGCTGGCGACCGCCGCGGACGCCCAGCGTCTGCGGCACCGGGGCCTGACCGTCCGCTACGCCGGCCCGCTCCACCAGCCGGTGGCGGCCTCGTTCCGGGCGGCGGCCGGTACGTACTACGGCGGCTACCACACCAGCGCCGGGCACGAGGCGCACAACCAGCAGGTCGCCACGGCCCATCCCGACCTCGTCGTCCTGCGCACCATCGGTCAGTCGTGGCTGAAGACCCAGAACAGGGGCGGCCACGACCTCCAGGCCCTGTGCATCACCAAGATCAGGACGGGGGACTGCGCGACCGGCAGCAGCGGCGGGAAGCCGAAGTTCACCCTGATGGCCCAGATGCACGCCCGTGAGCTGGCGACCGGCGAGCTGGCGTACATGTGGATCGACTACCTGGTGAACAACTACGGCAGCAACGCCGACGTGACGCGCCTGATGGACACCACCGAGCTGTGGGTCATCCCGATCGCCAACCCGGACGGCGTCGACATCGTCTCGTCGAACTCGACCCGGCCCGTCTCCCAGCGCAAGAACGCCCACGACAACGGATGCTCCGGCACCGGCCGGGGCGTCGACCTCAACCGCAACTCGAGCTACCACTGGGACGTCAACCAGGGCACCAAGTGCAGCGAGACCTACCCGGGCACGAGCGCGGCCAGCGAGCCGGAGACGCAGGGCATCCAGAACTTCCTCGCGGGCATCTACCGCGACACCAAGCCCGCCGCCGACTTCTCGCCCGCGACCACCGACACCACCGGCACGTTCCTCACCCTGCACAGCTTCGCCGAGCTCGACATCTATCCGTACGGCTGGACCAACTCGCTCGCGCCGAACAACGACGACCTCCGGACGATCGCCACGGCCATGAGCCGGTCCAACCACTACGACGTCGTACACGGTGACGGCGGCCTGAACTACTTCGCGCCCGGGGCGACCGACGACTGGATCTACGGCACGCGCGGCGTCCCCGGCTACACCATCGAGGTGGGTCCCGACAGCTCCGGATGCAGCGGCTTCTTCCCGCGCTACTCCTGCATGTCGTCCTTCTGGAGCCTCAACCTGCCGGCCTTCATCACCTTGGCGAACGCGGCGGCCCGTCCCTACCCGACCGGTCACTGAGACGCAGCGTCCCGGCGTCATCGGTCGCAGGCCGATCGACGCCGGAATTCTGCGACCTTCCGAGACCCGCTCCGTGACCACCGAAAACCTGGTGTGCTGGTACGGTGCTGAATCCCCGCCTCGGCGACGTGATCTACGAGACCGAGCGCAGCCGGGTCCGCCGGGTGCCGCTGCCGGACGGCGCCGGCGCGGTCGTGTGCAAGGAGCCGCTCGGGGCCGCCCGGGACGACCGCGTCCGCAACGAGATCGAGATGCTGCGCCGGCTGTCGGACGTCGACGGGGTACCGGCGCTGTTCGGCGAGACATATCCCGGAATCGTCGCCATGGTCGACGCCGGCGGCGTACCGCTGTCCGCGAAGGTGGCCGCCGGGCCGCTGGAGACCACCGCCTTGCTGTCCCTGGCGCACGCCCTGGCCGGGGTCATCGCCGCGGTGCACCAGCGGGGTGTCATCCACAAGGACATCAGCCCGGCCAACGTCCTGCTGCTCGGCGCGCAGGAGCGGCCTGTGCTGCTCGACTTCGAATGGGCGACCACGGCGGCCGGCGACCGCCTGAGCTTCGTGCACCACGACCGCATCGCGGGCACCCTCGCGTACCTGGCGCCGGAACAGACCGGGCGCACCGGCCTGGCCGTGGACCACCGGGCGGACCTGTACGCCCTCGGCGCGGTGCTCTACCACGCCGCCGCGGGACGGCCGCCCTTCGTCCAGGACGACCATCTGGCCTACCTGCACGACCTGCTGGTGTGCAGGCCCACGCCGCTGGTCGAGCGGAACCCGGCCGTACCCCTCGCCTTCTCGCAGATCATCGACCGCCTGCTGGAGAAGGACCCGGACCGCCGCTACCAGAGCGCCGAAGGGCTGGTGCGGGACCTCGGCCGCGTGCTGGCCGCCCCGGACGCCGTGTTCCCGCTCGGCGAGTGGGACTTCCCGCTCCGGCTGTCCGCGCCGACCCGCCTGGTGGGGCGGGACGCTGAGGTCGGCGTCCTGCGTACGGCCTTCGACGGCGCGCAGACCGGGGACGTCCGGACCGTCGTGATCGCCGGCGCACCGGGTGTCGGCAAGTCCGCGCTGGTCAACGAGCTGCGGACCGTGGTGGCGACCCACGGCGGATGGTACGTGGCCGGCAAGTGCGAACAGTTCCGCTCCGACGCCGGCAGCGGTGGGCTGGTGCAGGCGCTGAGCGGGATCGGGCGGCTGCTGCTGGCCGAACCGCAGCAGGTGCTGAGCGAGACCCGCGAACGACTGCTGCATCAGCTGGGGCCCAACACGGCCCTCGTCGCCGCGGCGCTGCCCGAGTTCGAACCGCTGCTCGGCGGCGGTGCCGCGACCCCGGAGGAGGACCCGGTCACCGCCGCGACGCGGCTGCGTCAGGCGCTGCTGGGCCTGCTGCGGGCGGTCGTGTCCCCGGAACGCCCGGTCGTCCTCGTCGTGGACGACCTGCAGTGGGCCGACTCCACCACGCTCGCGGTGCTCGACACCCTGGCGACCGACTCGGGCCTGCGGGGGCTGCTGCTGGTCGGTGCGTACCGTACGCAGGAGGTGCCGCCGACCCACCCGCTGGCGGCGGCGCTGGAACGCTGGGAGCGCCTGGGCGCCATGCCGCCGGTGGTGCAGCTGGAGAACCTACCGCCGTCCGACCAGAGCCGGCTGCTGGCCGACATGCTGCGCCTGCCGGACGCGGGCGCCGCCGAGCTGGCCGCGGCGATCGCGGGGTGGACCGGTGGCAACCCGTACGACACCGTGGAGCTGGTCAACAGCCTGCGCCGCAGCGGTGCACTCCGGCTCGGCGAGGGCGGATGGCGGTGGGACCCCGACGCCCTCGCCGGCCAGCTCGGCCGCGGTGACGTGGTCGACCTGCTCACCGCCCGGCTGACCGAGCTGCCGGCCGAGGCGCGGGAGCTCGTGCGGACGCTCGCCTGCCTGGGCGGCGAGACGCGCCTCGGCTCGCTCGCCGTGGCCTCGGGCCTGCCGTTTGCGGCGGTCCGGGAACGGCTCGCCGCGCCGCTCGAGGACGGCCTGCTGGTGGTCGAGTCCGACGGCAGCCTGCAGGACGAGCCCGAGCAGCACACGTTGCGTTTCCCGCACGACCGCGTCTACCAGGCCGCCTACACGACCATCCCGCCGCAGGACCGGACCGGCCTGCATCTGAGGATCGCGCGCCGGCTGGCCGCCGAGCCCGGGTACGAGACCGAGGCGGCCGAGCACTACGTGGACGGCCTGGAGGCGGTGGAGGACGCCGAGGAGCTGCGCCGCGTGGCCGTACTGCTGGAACGCGCCGGCCAGGCGGCGCGGCGGGTCAGCAGCCACCAGCTGGCGCGCCGGTATCTGGACACCGCCGTGCAGGTCTGGGCGCAGTTGGGAGTGCCGGCCGACGACCCGGTCCTGACCGAGCTGGACCGTCAGCGGCACGCCGTGCTGTACAGCCTGAGCCTCCTCGACGAGGCGGATGCGGCCTTCGAGTCGCTGCAGCGGCGCTGCGCCGACCCGGTGACGCTCGCCGTCGCGGGCACCGTCCAGATGAGCAGCCTGAGCCAGCGCGCCCACCACCGAGCCGCAGTGGACCTCGGCCTCCGCCTCGCCCGCGACCTCGGATACCCGCGTCCGGAGACGCCTCCCGGCCCGGACGACTTCGTGGGCCTGCTGGCCTGGGTCGCCGAGCTTGACCTGGCCGCGGACCTCGAGCGGCCGGAGGTCACCGACCGGGCGGTGCTCGCGGTCCAGCGGCTGTTCGACCGCCTGCTTCCCAACGCCTTCTTCGTCGGTGATCCGGCGCTCCTGGTGTGGATCGTCCTGGAGAGCCAGCGGATGTGGCAGGAGTTCGGCCCCGCGCCCCGCCTGGCATCGAACTTCGGCTGCGTGGGGCTCGCCGTGGTCCCGGCGCTGGGCGACTACTGGGTCGGTTACGAAGCGGCCCGGCACGCCATGGCCGTCGGGGAGACCCGGGGCTGGGAGCCGGAGACGTCGGTGCTCCGGCACCGGTACGCCCTGCTCCTGCTGCCCTGGATGGAGCCGCTGCAGAACGCGGTCGTGCAGTGCCAGATGGCCCGCGAAGGTCTCCTGCAGGGCGGTGACCTGCAGATGGCCTGCCACACCTACGAGACGCTGCTGCCCGCCCGGCTGGAGACCGGCGAGTCGCTGAGCACGTACGCCGCCGACGTCGAGGCCGCCCACACGTTCGCGACGCGGACCGGCAGCCACCATTCGCTCGCCCTCGTCGACACGTTCCGCCGGCTCGAGCGCTCGCTGCGCAGCGACTCGACGGCCTTCGACGATCGGCCGGACGGGGACGGCATCGCCGGGGCCCACTTCCACGCGTACCGGGCGCTCAAGGCCGTCCTGTTCGATGAGCAGGCGGCGTTGCTGCACCACAGTCGGCAGGCGATGACGCTGCGCCGGTTTCTCGCCGGCTACCCGGGCATGCTCGCCCAGCTGTTCCGGGCTTTGGCGCTGGCGGCGCAGCTGCGCGGCGATCCCGGCGCCGACGCGGCACAGGTGCGGGCCGAGCTGGACGAGTGCCGGGACTGGCTGGCCGGGCGTGCCGCCGATCAACCCGAGAACTTCGGCCACCTGCTGCTGCTCGTCGACGCCGAACGCGCGTGGAGCGACGGGGCGGCTCAGACGGCGCTGGCCCGGTACGACGCGGCCGCCCGGGAGGCGCAAGCGCGGCAACGGCCGTGGCACCGCGCCCTGATCGCCGAGCGGACCGCGCATTTCTGCTTCGCCCAGGACCTGTCGCAGGCGGCCCGGCGCGCCCTGTTGGAGGCGCGTCGCGAGTACGACGCCTGGGGTGCCGGCGCCAAGGTGGCAGCACTCGATGCCGCGTACCCGTTCCTGCGGACCGTCGATCGGCTGCGCGCCGGCGACGCGGCGCGGCAGTCGACGCACAGCACCGTGGTGTCCGGCGAGGCGCTCGACATGCTCGCCATCCTGCGGGCGTCCCAGGCGCTCAGCTCCGAGACGAACCTGCGCCGGCTGCGGGCGGCCATCGTCGACCAGCTGACCGCGCTGACCGGCGCCACCGACATCGTGGTGGTGGTCAAGGAGGACGGCACCGGCCGGTGGCTGGTGCCCGGAGCCGGGCGCGACGACGCCCCGATGCCGGTCGAGGAGGCCGCGCAGGCCGGGCAGCTGCCCGCGACGGCATTCCGGTACGCCGAGCGCACCCGCCAGCCCCTGCTGGTGGAGGACGCCGTGCGGGACAACCGGTTCGCCCGTGACGCGTATGTGGCGGCCCTGGACCGCTGCTCGCTGCTCGTGGTGCCGGTGCAGCACCAGGGCGCCATCCGGGCCATGCTCGTGCTGAGCAACCGGCTGAGCAGTGGCGCGTTCACCGCCGACCGCCTCGACACGATCATGCTGATCGTCGGCCAGCTCGCCGTCTCCCTGCGCAACGCCCTGCTGTACGACTCGCTGGAGGCCCGCGTCGCCGACCGGACCAGGGAGCTGGCGGCGGCGAACCGGCAGCTCGAGACGCTGAGCAACACGGACGCGCTGACCGGCCTGGCGAACCGCCGCCGGTTCACCAGGGCGCTGGCGGCCGCCTGGGACGACGCGGGCCGGCGGGGCACGTCGCTGGGCCTGGTCATGATCGACGTGGACCACTTCAAGCTGTTCAACGACCGGTACGGCCACCCCGAGGGGGACCAGTGCCTGCGCATGGTCGCCGCCGCCCTGGGCGGGTGCGTACGCGGCAGCGACCTGCTGTGCCGCTACGGCGGGGAGGAGTTCGTGGTCATCCTGCCCACCGTGGACGAGATGACCGCCTGGCGCATCGGCGAGCGCTTCCGTGACGCGGTGAGCGCGGTCCGGCACCCGCACGAGGCCGCCCCGGCCGGACACGTGACGGTGAGCGTGGGGGTGTCGACGATCGTGCCCAGCTTGGCGGCCACCCCCGGCGACCTGGTCGCACGGGCCGACGCCGCGCTCTACGAGGCCAAGCAGCGCGGGCGCAACCAGGCGTGCTTCCTGCCGAGGGCGTGAGTCAGCGCAGCCCGGCGAACAGGTCGTCCTCGGGCAGCGGCGCCCCGGTCCTGTCGTGCACCCGGACGAAGGTCTCGATGCCCATCAGCTCGGTGAACCGCTCCCTGCCGAGGCGGAGGAACATGGTGTTCTCCGCCTGGCTGGCGTGCGCGGCCAGCGCGTCGAACTTCTGCCCGCCGTACGCCCGGGTGTCCACCCAGGTGCTGATCTCGTCGTCGGGCAGGCCGATCTCCGGCGGGGCGGCACCCTCGCCGACCTCGGCCTCCTCCCAGCCGACGCCGAGCTCGCGCAGCACCTTGCCGAACTCGGCCATGCCCGAGTGCGGTGCGGTCGTCCAGTACACCTTGGCCGGGATGTCCGTCCGGGCGACGGCCTCCATGGTGACGCGGTGCGCTTGGATGTGGTCCGGGTGGCCGTAGAAGCCGTTCTCGTCGTACGTGACGATCACGTCCGGCTCGTAGCGCCGGATCAGCTCGGCCAGCCGTTCCGCGGCTTCGGGGACAGGCGTCCGCCAGAAGCTGTCCGGCGCGTCGTTGGTCGGCCAGCCCATCATCCCGGAGTCGGCGTAGTCGAGCATCTCCAGGTGGGTGACCTTCAGCGTGGCGCAGGCGGCCTCGAGCTCCGCGCGGCGCAGGGCGGTCACCGCCAGCGGGTCGTGTCCGGGGTCGCCGGGCTTGACGCCGCCAGGCCCGTCACCGCACCGACCGTCGGTACAGGTGACGAGCACGGTGGTGATCCCCTCGTCCGCGTAGCGGGCGAGGACGCCACCGGTGCTCGAGGCCTCGTCGTCGGGGTGCGCGTGTACCGCCATCAACGTCAGGGAGCGATCAGCCATGATCCCACCCTACGAGGGCACGCCGGTCGGTAGCCGTACGGTGAAGGTGGTGGTCGTCTCACCGGGTTCCCTGACGGTGATGGTGCCGCTGTGCTGTTCGACGATGGCGCGGGCCACCGTGAGGCCGAGCCCGGCGCCGGGTATGCCGCCGTGGCGAACGGTGTCCGAGCGGAAGAACGGGTCGAAGAGCTGGTCGCGTTCCTCGGCGGGGATCGGGTTGCCCGTGTTGGAGACGGCGAGGGTGACGGCCCGGGGGGCGGTGTGCACGCTGACGCCGACGGTGCTGCCGGGGATGGCCCAGGTGAGCGCGTTGGCCAGGAGCTCGTCGACGACCTGGCGCAGTCGTCCGGGATCACCGTGCAGGGGCGCGGCGGGCGGCGCGTCCACCTCGATGGCGGTCTCTCCCGGTGCGGTGGCACGGGCGGCTTCCACGCTCGCGCGCACGACGGTCGTGAGGTCCATGAGCTGGGGATGGAGGTCGAGGTGTCCGGAGCGGAGCCCGGCCACGTCGAGCAGCTTTCGCACGATGGTGTGCAGGGTGGCGGTGTTGCGCTGGATGACCTGCAGCATGACGCGGTGCTCGCCTGACGCGCCGGGTTCCTCGAGCATCATCTCCGCCGTGGACTGGATGCTCGTCAGGGGCGTGCGCAGCTCGTGACCGACCAGGGAGATGTACTCGTCGCGGGTGCGGTCGAGCTCGGCGGCGAGCCGCTCGGCGCGCCCGCGTTCCAGGAATCCGCCGATCTGCGCCCCGATGCCGGTCATGATCAGGGTGCGGGCGTCGTCCGGGACCTCGGTGATGTCGCTGTAGCACGCCACGACTCCGAGGACGGCCGAACCGCTGGGGACGGGGACGGCGAGGGCGGCCTGTGCCCATACCGGCTCGGCGGTCTGCCAGGCCCGGCCGGGGAGTTCTTGGCCGCACAGCAACGGGTCGGTCAGCGGGCGAGGCAGGCGGTGGCCCGGCTCATCCCACCGGCTGCTGCGGCGGAGCACCTCGGCCACGTCGTCGACGCTCCAGAACTCCACCGCTGACCAGCCGATCTTCGCGCCGATGACCCCCATCACCTCGGCGAGGACCTCCTCGGGCCGGCCGGATCGGGACGTCAGCCGGGAGATCTCCAGCTCGCACTCCTTGTAGAGTGCGGCGCGGCGGAGCAATGTCACTTCGTGCAGCGCTACCACCGCCGCCAGTCCGGGCCGGTCCGGGACCGGCCGGCCGTTCGCGCTGAAGATCCGCTGTGGTGCGGTGGGAGGCCGGACCACGACTTCGACGTCGCGGACGCGCTCGCCTCGCAGGACACGCGAGAGGGGCACGTCCTCGCCCTGCATGCGCCGCCCGTCGGGGTGGAACATGTACCGGTGCCGGGGCCACTCCTGGACCGGCACTCCGTCGAGCAGGTCGCCGAGCAGCCGGCGCGCGGCCTCGTTGTGCAGAGCCGGCCGGCCGTCGGTGTCGCAGCCGACCACGGCGGTGTCCAGGCTGTCGAGCAGCGCGTGCAGCACCTCGTTGCGTTCCTGCAGCTCTCGCCGCGCGAACACCTCGGCGGCCATCTGCTCGGTGCGGGTACGCAGCTCGCTGAGCTCCTCCAGCCCTCGCGGGTCGTCCCGGTGTGCTCGCATGAAGGGGGTGACGTCCTCGACGCGGTGCACGATCCACCGCAGCTCACCATCCGATGCGAACACCGGTGCGTTGGCCGGGGCCCAGTAGCGGGTTTCGTAGCCACCGCCGGGCCGCGGAATGTCGTACTTCTGAATGGCCATGACGTCGGTGACCCGTTCGCGCAGCACCCGCCGCAACGACGCGCCCAGCATCTCGACCCCGCTCGCCGCGGGATCGTGGGGATTGTCGGGGAACGCCTCGAAGACCAGCCGGCCCATCAGATCATCGCGACGGCGCATCGTGGACGCCAGGTAGGCATCGTTGGCGTCCACGATGAGCAGGTCGGGGTTCAGGACGAGCAGCGGCGTGGGTACGGCCCGGAACAGCGAACGGTATTCCACGCTGCCGCTCTCGCATCCTGACATTAGGTCATAGTACGCAAAACCGGCAGAAGGTCAGAGGATGCCGCGGTCCTGGAAGGCCTTGCGGGTCTGAGCAGCCGCACGGACCCCGTAGAGGACGCGGGCGGTGGCGACGGTCGCCTCGGCCGCCTGCGGCATGGTCACGTCCGGGGTGAACCGGAACTGCGCTTCGAGGACGATCCGATTCGCCTTCGTGCGGCCGAGCGCCCGGTTGACGTCCCAGAGGGCGTGGGACCAGATCTCACCGTCGGCGTGCACCTCACCCTCCAGGTCGCCCGGGTAGAGCTTCGCTGTGTCGGTACGCCGCAGGCAGTGCGGTTCGTCCTCGGTGTACGCGGTCGCGTCCCAGTCCATGACGCACGCCAGCGGAGTGACGGCGGTGTCGGGGCTGGTCGCCTGGGACATCGTCACGGCCCAGTAGTCGCCGAAGCCCTCGCCGATCGCGCCGGCCTCCTCCGTGCTCCCGAAGCCCGGCACCTGGTCGTCCTGGATCGCATGGCCGTACTCGTGCCAGATCACCTCGTTGTCCTCGGCGTCGTCGACGCCGCCCGTGCCGAGGGTGATCGCGTCCACCGAGGGGTCGTAGTACGAGTTGTCCTCGGTGAAGCCGGTCGTGAGGTAGTCCTGCGGTTCGTTGTTGACGTCGACGAACCCGAGCCGGTGGATGTAGTCCTCGGCCCTGGTCATGCTGTAGTAGGTCATCACCTGCTCGAAGCCGGGATCCGACCGTTCGTAGACGTAGCGGCGCCGGGCCGAGGTGACGGCGGGTTCGCTGAGGTTGTTCGCGTACGCGCCCTGCAGCGTGTCCTTGCCCGGGTCGAGGTGGCGCAGGACCACCCGCCGGTAGGCCGCTTTCAGCTCGGGGTAGGCGGTGTCGTCCTGGTCGGTGAGCGACTCGTCCTGCAGGGCGACGACCGGGTTCGGGTCGAAGACCTGACCGGTGCCGTTGGCCTCGCGGACCGTGTTCTCCTCCCGCAGCACGGCACCGCTGCCCGCGTCGACGAGCGACCGGACGGTGCCGCGCGCCGTCGGGGTGAGGGTCTGCCAGGCCAGCTTGGCGGTCGCCCCCGGGACGATGACGAGCTGCGACCGGGCGGGCTGCCTGCCGAGCCGGCCGGCCACCGCGGACCGGGCCCGCTGCTCGGTGAGGCCCGCGGCGGTGCCGGCCAGCCCCGTGATCTTCTTGCGGCCGTCCGCGGTGCTCACGGCGCCGTCGGTGGTCTTGTGGACGGCGTAGTAGCCGCCGAAGACCGGGATGCCCCGGTAGGTCTGCTGGTACCAGGTGTGGGTGCCGAGCAGGCTCTGGCGGGTCTGGATCTGCCGCAGGTCGCCGGGTACGGCGGCCGGTGCGGCGGCGGCAGGTGCCGACAGGGCCGTCGCGAGGCTGGTGACCAGGACGGATGCGAGCACGAGTGGTGTCTTCTTCAATGCTTCCCCCACGGTTGCACGTAGATCCATCGATGCTAATCACCTTCGATCACCATCGATAGCCCTCCGGTGCTAGGGGGTGGACGGCCCCCAGGGGTCCGAGGAAGGCGGCGGGGGAGCGGGCGGGCTGCCCGGCGGCGCGTGATAGCCGGGCGGCGGCTGATAGCCCGGCGGCGGCTGGTGGCCGGGCGGCGGCGGGTAATAGCCGGTTGGCGGGTAATAGCCGGGCGGCGGGGGATACGGCGCCTGTTTCGCATTCCGGCGCGCGGCTCGGCCACGGGCCGTCGCCAACAGGACGGCTGCCACGATGCCACCGATGACCAGGAGGCAGCAGAAGAGCCTGCCCACCAAGTAGCCGGCGCTGTACGCCGCATCGCCGCTGGACTCCGCCACCATGACGGCGCTCGCCCCATCCACCCTGACGCCTCCCCGTGCTTCGCTCGTAAGGTGAAAGACCCTACAGCCTGCAGCTTTTCGGGTGACGCCGGTCGGCAGCCGTCGGGCGTAGCGTGAGGTGGTCTCCGAGGCAGGAGGAAACCATGCTGAACTTCAGCGCAGTGGAAGCCAACATTCCGGCAGCCGACCTCGAGCGCGCCCGCAGCTACTACTCCGAGAAGCTCGGTCTGACTCCCGTCGCCGAATACGGCGAGCAGGCGTTGCGCTACCGAACCGATGGCGGGACCTTCTTCAATCTCTACCGGACCGACTTCGCGGGCCAGGCCGGCCACACGATCGCCCAGTGGCACGTCGACGACGTCGACGCGGAGGTGCGGGACCTGGTCGCCCGGGGCGTCGTCTTCGAGGTCTACGAGGACATGCCGGGCGTCGAGTGGAACGGCCAGGTCGCCACCATGCCGGGAATGGGTAAGGCCGCGTGGTTCAAGGACAGCGAGGGCAACATCATGTGCGTCGACGACGGCGGGCCCAAGGGCTGACTCTCATCTGCTGACAGCAGATCGGCTTGGCCGGTGGCCCGCCCTGGCTCGATGGTGGGAGCTCAGCACATCCGGCCGAGCCCGAGGAGTGAGCCATGCACCTTTCCACCGCAGCGACCCCGTGGAGCGCGGGGTCCATCGACGACCAGGTCGCCGCCCGGCTGCTGCACCAGCGCATCATCGTGCTCGGCGCCGAGGTCGACGACCAGATCGCCAACCGGATCTGCGGTCAGCTGTTGCTGTTGTCCGCCGAGGACCCGAAAGGCGTCATCAGCCTCTACATCAACTCGCCGGGCGGGTCCGTCACCGCCGGGCTGGCGATCTACGACACCATGCGCCTGATCCCCAACGACGTGAGCACCCTGGCTCTCGGGCTGGCCGGCAGCATGGGGCAGTTCCTGCTCACCGCCGGAGCGCCGGGCAAGCGGTTCGCGCTGCCCCACGCGCAGGTCCTGATGCACCAGGGCTCGGCCGGCTTCGGCGGCACGGCGGCCGACGTCGAGATCTACGCCAACCAGCTGGAGCGGCTCGGCCGGACGCTGCTGCGGCTGACGGCCGAGCACACCGGGCAGCCGGTCGAGGCGGTCGAGCGGGACAGCCGGCGCGATCGGTGGTTCACCGCCGAGGAGGCGCTCGCGTACGGCCTCATCGACCACATCCTCGACAGCGTGGAGGACGTGCGCCCGGCGATGGCCCGGCAGCTGATGGGACTGAGCGCATGAGCCAGTACACGATCCCGACCGTGGTGGAGAAGACGCCGAACGGGGAGCGCGCCTTCGACATTTACTCGCGGCTGCTGTCGGACCGGATCATCTTCCTCGGCACCGAGATCGACGACGGGGTCGCCAACGTGGTGATAGCCCAGCTGATCCACCTGGAGTCCTCCGGCGAGGACGAGATCGGGCTGTACATCAACTCCCCGGGCGGGTCCTTCAGCGCGCTGACGGCGATCTACGACACCATGCATTTCGTACGGTGTGACATCGCCACGATCTGCGTCGGGCAGGCGGCGTCCGCGGCGGCGGCCCTGCTCGCGGCCGGCACTCCGGGCAAGCGCTCGGTGCTGCGGCACGCGAAGGTGACCCTGCACCAGCCGTCCAGCCAGGCCCGCGGCGCGCTGCCGGACCTCGCCGTGGAGGCCAAGGAAGTGGCGAAGGTCCGCGCCGAGATGGACCGGATCCTCGCCGAGCACACCGGGCACCCGGTCGCCAAGATCCGGGCGGACACCGACCGGAGCATGACCCTGTCGGCGCCGGACGCGGTGGCCTACGGCCTGGCCGACCGGGTGATCACCCGGCGCGACGCCCGCGCCCACCGGCGGGACGCCGCTTGATCAGGCGGCCAGCAGGACGACGTCGCCGGGACGCGAGGCTCGTGGCGGCTGCGCGCGGCGCAGGCGGGCGCTGTCGAGCCGCAGCACGGGGGCCCGGTGGACCACGAGATCGCGCCCCACCTCGGCCACGACGTCGGCAAGGTCGAGGTGCAGCGCGTCGCAGACGGAGGCCAGGATCTCCGAGCTCGGCTCCTTGCGGCCGCGTTCGACCTCCGAGAGGTACTGGACGGAGACGCACGCCTCCCGGGCGACCTCGGCGAGCGTGCGCCGCTGCTCCTGCCGGCGGCGCCGCAGCACCTCTCCGACGACGGTGCGCAGCAGGGGCCGGGGTCGCCGGGTGGTGTCCGCCATGGGTTGACCGTAGTCAACCCGCACCGCCGGGGACAGCCGCGAACCGGCGATTCAGCCCGCAGCGTAGACGCCGACGGGCGGGACCGGGCGCCACGGGGGTGCCCGGCCCCTCGAATCGACAAGCTCCAATGCCTTGCGCGCCGGGCCCGGGGTGACTACGGTCTCCAGATAATTATCAGGCAAGTTGCCTAATAGTTCTCCTGCCCCCGGGAGGTCCTGGTGAAGCTGCGAAAAGGCGGCGTCTGCGCGCTCGTGCTCGCCGTCGCCCTGGCCGGCTGTGACTCCGGCACCGCGACGCGCGAGGTAACCCGGACCTCGCCGACCGGCACGGTGCTGGCCCTCCCGGAAACGGCCGGGGCGTCCGCCGTGATCCCCGGCTTCCTGATCCAGTCGTCGGCGAAGGTCGGCGACGAGGCGGCCGTCTCGCGACCCGGCTTCCCGACGGCCGGCTGGACTCCGGTCGCATCCCGGTCGACCGTGTTCGCCGGGCTGCTGGCCGCCGGCCGGTACCCGGACCCCTTCTACTCCACCACCATGAAGTCGGTGAACACGGCCGACTTCAAGGTGCCGTGGTGGTACCGGGCCGACCTGTCCGTCGGCGGGGAGACGGGGCTGCGCACCATCGTCGACCTCACCGGCGTCGTCTCCCAGGCCGACGTCTGGGTGGACGGCACGCGGGTCGCCACCAAGGACCAGGTCGCGGGGCAGTACACCCGGCACGAGCTCGACATCACCGGGCTCGTGCACGCGGGGCTGAACAGCATCGCCGTCAAGGTGTACCCGAATGACCCGAACCGGCAGCTGACATCCGGCTGGATCGACTGGACCCAGACGCCGCCCGACCGCAACATGGGGATCGTCCGCGACGTGGTGGTGCGGCGTACGGGTGCGGTCGCCGTGCACAGCGCGCACGTCGTCACCGGCCTGGCCGTACCGGCGCTCGACCACGCCGACCTGACGGCGAAGGTCGACGTGCGCAACCAGACGGCGGCCCCCGCGCAGGCGACGGTGCGGGCGACGCTCGCCGGCACGACGCTCAGCCGGTCGGTCAGCCTCGCCGCGCACGAGACCAAGACGGTCGCGCTCACACCTGTGGGCGTGGCGGACCCGTCCGTCTGGTGGCCGGCCGGCATGGGCGCGCAACCGCTGTACGCGCTGGACGTCTCGGTCGACGTCGCCGGTGCGGTCTCCGACCTCGCGAAGGAGAGCTTCGGCATCCGGGACGTCAAGGCGCCGCTCAACTCCGGCGGTGCGCGTGCCTACAGCATCAACGGCAGGCCGCTGCTGATCCGCGGTGCCGGCTGGTCGCCGGATCTCTTCCTGCGCTGGGACGCGCGGTACGTCGAGGACAAGGTCCGCTACGTTCGCGACCTCGGGCTGAACACCATCCGCCTGGAGGGACACGTCGAAGCCGACGAGTTCTTCACGCTCACCGACCGGCTCGGCATCCTCACGCTGCCCGGCTGGGAGTGCTGCGACAAGTGGGAGGGCGACGTCAACGGCGACGAGCCGGGCGAGCGATGGTCCGAGGCCGACTTCGCCGTCGCGCAGAAGTCGATGGCCGCCGAGGCCGAGCGCCTGCGCGACCATCCCAGCGTCATCTCCTTCCTCATCGGCAGCGACTTCCCGCCCTCGGCGAGGATCGAGAAGGGGTACGTCGACGCGCTGCGTACCGCCGACTGGCCGACGCCCGTGGTGGCCGCGGCTTCCGACGCCTCCTCGCCGATCACGGGATCCTCCGGATTGAAGATGACCGGGCCGTACGACTGGGTGCCGCCGGCCTACTGGTACGCGAAGCGGGAGGGCGGCGCGACCGGCTTCAACTCCGAGACCAGCGCGGGCCCGGACATCCCGACGCTCGACACCCTGCGCCGGATGATGTCGCCCGCCGAGCTGGACACGTTGTGGCGGAACTTCGACGCGCCGCAGTACCACCGGTCTCCGTCGCAGACCTTCGGCACCCTCGCGATCTTCGACAACGCCCTCGCCGGCCGGTACGGCGCACCCACGAGCCTCGAGGACTACGTGCGCAAAGCCCAGCTGGCCCAGTACGAAGCCGTCCGGGCGCAGTTCGAGGCGTACGGGCGGAACTTCCGCGATGCGAGCGACCCGTCGACCGGCCTCGTGTACTGGATGCTGAACAGCGGCTGGACCTCGCTGCACTGGCAGCTGTTCGACTACTACCTCGACCAGGGCGGCGCCTACTACGGCGCGAAGAAGGCCAACGAGCCGCTCCACGTGCAGTACTCCTACGACGACCGCAGCGTGGTCGTGGTCAACTCGCGGCACGGCTCGGCGACCGGACTGACCGTCGAGACGGCGCTGTACGCCATGGACGGCACCCAGAAATACCTTCGCAGCGTCCCGGGACTCACCGTTCCCGGTGACGGCGGCAGGACGGTGGCTCTGACCGTACCGTCGGTCGGCGGGCTGTCGGGCACCTACCTGGCCCGCCTGGTGCTCAAGGACGGATCCGGCCGCGAGATCGGCCGGAACGTGTACTGGCTGTCCACCAAGGACGACGTCATCGACTGGGCGAACAACGACTGGTACTACGTGCCGACGTCCAGCTACGCCGACCTCGGCGGGCTGTCCGGCATGCCGCGGGCCACCCTGAGCGCCACTACCACGTCGGCGGCCGGCACCGACGGCACGACCACGACCTCGGTGACGCTGCGGAACACCGGCGGGAGCGTGGCGCTGATGGTGGACGCCCACGTGCTCGGGGCGAACGGCGCCCCGGTGCTGCCCGTGCGCTGGAGCGACAACGACGTGAGCCTCTGGCCGGGGGAGAGCGCCACCCTCACCGCCACCTACCGCACCGCCGACCTCGCCGGCGCCGTCCCCTCCGTGCGTCTGTCCGGCTGGAACGTGGCCACGACCGTCGTCGGCCGCTGAACATAGCCAGCTCTTCATCCCCCCTCTGCTACTTCCCTTGGAGGAGCGCGTGCAACGAAGACTGAAGGCCGCGATCGTCTCACTGGGCCTGCTCTCCGCGGTGCTCACGGCAAGTCCGGCCCGGGCGGCGGCCGGTCCCAGCGCCGGCCAGCTGCTGGCGAAGGTGAGCAGCTGCACCGTCGTCTCGCACGGCAGGTACGCCACCGACGACGGCTGGTCGTCGACCGTCGACATCTGCAAGCAGGGATCGGCGTTCTTCTGGAAGGCCGACATGGACATCGACTGCGACGGCGTGCGGACCTCGAACTGCAACGAGGACACCGATCCGTGGTACCAGGACCAGACCTCGTTCCAGACGTCGAGGGGCACACCGTTCCAGGCCGACAGCACCCGCTACTTCGTGATCCCGCTGCCGAGCTCGCGGTTCGACTACTCCCGCAACGGCATCAGGCCGGGCAGTGTGGCGGCGGTCATCTACAACAACAAGGTCGTCTACGCGGTCTTCGCCGACGAGGGCCCGAGCAATATCATCGGCGAGGCGTCGTACGCGACCGCGCGGGCGCTGGGCATCAACCCGGATCCGGAGAACGGTGGCGTCGACTCCGGCGTCACATACATCCTGTTCCCCGGCAGCGTGCCGAGCCCGGTCGAGTCGAACAGCGCGATCGACAGCAAGGGGGCCGCGGCGGCGACCGCCTTCGTCAACAGCTGACGGTTCACCGGGAGCCCGGGGCCCCCGTGCGGTCGAGCACGAGGTCCCGGGCGCCGGTCAGGCCGACGGCGAGGGCGCCGAGCAGCACCGCGTCGGTGTCCAGGGTGGAGACCTCGATGCGCGGCGGGTGGAGCGCGACGAGGTGCCGGAGCCGGTCGACGACCGGCCGGGTCAGCAGGTCGCCGGCATGGCCGCCGACGCCTCCGCCGAGCACGACCAGCTCCGGGTCCAGCACGGCGGCGACACCGGCCAGGGCCCGGCTCACGTGGTCCACCTGCCGGTCCACCGCCTGCCGCGCGGCTGGGTCGCCCGCGCGGGCCGCTTCCAGCACGTCCTTCGCGGTGGCCGCGCCCGTCATGCCGAGCCGCTGCGCCGTCGCGACCACGCCCGCCGCCGAGGCGACCGACTCGAACATGCCGCGACGGCGGGACTCGGGCTGCTCCAGGAGCGGGTCCCCGTCCCCGATCGGCAGGTAGCCGATCTCGCCGGCCGCGCCACGGGAGCCCCGGTAGAGCTTGCCGTCGATCACGACGCCCATGCCCGTGCCGGTGCCGATCGAGAAGTAGACGAAGTGCCGGACGCCGCGGCCCAGCCCGTACGTGGCCTCGCCGACGGCCGCCAGGTCGACGTCGTTCTCGACCACGTACGCCGACCCCGTGACGTCGGCCAGCCGGGCCACGCTGTCGCGCTGCTCCCAGCCCGGCAGGTTGGGCGCCAGGTGCAGCGAGCCGGTCGCCTTGTCGTGGATGCCCGGCGTGCCGAAGACGGCCAGCGTGACGTCGCCGCGGGCGATGCCCGTCGCGCCGGTGACCTCCTCGGCGAGCCGCGTGAGCTGGGTGACGAGGTCGCCGGTGTGCGAGCCGCGGGAGGGCTCCTCGCGCCGGGCCACGATCTCGCCGACCAGGTCGGCCAGGGCCACCCGCACGAAGGCGCGCCCGATGTCGACGGCGAGCACGTGGCCGGCTTCCGGGCGGACCTCGTACAGCAGGGCGGAGCGACCGGCCGGCCCGGCGCGCAGCCCGACCTGACGCAGCAGGCCGGCGCTCTCCAGGTTGTTCAGCGCCACGGCGACGGTCGGCTTGGACAAGCCGGTGGCACGGGCCAGCTCGGGCCGGGAGACCTTGCCCAGCCGGAAGACCTCCGCGAACACGGCCCGCTCGTTCATGACCCGAAGGACGCTGGTCGTACTGGCCGTCGCACTGGTCTGCACGTCTCTCAGGCTGCCACACCCGTTCGGAAAGGTCATTAATCAATTTCGTAAAGGTCATTGCCAAACTCGGGCAGGTGACCGACGATGCTGGGCAGAACCCGCGAGGAAAGGGTGCGCCGTGAGAGCCAGAGCCTTCGTCGCAGTCGCCGCCACCGCCGCCGTCCTGGTCGGCGGCTGTGGCACCACCGACGCCGATGACCAGCCCAGCGAGAAAGAGTCGCCGACGATCGCGCTCTTCCTCCCCGAGTCCAAGACCACCCGCTACGAGGCGTTCGACCGCCCGCTGTTCGAGGCCAAGGTGAAGGCGCTCTGCGCGCAGTGCAAGCTGCTCTACTCCAACGCCGACCAGGACGCCGCCAAGCAGCAACAGCAGGTCGAGGCCGCCCTCACCCAGGGCGCCGACGTGCTCGTCCTCGACGCGGTCGACGCGGGTGCCGTCGCGCCCCTGGTCAACCAGGCCAAGCAGAAGAAGATCCCGGTGATCGCGTACGACCGGCTGATCTCCGGCATCTCCTACGAGTACTACGTCTCCTTCAACAACGTCCGCGTCGGCGAGATGCAGGGTCAGGCCCTGCTCGACGCGCTCACCAAGGCCGGCACCGCGGGCAAGGGCCAGATCGTGATGATCAACGGCTCGCCCACCGACCCCAGCTCGGCCGACTACAAGACGGGCGCGCACCACGTCCTGGACGGCAAGGTGCGCATCGGCCGGGAGTTCGACACCCCGGACTGGAGCCCCGACAAGGCTCAGCAGGAGATGGAACAGTCGATCACCGCGCTGGGCCGGGACGCCGTCGTCGGCGTGCTGTCCGCCAACGACGGCATGGCCGGCGGGGCGATCGCGGCGATGAAGCGGGCCGGCTACGCCACCCTCCCGCCGATCACCGGCCAGGACGCCGAACTGGCGGCGGTGCAACGCATCCTGACCGGCGAGCAGTACATGACGATCTACCTGGACATCCGGCGGGAGGCGGAGAAGGCGGGGGAGCTCG
The DNA here is from genome assembly GCF_040676695.1 of Actinoplanes sp. NPDC049548. Taxonomy (NCBI): domain Bacteria; kingdom Bacillati; phylum Actinomycetota; class Actinomycetes; order Micromonosporales; family Micromonosporaceae; genus Actinoplanes; species Actinoplanes sp. NPDC049548. The sequence goes on from NZ_JBFAPM010000017.1 coordinate 130,608, forward strand.
CGGTCGCGCTCGGCCGCGGCGAGAAGCCGGCCGCGCCGGCCACCGCCGACAACGGCACGGCGAAGATCCCCGCCTTCCTGCTGGACCCGATCCCGGTGACCGCCGACAAGATCAAGGACACGATCGTCAAGGACGGCTTCTACAAGGCCGCGGACATCTGTACGGCCCCCGTCGCGGCGGCCTGCGCCAAGGCGGGGATCCAGTAGTGCTCTCCGCCCAGGCCATCTCCAAGAGATACGGCGCGGTGCAGGCCCTCGACGGCGTGCACATCGACCTCGTACCCGGCGAGGTCGTCGCCCTCGTCGGCGACAACGGTGCGGGCAAGTCCACGCTGGTGAAGGTGCTCTCCGGCGTCGTCACCCCGGACGACGGCGAGATCACGCAGGACGGCCGGCCGGTCCGCATCACCACGCCGCACGAGGCGCAGCGGCTGGGCATCTCGACCGTCCACCAGGACCTCGCCCTCTGCGAGAACCTCGACGTCGTCGCCAACCTGTTCCTCGGCGGTGAGCGGCAGCGCTGGTCCGTCCTGCGCCACATCCGGATGGAACGGTCGGCCCGTGACCTGCTCGGGTCGCTCGACGTCCGGATCCGCGACATCCGGGTGCCGGTGGCGATGCTCTCCGGCGGTCAGCGCCAGTCGGTCGCCATCGCCCGCGCGCTCGTCGGGGAACCCCGCGTGGTCATCCTCGACGAGCCGACGGCCGCGCTCGGCGTCGAGCAGACCGCCCAGGTGCTCGGCCTCATCCGGCGGCTGCGCGACCGCGGGCTCGCCGTCCTGGTCATCTCCCACAATCTCGCTGACGTGCGTGCGGTCAGCGACCGGATCGTCGTGCTGCGGCTCGGACGCAACGCCGGCGACTTCCGTACGGCGGACTCGACGCCCGAGGCGGTCGTGGCCGCCATCACCGGAGGCGTCATCAAGGAGGGGATCCGATGACGGCGCTGACCATGCTCCTGCGCAGACCCCTGAGGCCGTTGCGGGGCTCCGGGCGTACCGATGTCGGGGTCTGGCCCGTGGTCGCCGGCCTCGTGCTGATCGCCGTGGTCTTCGGCTCCCTGAACGACCGCTTCCTGTCCGCCGAGAACCTGACCAACCTGGCCCTGCAGATGGCGGCGACCGGCACCATCTCGCTGGGCATCATCATGGTGGTCCTGCTCGGCGAGATCGACCTGTCGGCGGGCTCGGTGAGCGGGCTCGCCGCGGTGGTCATGACCATCCTATACGTCCACCACGGCTGGAACCCGGTCTTCGCGATCGCGGTGGCGCTCGCCGGAGCCGCCCTGATCGGCCTGCTGCACGGGTGGATGTTCACGAGACTGGGCATGCCGTCGTTCGTCGTGACCCTCGCCGGGCTCATCGGCTGGCAGGGCCTCATGCTGTACCTGCTCGGCAGCGGCGGGACGATCAACCTGCCGTTCGACGGGTTCGTGGCCGGCCTCAGCGACACCTGGCTGCCGGCGTGGGCGGCCTGGCTGATCGCGGCGCTCGTCGTCGCCGTCCGGGCGGCGGACGCCCTGCTCACCCGCCGGTTGCGGCGCGCCGCCGAGCTGCCGGTCGGTTCCGGTCTCGGCGTCGCCCTCCAGGTGGGCGGGCTGGCCGTGGCCCTGGCGGCGGTCGTGTCGGTGCTCTCGGCGGACCGCGGGGTCCCGCTGCTCCTGGTCATCTTCGCCACCCTGGTGGTCGCCCTCGACCTGGTGCTGCGGCACACCGTGTTCGGCCGGCACATGTACGCGGTGGGCGGCAACGCGGAAGCGGCCCGCCGCGCCGGCATCAACGTGCGCCGGATCCGGCTGATCGCCTTCGCGGCCGCGTCCACCCTGGCGGCGTGCGGTGGCATCCTGGCCGCCAGCCGTCTCGCCGCCGTCAACCAGAGCTCCGGAAGCAGCGACACGCTCCTCATGGCCATCGCGGCCGCGGTGATCGGCGGCGCGTCGCTCTTCGGCGGCCGGGGACGCCCCTACGCCGCCCTGCTCGGCATCCTGGTCATCCAGTCGATCACGAACGGGATGCTGCTGCTCAACGTGGACTCGTCCGTCCGCTACATGGTGACCGCCGCGGTTCTCGCGGTGGCCGTGGCCTTCGACTCGGTGGCTCGCCGGGGCCGGCCTTGATGACGGCGAGGCACATCCTGGCGATCGACTTCGGGGGAACCAAGATCGCGGTCGCCCGGGCGGCCGTCGGCGTGTCCGACGGCCGCCCGGACTCCACGCTGCGGCTGCGGACCCTCGGCGGTGCGGGCGCCCTCCAGGCCGTGCGGCGGACCTTCGACGCCGCTCGCGAGCTGCTGGCCGCCCCGGCGGCGGTCGGGGTGTCGACCTTCGGTGTGCTCCGCGGCGGCCGGGTGCGGCTCGCGCCCAACGTGCCGGGATGGGACGGCATGGCGCTTCCGGAGCTGTTGCGCGCGGAGTTCGGCGACGCTCCCGTCGCCATCGACAACGACGTCAACGCGGGGGCCGCCGCTGAGGTGCGGTGGGGTGCCCTCCGGGGCGTCGACGTGGGGCTCTACGTCAACCTGGGGACCGGCCTGGCGGCGGCGCTGGTGGCCGGCGGGCGTGTGCTGACCGGCGCCCACGGCGCGGCCGGGGAGATCGGCTACCTGCGCGACAGCGCCGGCGACGGGTACTTCGCCGACGGCCGGGCGCCGCTGGAGGAGGCGGTGTCCGGCAGCGCACTGGCCAGGCGCGGCTCCGCTCTGCTCGGCCGGCCGGTGACCGCCGCGGAGCTGTTCGCGCTGAGTGCCGAGCCGGGCGTCGCCGACCTGCTCGACGAGGTCGTGGACACCCTGGCTCGGACCATCGCCAACCTGTGCGTCACTCTCGACCCGGAGCGGGTGGTCCTCGGCGGCGGCATGATGGGCGCCGCCGCCTATGTCATGCCGCGGGTGGCGACGGCGCTTCGCCGCACCGTGCCGTTCCCGCCGGAGCTGTCCGCGGCCCGGTTCGTCGACGACGCCCCGCTCCTCGGCGCCGTGGCCCTCGCGATGGCGGCCGCCGGGGACGGATGAAGGGATGCGCGACCCGCTCAGGGGGTAAGAGACGAGCCATGACGGATCTTCGTGACGTGCTCCGGGTGCGGCCCGGAGACACCCGGCTGGCCGACGTCGACCCGCGCAGCACGCCGGGGCTGCCCGAGGGCCGGGCCGGCAAGCACGCGAAGCAGTGGTCGAGGGACGAGGTCGCCGCCATCTCGCAGGAGCTGGCCGCGTACCAGGAGAAGCTGTTCGCCTCGGCCAAGGAGGGAGCCACCACCAAGCGTGTCCTGCTGCTGCTGCAGGCCATGGACTGCGGCGGCAAGGACGGCACCGTCCGGGCCGTCACCCAGGGTCTGAGCCCGGCGGGGATCAAGGCGGTCAGCTTCGGCCCGCCCACCGACGAGGAACGCAGCCACGACTTCCTGTGGCGCATCCGCAGGGCCCTGCCGGGCGCCGGCTATGTGGGTGTCTTCAACCGTTCGCACTACGAGGACGTGCTCGTCGTACGGGTCCACAACCTCGTGGGCGAGGACGTCTGGTCGCAGCGTTACGACCTCATCAACGAGTTCGAGGCCGAACAGGCGGCCGACGGCCTGACCATCGTCAAGGTAATGCTGCACATCTCCCGGGCAGAGCAGAAGGAGCGCCTGCTGGCCCGGCTGGACGACCCCACCAAGCACTGGAAGTACAACCCCGGGGACCTGACCGAGCGCAGCCTGTGGGACGAGTACCAGCAGGCGTACGAGGACGCCCTGAACAGGTGCAGCACCGCCGCCGCGCCCTGGTACGTCGTGCCCGCGGACCGCAAGTGGTATCGCAACTGGGCCGTCGCCACCCTGCTGCGCCATGCCTTCGCCGACATCGACCCGCAGTATCCCCAGCCGGACTTCGACGTGGCCGCCGAACGCGCCAAGCTGCTCGAGGCCGATTGAGCAGTCGGCTCAGCGCAGGAGCCGGACGAAGACCTCCGCCAGCGCCGTGGCCGACGTGGCGGGGGAGGCGAGCGGGAACACGACGTGGCTCACCGTGAGGCGGACGATCGACTCGCTCGCCAGCTCGATCACGCCGGGACCGGTGTCCGGGAGATGAGCCTCGGCCCACTCCTGCACCACCGCGCCGGCGGCCTGCAGGACGAGGTCCGAGCGGGTGGTCAGATATGGCAGCAGCTCGTCCGCACCGCCGCGCGCGCTGGTGAGGATGGCGCGGACCAGCGGGTTCCCGGCCGCCTCTTGCAGCGTGTGCAGGATCGCGGCGTACGCCGCCGCGCGGACGTCGGCGCCGTGGGCGAACAGCTCCTTGCGCACCGCGGCGACGAACTGCTCGATCTCGGCGGAGGCGAGCGCCTCGCCCAGGCCCGAGCGTCCCTCGAACTCGTTGTAGACGGTCTGCCGGCTGACACCCACGGCCTTGGCGACGTCCACCATGCGCACCTGGTCCCACCCGTGCGCGATGGTCAGCTCGCGGGCCGCGGCGATGAGCGAGTCGCGGAGCCGGGCCCGGTTGGCCTCGCGCGACGACGGTGCGGATGTCATGGCAGGGCCAGCGTAGTCCGGACCTGTCGGCGCCTATGTGGCGGCACGTTCGCCGGCCGTGCCGGCGCTTAGGGGGAGGAGATGCCGCCGGTGCGGGGGTATCGGCCGGGCGCGGTGTTGGCCAGCGTCGCGTCGCCGCCGTAGTGGGCGAGCACGCGGTGGTCCATCACCCGCCGCCACAGGGGTGGGATGAACGCGAGCAGCAGCATCGTGGCGTACCCGGCGGGGAGCTGCGGTGAGACGTCGAAGCTGCGCAGGGTCTGGTAGCGCCGCAGCGGGTTCGCGTGGTGGTCGCTGTGCCGCTGCAGCTGGAAGAGGAGGACGTTGGTGGTCAGCCGGTCGCTGTTCCAGCTGTGCCGGGCGTCGACCTTCTCGTACCGGCCGGCCGGGTTGCGCTGCCGCAGCAGGCCGTAGTGCTCGAGGTAGTTGACGGCCTCGAGGACCGAGAAGCCGACGACGGCCTGCAGGGCCAGGAACGGCAGGACCTCGGGACCGAAGACCAGCGTCAGGATCGCGAAGAGCGCGGCCGTCATGGCCCACGCGTGCAGGATCTCGTTGCGTACGGTCCACGGCGTGCGACCGCGCAACCGGTGCCGGGAGGTCTCCAGCCGCCACGCCGACCGGAGGCTGCCGACGACGGTACGCGGCCAGAACCGGTAGTACGACTCGCCGAGCCGGGAGCTGGCCGGGTCCTCGGGCGTGGCGACCCGTACGTGATGACCGCGGTTGTGCTCGACGAAGAAGTGTCCGTACCCGGTGGGCGCCAGGGCGATCTTGGACAGCCACCGTTCCACGCTCTCGCGCTTGTGGCCCAGCTCGTGGGCCGTGTTGATGGCGATCCCGTTGACGAGGCCGGCGGTCAGGACCAGGCCCGCACCGCCGACCGGCCCGGGCCCGCCGTTCCAGACCGCGCAGGCCACCACCAGTGCCGCGAACTGGGCGGGCAGGAACAGGTAGGTGATCCACCGGTAGTACGACGACGCCTGCAGCGCCGGCACGGCCTCCTCCGGTGGGTTCTCCCGGTCCTCGCCGACGAGCACGTCGATGAGCGGGACGACGCCGAGGACGACGACGGGGGTGAGCCACCAGGCCCAGCCGGAGCCGGTCGCGGCGGCCAGGGCGAGGGCGGCGAACGGGAGGGCCGGCACCACGAGGGCGAGCGGCCAGAGCGGGCGCTTGGTGTCCCGCCATACGGGTGCGGCAACGTCCATGCCGCAATGCTTTACACGAACACCTATCGTGTCAAGTAAAAGGAGGGTCCACTAGGCTTCCCGCATGCCCACAACGCCCCTGCCCGAGCAGGTCGCCGAGCTGCTGCGGCGCCCGAACCCCGCCGTGATGGCCACCGTCGCCGCCGATGGCCGCCCGGTCACCGTGGCCACCTGGTACCTGTTCGAGGACGACGGCCACGTGCTGCTGGGCCTCGACGCGAAGCGAGCCCGGCTCAAGCACCTGCACGCCGACCCGCGCGTCTCGCTGACCGTGCTGGCAAACGACGACTGGTACACCCACGTGAGCCTGCAGGGCCGGGTCGTCTCCCTCACCGACGACGTCGGCCTGCGGGACATCGACCGCCTGGCACGGCACTACACCGGCAAGGAGTACCCGAACCGGGAGCGTCCCCGGGTGAGCGCCCAGGTCGAGATCGAACGCTGGCACGTCTGGGGCAAGCTCCGCGCTCAGTAGGGCTTGCGCGCGAGGACCAGCCAGCACCGGGCGCTGCCGTCCCGGTGCCGGCCGACGGCGGTCAGGGGCACGGTGTCCACGGTGAACCCGGCCGCCGTCAGGTCGCGCCGGAGGGCGGGCAGCGGGGCCGTGCGGTAGTACATGACGAACGGGGGCCGCAGCACGGCGTTGCGGACCACCATCGCCAGGTCGAACCCGAGCTCGGCCCAGTGCCAGAGCGAGGTCAGGGGCGCCGGCGCGCCGATCGGCAGGGCGAAGAGCCCGCCGGGGCGCAGCGCCCGGTGCACCCCCTCGAAGAGGGCCGGCCGTTCCGCGGGAAGGAAGTGCCCGAGGGCTCCGAGCGTCACTGCCAGGTCGAAGTCACCGGTGAAGGGGAGAGCGCGCGCGTCCGCCCGCACCAGCGTGGCCTGCGGGTCCGCCCGGCGCGCCTGCTCGAGCATGCCCGCACTGAAGTCGACGCCGGTGATCCCCTGCTCACACACTCGCCGGAGGACCGTGAGGCCAGCCCCGGTGCCGCAGCACACGTCGAGTCCCCGGTCGAAAGGGCCCTGCTCGGCCAGTGCCTGGGCGGTCGCGTCGAGGATGGTGTCCGGCGTCCGGAAAGGCGTGTGGTCGAACTTGGGAGCGAGCAGGTCGTAGCCGCGTTCGACCGAGGACAGCGCCTGGACGCACAGTTCGCGCAGGGACGGACCTTGAGGGGAGAACACCCGCCCACGGTACCCGCCGCCGTCGCACGCCGGGGTGAGCGCGGGGACAGCATCGGTGACCCTGAGTACGCTTCCGGTATGTCGCACGCAGTCCCGCCCAACCGGACGGCGGCGGTCGTCCGCCAGCTGCGCTCCGAGATCGTCACCGGTGAGCTGCCCCCCGGGACGCTGATCAAGGATGCGGAGCTGGCCGCCCGGCTGGGGGTCAGCATCACCCCGGTCCGTGAGGCGATCGCGCAGCTCTCCGTCGAGGGCCTCATCGACATCGCGCCCAACCGTACCCGTCAGGTCACCCGGGTGACGCAGAAGAAGGCGCTCGAGCTGATCGACGTGATGAGCGTTCTCGCCTGCGCCGGCTTCGACCGGGGCGTCGGCAACCTCACGCCCGCGAACATCGAGCTGATGCGGCAGCGCCAGCGGGAGTTCGTCGACGCCGTGCGCGCCGACAACGTGCTGGCCGCCGGGGCGGCGGGGGCCGACTTCGGCACCATCGTGGTCCTGGCGAGCGGCAACCGCGAGCTGCAGTCGATGATCGACCTCGTGGTGTCGCGCACCATGCGGATCACGCCGATCATCGCGGACAGCCTGTGGAACACCGTGATCGAGGCCCACGACGACATCCTGCGCCTGCTCGACGCCGGCGACACGCGAGGCGCGTCGGCACGCTACCGGCAGATGTACGTCGACTACCGGGCGCTGGCCGAGCAGGAGCTCTTCGACCAGGAGGACACCGCCTGGCCCTGACCGGCCAGGCGGATCGCCTCGACGGCACCGAGCAGGCGGAGCGGGCCGGCGGCGTACGGGATCAGCAGCGTGTCGCCCCGCCGCACGGACAGGTCGTCCCGCTCGCCGACCAGCCGGCCCTCGCCGGCCACCACGACGAGGACGCTGAAGCCCTCCGGCAGACGGTCGTCGCCGTGCAGGCGGTGGGCGGAGAAGAACTCGTCCGCGGCGGCGGGCAGGAGCCGCCCGGAGCCCCGCAACCCGTCGAGGCGCTCCGGCGTCCAGGCCGCGCGGTCGACGCACTGCAGGGCGAGGTCGTAGCCGAGCCCCAGGTGGCCGTCGGGCAGGCCGAAGCCCTCGTACTCGAGCAGCACGGAGAAGTCGGTCGGCTCCTGGACCTCGACCAGCAGGATCCCGTCGCCGATCGCGTGCGGCAGGCCGGCCGGGCAGAGGATGCCGTCGCCGGCCGCCACCGGGATCCTGTTGGTGGCCGCCAGCATCTCCTCCGTCCGCTGCCCGGCGACCCACCCGGACAGCTCGTCGGCCGCCACGTCCCGGGAGAAGCCGAGATGGACGTACGCGCCGGGGCGGGCCGAGACGATCACCCAGGCCTCGGTCTTTCCGTACGGCGAGGCCAGGTGTGCGGTCGCGAAGCGGCGGTCCGGGTGCACGTGCAACGGCAGCCGCTGGCCGGCGTCGAGCAGCTTCACGAGGACGCCGGTGTCGGTGCGCTCGGGACCGAGCCACCAGTGCGGGTCGGCGGCGACGGCCTCGGCCAGCTCGCGGCCGTCGGGCAGGGTGGACAGTCCGGACGGGGCGAGCTCGAACCGGCTCGTCACGGAGGCGACCCAGTCCTCGGGGCGGTCCGGCAGCGCCGCCACGGTGCGGAACTCGGCGATCCGGCCGGCGCCACGGTAGAACGTCTCGGGCTGGTTGGCGGGCAGAGCTTGGACGGTCATGGTTGGTCCTCGTGCGCTATCTCGGCGAGGAAGCCGCCGACGAAGGTGTCACCGAGCCCCACGGTGGTGGGGTCCTCGACGTCCAGCGCGAAGCCGGGAACACAGCAGACCACATCACCCATCCGACGGCCCAGGGCCGCGGCGAAGGTGACGGATTCGGCCCGTCGCGGTCGCCGGCGCATGCGGTCGACGTCCTGATCGGTGAAGTCGTCGCCGTGGCAGTAGCGGGTGGCGGCCATCAGGGTGCCCGTGCCGAGGGCGTCGGCGTATCGTCCGGCACCCTCGCCGAGCGCCGCGGCCCAGTACTTCGTGTGCAGCACCAGCGTCGGCGCCGGGATCAGCACCCGCAGCGCCGTGAGGGCGTCCGCGACCTCACGTGGCGAGAGCAGGTCGACCTGGTGTCCGACGTACGCCTGCATCTCGTCCTCGTTGAGCCCGTACACGTCGATCTCGTCGAGAAGCGCGTCGCGGACCCGGAAGCTGAAGGCCGGCACGTGGTAGGCCGCGTCCTCGAAGTACACCAGGGCCTCGGCCGGTAGCTGGCGCAGGTGCGACCGCAGGTCGGCGAGGCGCCGGTCGAGCTGGTCCCGCGAACGCATGGCGTTGAAACCCGAGATCAGGAACACCGCCGCCTTGCTCAGCCGCTCGCCGAGGTCGCCGGTGAGGACCATGGCGCCGTTGGCAGGGTCGTTGACGTAGATCAGCCGGTTGGGGAACGGCGCGGTGACGTCGATGTCGCCGGCCCGTACCCGCAGGCCCCGGTCGTACTGGACGATCAGGTGCGGGTAGAGCGTGTCCTCGGCGCCGCTGGAGATGTAGTCGCCGTCCGGTGGCAGCAACCGGCGTACGGTGTCGTTCACGCTGACCAGGTGCAGGGTGGACGGCACGCCCAGCCGGCTCATCATGATGCCGGCCCGCACGGAGGTGCCGCCCAGGGCCGTCCGGTGCGGGAACCGGCCGGCGAAGGTCTCCAGCGCCGGGGCGCCGGCGACGAAGTGCTCGCCGCCACCGCCCCGGGCCACGTACGCGAGGATCGACACCACGAGGTCTCGCTCGCTCGTCACCGCCGCCGGCGTGGTCAGTTCGGCGGCCCGGATCCGGTACGCGGTGACGAGCTTCTCCAGCACGGCGGCGGTGGCGGTGAGCTTCAGCTCGTAGTCGACGCAGCCGCCGAGGCCCAGGACGACACGGGACGCGTCCCCCATGTCAGTAGAGCGACGCCTTGCCGGCAGCGCCGAACAGCTCGATCTTCTGCGCCGCGACCACCTGCATGGCCTCGATGCAGGCCGGCTGGATGGCGTTGGGCTCGCGCACCTTCGGGTCACTGCCCAGCACCTCGCGCATCTTGTTGTGGTACGCCACCTTGATGTCGGTGGAGATATTGATCTTGTTGATGCCGGTCCGCGATGCCTCGGCGATCTCGTCGTCCGGGTTGTTGGACCCGCCGTGCAGCACCAGCGGGATCTGCACTCGGCTCTTGATCTCCTTGAGCAGGTCGAGCTTCAGCTCCGGCTTCAGGTGAGCCGGGTAGAAGCCGTGGAAGGTGCCGATCGCGATGGCGAGGCTGTCCACACCGGTCTGCTCGACGAAGGTGACCGCGTCGTCGGGGTCGGTGTAGATGATCTCGGCGGCGCCCGCCTCCGCGTAGCTGTCGTTCGCGCCGATGGTGCCCAGCTCGCCCTCCACCGAGACGCCGACGACGTGGGCGGAGTCGCTGACCCGCCTGGAGATCGCCACGTTCTCCTCGAACGGCTGCATCGAGGCGTCGATCATCACGGACGTGAAGCCGTACCGGATTCCCTGCAGGACCTGGTCGTAGCCGGCGCCGTGGTCCCAGTGGATCGCGATCGGGACGCTCGAGCGGTGCGACCGCTCGATGATCCCGGTGATCATCTCGGGGCCGATGTGCCGGACCTCGTCCGGGTGGATCGCCACCATGAGCGGCGCGTTCGTCTCCTCGCTGATCTCCACGATGCCCTTGAACATCGCCCAGTCACTGATGTTGAAGGCGGGCACGGCGAAGCTGTGTTCGTTGGCGACGTCCAGGATCGCCTTGCCGGTCGTCAGCATGTCGGTGTTTCTCCTTGGGTTTCAGGCTTTGACGGCGCCGGCCGTCAGGCCGCCGATGAACCGTCGCTGGAAGAGCAGGAAGAGGACCAGGACGGGGATGGATCCGAGGATGCTCATCGCCATCATCTGGTTCCACTCGTACGAGTGCTGGCCCATGAGCAGCTGGATGCCGATGGGCACCATGCGCATGTCGTCGGTGCGGGTCAGCGTGAGCGCGAACAGGTACTCGTTCCACGAGATCATGAACGTGTAGACCCCGACCGCGATGAGGCCGGGCACCGAGATCGGCACGAGGATCCGCCACAGCGCGGTCCAGCTCGTACCGCCGTCGACCTTGACGGACTCGTCCAGCTCCCGCGGGAGCGTGTTCAGGTAGGCGGTGGTCATGATGATCGCGTACGGGAGGGTGAACACCATGTGCGTGAGGATCAGGCCGGGATAGGTGTTGTACAGGCCGAGCGCGACGACGAGCCCGAAGTACGGGATGACGAGCGTGATCGGCGGCACGGCCTGCACGCTGACGATCACGGCGTTGATGGTGCGCTGCAGCGGGAACGTGAAGCGGCTGAACGCGTACGCGGCCAGCAGTGCCACCAGCAGCGTCAGGATGGTCACCGCGAAGGCGACGATGTAGCTGTTGAGGAAGAACCGCAGCTGGGCGGCATTGCCCAGGATCTCGCGGTAGGCGTCGAACGAGAAGCTGCCGGTGATGAGCCTCGGCGGGTTCTGGAACACCTCCCCGTTGCTCTTGAACGAGGTGGAGAGCATCCACACGACCGGCAGGCCGGCGAAGAGCGCACCGAGGGCCAGCCCGGTGAGGACGCCGGCCTTCGCGAGACGGTGTCGCGTCCTGACGGTGGTCATGCGCGTTCCCTTTGCTGGCGTACGTAGAAGAAGGCCAGGACCATCGTGATGAGCAGGACGATCACGGCGGCGGCGGAGGCGGTCGCGAACTCGTACTCGCTGAACGCCTGCTTGTAGGTGAAGGTGCTGAGCATCTCGGTGGTGTTCAGCGGCCCGCCGCCGGTCATCATCCAGATCAGCGCGAACTGCTGGGACGTCCAGATGAGGTCCAGCACCGCCATGCTGACGATCACCGGCCGCAGCTGGGGCAGGGTCACGTGCAGGAACCGCTGGACCGGGTTCGCCCCGTCCACGGCGGCCGCCTCGTACAGGTCCGCGGAGATGCCCTGCAGCCCGGCCAGCAGGCTGATCATGAAGAACGGGTAGCCGGACCAGATGTTGGCGAAGGTCACCGCCCAGAGCGCGGTGCCCGGGTCGCCGAGCCAGTTCACGCCGTCCTGGATGAGGCCCAGGGTGTGCAGCACGTAGTTGACGACTCCGGACGGGTCGAGCAGCAGCCGCCAGATGACGGCGATCACCGCGATCGTGAACAGCCACGGGAGGATGTACACGATCCGGAAGACGGCCTTGGTGACCCCGCTCAGCAGCCGGGTGTTGAGCATCATCGCGAACGCGAGGCCGAGGACCAGGTGGGCCGCGGTGCTGACCGAGATGAAGACGGCGGTGTTCTTCAGCGCGGCCAGGAAGTCCGCGTCGGTGAGCACCTTCGTGTAGTTGGCGAACCCGGCGAACACCGAGTTCTCCTGCACGATCACGTTGTCCCGGAACGAGTAGCCGATGACCATGACGATCGGGACGACCATCAGGACGACGATGAGCAGCACCGTGGGGGACAGGTAGCCGAACGGGACCAGGTGCCGGGCCGGCGATCTCCGCGGCGGCGCCGCGTGCTTCACCGGCGTGGCGGTCTTCGAGGCGAGCAGGGAGGTCATCGCTTGCCTACTCGATCACCGAGGACCAGGACTCCTGCGCCTTGGCCAGGGCTTCGTCGACGGTCGCCTTGCCGGTCAGCACCAGCTGCAGCTGCTCGTCGAAGCTGCGCATCAGGTCCTCGGACTTGGGCAGGCCGACGAACTCGTTGGCCGGGTAGCCCTTGGAGTAGATGTCGAACGCGGTCTTGAACAGCGGGTCGCTCTTGCTGAAGTCCGGCTTCGCGTTCTTGTTGCCGGGGAAGCCGTTCGCGATCGTGCTCAGCTTGGCGTTGGTCTCCTGGCTCATCAGGTACTGCACGAGCTTGAAGGCCTCGGCCTTGTGCTTCGTGGAGTTGGAGATGCCGATGCCCCAGGACGCGTACGGCAGGCCGCGCTTGCCGGTGTAGCCGTCCTCGGCCGGGATGGCCGCCACCTCGAACTTCAGGTCGGGCTTGCTCTTCTTGATGAGGTTGATGTGCGCGAGCGAGTCGATCATCATGCCGACCTGGCCGTTGGTGAACTTCTCGACCTTGTCCTGCTCCTTCATGGTGAGCGAGCCGGGCGCGACGACGCCGGCGTCGTTCAGGCTCTTCACGTACTCGACCGTGCTCTTCACCTGCGGGCTGGTGAGGTTGGGCCTGCCGTCGGCGAGCATGCTGCCGCCGGACGCCCAGAGCCACGACATGACGTCGTTCTGGATGCCGTTGGGCACGGCGGTGTCGAGCGGAAGGGCCCAGCCCTTGACGTCGCCGCCGGACGCGCTGATCTTCTTGGCGGCGTCGAGGAACTCGGTACGCGTGGCCGGCACGCTGCCGACGCCCGCCTTGGTCAGCAGGTCCTTGTTGACGAAGAGCGGGTAGACGAAATTGACCACGGGGATCATGTACGTCTTGCCCTTGACCTGCACCTGGCTGGCGAGCTGGCTGGTGTCGTACTTGGCGTCGCTCATCAGCTGCGACAGGTCGGTGATGGCACCCTGCTTGGCGAAGTCGTTGACCCAGGCGCCGTCCAGGCCCACCACGTCGGGCAGGGTCTTGGACGCCGCGCCGGTCACGAGCTGCTGCTTGGTCGAGGCGTACGGCGCACTGAGCAGCTTGACCTTGATCTTCGGGTTCTGGGCCGTGAAGTCGGAGATCATCTTGTCGAAGTCCCCGGCCGGGAGCTCGGCTCCCCACCACTGGGCGAACTCGAGCGTCACGGTGCCGTCCGAAGCGGCGCCACCCGAGTCACCCGAGCCGCAGGCCGCCACGACCGCAGCCATCGCGGCCGCTGTCACGGCCCCTGTCAGTCGTCTCCGTCGAGTTGCTTGCACCGCCATGGCGAGCTCCTTCTATCGACACATTCACCTGTTCTCTGCCGTGGTCGCGTCACGCTAGCAGCAAAGAACAGCAAAGAGCTGTGCAGTACGGCAGACTCTTGCGGCATCCGGAAGAAGGGAGCAATACACCGGTGCGTGTGATGCGGCTCTTCGCGAGGTCGTGGCATACTGCCGCACCTACGGAGGGGGATACGTGAGCGTCGACAAGGAGGAGCGGCCGCGCCACCTGCCCGCGGGGCGCAAGGCCCAGCTGGCCGCGTACGTCGCCGAGGCCGGGCAGGTCACGGTCGGCGAGCTGGCCGACCGGTTCGGCGTCTCCATCGACACGGTCCGGCGCGATCTCGACCAGCTGAGCGCCGAGGGTGTTCTCGTGCGGACGTACGGCGGCGCCGTCAGCCTCGCGACGATCTCCCGCACCGACCGCGCCGTCGACCAGCGGCTCACCATCCAGGAGCAGGAGAAGGAGAAGATCGCGGCGCTCGCCGCGGCGCTGGTCCAGGACGGCTCGACGATCATGATCAACGGCGGGACGACGACCCTCGCTCTGGCCCGCGAGCTCCGCCGGCACCGCGATCTCACGGTGGCGACGAACAACCTGCTGGTCCCCGGTGCGCTGGCGCCCACGGCGATCCGCGACATCTACCTCTTCGGCGGCGCCGTCCGCTCACTCACCCTCGCCACGGTCGGGCCCGTCAGCTTCCGGGTCACCGGCGGCGCCGACCTGGACATCAGCTGCGACCTGGCACTGATCGGCGTCGGCGCGGTCGCCGAGGACGCCGGCTACACGACGAGCAACCTCGCCGAGGCCGCGATGATGAAAGAGATGATCTCGCGCGCCACCCGCGTCGCCATCCTCGCCGACTCCTCGAAGTTCGGCCGCCGGCTCTTCGCCCAGGTGTCGGACCTGAGCAGCGCGGACTACCTGGTGACCGACGCCGCGCCCCCGCCCGGCCTGAGGAAGGCCCTCGCCGCGAACAATGTGGAGCTGATCACCCCGGCCGACCGGTCTTAGCTTGTGATTCAATCTCCGGCTCGAACGCTGCGTCGCTGCCGGCCACGGTGAGCGCCGATGGACCGGCCCGTGCGGGTGGGGAAGATACCCGCCGGGGCAGGTGATGCGCGACAGTTCTTGCCATGTGATGTGCGAGGGTCGGCCACGCCTTGTCGGTGGCATGAGAGAGCGCCCCCCCTTGGAGGGATGCTTGTAGCGGGCAGCCGGCAGCGTCATCAGCCGGCACCACCCCGTGTCGCCTTCGAGGTGTTGCCCGAACCCGGCCGGGATTCAGCTCGACGACGGCTGTTGCTCGTGGACGATGAGCAGTCACCGAAGCTGGTCGACGTCGGCGAGCCGGATGTCGTCGTCTGGTCCTCGCTTTGGAAGAAGCGGCCGGACGCCCGGCGCCGCAGGAGGTACCGACCTGGGGGGTGGACCCTGCTCGTAGAGGAGCGGATGCCTGATCCGTCGCTGCTCGGACACCCGGCAGAAGACGGCGTCACGCAAAGGTACCCTTCCGCTGTGCCGAATCGCTTCTATCGCCGTCGCTGGAACGAGTCCCGAGGCGATGGATTCGACGGCTGGGGCCATTCAGTCTGGTACTTCGAGGTCGGTGATGACGGCTGGCCCGTTCGGCAGATCGAGGTGTACGACGCCGGCCGCATCCTGCGCTACGGCCCCAGTCATCAAAAGGACCGCTACGGCGGTCTGGGCGAAGCAAGCCTCTACGACTCTGGCGATGAGTGGAGCGACTTCGAGATCACGGAAGCCGAGTTCGAGAGTGCGTGGAGGGCGGGCGGAGGGTGGATCAGCGGATCATCCAGGTGACCGCGGATGATTTCTTGATATGAAATACGGGCGGTCGTCTTCGTGCAGCGTGTGGGGCGTCTGAGACAATAGGGGAATGGCGCAGCTCGCATTGTTCCCCACGAAGAATGTGCGGGACCGGACGCTGCGTCGCAATTACTCGCCGGCCGCTGAGGAGTTCCGGCGCGAGCATGAGCGGCACCGCTCGTGGGGCTTGGTGCGACGTCATTCCCGGCGCTTGCGCCGGCCGCGCGAGACCGCGGACCAGTCCACGAAGCCGCAGCTCGGCCCTCATCACCTCCGCCCCGGTGACTCCCGCCCCGGTGATCGGCGCCCCGGAGCGCCGAGCAGCCTGACGGATTCGGGTGACCCAACTGATCACCCGGACCAGCCGGACAGCCCGGCACAAGACGACGAGCGGGGGCGACGCGCCGCACCTGAGAACGGCAGTGCGCGAAGCACCGGCGCAGCAGACCACCGACTCGAGGCGGTGGTCGCGCAGCGGGTGCTGGCCGCCGGCCCGCCACCTCCCGCCGGACGCGACAGCCGCGCATCGTGCCGGGTAATTCTTGCGACCCGAAAACGGGCTCGATCAAAACCTGACCGCCGCTTCCCTGCGCGCGAATACGGCGGCGTCATCGAAGCAGCGGCCATGGTCCTGTCGAACCAGCGAAATGGCTGCCGCCGATCACGGCGGAAAGGTGAACGAGACCCTCCGTGGGACTGTTGATGGTGAACTCATCTCGGCTGGTGCTCGACGTGGACGTCTTGCCGTGTCTGCGCCCGCACTGGAACTACAGCCCGCAACGCTCCTTCCGCCCCCTTGCGGCCGCGGCAAGGACGAACACCGCATGATCAGGGCTGGCCGTACTCGATCGTCGCCCCCGGGGAACCAGGCCGGGCGCCAAGTGGACGGTGTCGAGCAGGGCCGTCGAAGAGGTACGGCCAGTTGGAGCCGGGCTGACGCACGTGGAACAGCAGGCGCCGCAGTCGGCCGGGGAGGCGAAAGTTGTCACGCTGCGGCTCGACCAGCTGCCGGTTCGGTATCTGAGTCGCGAGCGCTTGGTGCGAACGGGAGACGCCCCCGAAGAGTGAGTGCGACGGGGCGGTCGGCTACGCGAAGGGGGGCCAGAAGACGAAAGGCAAGGAGATCGCTCTCCTCGCCCACTTGAATGTATATCGAGCTGGAGGGCTTGCCGCAAGGCCCGGGTCGTCCCGCAGAATCGTCGGTCGGACCGAGGGACGAGGGTGTCGGATGAGTGAGACGTACGTGTGCGACCTCGTGGAAGCCGGCGAGGAGGACGTGGCGCTCGTCGGTGGCAAGGGTGCGAACCTGGGGGTGCTGTCACGAATGGACGGCGTCACCGTGCCGGCCGGCTTCTGCGTGACGACGGATGCCTTCCGGCGGATTCTCGCGGAAGCGGCGGGGATCGACGACCTGCTCGAGGAGCTGTCGCGAGCGGAATCCGGCGACAAGGTCAGCGCACAGATCCGCCGGATCATCGAAGAGACCGCCATTCCGGATGACGTCGCGGCGGCGATCACCGGGGCCCTCACGCAGCTCGGTGAGAGCGATCAGGCCGCCTACGCCGTCCGGTCCAGCGCGACGGCCGAGGACCTGCCCACCGCCTCCTTCGCGGGCCAGCAGGACAGCTTCCTGAACGTCATCGGTGCCGAGGCGGTGCTGACGGCCGTCAGCCGGTGCTGGGCCTCGCTGTTCACCGAGCGGGCCGTCGCGTACCGCCGGCGCCACGGCATCGACCACCGGGCGGTGAGCATGGCCGTCGTCGTGCAGCGGATGGTGGTTCCGGAGGCGTCCGGCGTGCTGTTCACGGCCGATCCCGTCACGGGCAACCGGAAGGTCGCGGCCGTGGAGGCCACCGCCGGCCTCGGCGAGGCGCTGGTCTCGGGTCTCGTGAACGCCGACGGGTTCAAGGTTCGCGACGGTGAGATCGTGGAACGGGCGCCGGGGCGGCCGGTGCTGACGGAGACCCAGGTTCTCCGGCTGGTGGGGCTGGGCCGGCGGATCGAGGCGCACTTCGGCCGGCCGCAGGACATCGAGTGGTGCCTGGCCGGTGACGATTTCTCGATCGTCCAGAGCCGGCCGATCACGACGCTGTTCCCCGTGCCGGAGTCGCACGACGGCGGGAACCACGTGTACCTCTCCGTCGGCCATCAGCAGATGATGACGGACGCCATGAAGCCGCTGGGGCTGTCCGTGTGGCAGCTGACCGCGCTCGCGCCGATGTGCCACGCCGGTGGGCGGCTGTTCGTCGACGCCACCCGGCATCTGGCGTCGTCGTCGGGCCGCGCGGGTCTGCTCGCCCTGTCGGGGCGGTCCGATCCGCTGACCAGGGACGCGCTGGAGACGGTCCTCGCGAGCGACTTCCTGCCGGCCCCGACGGACGAGGCTGCGGCCCCTCATCTGCCGGGCGGCGCGCCGAGTCCGATCGAGACCGATCCGGCGATCGTGACCGACCTGGTCGATCGCAGCCGGGCGTCCATCGCCGCCCTGCAGCGCGACATCTGGAAGACGTCGGGACCGGCCCGGTTCGAGTTCCTCGAGGCGGCGTTCCAGGAGCACAAGCGGTTCCTGGCCGAGCCGCTCAGCATGCAGGCGATCATGGCCGGGATGGAAGCCACGTGGTGGCTCAACGAGCGGCTGCAGGAGTGGCTGGGGGAGAAGAACGCTGCCGACACGCTCACCCTGTCCGCGCCCGGCAACGTCACCTCGGAGATGGGGCTGGCGCTGCTGGACGTCGCGGACGTGGTCCGCCCGCATCCGGAGGTGGTCGCCTTCCTGCGGACCGTACGCGACGACGACTTCCTGGACGAGCTGGCCAAGCTGCCGGGCGGTCCGGAGGCGCGCGACGCCATCGGGGCGTACCTCGACACGTACGGCATGCGCTGCCCTGGCGAGATCGACATCACGAGGCCACGGTGGAGCGAGGAGCCGGCCACGCTCGTACCCGTGATCCTCGACCACGTCCGGAACTTCGGGCCCGGCGCCGGGCGGCTGCGCTTCGAGCAGGGCAGGCAGCGGGCGGAGGAGAAGGAACGCGACGTCCTGGAGCGCCTGCGGGCGCTGCCGGACGGCGAGCGCAAGGCCGACGAGATCAAGCGGATGATCGACCGGGTCCGGACCTTCATCGGCTACCGGGAGTACCCGAAGTACGCCATCATCAGCCGGTACTTCGTCTACAAGCGGGCGCTGCTCGAGGAGGCCGACCAGCTCGTGCGGGCCGGCGTGCTGGGGGATCGGGAGGACGCCTTCTACCTCACGTTCGAGGAGCTGCGCGAGGCCGTGCTGACGCAGCGGGCCGACGACCGGCTCATCCGCCGGCGCAAGGACGAGTTCCGGGCCTACCAGGCGCTCACGCCGCCCCGGCTGCTCACGTCGGACGGCGAGTGCATCTCCGGGGCGTACCACCGCGACGACGCGCCGCCCGGCGCGCTGGTCGGGCTCCCGGTCTCGGCCGGCACCGTGGAGGGGCGGGCGCGCGTCGTGCTCGACATGGCCGACGCCGACCTGGAACCCGGCGACATCCTCGTCACCGCCTACACCGATCCCAGCTGGTCGCCGCTGTTCGTCGCCATCGCGGGACTGGTGACGGAGGTGGGCGGCCTGATGACGCACGGGGCGGTCGTCGCCCGTGAGTACGGCCTGCCGGCTGTCATCGGCGTGCCGGACGCCACCACCCGGATCCGCGACGGTCAGCGCATCCGGGTGCACGGAAACGCCGGCTACGTCGAAATACTGGGCTCATGAGTCTCGAGAAGGTGATCTTCGGCTTCTTCGTGCTGCTGGCGGCGACGCTCAACTTCGGGTTCTTCATCGGCGACCTGTCCGACCCCTCGCTGCACAACGTCTACGAGCTGTTCGCCGCCGTGGTGGTGAGTCTCATCGCGACCGTGCTGAAGTTCGGCGACCGTACCCAGATCGGCGCGGTGCACCTGGCCACCAGCCTCGTCGCCGACCTGCAGCTCATCGCCGCCGCGCTGACGTGGGCGTACGCCACGCAGATCTCGTCGGGCGGCCTGGAGGGGGCGGAGATGGCCAGCGTGGTGTCGCTGTCCGGCGGTGCGCTGCTGGCCAACCTCGTGTCCGTCGTGCTGCTGGTGATCGAGACCGTGTCCTTCCACCGCCGCTGACAGGGAGGGGCCGTGGCTGGTTCGGCACTGCGGGCGTGGCGCGCCCGGTCGGCGGAGACGTCCTCCACGATCTTCCTGATCCTCCGCCGGATGCGGGCGCCCCTGATCGTCCTCATCACGATCTTCGCGGTCAGCGTGCTGGGACTGACGCTGATCCCCGGTCGGGACGAGGCCGGGCAGGCCACCCGGATGGGCTTCTTCGACGCGTTCTACTTCATGAGCTACACGGCGACCACCATCGGGTACGGCGAGATCCCGCAGCCGTTCACCGGCGCCCAGCGGCTGTGGGTGACGGCGACCATCTACCTGACGGTCATCGGGTGGGCGTACGCGATCGGGTCGCTGCTCACCCTGTTGCAGGACCGCGCGTTCCGGCAGGCCCTCGGCCTGCAACGCTTCACCCGCACGGTGGCCCGGCTGCGGGAGCCGTTCCTGCTGGTCGTCGGGTACGGGCAGACGGGACAGCTGCTCGGCCGCTCGCTGGACGCCATCGGCCGGCGCTTCGTCGTGCTGGACGTCGCGGGGGAGCGCGTCGACGTGCTGGACATCGACTCGTACCACGCCGACGTCCCGGGCCTGGCCGCCGACGGCAGCGACCCGCACACCCTGGGCGTGGCCGGCCTCGAGCATCCGCGCTGCGAGGGTGTCCTGGCGCTGACCGACGACGACGAGGTCAACCTGATCGTCGCGATGACGGCCGCGCTGCTGCGGCCCGGCCTGCCGGTCATCGCCCGCACCGTGTCCCCGGCGATCGAGCAGCGGATGCGGGACTTCGGCGCCCCGGCCGTGGTCAACCCCTTCGACCGCTTCGGCGACCATCTGCGGCTCGCCCTGCGCGCACCCGCCTCGTACCAGCTGATGTCCTGGCTGGAGAGCGGCCCGGGCGCGGAGCTGCCGGCCCAGGGCCGGCCGCCGACCGCCGGGCGCTGGGTCATCTGCGGCTATGGCCGCTTCGGCCGGAAACTCGCGGAGGACCTGCGCGCGGAGGGCCTGGACGTCGTCATCATCGACCTGCGGCCGGACGCCGGGCCCGAGCCGGGGGTCGTCGTGGGGGACGCCTCCGAGCCGGCCGTGATGGCCCGCGCGGGGCTGGAGCACGCGGTCGGTTTCGTCGCCGGCACCGACAACGACACGACGAACCTGTCCCTCATCGCCGCCGCCCGCAGGATCAACCCTTCGTTGTTCATCGCCTCACGGCAGAATGGTCCGGCCAGTGCGCCCCTGTTCGCGGCAATGGAGACCGACCGTCTCCTGGTGCCCGCGGAGACGGTGGCGCGCGAGATCTACGCGCAGCTGAGCACACCGCTGCTGTGGCGGTTCCTGCAGGACATGCCGGGCCGGGGCGACGCCTGGGCCGCCGGTATGATCGACCGTCTGACCCGGCACTGCGGCCACCGCCTGGGCAGCGTGTGGAAGATCGAGCTGACCCGTCGCGACGCGCCGGCTCTCCAGCCGTACCTGCGAACCGGTGACGCCACCGTCGGCGACCTCCTGCGCAGCCCGCAGGACCGGGGGCAGGCCATCGCCGCCGTGCCCCTGCTGCTGCACCGGGAGACCGAGGACATCCTCGGCCCGGACGAGGACGTCACCCTGGCGCCCGGCGACCAGCTCCTGTTCGCCGGCCGCCCGTCGGCGCGCCGGGCCCTGCTCGACACCACCACCCACCTCGCCGTCAGCGAGTACGTCCTCACCGGCCGGACCGTCCCCTCGGGCTGGCTGTGGCAGCGGGTCACCGGCCGGGTGCCGCGCAGCCGGTGACACGCGCACCTTGCGCGTGGTGACGATGACTATCGATGAATAGCCGCATCGTGACCTCCACGTCCGCAAAGGAGCCGACATGCGAGTCACACGTCCGAGCCGAGCCGCCGTCGCGGCGTTCACTTGGGTACTGCTGGCGCCGGCGGTCGCCGTGTCGCAGGAACCCGTCGCGGCCGCGACCGGGGCGTCGCACGCCTGGATCGACGGATGGACCGGGTCCGCGCAAGGTGTCTATCCGGTCGGTTACTCCGTCGGTCAGCCCGGGCCGACCGGGCCGGCCGGCCCCGGGAACACGGCGCCGCTGCTGACCGCGGCCTTCCCGGACAACCAGGCCCACAACCAGACGGTACGGATGATCGTCCCGCCCGGCGCCGAGGGCACGAGCTGGCGGGTCCGGGTGACCAACGAGTTCGGCACCCGGCCGGTGACCTTCGGCCGGGCGTCCGTGGGCCTGCAGCGCATCGGCGGGAACCTCGTCCCGGGCACGAACCGGGCGCTCACCTTCTCCGGCCGGCGGTCGGTCACCGTCCCGGCCGGGCGGACGGCCCTGAGCGACCCGGTGTCGGTCAAGGTCACCGACGCCCCGTCCCAGAACCTCGCCGTTAGCCTGTACGTCGCCGGCGACAGCGGGCCGATGACCTGGCACGCGGCCGCGTTCACCACCTCGTACGCGTCCGCCCCGAACGCCGGCGACCACACCGGCGATGTCGCCGAGACGGCGTACCCGCACTCGACCACCTCGTGGTTCTTCGTCTCGGAGGTCCGGGTCCAGCGCTCCGGCGGCGCCACGGTGGTGGCCTTCGGCGACTCCATCACGGACGGCTTCTTCTCCACCATCAACGGCCGGGACCGGTGGCCCGACGTCGTGCAGCGCCGGCTGGACGAGCGCACACCGACCGGCCGCGAGGTCTCCGTCGTCACGGAGGCGATCGGCGGCAACATGGTCACCCGGATCGGGCGCCTGCCCGGCGGCTGCACGCCCTGCGACGGGCCGCCCGCCGTCGACCGGCTGGAGCGCGACGTCCTCGACCGGCCCGGCGTACGGGTCGTCATCCTCCTGGAGGGCATCAACGACCTGGGCGGCGGCGGGGCCACCGCGGAGCAGGTCATCGCCGGCTACCAGGAGATCATCCGCCGGGTGCACGCCCGCGGCATCAAGATCATCGGTGCCACGCTGACGCCCTCCGCGGGCACGGCTTTCGGCCTGTACGGCACCCCGGAGACCGACGCCGAACGGCGGGCGATCAACGACTTCATCCGGACGAGCGGGAGGTTCGACGGGGTCGCCGACTTCGCCGCGGTGACCGAGGACCCGGCCAACCCCGGGCACCTGCTGCCGGCGTACGACACGAACAGCAGCGTCGGCGGGCCGGGCGACCACCTGCACCCGAACCGCGCGGGCTTCCTCGCGATGGGCGGCGCCGTGGACGTCTCGCAGCTGCTGCGCTTCGCGCTCTATCCGGCAGCCAGGCGGGGCGCCTGAACGAAACGGTGATTGTTGCGGTGTCCGGGCGACCGTAGTCTCCGCCCATGCCCGCGAACCTCAGTGATGTCGAAGCGTCCGCGCTGGCCGCCGTGGACGAGGCGGCCGCCTCCCGGATGCTGCTCGAGCTTCTCGAGGTGCCGAGCGTCACGGGCAGCGCCGCGGAGTCCGAGCTGCAGCACGACCTTGCGCGGCGCCTGGAGCGGATGGGCCTCGACGTCGACCTGTGGTCGATGAACCTGCCCGAGCTGCACGCGGACCCCGGCTTCCCCGGCGGCGAGGCCCCACGTACCGAGGCGTGGGGCCTGGTCGGCGGCACCGCGCACCGCGACGACGGGCCGGCCCTGATCCTTCAGGGCCACGTCGACGTCGTCCCGCCCGGCGACCCCGCTCAGTGGCGAGGGGACCCGTTCCGCCCCCGGGTCGACGGCGACGTGGTGCACGCCCGAGGAGCGTGCGACATGAAAGCCGGCGTGGTGGCGATCCTCGCCGCGCTGGCCGCGGTGCGGGCGGCCGGCGTGCGGCTGCGCGGCCGGGTGGCCGCCCACTTCGTCGTCAGCGAGGAGGACGGCGGGCTCGGCGCGTTCGGCACCCTGGCGCGCGGCCACACCGGTGACGCCTGCATCATCCCCGAGCCGACCAGCGGCGCGCTCATGGTGGCGAACGCCGGCGCCCTCACCTTCCGCATCGACGTTCCGGGCAAGGCCACCCACGGCAGCACCCGGTACGCGGGCGTGAGCGCGATCGACGCGTACCTGCCCATCCACCGCGCCCTGGCGCGCCTGGAAGCCCGGCGGAACGCCGACGCCGATCCGCTCATGTCCGAGTACCCCGTGCCGTACCCGCTGTCGGTCGGCACGGTCCGGGCCGGCGACTGGGCCAGCAGCGTGCCGGACCTGCTGGTGGCCGAGGGGCGGCTGGGCGTCCGGCTCGGTGAGGATCCCGCCCTGGCCCGCGCCGACCTGGAGCAGTGCGTGGCTGAAGCCTGCGCGGACGACCCTTGGCTGCGCGCCCACCCTGCCACCGTCACGTGGCCGGGAGGACAGTTCGCCAGCGGACGGCTCCCGGCCGGGCACCCGCTGGCAGCCCTGGTCGGCGCCGCGCACGCGGACGCCACCGGAAGTGCCCGGCCGCTCGAGCGAGGCGCCCCCTACGGCAGCGACCTGCGGCTGTATGCCGGTGCGGGCATCCCGACCCTGCAGTACGGCCCCGGCGATGTACGCCACGCCCACGGCCCTCAGGAGCAGGTCCGCTTCAGCGACGTCATCGCCGTGACGCGGACGCTGGTGCTGGCCACCCTGCGTACCGTCGGGACCGGGTAGCCGAACCAGGCCGGGATCAGAGGGGAATGCCCTGCAGCACCCGGTCGATGAGCCGCAGGGCGGCGGGGCCCCGGTCCTCGCGGTCCGTGTCGGGTGAGCCGGCGGCTTCCGGGGCGCCGTCGAGCGCGAGGATGATCTCGTCGGCGAGACCCACCACGTCGCTGCGGTCGGCGTTCGATGCGAGGTCGTGCAGGGTGCGGGCCAGCCGCAGCATGTCCGCATGCTGCTGCGCGAGCGCCTCCGCTGCTTCGGGACGTGGCATGGGCTTGATGGTAGCCGTTCGGCCGCGCTCCTCATGAGCGTGAAGTCAGATATCGACTGTTTTGGCGCCCCGGCCGGGTGTACCCGGGGAAGGCGCAGTAGACAGCGAAGAGAGAGAAGGTAATCGATTTAGCGATCATCCGCGTGAGGTGGCGATGAGCACTCCGGGTAGCCCGTACGGCGAACTGCCGCCGACCGATGAGGCGGCCGTCGCACTCGACGTCAAGGATCCGCACGAACACCACTGGTTCGCCGAACCCACCGAGCCGGTCACCTGGAAGTACGTGACGGGCCTGGTCTTCGCCCAGTTCGTCTTCTTCGTCGCGCTGCTGGGTCCGGCGATCATCGGGATCGGCGTGAAGGTCCAGCAGATCGTCCCCGACGACCAGAAGACCTCGGCGCTGGGCACCGTGGCCGGCTTCGGCGCGCTGTTCGCCGTGATCGGCAACGTGCTGTTCGGCCGGTTCTCCGACCGCACCACCTCACGCTGGGGCCGGCGCCGCCCGTGGATCGTCGGCGGCACCGTCGTCATGACCCTGGCGTTCCTCGTGATGGCCCTGGGCCAGAACGTCGCCACCGTCACCGCCGGCTGGTGCCTCGCGCAGCTGGGCGCGAACGCGACCCTGGCGCCGTTCATCGCCACCATCTCCGACCAGGTTCCCAAGTTCCAGCGCGGCAGCGTGTCGTCGCTGCTGGGCATCGCGCAGAACGTCGGCATCCTCGGTGGCACCTACGTCGCGCAGCTGTTCCAGCACCACATGGTGATCCTGTTCGTGGTCCCGTCCATCCTGTCGATCGGCGCGATGCTGCTGTTCGCGGTCATCCTGCCGGACCAGCACCTGCGGACCCGGCCGCCCCGGATGGATCTCCACGAGTGGGTCACCACGTTCTGGCTCAGCCCGCGCAAGTATCCCGACTTCGCGCTCGCCTGGTGGTCGCGGTTCCTGATCACGCTGGCCACCTTCATGTTCACCACGTTCCGGCTGTTCTTCCTCCAGGACGAGCTGGGCCTGTCCGAGGACGACGCACCCGCGGCGGTCACCATCGGCGTGCTGGTCTACACGGTCGCCCTGATCGCGTCCGGCTGGGTCGCCGGCAAGATCTCCGACCGTACGGGCCGCCGGAAGTTCCTGGTGGCCGGCTCGACCCTGCTGTTCGGGATCGGCATCGTCGCGCTGGCGCACGTCACCACGGTGACCCAGTTCTACCTGGTCGAGGCGTTGATGGGCGTCGCGTACGGCATCTACGTCGGCGTCGACCTGGCGCTGGTCGTCGACGTGCTGCCCAACCCCGACGACTCCGGCAAGGACCTGGGCGTGTTCAACATGGCCAACGCCCTGCCGCAGACCGTCGCCCCGGTGTTCGGTGCCGCGCTGCTCGCGGTCTCCAGCGTGGACAACCAGAACTACAACCTGCTGCTCTACACCGCAGGCGTGGCGGCGCTGGTCGGCGCCCTGGTCGTCCTGCCGATCAAGAAGGTGCGGTGACCCGCCATGCTGGACGTCGATCGCCTGCTGATCGAGCTCACCGTCGCCGAGAAGGCCGCGCTGACCAGCGGCTCCTCGTTCTGGTACACCGCGCCCGTCGAGCGCCTGGGCATTCCGCGGATCATGGTGTCCGACGGCCCGCACGGGCTGCGCGCCCAGCCGGGGGAGGGCGACCACCTCGGCCTGGGCGGATCCGTGCCGGCGACCTGCTTCCCCACCGCCTCGGCCGTCGCGAGCGCCTGGAACCC
Organism: Actinoplanes sp. NPDC049548; assembly: GCF_040676695.1. Classification (NCBI taxonomy): domain Bacteria; kingdom Bacillati; phylum Actinomycetota; class Actinomycetes; order Micromonosporales; family Micromonosporaceae; genus Actinoplanes; species Actinoplanes sp. NPDC049548. Next base: position 156,865 of record NZ_JBFAPM010000017.1, read on the forward strand.
GGAGCTGCTGCGCCGCATCGGCCGGGCGCTGGCCCAGGAGGCCCGCGCCTGCCACCTGTCGGTGATCCTCGGCCCCGGCATCAACATGAAGCGGTCGCCGCTGTGCGGGCGCAACTTCGAGTACTTCTCCGAGGACCCGTACCTGGCCGGTGAGCTCGCCGTCGGCATCGTCGAGGGCATCCAGTCCGGGGGCGTCGGCACCTCGGTGAAGCACTACGCCGCCAACAACCAGGAGACCGACCGGTTGCGGGTGGACGCCCAGGTCGACGAGCGTACGCTGCGCGAGATCTACCTGCCCGCCTTCGAACGCGTCGTCACGGCCGCCCAGCCGTGGACGGTGATGTGCGCGTACAACAAGGTCAACGGCCGGTCGGCGTCGGAGAACGCGTGGCTGCTCACGACCGTGCTGCGGGAGGAGTTCGGGTTCGAAGGCGTGATCGTCTCCGACTGGGGTGCCGTCTACCACCGTGTCCCGGCGCTGCTGGCCGGGCTGGACCTGGAGATGCCGCCCGCCCTGGGCCGCAGCCCCGAGTCGGTCGTCGCGGCGGTCGAGGCGGGCGAGGTGCCCGCCGACGTGCTCGACGCGCGGGTCCGCAAGGTGCTGGAGCTGGTCGCCAAGGGCATGCCCGTCCTCGAGCTCGACGAGTCGTTCGACGCGGAAGCCCACCACGCGCTGGCCCGCGAGGCGGCCGCCGAGTCGATCGTGCTGCTGAAGAACGACGGCGTCCTGCCCCTGGCCGCCGATGCCCGGATCGCGGTGATCGGCGAGTTCGCCCGCACCCCGCGCTTCCAGGGCGCCGGGTCGTCGCAGGTCAACCCGACCCGCGTCGACTCGCTGCTCGACGAGCTGCGCGCCGTCCACGCCGACGTGCCCTTCGCGGCCGGGTACGGCATCGGCGGGACCGCCGACGACGCCGCCCTGCGCGCCGAGGCCGAGCGGGTGGCCGGTGCGGCGGACACCGTCGTCATGGTGATCGGGCTGCCCGCGGCGGACGAGTCCGAGGGCTTCGACCGGACCCACATGAACCTGCCGGCCAACCAGCTCGAGGCGCTGCGAGCGGTGGCCGCCGCCAACCCCGACGTGGTGGTCGTCCTGGTCAACGGCTCGACGGTGCTCCTCGGCGACGTCGTCCCTTACGCCCGGGCGCTGGTGGAGGCCTGGCTCGGCGGTCAGGCCGCCGGCGGCGCGATCGCCGACGTGCTCCGCGGCACCGTCAACCCCTCCGGCCGGCTGGCCGAGAGCATCCCGCATCGCCTCGAGGACAACTCGTCCTACCTCAACTTCCCGGGCGACTCCCACGTGGTGCGCTACGGGGAGGGCCTGTTCATCGGCTACCGGGGCTACGACAAGTGCCACCAGGACGTCGCGTACCCGTTCGGCTTCGGGCTGTCGTACACCAGCTTCGAGATCTCGGATCCGGCCGTGACCATCCACGGTTCCGTCGCCGAGGGAACCTTCGGCGTCACGGTCTCGGTCACCGTCAGCAACACGGGCACCGTCGACGGCGCGGAGGTGGTGCAGGTCTACGTCGGGGACGTCGAGTCGAGCGTGACGCGCCCGGTCCGGGAGCTGAAGGGGTTCGCCAAGGTACGCCTGGCCGCGGGAGCGTCGCAGGAGGTGTCCATCGAGCTGGACCAGCGGGCCTTCGCGTTCTGGTCGGCCCGGCACCGCAGGTGGGTGGTCGAGGCGGGCGACTTCGTCATCGCCGTCGGCCGCCACTCCCGCGATCTGGTGTCGAGGACGGTCACCGTCGAGGCGCCCACCCTCGCCGCTCCGCTCGATCGCGACTCCACTCTGCAGGAGTGGATGAGCGACCCGGCCGGCCGGCGGCTCGTCGAGGAGGAGGTGCGCAACGGCCAGCCGGCCGCGGTGCTGCAGGACGAGCTGATCCAGGTCATCGGGACGATGCCGATGAGTACGCTCGCCAACTTCGGCGGCATGAGCCTCGACCACGACGCCCTCGACCGTGTGACCGAGGCCTGGCGCAAGCAGGCCGTCATCCCCTGATGCGGTCGCTCAGCCAGGAGCCGATGCCGTCGAGCGCCGTCCGGGCCAGTGCCGTGGGGTGACCCGTGAAGCCGTGGGGCACCCCGGGGTAGATCCGGACCTCGACGTCGTTGCCGGCCGCCGCGAGCCGGCCGGCCAGCGCCAGGTTGTCCTCCAGCAGCACGTCGTCGCCGCCGACGACGACCAGCGTCGGCGGAAGCCCGCCGAGGTCTGCGAAGACGGGGGAGATGTCGGGAACCGTGCGGTCCTCCACGTGGCCGGCGTACGCCTGGATGAAGTACTCGTCGGCGATGCGGCGACCCGCCGGAGTCTGTGCGCTGAGGTCATAGGCGCCGAACCGGAGGGCGGCGCCGGTGAAACGATCGGCGGCACCCCGGTCACGCAGCCGCAACAGGGTCGTCAGGGCGAGGTTCGCTCCGGCGGAGCTGCCGCCGATCGCCAGCCGGGGCGTTCCGAAGCGGGCGCCGGCCTCCTCGACGAGCCACAGCGCGACCGCGGCGCAGTCGTCCGGGGCTGCCGGCCACGGGTGCTCGGGCGCCAGCCGGTAGTCGACGCTGACCACGGCGACCTGCAGGGCGTCGGCCAGCCCGCGGTTGCGGACGTCATCTCGCGCCGCGGAGTCCAGATAGAACCCGCCGCCGGGTATGTCCAGGTACACGCCGCGAGGCGGACCGGTCCGGGGGGTGAAGATGCGGATCGGCACCCCCGCTTCCACCGCTTCGACGGCGGGCGGCTCGGCCGCCCGTGGAGCGGGCCTGCCCGCCCGTGCCGCCGTCAGCTCCTCCCGGCTCGCGGGGCCACGACCGGCCACTCTCGACGCGTAGAAGCCGCGAGCCTCGTCGACCTGCTCCCGGGGCAGGTCGACGAAGAGTGCGGGCAGAGCGAAGCGCACGTGCCCTCCTGGTCTCATCGGGACCTTCGGCCCTTCAACCGGCGATTGTGCACCCCTAGCGTCGGGATCCGGCGGGCAGCCCTCGCCGTCGCGTCCGCTTGGAGGAGATTCGTGCTCACACCGTCGTCGGCAGCCATGGTGACCTCGACCCTGCCCGCCGTCCGCCGCCATGGGGAGGCGATCACCGGTGCCTTCTACCGGCGGATGTTCGCCGCCCACCCGGAGCTGCTCGACCTCTTCAACCGGGGCAACCAGGCCACCGGCCGGCAGCGCCAAGCCCTCGCCGGGGCGGTCGTCGGGTACGCCGAGCAGCTCGTGAACCCGTCCGGCGCGGCTTGGGCGCCCCTCTTCGAGCGGATCGCGCACAAGCACGCCTCGCTCGGGATCACCCCGGCGCAGTATCCGATGGTCGGCCGGCATCTGCTGGCAGCCGTGGCCGAGGTCCTCGGCGACGCCGTCACACCGGAGGTGGCCCAGGCCTGGGACGAGGTCTACTGGTTGTTCGCCTGCGAGCTCGTCGCCCGCGAGGCACGGCTCTACCAGCGGGCCGGCGTCACGGATCCGGCCGAGGTGTGGCGCGCCTGGCGGGTGGCGGACCGGATCCAGGAGACCGACGACGTCGTCTCCCTGGTCCTCACCCCCGCCGACGGGCGGGCCGCCGGTTCGTTCGTGCCGGGCCAGTACGTCTCCCTCGCGGTGGAGCTCGGCGGCGGCCGCGGCCGGCAGATCCGCCAGTACAGCCTCTCCGGAGCGCCGGGCGCCGCCGCCTGGCAGGTCACCGTCAAACGGGTACGCGCCACCCCGGGCAGCCCCGCCGGCGTGGTGTCGACCTTCGTGCACGAGCACGTCGGCATCGGCGCCGAGGTGCGGCTGAGCGCGCCGTTCGGCGACGTGAGCAGCGTCCACGGGAGCGGCCCGCTGCTCCTGGTCAGCGCCGGGATCGGGGTGACGCCGGCGATGTCGGCCCTGGAACACCTCGCCGAACACGACGCCGGCCGGCCGGTGGTGCTGGTGCACGCCGACCGGGCGGGCTCCACCCACGCGTTGCGCCGTCACCTGCCGCGGCTCCGGCGGGCTCTGCCGACCCTGCGGACCGAGCTCTGCTCTGGTACGAGCACGCCTCGGGTGACCAGGCGGCCGGCGACGACCGGGTCCGGGTGAACACCGGGCGCGTCGACATCGACCGGATCCCCGTACCGTCCGGCGCGCACGTCCACCTGTGCGGGCCGGTGCCGTTCATGAACCACGTCCGCAGTGGCCTGCTGCGCCGCGGTGTGCCGGGTGACCGGATCGCCTACGAGGTGTTCGGCCCGGAGATGGTACGCGCCTGACCGGGGCGTACCGTGGCTCGTGCGGTCAGGTGCCCGGCCGCGTAGGGTGCGGGCGTGCAGATCTCTCCAGCCTCCGAGCGTGGCCTGTCGACGCCTCCCAGCCGGCAAGGACCGGAGGAGGACCTGCGCGCGTTGTTCGGGCAGTCCACCGCCGTCTTCGCGTCCCTGGCCGGGCCGGAGCACCTGCTGGAGACGGCGAACCCGGCGTTCCTCGCCACCATCGGCGAGGACCGGGCGCGCACCGGGGTCGCGCTCGCCGAGCTGATGCCCGAGCTGGCCGGGCAGGGCTTCATCGCGCTGCTGGACGACGTCTACCGGACGGGCGAGCCGTACACCGGCCGCGACGTCCGGGTCGTGCTGGGCACCGGCCCGGACGCGAGGGAGGCCTTCTTCGACTTCACGTACGAGCCGCGCCGCGACGCCGGCGGCGACGTGACCGGGATCCGGGTGCTCGGCGTGGAGACCACCCAGGTCAAGCACGCCCAGCGGCTGATGGCCGAGCACCGCGCCCTGCTGGAGCAGATCGCCCGCCAGGCGCCGCTCGCCGAGGTGCTCGACGGGATGGCGCGCTGCATCGAGAACCTGGCACCCCAGGAGGTGCTCGTCTCGGTGCTGCTCGCCGATCCCGACGGCCTGCACCTGCGCCACGGGGCCGCGCCGAGCCTGCCGAGCTTCTACAACGAGGCCATCGACGGTATCGCCACCGGTGAGGGGGTCGGCTCCTGCGGCACCGCCGCCCACCGGCGCGAACCGGTCGTCGTCACCGACATCGCGACCGACCCGTTCTGGGCCGACTTCCGGGACCTGGCCGGGCGGGCCGGGCTGGCCGCCTGCTGGTCCACGCCGATCCTGGCCCGCGACGGCGGCCTGCTGGGCACCTTCGCCATGTATCACCGCACGCCGCGGGTGCCGCAGGACGCCGACCTCGCGCTCGCCCGGGTCTTCACCGGCACCGCGGGGCTGGCCATCGAACGCCACCACAGTGAGCAGGCGCGACGGGCGGCCGAGGCACGCGCCAAGTCCGCCCATGACGAGCTGGAGAAGCTGGTGCGCGTCGAACGGGAGCTGCGGGCCGAGGCGGAGCAGCGCGCGACCGCCGCCGCGGAGCTGGCCGCGAAGATGCGCGCCGCCGCCGCCGCGCAGGCCGCCGCGCCGCACCCCGAGCGCTGCCAGCTCGGCGGCACCCTGGGCTGTCCGGAACCGGCCGAGATCAAGGTCGCGGACTCGTGGGGCGATGCGGCATGGGGCTGCCCGGCGCACGTCGAGGAGGCCATCCTCAACGTGCGCTCGGTCTTCATCGCCAGCGAGGAGCTCGGTGGTCTGGCCGCGTACCTGAACCGCTGAGCCGGCGTCTCAGCTGCAGGCCTCGTTGACCTTCACGCTCGCGGTGGTGAACGCCGAGGCGTCCGGGATCTGACCGTTGCCGGCGGTGAGCGTCTTGCCGAACTCCTCCATGACGGTCGCCAGGGCGTCGGCGTTGTTCTGCACGTCGCCGCCGGCCTTCTTGCCCTCCGCGCGGACCTTGGCCGCGCCGTCGGCGTACGTCTTGGCGAGCCCTTGCGGGTCGGAGATCTGCTGCATGCCCTTGGTGGTGATGCTCGTGAGCTCGGCCTTGATGGCGTCGCAGGCGGCCTTGTCGTCGCTTCCGCCGCCGCAGCCCGCCGTGGCGGTCACTGCGGCGAGCATGGCGGCGCCGAGAGCGACCCTGAGTGTACGCATGGTGCCTCCCCGTGATCTTGATCGATGTTCGAGGAGGCACCGTAGCAGCGGTGCGCGACTGCCGCCGTCCCGAGCGCCCTGCGACCGGATCAGCGGCGGGGCAGGGCTCGGCCGTCGGGCAGTGTCCGGCCGCTCAGCAGGGCGACCAGCGAGCCGCTGCCGGCGCGAAGGGGCCGGCCGCTTCCCCAGCTCCAGGCGGTGTCCTCGGCCTCGAGCCGGACATCGGTCAGGTCGACCCCGAACCAGGCGCCGTTCGCGGCGGTGAGCTGGTCGAGGATCGCGATGACCGCCTCCGCCGGCGCCGCCGCGGGCCGGTCGAGCGCGACCGTCACGTCCAATGAGTGGATGACGGCGTGGCTCAGCGCGCCGGCCGCACCGCCGCCCGGCGGCTGCCACGCGTGCAGCGCGGGGGAGCGGAGCTGGTCGAGAAGGTCGGCGACCGGCAGCGAGGCGTCGCGCGCGGCCACGGTGTCGGAGAGGACGGCGAAGTCGCCGCCGGCCGCTGCCATCTCGGCGCCGAACTGCTCGGGGGTCAGCCGTGCCGGCATCGTCATGTGGGCGACGACGTGGCGCACCAGCCACTTGTCGCACAGCGACGGGGCGTCCCACGTCTCGGCGCCCGCGCTGGCGAGCAGGTCGGCGAGCCGGTTGCAGGTCGGCGCCACCCAGGACTGCAGGTCGGTCATTCTCGGTCTCCTTGCGTGAGCTGAGCGAGGTGTTCCTCGAGCTTGTCGAGGGAGGTGAGGAAGCCGGCGCGGGCCTCGGGCGTCCGCATCGCCTCGGGCACGTGCCGCTGCCGGATGACGACGGCGGTGCTGCCGTCGCCGAGGTCGTCGAGGGTGCTGGTGGTGTGCATCCCGCTCGCCGGCTCGACCCAGGCGAGCCGCTCGGGGGGAACGACCTCGGTGAACGTGGCGACCATCCGGTGGCTGCCGTGCCCGCCGACCATCAACGTCTCGAAGCGGCCGCCGGGCCGGAGCTCGACGACGATGCCGTCGACCGGGGTGACCATGCCCCGGGGGCCCCAGAACTGTGCGAGCTCGGCGGGCTCGGTGAGGCAGCGCCAGACCAGCTCGCGGGACGCGCGGAAGACCCGGCGGTAGACGAGCTCGTCGCCGCTCATCGCCCCGCCTCGTCCTGCAGGCGGGCGAGGTGCGTCTCCAGCCGGTCCATGCGCTCGGACCACGTACGCCGGCTCTGCTCGATCCAGGAGCCGGCGACCTCCAGGGCCGCGGGCTCGAGCCGGCAGGGCCGGGTCTGCCGGTGCCGGCCGCGGCTGACCAGGCCGGAGCGTTCGAGCACCTGGATGTGCTGGGAGACGGCCTGCATCGTCATGGCGTACCGCTCCGCCAGCTCCTTGACGGTCGCCTCGCCGGTGCTGAGCCGGGCCACGATGTCGCGCCTGGTGCGATCGCTGAGCGCCGTGAACAGAGCGTCGAGCCGCTGGTCCTCGAGGGTGGTTCCCATGGCCTTACTAAAGCATCTGCTTTATCAAGCGTCAACTGGAGAAAGGTCTGATCGTGAACGGGGCCGGGTCGCCATCCGTCCCTCTGGCGTGACGTCCGGCCGACCGGGACGGGCGGGTAGCGAAAGGAAGAACGCCATGCCGAACGATCAACCCGCACAGCAGTACTCGTACGGCACGAACACCGACTGGTCCTCGTATTCCGAGAGCCCGGGGCTGAGTCGGCGTTCGTCGGTGTACGCGCCGCGGAGCGGCGGTCAGCCCTTCGGCTCCTCGTCCGGGCACACGAGCGCGCCGCGGACCTACGGCTCCCTCGGGGAGGCGTTCTCGGCGCCGTATCCCCGGCCGCCGAAGGACAGAACCTTCGACGGCATGATGGAGACCTACGGGCAGCTGCGGGAGAGCAAGCAGCGGCACAGCGCGCTGGTCGCCGAGGCCGCGGCGAAGACGAAGATCCCGATGAACCGGGAGGCCACGGAGAAATACGCCGCCGCGCACGCGCACCGGGTACGCGACAGCCGGGCGGCGGCCGCGGCCCGGATCGAGACGACCAGGGGCAGGGGCGTCGCGAATCCGTACCGGGCCGATCCCACGAAACTCGGTCCCGACGTGATCCCGCCGTGGGTCCGGGCGCAGGGCAAGGCGAAGGGCCCCGGCCTCAAATAGCGGCATGTTCACGCGCGGGCGTCAGCCGAGGTGGCGCCCGCGCCGGACCTCAGCGGCGACGGCTTCGACGCCGGAAGGCGAGCAGGGCGAGGCCGGCCACAGCCAGCACAGCAGCGCCCGTCACCGCGGCCACCGTGACGCGGATGTCCCGTGTGGCCGGTGACGACCGGCCGGTCTGCGCCTGCGCCTGCGCCGATGCCGACGCGGAGGCGCAGGTGACCGGCGGTTGCCAGGTCACCGTACGGGCCCAGCCGGCGCCGCCGACGAGGGTGACGTCCACGGCGAGACCGTCGCGCCCCGGGAACCGGGCGATGGACTCCCGGCCGCGCGTCAGGGTGAGCACCTGGCGCGCCCTGGTGACGCTCGACCGCAGCTCCGCGGCCGTGATGTCGGAGTCGATCGGAGTGGTGATCGCGATGAGCAGCTCGGTGCAGGTGGACTTCGCCAGCGGCAGGAGCCCCGCGGGCCGGTCGGCGGGTACGGGCACCTCAGGGCGTACCGTGCACGGCTCCGGCCGTTCGACGTAGTCGGAAAGCCGGTTGATGTCGTACGTCGCCTCCGGCTCCTCCCAGCGCAGTGTCACGCTGATCCGGGCCGCGTCCTGGTCGGCGCTCACCACCAGCTCGTCGAAGATGTGCCCGCTTCCCCGGGCGGGGGCGAAGCCGTCCGTGAACCCGGGCAGCTCGGCCCCGTCGGCGTCTCGTCCGTCCGCCGCCACCCTGGCCTCCACGATCCTGGCCTCTTCGGTGGTCTTGTTGTCGATGGTCCACCGGACCATCCAGCGGCCGCTGCCGTCGGTGCACGTGGTCTCGCCGTGGACCTCGAAGGACTCCTTGTCCCGCGGCCGGGCCGACGCCGCCGTGCCGGTGCCGAGGACCGCCAGGACCACGACGGCGAGCGCGGCGAACCTCATCGCAAGGGCCCCTGGTCCACGAAGCGGAAGGTGGTGGTGATCGGGCCGCTGCCGACCGGCTGCACGTAGAGCTCCTTGCGGACGGTGCTCCACTGCAGCTCGCCGCGGCCCTGACTGCTGATCAGGAACGTGGGTCCGCCGTCACTGTGTCCCGTGGGGACGAGGGTGAACAGGGTGGCGGGACCGGGCGTGCAGTCCTTCACGCTCACCGCCGACGTGCCGAGCACCGGCTCCTCGACGTGCAGGCATTCACGACCGGGCGCGGCGGCCGGTCCCACCGCCCGGACGAGATGATCGTTCCCGTACGGCACCAGCGCGAACATCTCCTCCGGCGTACCGGTGATCTCCAGGCCCTCCTTCCCGGCGGGCGCCGCGGCGCGCGGCGCACCCGAGCCGGCGGTGAGCTCCCGGTCGACCTCGACGAGATGGACGACCGTGCGCCGCTCGCCGCTGAAGATGCCGGTGGCCAGGCCCGGCTTCTTCGGCGCCACCGGGCTCTCCGTGAGGCTCGTCGGGCGGGGCGAGTCCGTGCGGCCACGGAAGTTCTGCTGCACAGTGAGCCCGGCGGCGACGGCGACGGCGACCACCGTGGCCGACACGAGCGCCATCCGGGTCCGGCCGGCCGGTCGGCGGCCCTTCGGCGCGTCGGTGGACTGCCCCTGCCACGGGACGTCGCCCGACTCGCGCCACGGCGCCTCCTCGGCCGTCTGGCGCGACGGTGGCATCCGGCCGGAGAGCAGCATCGACAACAGCTCGTGCGCGTCCGGGCGGGCGGCCGGGTCCTTGGCCAGCGTCAGCGCGACGATGCTGCGCAGCGGCTCGGCCAGACTGCCGAGCTGCGGCGGCTGGGTGAGAATGCGGGCGGCCGTCGCGGGTGCCGAGTCCGCCGCGAACGGGGTACGGCCGGTGCCCGCGTACGTCACCAGGGCACCCCACGCGAAGATGTCCATCGCCGGGGTGACCTGGTGACTCGCGTCGTCCTCGAAGCGCTCCGGAGCCATGTAGGCGACCGTCCCGACCATGTGGTTGGTACGGGTGTGCCGGCTCGTCATCTCGAACGGCCGGGCGATCCCGAAGTCGATGACCTTGGGACCGCCGCGGGCGAGCAGCACGTTCTCCGGCTTGAGATCCCGGTGCACGACGCCGGCGCTGTGGATGGCGGTCAGCGCGGTGGCGATCCCGACCGCGACGCTGTGCAGGGCGGCCGGGGGCAGCGGGCCCTCCCGCCGCAGAACGTACGCCAGGGACGGCCCGTCGACGAACTCGACGACCAGGTACGGCGGATCGTGGTCCGGGTCGGCGTCGAGCACCTCCGCCGTCGAGAAGGACGGCACCTGCCGCGCCCGGCTGACCTCGCTGCGGAACCTGTTCCGGACCTCCTCGTCCGCCAGGAACTCCCGCCGGACCACCTTGACGGCGACCTCCCGGCCGTCGCGGTCGAGGCCCAGGAAGACGGTGCCCATGCCGCCCTCGCCGAGCCGCTCGACCAGCGAGTACCCACCCAGCGAGCGTGGGTCACCCGGTCGCAGGGCCGGCTCTAGCAGTGGTCGGCCAGACTGATCAGCCGGCCGGAGCTCTCCGGCGTGACCCCGGACGGGTCGGGACGATGCAGTCGCATGGTCCGGACCGTACAGCCATCGGTGGCCGCCGGAGCCGGTCGACGCCGGTGGATGTCCCCCCGGCTGTCACACCTGCCCGAAGGTCTCGTGCGAGGCCGCGGCGCAGCCGTCGTCGGGGACGGTTCCCGTCGCCTGGGCGTCAGGCGACCCGGAACTGGGTGCGCAGGACGAGGTCCCACACCCGGGTGCCGAGCAGCCGGCGGGCGTGCACCAGGAGCTTCGCCGCCGGGGTGACGACGTACCGGGGGCGGGGGCGGCGGCTGACGGCGGCGTGCTCGATGACCTTGGCGACGGCGTCGGCCGTCGCGGACATCGTCCGGTTGGCGTAGCCGCGGGCCATGGACTCGTCGACCGCCCGGTTGAGAGCCGCGTACGGGCCGGCGTGCACCGCGGACCCGGCGAGCGTGCCGGCCGCGGTGTCGCCGAAGCCCGTACGGATCAGGCCCGGCTCGATGACGCTCACCTGGACGCCGAACGGAGCCGCCTCGAACCGCAGCGCGTCGCTGATGGCCTCCACCGCGTACTTGGAGGCGTGGTAGTAGCCGCCGCCCGGGAACACCAGGCGGCCACCCATGGAGCCGACGTTGATGATGCGCCCCGACCCGCCGGCGCGCATGCGGGGCAGCACCAGCTGGGTGAGCCGGGCGAGGCCGAACACGTTGGTCTCGAACTGCCGGCGTACCCGGTCGAGGTCGGCCTCCTCGATGGCGCCGTACTCGCCGTAGCCGGCGTTGTTGACCAGCACGTCGATCGCGCCGTGGCGGTCCTCGACCAGGGTCACGGCCTCGGTCATGGACCTCTCGTCGGTGACGTCGAGGGCCAGGGTGTGGCAGCCGGCCGCGGCGAGGTCGGCGATCGCGTCGAGGCGGCGGGCGGTGGCGTAGACGGTGTGGCCGCCGCGCACCAGGCGCAGCGCGGTGGCGCGGCCGATGCCGGACGAGCAGCCGGTGATCAGGACGACGGACATGACGAAGCCTCCAGGTGGTGGTTCAGCGAGGGGTGAGACCGGCGGTGAGCAGCGCTATGCCGTCACGGAGCCGCCGGTGCGGCAGGTCGGGGCGGGTGGGGTCGGCCTCGAGGCCGCGGGTCAGCGCCAGCAGCAGCTCGGCCGTCTCGCCGGCGTCGCCGCCGACGGGGGAGAGGTCCAGCTCGCCGGCGTCGGCCGCGGTGGTGAGGACCTCGGTGAGCAGGTCGTGCATGGCGCCGGTGAAGGCGGCGTCGGCGGCGAGGCGCGTGTTGGTGGCCAGCAGTTCCGCGGCGTGCGGGCTGTCGGCCCAGATCTTGAGCGTCAGCTCGAGCTTGACCGTGCAGATCGCCGTGAGCCGCGTCGCCGGCGCTCCGGGGGTGGCGGCCGCGTCCCGGGCGGCGGTGAGGGCCGTGGTGAACATGCGGTCGGCGAGGCGGCGGAACGCGTCGTCCTTGTTGCGCACGTACTGGTAGACCGCCGGCCGGGACATCCCCGCGGCGACCGCGATGTCGTCCATCGTGGTGCGGCGCAGCCCGTGCTTGGCGAAGCAGGCGTACGCGGCGTCCAGGATCCGCTCGACTCGCTCATCTGACATGCTGACAATCATTGCACAGAATGTCAGAACGTCCAGGGTGGCGTGCGCCACGCCGGTTCGCGGTAAAGTCGTCACCGGCTCGGGCGGTTGTTCGCATGGATAACCAACCGCCCCTGCGTCGCCGTCAACCATGTGGAAACAGGTATGGCTGAGGACGGCTGACGGGAGCTCGACATGGGCGCTGCCGGAGTTCGGGTCAACGGGCGGGACGTCGTGTTCGGCGAGGTCGCACCCCACACCACGGTGCTCGAATGGCTGCGGGAGCAGGGCCTCACCGGGTGCAAGGAGGGCTGCGCCGAGGGCGAGTGCGGCGCCTGCGCCGTCCTGGTCGCCCGGCCCGGGACCGACTCCGGCACCGAATGGGTCGCGGTCAACGCCTGCCTGATGCCCGTGCTCGGCCTGGACGGCCAGGAGATCGTGACGGCCGAGGGGCTGGGCAGCCCCGAGCGGCTGCATCCGGTCCAGTACGAGATGGCGGTCCGGGGCGGCTCCCAATGCGGGTACTGCACGCCGGGCTTCGTCTGCAGCATGGCCGCCGAGTTCTACCGCCCCGGCCGGGAGGCGGGCCCCGACGGGTTCGACCTGCACGCCCTCAGCGGCAACCTGTGCCGGTGCACCGGATACCGGCCCATCCGCGACGCTGCCCACGCGCTCGGGCCGCCGTCGCCCGACGACCCCCTCGCCCGGCGCCGGGACGCGCCCGCGGCGCCGGCCCGGCCGACCCAGGTCCGTACGGGAGAAGCCGAGTTCCTCCGGCCGGCCACCCTCGCCGACGCGCTCGGGCTGCTGCGGCAGCGGCCGTCCGCGACCGTCGTCGCGGGCTCGACCGACTGGGGTGTCGACGTCAACCTGCGCGGCGCGCGGGCCCGGTGCGTCATCGCGGTCGACCGCGTACCCGAGCTGCGCGACCTGGTGATCGGGAGCGACCACATCGAGATCGGCGCCGGGCTCACCCTCACCGAGATCGAGCGGAGGCTCGCCGGCCGGGTGCCGCTGCTGGCCGAGCTGTTCCCCCAGTTCGCGTCCCGCCTGATCCGCAACAGCGCGACCATCGGCGGCAACCTGGGCACCGGCTCGCCGATCGGCGACACCTCGCCGGCCCTGCTCGCGCTCGACGCCGACGTGACCCTCGCCGACGCCGACGGTGAGCGGCGGGTGCCCCTGGCGGAGTACTTCACCGGCTACCGCAGCAGCGTCCGGCGTACCGATGAACTGATCACCGCGGTCCGGATCCCCCTGCCGTTGGCCCGCCTCGCGGCGTTCCACAAGATCGCGAAGCGGCGCTTCGACGACATCTCCAGCGTCGCCGTCGCGTTCGCCCTGGATGTCGCGGACGGGTCGGTCGTGCGCGCGCGCATCGGCCTCGGCGGGGTGGCGAGCACACCGGTCCGTGCGCGCGACACCGAGTCGGCGCTGGTGGGGCGCCGCTGGTCGGCGGAGACCGCGGAGGCCGCCGCCCGGGTGCTGGCCGCGGAGGGCACGCCGCTGGACGACCACCGCGCCAGCGCGGCATACCGGGCGGCGATGCTCGGGCAGAGCCTGCGCAAGCTGTACGCCGAGAACCCGAGCCCGCAGGAGGTGCCCGGATGAGCGCGCTGTCCGAGCGGCCGGAGAACCCCGCCGTCGGCCGGACCGTTCCGCACGAGAGCGCGACGCTGCACGTGACGGGCGCGGCCCTGTACACCGACGACCTGATCCACCGCACCAAGGACGTGCTCCACGCCCACCCCGTGCAGGTGCCGTTCGCCCACGCCCGGGTGACCGGGATGCGCGTGGCATCGGCGCTGCGGGTGCCGGGTGTCGTCCGCGTCCTCACGGCCGCCGACGTGCCCGGGGTCAACGACGCCGGGGTCAAGCACGACGAGCCGCTGTTCCCGGACGAGGTGATGTTCTTCGGGCACGCCGTCTGCTGGGTGCTCGCCGAGACGTTCGAGGCGGCACGGCTGGGTGCGGAGGCCGTAGAGGTCGACGTGGAGCCGCTGCCGTCCCATGTCAGCCTGCGCGACGCGATCGCCGCCGAGAGCTTCCAGGGCGCCACGCCGCAGATCGTGCGGGGCGACGTCGAGGCCGGGCTGGCCGGCGCCGACCACGTCTTCAGCGGCGAGTTCGAGTTCGCCGGTCAGGAGCACTTCTACCTGGAGACGCACTGCGCGCTGGCCTCCGTGGACGAGGCCGGGCAGATCTTCGTGCAGAGCAGCACCCAGCATCCGACCGAGACGCAGGAGATCGTCGCGCACGTGCTCGGCCGGCCCGCGCACGAGGTGACCGTCCAGTGCCTGCGCATGGGTGGCGGGTTCGGCGGCAAGGAGATGCAGCCGCACGGCTTCGCCGCCATCGCGGCGCTGGGTGCCACGCTCACCGGTCGACCGGTACGGGTACGCCTCACCCGCACGCAGGACCTGACGATGTCGGGCAAGCGCCACGGCTTCCACGTCGACTGGCGGGTGGGCTTCGACGGCTCCGGCCATCTGCGGGCGCTCGACGCGACGCTGACCGCCGACGGGGGCTGGAGCCTCGACCTGTCCGAGCCGGTGCTCGCGCGGGCGCTGTGCCACACCGACAACGCGTACTGGGTGCCACACGCGCGGTTCACGGGCCGGATCGCGCGCACCCACAAGACGTCCAGCACGGCGTTCCGCGGGTTCGGCGGACCGCAGGGCATGCTGGTCATCGAGGACATCCTGGGCCGCTGTGCGCCGCTGCTCGGCCTCGATCCGGCGGAGCTGCGCCGGCGCAACTTCTACAGTGCCGGGCAGTCCACACCATACGGTCAGCCGGTGCGGCATCCGGAGCGGCTGCACCGGGTGTGGGACCAGGTCCTCGACAGTGCCGCGGTCCCCGCCCGGCAGCAGGAGATCGCCGCGTTCAACGCCGCGCATCCGCACACCAAGCGGGGCCTGGCCGTCACCCCGGTCAAGTTCGGGATCTCGTTCAACCTCACCGCGTTCAACCAGGCGGGCGCGCTGGTGCACGTCTACAAGGACGGCTCGGTGCTGATCAACCACGGCGGCACCGAGATGGGCCAGGGTCTGCACACCAAGATGGTGCAGGTCGCCGCCACGACGCTGGGCCTGCCGCTCGAGCGGGTGCGGCTGGCCCCGACGCGTACGGACAAGGTGCCCAACACCTCCGCCACCGCGGCCAGCTCGGGCGCGGACCTCAACGGTGGAGCGATCAAGGACGCCTGCGAGCAGATCCGCGAGCGGCTGGCCCAGGTCGCCGCGACGATGCTGGGGATCAACGCCGCCGACGTCCGCTTCGTCGACGGCGTCGCGCGGGGGATAGGTGCCTCCACCGGCGTTGCCTGGAACGACCTCGTACGCGCCGCGTACTTCCAGCGCGTGCAGCTGTTCGCCGCGGGCTTCTACCGCACCGAGGGGCTGCACTGGGACTCGTCGGTGATGCAGGGCTCGCCGTTCAAGTACTTCGCCTACGGGGCGGCGGCCGCCGAGGTCGAGGTGGATGGCTTCACCGGCGCCTACCGCACGCGGCGGGTGGACATCGTGCACGACGTGGGCGACAGCCTGTCGCCGCTGATCGACATCGGACAGATCGAGGGCGGCTTCGTGCAGGGAGCGGGCTGGCTCACGCTCGAGGATCTGCGCTGGGACACCGGCACCGGGGAGTCGCGCGGGCGGTTGAGCACCCAGGCGGCCAGCACGTACAAGCTGCCCAGCTTCTCCGAGATGCCGGAGGTCTTCAACGTCACGCTGCTGACCGACGCGGCGGAGGAGGGTGTCGTCTACGGTTCCAAGGCGGTCGGCGAGCCCCCGCTCATGCTCGCCTTCTGCGTACGGGAGGCACTGCGCCAGGCGGCGGCGGCGTTCGGGCCGGCCGGCACGAGCGTCGAGCTGGCGTCGCCGGCCACGCCGGAGGCCGTCTTCTGGGCGCTCGAAGAAGCCCGGCGCGGCGCGGGGGAGCGACACACGGCGGAGGCGGACGTCGCCCCGCCTCAACCGGATGCTCAGCGGGCCATGCGGCCGGAGTCGGAGCAGGTCGGCAAGGCGGTGAGCCGTGCCTGAGCGCACCTGGCTGCAGGCCGTCACGCATCTGCGGGCGATCCGCGAGCCGGGTGTCCTGGTGACCCTGGCCGCAGTGCGCGGGCATGCCCCGCGCAAGCCCGGTGCGAAACTCGTCGTGGGCGCGGCCGAGACGTGGGGATCCATCGGCGGGGGCAACGTGGAGGCCGTCGCGATCGACCGGGCCAGGGCGCTGCTGGCCGACGGCGGACCCCCGGAAATGTTCGAGGTGGCGTTGTCGGACAAGGCGCCTTACCAGCACGGCGTCCAATGCTGCGGCGGCGAGGTCACGGTGCTGCTCGAACCGCTGCCCGTGGTGCCCGCGGTGGCCGTCTTCGGCGTCGGCCACGTCGGACTGGAGCTCGCCCGCATCCTCGCCCGCCACGACCTCGAGCTGCACCTGGTGGACACCCGCCCGGACCAGCTCGCCGACGCCCGGCTGGCGGTCCTGTCCGACGCGGTCGCCGCGGTGCACGTGCACCGGCTTGCGGTGATGCCGGAGATCGCCCTGGGTGAGCTGCCCCCGGGCACCCATGTCCTGATCATGACCCATGACCACGCGGAGGACTTCGCCCTCTGCGACGCCGTCCTGCGCGACGGCGAGTTCGCTTCCATCGGGCTGATCGGTTCGGCGGCCAAGTGGGCCCGGTTCCGCAGCCGGCTCGCGGCGCAGGGCCACGACGACGCCGCCCTCGCGCGGATCACCACGCCGATCGGTCTGGCGGACATCCGCGGCAAGGAACCCGCGACGATCGCCCTGAGCGTGGCGGCCGCCCTGCTGCGGACGTTCGCGCGAGAGACGGCCGACGCATGACCCTCTACCGCGCTCAGGTCCTCGACACTCCCGACGACCCGTTCTCCGGCGGCGTGCTGCGCTGCGAAGCCGACGCCGGGCTGCTCGTCGAGGACGGCCTGATCGTCGAGCGTGGATCCTTCGCCGAGGTGCGGCGGCGGCATCCGGCGGCCGAGGTGGTCCAGCTCCCCGACGGTGTCCTGCTTCCCGGGCTGATCGACACCCACGTCCACTTCCCCCAGGTACGGGTGATCGGCGCGCTCGGCATGCCGCTGCTCGAATGGCTGGAACGCTGCGCCCTGCCGGAGGAGTCGAGGCTCGCCGACGTCGGCTACGCCCGCGCGGTCGCCGCCGAGTTCGTCGGGGCCCTGCTCGGGGCGGGCACCACCACGGCACTGGTGTTCGGCTCCCACTTCGCACCGGCGGTGGACGTCCTGTTCGAAGCGGCCGCCGCGAGCGGCCTGCGCATCACCAGCGGCCTGGTGGTCGGCGACCGGATGCTGCGGCCCGACCTGCACACGACCGCGCAGCGCGGCTACGACGAGGGCCGCCTGCTGGCCGAACGCTGGCACGGCGCCGGGCACAGCCGGTACGCGGTGATCCCGCGGTTCGCCCTCTCGTGCAGTGACGACCTGCTCGCCTCCTGCGGGCACCTGCACCGCGATGTGCCGGACAGCTGGTTCACGTCCCACCTCAACGAGAACCTCGACGAGGTCGCCACGGTCCGGCGCCTGTTCGGCGGCGGCACCTACCTCGACTGCTACGACCGGCACGGCCTGCTGGGGCCGCGCAGCGTGCTGGCACACGACGTCCATCCGACGGACGAGGAGCTCAAGCGGATGGCCGAGGCCGGCGTCAGCGTGGCGCACTGCCCGACGAGCAATGCGGCGCTGGGCAGCGGCCTGTTCCCGCTCAACCGCCACCTGGCCTACGGGGTGCGCGTCGCGCTCGGGTGCGACGTCGGCGCGGGTACCGGCTTCTCGCTGTTCAAGGAGGGGCTGCAGGCGTACCTCCTGCAGCGGTTGCGCGGCCCGGACGGCGCCGTTCTGACCGCCGCCCACCTGCTGCATCTCGCCACCGCGGCCGGCGCGCAAGCGCTCGGCCTGCGGGACCAGGTGGGCGACCTCGGCGCCGGCATGCGGTTCGACGCCATCTGGGTACGGCCGCACCACGGCACGCCCCTGCACATCGGCATGCGGCACTCGAGCGGCCCCGACGAGGCCCTCGCCCGGGTGTTCGCGCTGGCCACCTCGCACGACGTGGTGCAGGTCTGGACCGGTGGCGAAGCCGTCGTCACACCCGCTTGAGGAAGGCCGTCAGCTGGAGCACCGAGTGGCCCGTGTTGGCCACGCTGACCAGCTCCCAGCCGTGCTCCTTCAACATCCCGACGGCGGTCATCAGCCCCGACACGACGGTTCCCGGCATGCCCAGGTTCGCGATCACGGCCAGATAGGGGAACGGGTACGGCCGTGGGTCGAACTGGCCGCTGAGGACGGCCATCGCGTCGACCTCGTGGTTCATGGGTCGGGAAGCTGGCTGCATGGGCACAACCTATCGTCGGCGCCGGAAAAGGCGGGGACCACGCCCGCAGCGGCCTTGAGCTATGGTGACGGGCGATCGAGGCCGGGTTCGGGGGAACGAGATGTTGAAGACGCAGCGGAGGATCGCTCCGGACGACCCACGCCTTCCCGACGCGCGCCGGTTCGCCGAGCAGCTTCAGCACATGATCGCGACGACGCCGCGGGACCAGCCCGTCGACGGGCTCGACCGGATTCCCGGCTCGGACGCGAGCGACACGGTGACCTGCTACGTGGACGTCCGCGGCGAGTTCGTCGACCTGAGCCTGCGGTCCGACTGGTGGTACACGCTCGGCCCGTCCGGCATCGCCTCGGCCGTGCTCGACGCGCTCGCGTTCGCCCAGGAGAAGAGCCTGGTCGCGTCGACGCTCCTCGAGCAGTACGGGCGCCGGGCCGGCGTGCGCGACGACAACCCGTACACGTTCCTGCAGGGGCCGGACACGCCGTACCCCGCCGATCCGGAGGCCGAGGTCGCGGAGGCGTACGCGAAGGTCCGGCGCACCGCCTCGATCGTGGACGCCGCCGACCGGATCGGCCGCATGCGCGACAGCGCGCAGCCGCGGGTGATCGCCGGCCCGCGCGACCTGTTCCGGCTGACCATGGCGGGTTTCGACCTGCGGCAGGCGGACGTGAACGAGAACGCGCTGTCCGCTGCGGACGCCGACCAGCTCGCCGAGGACGCCCGCGCCGCGCTGGTGCAGGCCACGCGCGAGAAGGACCCGAGGTACTGGTTCTCCAGAGAGGTCACGGGGTAATGCCGGACGAGTATCCCTATTTCACCGAGGAAGCCATCGAGGTGGCGACCTCGGGCATCCGGGCCGAGGCGACGAAATGGTTCGGCTTCTCCACCCAGATGGGGGAGATCGCCTCGGCGATGGGCGGCATGACGCTGCAGCCCGGGGCCTTCGCGGTCATCGACATCTCCGGCGTCATGACCAGCGTCGACCAGTCCGGCGCCTACTCGACGACGCAGGCCTGGCTGACCAGCCTGTTCCGGGACGCGTCGGGGCAGATGGACATGTTCTGCGAGGCGCTGAAGAAGTGCGCCGACGAGTACGACCGCACGGACGGCCAGAGCGCCAAGTCGTTCGACATGATCGCCAAGTCATGACCGCCACACCACCGGCCACCAGCAGCAGCTACACGCCGGTCGCCATCGAGGCGTTCCAGAAGGCCGTCGAGCTGGTCGAGGAGCTGATCAAGAAGATCCGCGACGAGCTCACCAAGCTCATCAACGGCGTCAACGCCTTCATGCAGGCCGCCGTCGACAAGGTGAACGACAGCATCCTGGGCAGCGTCGTCGAGCTCTTCACCGGCGACATCGAGGAGAACCTCAAGAAGATCAAGTCGCTGACCGAGCAGGTCCGCGACAAGATCTCCGAGATCCTCACCAAGGCCGCCGAGTCGGTGGCCGGCGCGGTGCCGGTCGCATCGCTGTTCTCCCGCGGCTTCGAGATCAACGACCAGGTGACGCGGCCGCTGTCCGGCATGTTCGGCGAGATGACCGGCTCCGGCGAGATCGACTTCTGGCGCGGCCCCGCAAAGAACACGTACGAGAAGCGCGTGCAGGACCAGCAGGACGCCGTCACCAACGCCACCGCCAAGGTCAAGAAACTGGTGGAGTACCTGGGCCAGGCCGGTGCGGGCAACATGGCGTACATGGCCAGCCTCGGCGAGCGGCTGGGCGAGATCTACGGCAGCCTCGTGACCGCCTGCATCGACCTGGCGGAGACCGCATCCGGCGCGCTCACCCAGGCCATCGCCCTGCTCATGCACTTCTCCGAGGTCATCGGCACCGCCGCCGGCCAGATCGTCGGCTACATCTCGCAGCTCGGCGCCCGGATCACCGAGGTGCTCGACCAGATCATGCAGCTGGAAGCGGAGAAGGCCGACCTGACCGGCCTCACGCCGGAGGGCATGTGGCCGTCCCCCGTCTCCGACTGATGCACCCGCGGACCAGGGAGAAGGCAATGAGCATGCGTCGCCCGGCGGTCGTGCCGGCGCTCGCCGTCGCGCTGGCGCTGACCGGCTGCGGGATCGAGTCCGAGCCGGTCACGGCCCCACCCGGCGCCGACGTCTCCGCCGCGCCGCCGGCATCGCAGCGGGCCGCCGGTCAGTACACCAAGCTGAACGGCGCCTGCCCTGCCCTCGACGGCGACACCGCCCGGAAGCTGAAACTGCCGGCCACCGGCAAACCGGCCGACGTCAACGCCGATACGCCGATCTCGCAGATCGTGACCTGCACCTGGGGCACCGGCGTCGGCTCGGTCACGGTCCTGCTGACCATCGACCGCGACACCAGCACGCCGACCGCCGAGCAGTTCGAGAAGGACTGGCAGGCGTCGGTCGCCGACGGCCGCACGCTGTCGCCGAAGCCGGTCGACGGCGTGGGTGACCAGGCATACGCCGGCATCCACCGGGACCGGCAGAGCGTCGTGCTGTCGGTGCGCTCCAGCAACGCCCGGGTCCAGGTGTCGTACGGGGTGGCGGACACACCAAGGGCCTCGTTCGCCGCGACCGTCGAGAGGAACACCGGCACGCTGACCGCCCTGGCCCAGGACGTCCTCGACGACCTGGGCTAGGGCGGTCAGCTACCTGGCTACGGCTACCTGCCTGACTTCCGGCCGGCCTTGGCGGCGGCCTTCGCGGCGGCGACGTCGGCCCGCTCCTGGGCCTTCTTCGCCTTGGCGACGGCGGCGAGGAACTTCTCCAGAGCCTTCTTGGCCCGCTCCGCGGCCTTCGCGGCCCGCTCCTGGGCCTTCTTGGCGACCTCGGCGGCCTTGGCAGCCCGCTCCTGAGCCTTCTTGGCCTTCTCGGCAGCCTTCTGCTGAGCCTTGGTGTTCTTGTCGGCGGCGGCCTGCTCGGTGGCGGCCTGGTCAGCGGCGGCCTGCTCGGTAGCGGCGGCCTGCTCGGCGGCGGCCTTCTCAGCAGCGGCCTCGTCAGCGGCGGCCTGCTCCGTGGAGGCGACCTGCTCGGCCGCGGCCTGCTCCGCGGCGGCCTTGTCGGCGGCGGCCTGTTCTGCGGCAGCCTCATCGGCGGCAGCCTTGTCCGCGGCAGCCTTCTCGGCGGCGGCCTTGTCCTCGGCGGCCTTCTCCGCGGCGGCCTTGTCGGCGGCGGCCTTCTCGGCGGCGGCCTGCTCGGCGGCGGCCTGCTCCGCAGCCTTCTCGGCCTCCGTCTGCTGAATGTCCGCCGTCCAGCTCCAGTCCTTGACGAGCACCTCGTGCGTCGGCGCCGACGTGGCGGCCGAACCGGGCCACAACGAGATCGCCTCGACCTGCAGCCGGGCCGACACGTCGGTGCCCCAGCCCACCTTGGGGGTCCTGGTGTAGGGCGCCGGGACCACGCCGCCGTCGAGGTTGATCTCCACCTGCTGGCGCATCGGGTCCACCTGGAACGTCACGCTGTGCCAGGCGGTGTCCGGCTTCAGGTAGCCGGCCGGGATCCAGGCGCCGCCGTCGGCGTCCGACCAGACCCGGAGCTGGCCGAAGTTCGGCAGCCAGGGGTTGAGCACCCACTGGAACGCGGTGCCGTGGTCGAGCCGGGTGTTAGCGCCGTCCCAGACGAACAGGCCGCCCTCGACGGTCTGGGCGTTGAGGCTGCCCCCCGCCATCGACGGCACCGCCGGCAGCTGGAAGGAGTAGCTCGCCCGGTGCACGGAGGTCATCATCCGCTCGCCGGACATGCGCTTGTACGACAGCGCGTCCGCCATCACACCCCGGCGGGCCACGTTCGACTGCAGGCTCGTGTAGGCCGTACGGTTCTCCGAGGCCACGTCGGCGCTGGTCACCGGGGCCTGGCCGGTGGCGGCGAAGGTGCTGCCTCCCAGGACCGTCTGCCAGCCGGACAGGTCCGCACCGGTCCCGACCGTTACGAGGGTGCTCGCCATCGCGGGCTGAGCCAGGCCGGCAGCAGCGGCCACACCGGCGGCGACGGCCGTCCCCACGAGGGACAGCAGACGTCGCGAGCCGGGCTTGGTCGAAGCCTTCATCACGGTGTTCCTTCCGGATCGGCCTGCCCCCGGACGCGGGCAGGTACCACCCTGCGGGTCCCGGTGTGCGCACTTCGCCGTCCGCAGGGCCGACATCGTGACCGGGTCGTCCGCCCCGGCCCGCCGTCCGAGAACGGAGGCAGAAGCGTCGACGAAGCAGATCATCGGCCGCCGACCGCGGCCCTGAAGCTTTTCGGCCGGCACATCGGCCCGCCCGCCATGTGGCCTCGGCCACTCTGGGACCGGCCGGGGCGGTTTCGGGCAAGGACCGCGGACGCCGTCAGGCCCGCAGATCCGGGGAATGCCGGTCGTCGGCGCGGGTGCGCACGACCATCACCGGGCAATCGGCGCGGTGCAGCAGGTAGAGGCTGGTGGAGCCGAGCAGCGTGCCGGAGAGGACGTCGTGCCCGTGGTTCCCGACGACCAGCAGCCGGAACCGCTTCGATGCGTCGGCCAGCGCGCTCGCCGGAGGCTGGTGCGACAGGCAGAGGGTCGTGCCGACCCGCGGATACCGGCTCTGCCAGGGCACCAGCAGCGCGTGCAGACGATCCTCCTCGGCCTCGTCCAGCAGGGGGACCGGGACGGCGGCGGACGGCACGGTGCCGGCCCATGGTCCGATGGCCGGCGGGCAGCTGTGCACCACGTGCAGCCCGCACCCGAGGGCCTCGGCGGTCTGGTACGCATGCCGCAGCACGACCTCGCCGCGGACCGACAGATCCACCCCCGCGGCGATCGAGCCCTCGCGGACGACTCCGCGGCCGCGCACGACGATCACCGGGCACGCGGCATGCACGGCGACGCGCCGGCTCACCGAGCCCAGGAGCAGGCCGGCGAGCCCGCCGGACCCCCGGCTGCCGACCACGACGAGCGCGACGGAGCCGGAGAGCTCGATCAGGTGCGAGGCCGGGTCACCGATCATGGTGTCCGCCTCCCGCCAGATGCCCGGCGCGGCGGCCCGTGCCTGGTGCAGCGCGGCGCTCGTCACCGCGTCGGCCATCGCTCGAGCGGCCTCGGCGGACCGGCCGTCGCAGCCTCGCCGCGGCGACTCGTAGACCCAGTCGAAGCAATGCACGATGCGCAGCAGGACCTTGCGCCGGGCGGCCTCCACAGCCGCCCACCGCACGGCGGCCGCCCCGGCCATCGTTCCGTCAGTGCCCACGACGATGTCAGTGCGTGCCATGGCGTACTCCTCGGGCCTCACCCCCATCGTGGCCGCGCAGCGGGCGCCGGAGAAGGGCCTCCGGGCCCGCTTCTGCGGAACCGCCGGCTTCCCGCCGGGTCACGCGGTCCGCTACAGCAACGGCGCGCGTCCGGCGAAGCCGGTGGCCACCTGGATGCGGGGACGCAGCGTGGTGCCGTCCCCCGGATAGAGGTAGAGGGCGTTGCTGGAGGTCAGCACCGCGGTCAGGTCGAGGTAGCCGTCACGGTTGAAGTCGCCGGCGCCGACCAGGTCGCGCATGGTGTTCCAGCCGGTGCCGATCTGGCGGCGTGCGGCGAAGCCGCCGGAGCGGCCGGAGTAGAAGTACAGGACGCCGTTGGAGGTGAGCCGAGCCACCATGTCCGGGTATCCGTTGCGGTCGAAGTCGCCCACGCCGGCCAGCTCGCTCATCGTGTCCCAGCCTCCGGTGCCGATCTGCACCCGCGGGCCCAGCGTCGCGCCCGTGCGGCCCGGGTAGAGGTAGAGGTTGTGGTTGCTCGTCTGGGCGGCGAGCAGGTCGGGATAGCCGTCGCGGTTGAAGTCCCCGATCGCGGTGATCTCCCGCAGGCTGTTCCAGCCGGTGGCGAGCCGTTTGCGGGTGCCGAAACCGGCGCCGGTGCCGGGGTAGAACCACAGGTCGCCGTTCGAGCTCTGGCGGGAGACGACGTCCTGACGGCCGTCGCGGTCGAGGTCGCCGATGCGCACGATGGCGTTCATGGAGTTCCAGCCGGTCCCGAGCGTACGGGCCGCAGCCGTGTCGACGTACGTGCCGTTGCCCGGATACAGCACGAGGTTGCCGTCGCCGGTGGTGCGGGCGAGCACGTCGGACCAGCCGTTGCCGTTGAAGTCGGCGACACCGGCCGGGGGCAGGGGAGCGACGTCGACGTGGTCGTTGTCGATGTTGATCGTGACGCCGGCGTACGTCTCGTTGTGCCCGCCCTGGTACTGCTTGATCCGCCGGTGCGGTGACCAGTACGAGGCCGGGATGGCGGAGTCCGACACGGTGACCACGCCGTCCCACCGGGCGAAGTCCAGGTAGTCCGGTCGTACGTAGCGGGCGGTGGTGTAGTTGGCCACCTGGTCGGCCACCCCGGAGCTCATGCTGCTGTAGAACCCGGAAAGGAAACCGCGGTCGTGCAGCCGCGCGGTCCAGGCGCTCATGAAGGCCAGCACGCCGCTGCGGCAGGTGGCGTCGTCGGTCCGGTACGCCTCCATGTCGTAGATCAGGACGCTCTGCGCGCCCAGGCCCAGCGCAGTCGCCTGGACGGCGGCGTCGTCGGCGGTGGCTCGGCCCTGTGCAGCGGCTTGGGTGTCGTCGATCCGGTACGGCTTGTTCGACGTCGTGCACGACGCCTGCGGTCCGACGTAGAGCGGCAGCAGATGCCAGCCGTTGGCCTGCTGCCGGGTGACCCAGGCGGCCGTCAGGTTCGGCTGGGCACAGCCGCGGTTGTTGCCTCCGAAGTAGATCCCGACGGCGCGGTACGGCGACGCGAGCCACGCGTCCATCGCGCTGTCGGAAGGGGCGGTGCAGGCATCGAAGCCGGCACCGGTGTAGGTGCCGGGAGCGACAGGCGCGGCGACCGCGGGCCGCGGGGTCGCGGCTACGCCGACGGCCGAGGTGCAGAGGACGGCGGCCGTGGCGGACAGAAGACGTTTCGGCAGGCGCCGGGTTGGCGGCGCGGCGCACGGTTTTCCCATGACGACCTCGCTCGAAGTGGACGTTCCCTCAGGCAACCAACCGGCGGCGGCGCACGGGAACGGCCGAACGGCTCGGAACGCTCGCGTGATCCGCCATACCTCGCCGGTGCAGGTTTTCCTTCTTGTCACCGGGGGATGCGGGCGGTACAAACGCCGTGATGTGTCCTGGGATGGGGTGGCATGGTGGAGTTGCCGGAGTGGGCTCCGCACGTAGCGGCTGAGATCGCCGGCATCGCGACGATGCGGGGCAACGTCAGCCACCGGGCGCAGGCGCTCCTGGAGCCGCTGCACCGCATCACCCGCTACGACGGCGTATTCCTCACCCTGTTCGACGCCGAGCAGAGAAGACACGTGCCGTTGGTCCGCCAGGGCTTCGACGCGGCTAACGCCTATCTGGACAGTACGGCGATGGTGGCCGACCTGGAGCGGATGGACCTGCACGGCAGCCGGCGGCCGCTGCGGGTCAGCGACCTGGCTCCACTTCCGGACGAGCTGCCCCTGTGGGCCGAGTACCTGTATCCGGCGGGCTTCCGCGAAGGCCTCGGCAGTGGCCTGTTCACCACCGACGGCCGCTTCCTGGGCCTGTTCACGGTCAACACCGCCGACCCGCGGCCGGCCGATGAAGCCACGTGCGCCCTGCTGCATCTGGTCATGCCGCTGGTCGCCCAGGCGGTGGATCCGCTGCGTACGGTGACCGTCCTCGCGTCGCTGGTGACCGGCGCGATCGCGGGAGTCATCGTGGGCCGCGGCGGCGCCATCACCGTGCTGCCGGGCCTACGACCCCACCCCGTGCTGGCGCCGGGGCGGCCCGTGCTGGCCGCAGCCGGTGCGCGGCTGGCCGACCGGCAGGTCCGCACCGTGTTCCTGTGCCGCTCCGACGACCCGAACGGGCAGGAGCCGCCGCTGCTACGGGTCACCGCGCTCGCCGGTCCGGAGCAGCCGGGCAGCCCGGCGCACATCGTGGTGCTGCTGTCACCACCACCGACGCTGCACGGCCTGACACCGCGCGAGCTGGAGGTGCTGGGCCTGCTCGTCGAGGGCTGTTCCAACGCGCACATCGCCGCGGCCTTGGCGATCAAGGTGCGTACCGTCGTCACCCACGTCGAACACATCATGGGCAAGCTCGACGCCTCGTCGCGAACCGTGGCCGCACTGCGGGCGGAACGTCAGGGGCTGTTCATCCCCGCCGAGCTCGCGGCGGCGGACCGGCCCGGCCTCAGCGCGGTGTCGGCGATTTGAAGCAGGGGGAGCTGACCATGACGGCGACGTTCTGCCCGGACGTCGTCGACTCGACGTTGAGGGCGTAGCCGTCGCTGGTCTTGGCGGCGATGACGCCATCGGTGCCCTCGAAGCGGCGGTCGTCGGTGATTTTCCAGCCGTTGGCGGTCCAGAGGTTCTTCAGTTTGTCCATGGTGTCGTGGTGCCGCTCCGCGGGGAGCGGAACCTGATACACCCCGGACACCGTGTAGACGTCGCTGTCGGTCTCGCCGAACTTGCCGGTGCACGGGCTGGCGTTCACCCCCACGTTCAGCAGGCCGCCGCCGATGGCGCCGGCGAGCTGGTCGGCGTACTGCTGCACCGCCGCCTTGGCGTCGGCTTCGGTCTTGGTCTCCACGTCTGCTCCCGTGCTGGTGCATGCCGTCAGGGCGAGGCAAGCGGCGGTGACGGTGAGCGCCGCTCGGATCAAGGATGGGCGGGTCATGGGATCTCCGGTGGTGCGCCGTGGTTGAGGCCGACTTGCCGGTACTCGCCGACGAGGACGCGGGCCTGGTTCTTCAGCGACTCGGTGTTGTCGTCCCAGTAGCCGGAGTGTCCTGAGGTGTCGACCTGGTAGGAGTTGGCGCCGAAGTCGGCGCTGTGGGGGCTGATGTCGTGGCCGTCCTCGTACTTGTCGCCGGCGATCCAGCCGATGAGGGGCCCGGCCGCCGGCCCGAACACCACGCCGCCGCCCAGCGGCGCCCACGGCGGGGACACCGTCGAGCCAGCCCACCAGCTGCGGGTGGGCCCGGATCGCGTCCTCCTGCTGTTGCGGGGTGAGGCTGTCCCACCAGGCCTTCACGTCGGCGGGCGGGCGGCCCCGCTGCGCCCGCAGCGTCTCCTCGGACACCGGCTGGAAGGTGGCGGTGCCGAACCCGGTCCGCGCGTCCGGCAGGTTCACCTGGATCGCGTTCATCGTCGACTCGTCGAGGTCCACGGCGCGTTCGACGATTCCCTGCAACTGCTGCACGTACGACGTGATGGCCTGCGCCCGCTGCTGCCCCGCGGCGGAGTCGGCCGCCGTTGCCGCACCGGCGGACACCGTACCCGCGGCCAGGTCGACGACGAGCCCACTGCCGGTCGCCTCGGCCGCGATCCGGCGGGCCATCTCCTGCAGGCTGCGCACCGTGTCGGCGTGGGTGCGCAGGGCCTGGCCGATCCGCCGCGCCGGAGGCTCGGTGTTGCTCGTCTCCGCGAGCAGGTCGCGGTTGGCCCGCTGGGCCGCCTCGGCCGCCGGACCCAGCGGCCACGCGTCCGGCAGGTCCCGGCTGCCCCGGATCAGCTCCTCGCAGGCGTGTCGAGATCGCCGGCCAGGGCCAGCCACGCCTCGGCGGCGGCGTGGATGCGTTCCGGGTCCGCTTCGAGCAGGGTCTGCAGCGTGAAAGCCATCGCCGCCTACTTCGGCGGGCCGAGCCGGCCTGCCGCGGCGCGGTCGGTGGCTTCGTACTGCTGGGCGCTCGCGCGCAGGGCGGCGCCATGGGCGTCGATCTGGGCGGCGAGGTTGCGCAGGAAGCCGGACCACGCGTGGACGGCGGTCGCCAGCACGTCGCCGGTTCCCCAGCCGGGAAGCGCCCCGGCCGGCGTCAACTGCCCGATATGGGCGCTGTGCGCCTTGTCCACCTTGTCGGACGACTGCTGCACCGATGCGCCGACTCTCGCCAGCGCCACCGTGTCGACCTCCCCGGTCGGTTGACCCATGACCCGACGCCTCCCCGTTGCCGGCTGTCCCCTCAGCCGTGCACACGGACGGTACAACAGCCAGGCGTATCGATCAGCTACGTCATCGGCGGGAGCTGCAGGTCCGTCCAGGGGACATGGCGGGTGTGGCGGCGGATGACGTGGTGGGCGAGCCGTTCGAGAAGCCAGGGCCCGGTGTGCTGGTCACGCTCGTAGCCGAGCAGGCGGCCCCAGCGGCCGCCGGTGACGATGGCCGCGGTGATCCGCTCGCGGCCGTCCGGCTCCCGGCTGGTCTCCAGGTCGGCGATCCTACCGAGCGGGCGGCCGTCGCGGGCGCGGACCTCGCAGCCGATCAGGGCGCCGGCGCGCAGGGGTGGCGGTGTGTCAGCCGGCATGGTCGGCTCCCGGGATGCGGTCGATGAGGTGGTCGCGCAGCCAGCTCTCCAGCGGCGCGTCGGGCAGCAGCTCCCGCCGGACGCTGAGGTTCACCGCGCTGTCGACGGTGGCGACCAGGTCGTACGGGATGCGCATCGGTTGCCGGCGGTCGTCCGGGGCGAGCCGGCGGGCGGTGCCGGCGATCCAGGAGCCCAGGCGGCCGCCGATACGGTCGCCGAGGGCCTGCTGGCCCACCAGCAGCGCCGCGACGTGCAGTGTGCCGTCCGCGGCGACGCCGAGCTCGACGTCGTCGACCTTGCCGACGGGTTCCCGGTCGCGGTCGAGGATCTGCCGGTCGAGCAGATCGAGGGCGATGAGCATGTCAGCCGGCTCCCATCCGGGTCACGAGCATGAGGGGGATCGCGGCGAGCGCGGCGGCGACCACGATGATCAGGTAGACGGTGCCGACCGCGTTGGCGAGGCGACCGTTGACGCGGTCGCCCAGATAGCCGCGGTCGTTCGCCACGACGAGGATCGGCAGGTACGTCAGGGGCAGCGCGACGGCGCTGAAGACGAGCGTGTACTCGGTGAGCTCGATCGGGTCGATCGTGGTCATGAGCACGGCTACGCCGACGAGGATGCCGATGATGAGTACGGTGTGGAACCGGGCGGCCCGGCGCGGGCGGCGCAGCTTGCCCCAGGCCCAGCCGAAGTACTGCGCGACGGTGTACGCGGTGGACAGGCCGGTCTCCATGGCGGCGCCGAAGGTGGCGGCGAAGAACCCGAGGATCGCGGCGGCGAGCCCGAGCTTGCCCAGTGCCAGCGCGACGGGCATGGCGACCTGGGCGAGGGTGTCCACGGAGACGTGGCGGGGCTCGAACACGGTCGCGGAGGTCACCATGATCGCGAAGGCGAGCAGACCGCCGAGCGGGAAGCCGACGAAGACGTTGATCCGCGAGCGGACCAGGTCCTCGCTCGTCCAGCGCTCCTCGACGCCTCCGGACGAGAAGAAGAAGACCTCGTACGGCGTCAGGGCGGACGCGAACAGGGCGACGGCGACGAACCAGTAGGTGCCCCAGTCCTCGCCGCCGGTCGGCCCGGGACGGGTGGCCTGCTGCCACATCTGGGCCGGATCGGGACCGAGCTTGACCGCGGCGACGATGAACACGATGAGCACGAGACCGGTGAGGCCGAACACGTTCTCCAGGACGCCGAACTTCACCCGCCACAGCGCGACCCAGAGCACCACGGCCACGACGGGAACCCACAGCAGGTAGTGCACGCTGGTGGCCAGCTGCAGGGCGAGTCCGACGCCGCCGAGCTCGGCGCCGAGGGTGAGCACGGTGACGAGCAGCGACCCGGCCAGGTTGGCCAGGGCGACGCGGGGGCCGAGGCGTTCCCGGACGAGGTCGAAGACGGGACGGCCGCTCACCGTGGTCACCCGGCCGCTCATCTCGGCGTACGCGCAGATGCCGAGCACGCCGACCACCAGGACCCAGGCGTGCGCGATGCCGAAGCTCGCGCCGGCCTCGGCGTTGGCGACGATGTCGCCGATGTCGACGAAGCCGCCGATGGCGGTGAGGATGCCCAGGGCGATGGCCAGGAACCGTTTCACGCCGCCCCCCACTGTTCGAGCAGCCCCTCAAGCTCGGCGGCGGTGCGGTCGAGGCGGTCGGCGGCGCCGCGCCGCGCGGTGTCGTCGCCGGCCGTGGCAGCGTCGCCGAGATCCTTGACGGTGCGGTGCAGCAGCGTGGCGAGGCGGTCGCGCATCGCCGCACCGGCGGTGTCGGGTGGCGGTTCGGCGGCGAGGTCGCTCGCTGCCCCGGCCAGCGCTGTGGCCGCGTCGTCGTAGGCGGTGGCCGCGAACGCGCCGAACACCTGACCCGCGAGCTGTTGCCGGGCCACCAGCGACCCCGTTCCGGCGGCGTCGTGGGTGGCCTGGGCGACCTGGACGAGGGTGCGCCGGTAGTCGCCCGGGTCGGCCGGCTTGGTCACCTGGTAGGCCACGCCGGCCCAGAACAGCAGCAGGGCGGTGGCGGCGATGCTCAGGCGGGTGCGCATGCTCATCCCTCGCTCAGCGCGGTGACGGCGGCCAGCAGACCGGCGTAGAGCGCCAGGCCGATGAGGAACCAGCCGAAACGGGTGTGGCTTCCGGACGGGATCTCCTCCTTGAAGACGTTCAGCAGGATCGATCCGCCCAGCAGGGCCGTCAGGAGCGCGACCAGCAGGGTGCTGGTCGGCGCGGCGGCGGCGGCGATCACGGCGCCCACCAGCAGCGCTCCGGCGAGCGCGAGCCGGCCGCCCCGGCCGAACCGCGCACCGTAACGCTCCTCCATGCCGCGGTCGGTGAGCACGAAGTGCAGGCCCATCGCCACGGTGAACAGCACCGTGAAGAGCACGCCCGTTCGCAGCCGCAGCGGCATGGTGTACGTGATCAGGCCGTTGTAGACCATGAATGACCCGAGGTGCAGCCGGTACACGCCCGGAGACGCCGGCCTGCTCCGTGAGCTCCGGTCGGCGAGGCGCTCGAGCGCGAAGAAGGCGGTGAAGCCGGCCAGCGCGACCAGAAAGATGCCCAGGTCGATGAGCGGGGTGGGACGCAGCACGTCGGACAGTGCCGCGCCGACGGCCTCGTTGCCCGCGGCGATCTCCGGAAGCAGGTGCAGGAACACGTAGGCGACGGCGAGGCCACCGGCGAACGACCCGGTGGCCGCCTCCGGGATCGGCCGCAGCCGCCGGATGTGCGGCGCGAGCAGGTGCAGACCGGACAGGACCACCGCGATGCCCAGCCCCGCGAGCGCCGCCTCGCCGGGCGACAGGTCAGCGTCCATCTCCGGCCTCCCCGGCGGGAACGGTGCCCCACCCCAGCGACCAGTGCTGTTCGGGCACTTCGCCGGCGGCTTCGGCGAAGCTGCGCAACGCCGTGAGCAGCTGCCGGCCGGACCCGCGCGGCATCGCCTGCAGGATCTGGCTGATCTCGGTCCGGCGCGCCTGCGTGACCTGCCGGACGAGCCGGTGGCCGGCCTCGGTGAGCGACACCTGGACGGCGCGGCCGTCGTCGGGGGAGCGGTCGCGGCTGATCAAGGCGCGGCGTTGCAGCCGGTCGCAGTGCCGCGTGGCGGTGGAGCTGTTCACGCCGAGCAACGTCGCGAGGTCGGCCATCCGCTGGGGTCCGCGGGATGCGAGCAGGACCAGGGCGCGGTGCTGCGGCAGCGTGATGTCCGGCGCCTCGGCGGCGAGCGAGCGGACCGCTACGCCGACCAGCGCCCGGCTGGCGGTCAGGAACGCCTCCACCAGGTCATCGTCGACCTCGGGCGGCGCGGGCTTGATCGGGGTCACGAAATTTCCATGCCCAATGCATAGGTGTCCTATGCACGGGTACCGCGGGAAAGTTCGGCCAGGGGACCGCCCGGGGAGGCGCGAGATGGCGCTACGGATCGAGGACTACGGGTTGCTGGGCGACCTGCACACCGCCGCGCTGGTCGGCCGGGACGGCTCGATCGACTGGTTGTGCCTGCCGCGCTTCGACGCGCCGGCCTGCTTCGCCGCGCTGCTGGGCGACGAGGGCAACGGCTTCTGGCGGCTGGCTCCGGCCTCCGGCGGCCTGTGCACCCGGCGCCGGTATCGCGGCGACTCGCTGATCCTGGAGACCGACTGGGAGACGCCCGAGGGCGCGGTGCGGGTCATCGACGCCATGCCGCCGCGCGGCGAGGCCGCCGACGTCGTCCGCGTGGTGGAGGGCATCCGGGGCCGGGTGCCGATGCGGATGGCGCTCCGGTTGCGGTTCGACCACGGGCGTGTCGTGCCGTGGGTCCGGCACCGGGACGGGCAGCTCGCCGCGGTGGCCGGCCCGGATGCCGCCTGGCTGCACACCCCTGTGGCGCTGCGCGGCGAGCACTTCACCACGTACGCGGACTTCACCGTGGCAGCCGGGGACCAGGTGCCGTTCGTGCTGACGTACCGGCCGTCCCATGAACCGACCCCGAAGCCGGTGGATGCCCACCGGGCGCTCGCGGACACGGAGTCCTTATGGACCTCGTGGATGGGCCGGTTCCGCTACGACGGCCGGTGGCCTGAGGCGGTGCGCCGGTCGCTGGTGACGCTGAAGGCGCTGACGTACGCGCCGACGGGCGGCATCGTCGCCGCGGCGACGACCTCGTTGCCGGAACAGTGGGGCGGGCCGCGGAACTGGGACTACCGGTTCTGCTGGCTGCGCGACGCCACCTTCACCCTGCAGGCGCTGCTCGGCACGGGCTTCGTGGCGGAGGCGAAGGCCTGGCGGGAGTGGCTGCTGCGCGCGGTGGCCGGCGACCCGGCGGACCTGCAGATCATGTACGGCATCGACGGCACCCGGCGCCTGCCGGAGTACACCCTGGACTGGCTGGCGGGCTACGAGCACGCGACGCCGGTGCGCGAGGGCAACGCCGCCGCGGGGCAGTTCCAGCTCGACGTGTGGGGCGAGGTCCTCGACGGGCTGCACGAGGCCCGGTCCGCCGGCCTGCACGCCGACGACGAGGCATGGGACCTGCAGCAGGCGCTCCTGGAGTATCTGGAGGGCCACTGGGCCGACCCCGACAACGGGCTGTGGGAGGTCCGCGGCGACCGCCGGCACTTCGTCCACTCCAAGGTCATGGCATGGGCGGGGCTGGACCGCGCCGTGCAGGCCGTGGAACGGTTCGGTCTGCCGGGGCCGGTCGACCGGTGGCGTACCACCCGCGACCGGATCCACGCCGACGTGTGCGAACGCGGCTACGACGCGGATCGGGGCACCTTCACCCAGTTCTACGGTTCCCGCGGCCTCGACGCCGCGCTGCTGCTGATGCCCAGGGTCGGCTTCCTGCCGTGGGACGACCCGCGAGTGGCCGGCACGGTCGACGCGGTCCGGCGCGAGCTGTGCGCCGACGGGTTCCTGCTGCGCTACGACCCCCAGGCCGACGGGGGCGTCGACGGCCTGCCCGGCCGGGAGGGCGCCTTCCTCACCTGCACCTTCTGGCTCGCCGACGCGCTGTTCGGCATCGGCCGCGAGCGCGAGGCCGTCGAGACCTTCGAGAAGCTGCTCGCCCTGCGCAACGACCTCGGGCTGCTCAGCGAGGAGTACGACCCGGCGACGGGCCGCCAGCTGGGCAACACCCCGCAGGCTTTCAGCCACGTCGGGCTGGTCAACGCCGCCCGCCACCTGTCCTCCTCGCGGCCCGCCCGCGAGACCACCAGCAACGGAGGTGAGCACTGATGCGTGCCCTTACCGTCATCCCCGGCCACGGCGGCTCCCTGGCCGTCACCGAAGTCCCGGATCCCGTCCCCGGCCCCGGCGAGCTGCTCGTCGACGGGCTCGCCGTCGGCGTCTGCGGCACGGACAAGGAGATCGCCGAGGGCGAGTACGGCTGGGCTCCGCCCGGCCGTGACCGGCTCGTCGTCGGCCACGAGTCCCTCGGCCGGGTCCGGCACGCCCCCTCGGACAGCGGCTTCGCGGCCGGGGACCTGGTCGTCGGGGTGGTGCGCCGCCCGGACCCGGTCCCGTGCGGGGCCTGCGCGCACGGGCAGTTCGACATGTGCCGCAACGGTCGCTACACCGAACGGGGCATCAAGGAGCTGGACGGGTACGCAAGCCGGGCCTGGACGGTCCCCGCCGACTACGCCGTCAAGCTCGATCCCGCCCTCGCCGACGTCGGGATGCTGCTCGAACCGACCTCCGTGGTCGCCAAGGCCTGGGCCGAGGTGGACGCGGTCGGTGCCCGCGCCTGGTTCGAGCCCCGGACCGTGCTGGTCACCGGCGCCGGTCCCATCGGCCTGCTCGCCGCCCTGCTCGGCGTCCAGCGAGGACTGGACGTGCACGTGCTGGACCGGGTGACCGACGGCCCCAAGCCGGGCCTGGTCCGCGACCTCGGTGCCGCGTACCACAGCGGTGCTGCCGACGAGGTCGCGGCCGCGTTGCGCCCGGACGTGGTCATCGAGGCCACCGGTGCGGGCCCGGTCGTCTTCGCCGCCCTGGCGAACACCGCCCCGTACGGCATCGTCTGCCTCACCGGCGTGTCCTCCGCCGGGCACCGGATCGCCGTCGACGCGGGCGGCCTCAACCGCGACATCGTGCTCGAGAACGACGTCGTCATCGGCTCGGTCAACGCCAATCCGGGCCACTACGCCGCCGCCGCGGACGCGCTGGCCAAGGCCGGCACCGACTGGCTCGGCCGGCTCGTCACCCGCCGGGTGCCGCTGGAACGCGCCGCCGACGCGTTCACAGCGGGTCCCGAGGACGTCAAGGTCGTCATCACTCTCGACGGGACCGCGTCATGACCACCGGCCTGTTCACCGCGGACCGGCGCCGGCCGCGGGTCGTCATCGTCGGCGGCGGCTTCGGCGGTCTCCGGGCCGCCCGGGGCCTGCGCCATGCCCCCGCGGACGTCGTCCTCATCGACCGGGTCAACCACCACCTGTTCCAGCCCTTGCTGTACCAGGTCGCCACTGCTCTGCTGCCGCCCGGCGACATAGCCCCGCCGCTGCGCCGGTTCCTCGCCGGCCAGGCCAACGCCGACGTCCTGCTGGGAGAGGTCACCGCCGTCGACCCCGCCGGCCGCACTGTCCGGGTCACCGCCGCGGACGGCGCCGACCGCTCGGTGCCGTACGACTACCTCGTCCTGGCCGCGGGCACCACCGACGACTACTTCGGCCACGACGACTGGGCCGCCGTCGCGCCCGGCATGAAGACCTTGCGGCAGGCGGTCGACCTGCGCAGCCGGCTCCTGCGGGCCTTCGAGGCGGCGGCCGCCACCCCCGACCCCGGCGCCCGCCGCGCCTGGCTCACCTTCGCCGTCGTCGGCGCGGGCCCCACCGGCGTCGAGCTCGCCGGGCAGCTGGCGGCCCTGGCCCGGCGCACCCTGCGCAGCCAGTTCCGCACCCTCGACCCCGCCCACCTGCGCATCGTCGTCGTCGACGCCGGCGAGCACGTCCTGGCTCCGTTCGCGAACCAGCTGCGCCGGCACGCCCGGCGGCGGCTCCGCCGGCTCGGCGTCGAGATCGTGCTGGGCCACCAGGCGACCGGCATCGACGACTCCGGCCTCACCGTGACACCCGCTCACGACAAGGGCGGCTCCCGGCGGATCGCCGCCCGGACGGTGGTCTGGGCTGCCGGGGTCCGGCCCGTACCCCTCGCGGCGCAGCTGGCCGAGGCCACCGGCGCCCGGACCGACCGCAAGGGCCGGGTCGTGGTCGGCGAGGACTGTGCGGTGCCGGGGCATCCGCAGGTGTTCGCCATCGGCGACATCGCGAACGTGCACGACCTGCCCGGCATCGCCGAACCCGCCATCCAGCAGGGCCGCTACGTCGCGGAGGTGATCAGCCACCGCCTGGGCCAGGGCGCGCACCCCGGCCCGTTCCGCTACCACGACCTGGGCACCATGGCGACCATCAGTCCTTTCGATGCGGTCGCGGACGTGCGTGGCCTGCGCCTGCACGGCCCGCTGGGCAAGGCCGCGTGGGCGGGCGTCCACCTGGGGTTCCTCGTCGGCTGGGCGAACCGGGCCGCCGTGCTGGCCGCCTGGGCGTGGGCGCTGGGCACGCGGCGACGTCGTCAGCAACTGATCCTCGACACCATCAGGCATTGATGATTTTCTATTGAAGTGCAGCACTCTCGCCGTGACTTCCTCAAGGCGGCCGGCATCACGGTGGGCGCCGTCGCCGGCGCCGGCCTCCCCGGCCCGGCCGACGCATCGGCGCAGGCCGTCGAGCGGCTGACGGACTACAGCAGTCACACCGCCGACGGCCGGAGCGTCACCGTCACCAGCACCTCGGGCCAACAGGTACGCGTCACCGCGTACGGCGGCCACATCGTGCGCGTGCGGGCGATCCGCAGCGGCGAGGCGTTCTTCCCGGACGACCGCTACGAGATGGTCGACCCGGCGAACCACGCCGGCATGGGAGGCACGCTCGCTGTCCGCGACGACGGCTCCGCCCTCACGATGACGACGGCACCGGCGGACGGCATCGAACTGACGCTCCAGAAGAACCCGTTGCGCCTCGCGTTCCTCCGCAGGGAGGACGGCGCTCTCCTCACCGGAGAGGACCTGACGCACAGCATGAGCTGGGGCGATGCCGCCGAGAGCATCGTCCGGCAGAGCTTCGTGCCGCCGGGTGCGGACGAGCACTTCTGCAAAGGCGGGCACGGGCTCTACGGCCGCGCTCCCCGGGTGGACCGCACCGGCGAGACCGTCTCGCACAACTACCCGCTGCGCGGCGGGCACGGCGACCAGGCTCCGGCGATCGTGCCGCTCTACCTCTCGTCCCACGGGTACGCGATCTTCTTCAACACGACGTTCGACACCACCTTCAGCTTCGGCGACGGCGGCGTCCACGAGTTCTGGGCCGACGGCCACGAAGCCCCGGGTGTCCGTCCGCAGCTGGACTACTTCGTCATCAAGGGGCCGCAGTTCGCGAGGCTGCTCGACCGCTACACCCAGCTGACCGGCCGGCCGCGGTTGCCGCAGCTCGGCTTTTTCGGACTGCAGCTGTCGGACAAGAACTACCCCGGCGTCAGCGACCAGGCCTGGTGGACGGAGAAGATCACCGCCATGCGCAACGCCGGTTTCCCGCTCGACGTGCAGGTCCACGACAACCGGTGGCGCGCGGGCAGCGGGGCGTGGAGCGGGTCCTGGTTCGAGTTCAGCGCCGAGCGCTGGCCCGATCCGGCCGGGTTCAAGCGCTGGGCCGACGAGAACGGCATCCTCACCACCCTCGACTACAACCGCAACAACTCCAACGAGATGGCGGGCTGGGTCGGCGGGCCGCCGCCCGGGTTCAGCTTCCGCGCGGCGGACGTGGCCGCCGTCGACAACAGCGACGCCGTCCCGGACTGGAGCAACCCGGCGACGCGCGCCTGGGTGTGGAACGTCTTCTGGACGAAGGCGCTGAACCCCGCCCTCGGCTTTCCGGGCGACGCCCTGTGGATCGACGAGCCCGACGAGATGGGGCCCATCCCGTACGGGGCGCTCACCGCCGACGGCCGGCGCTGGTCGGAGCTGCGCAACGCGTACTTCCTGTACCTGCACAAGGGGGTCGGGCAGGAGGGCTGGGATCCGGCCGCGCCCGGGCACATCGGCGCCGCCAGGCGCCCCTGGACCTTCTCCCGCGGCGGGACCGCGGGCCAGCAACGGTACGGCCACCTCTGGACCGGCGACATCGAGTCGACCTACGGCGAGATGCGGGACCAGATCCGCGGCATGCTGAACGCCGGGCTGGGCGGTTTCCCGTACGCGAACATCGACGGTGGCGGCTTCCACGGCGGCCTCATCTCCGGGCCTCTGTACCGCAACTGGGTGGCCGCCTGGTCCAGCCTGTCGCCGATCTGGCGGCCGCACTCCGAAGGCGACACCGCGACGCTCGGTCCGCGGGCGTCGCGATGGCCGATCGATCAGGACGCCGCCGAACGTGACGAGTTCCTGCGCTACGGCAAGCTGCGGTACACCATGCTGCCGTACATCTACACGATCGCGCACGCCGCGCATGCCACCGGAATGCCGATGGCCCGGGCGATGGTCGTCGACCATCAGGACAACCCGATGGCCTACTCGCACGACCTGCAGTACCTGTGGGGTCCGTCCATCATCGTGATGCCGGTGACCAGCGACGCCGATGGCACGACCCAGAACGTCTGGCTACCGGCCGGACACACCTGGTACGACTTCTGGTCGGACGCCAGGACGGCCGGCTCGGACACCACCGAGAGGTCCTGTGTCACGCGGACCGGCGAGATCATCATGTACGTCAGGGCGGGCGCGATCCTGCCGAGGTACAAGTACGCCCAGAGCACCCGCTTCCTCGACAGGACCCACCTGGAGATGGACGTCTACTCGGGCGAGGACGGCTCCTTCGACGTCTACGAGGACGACGGCGTCACCGAGCAGTTCGCGGTCAGCGGGGCCGCCGCGGTCACGCGCCTCGCCTTCACGCACTCGGCCCTCAGGGTGGTGATCGCGCACCCGGCCGGGACCTACCGTGGCGCGCCGGCCGAGCGGCGGTACGTCGTGCGGATCCACGGGCTCTCGTCGCCGGTCGGCATGCGGGTCGACGGCCACCCACCGCTCGGCGCCTGCACGAGCGAGACGGCGGCGGTGCTCCAGGGCAGCGGCCAGGTGTGGGACGCGGCGCGGAAGCTCCTCTCGGTGGTCACCCCGCTGATCCCCGTGGAGACGGGCGGCGGGACCGCGGTGACGGTCGAGCCGAGCGGTAAGCCGTACCCGTCGCCCTCGGCCGTGACCGTGCACGGGGCGGAGGATGCCGCGCTGAGCGGCGTCGCGCTGGCGACACGACACCCCGGTTACACGGGAAGCGGCTATGCCGACTACAGCAACGCGTCCGGCGACTTCGTCGAGTGGTCGGTGACCGTCCCGGCGGCCGGGTCGTACACGCTGGCCTTCCGGTACGCCAACGGCGGCACAAGCGACCGGCCGCTGACGATCGCGGTGAACGGCGCCGTCGTGGACGCCGGGAAGTCCTTCCCCGTCACCGGGGCCTGGCAGAACTGGCAGACCACGAGCCTCACCACCCACCTGCCCGGAGGTGCGGTGAGGATCCGGGCCGCCGCGAGCGGCTCGAGCGGCGGCAACATCGACTGCCTCTCGGTCGGGCCCGCGTCGCTCGGATAGGGACAGCAGCCGCTGTCGATCGTTGGTAGCGTTCCGGGTCGGGCCGCGGTCCCACGCGCGGCGAGATCACGGGGAGATCGCATGCAGCGTAGGCACGTCCTGTCCCTCGCGGCCGCCGCGGCGGTCACCGTCGGCGTCTTCGCCACCGCCTGGCCGGCGTCCGCCGACGTCGCGCCAGCGGGCAACCCGCCGTCGTCGGCCGAGCCGAGCGACGATCCGCCGCTGCCGCCGGGGCACCCGATCCCGTCGGGCCCGGCGACCGGGACGCCGCCCCCCGCTGACCCCTCGGTCACCCCGCCGGCGTGGCCCTCCTTGCCGCCGGACGACCCCGAGGACCAGTGACAGCCCTGGTCGTCGACAGCTGACTGCCCGACGGCGGCGTCAGCGGTGCGTCGCTGCCGGGGTGGTGGCCGTCACCGCGGCGAGGATGTCGGTCACGCGGTCCTTCGCGTCGCCGAAGAGCATCGCGCAGTTGTCCCGGAAGAACAGCGGGTTCTGCACGCCGGCGTACCCGGAGGCCATCGACCGTTTGAAGACGACGACCTGGTCGGCCTCCCAGACGGTGAGCACCGGCATGCCGGCGATCGGGCTGGTGGGGTCCTCGGCCGCGGCCGGGTTCACCGTGTCGTTGGCGCCGATGACCAGCACCACCGAGGTGCCCGCGAAGTCGTCGTTGATCTCGTCCATCTCGCACACGATGTCGTACGGCACCCGCGCCTCGGCGAGCAGCACGTTCATGTGACCGGGCAGGCGGCCCGCCACCGGGTGGATGGCGAAGCGGACGGTCACGCCACGGTCGCGCAGCACCCGGGTGAGCTCGGCGACGCCGTGCTGCGCCTGGGCGACCGCCATCCCGTACCCGGGGGTGATGATCACGGAGTCGGCGTCGACGAGCAGCTCGGCGACGCCCTCGGCGCTGATCTCCCGGTGCTCGCCGTAGTCCTTGTCGCCGGCGGGGCCGGCCTCGATGCCGAAGCCGCCCGCGATCACCGACAGGAAGGACCGGTTCATCGCCCGGCACATGATGTACGACAGGTAGGCACCGGACGAGCCGACGAGCGCCCCGGTGACGATGAGCAGGTCGTTCTCGAGCAGGAAGCCGGCGGCCGCGGCGGCCCAGCCGGAGTAGCTGTTGAGCATCGACACGACCACCGGCATGTCGCCGCCGCCGATCGAGGCGACCAGGTGCCAGCCGAGCAGCAGGGCCACGACCGTGACCACGATCAGCACCCACAGCTGCGGCGCGACCACGAAGGCGGCGGTGAGCGCGGCGAACGCGGCCAGCGCGGCGACGTTCAGGACGTTCTTGCCGGGCAGCATCAGCGGGCTGGACGTGATCCGGGCGGACAGCTTGAGGAACGCCACGATGGACCCGGTGAAGGTGACGGCGCCGATGAAGACACCGATGACCACTTCGGCGCTGTGGATGCCCAGCATGTCCTGGCCGCTCAGGAGCGTGGCCTCGGCGCCGTCCGGGTGGGCCTCGACGTGCAGGTAGCCGTTCCAGCCGACCAGCACGGCGGCGAGACCGACGAAGCTGTGCAGCAGGGCGATCAGTTCCGGCATGCCGGTCATCTGCACCCGGCCGGCCCGGTGCAGGCCGATCGCGGCGCCGATCAGGGTGGCGACGAGGAGCAGGATGAGACCGGTGCCGCTGATGTCGCGCTCGACCGCGAGGGCGATCGTGGCGGCCAGCGCGACGGCCATACCGGCGATGCCGAAGGTGTTACCGGCCTTGGCCGTCTCGTGCTTCGACAGGCCGGCCAGCGCGAGGATGAAGAGCAGGGCGGCGACGATGTACGCCGCCTGCGCCGCGGTTTCGACGGTCATCCGATCAGCTCCTGGAGAACATGGCGAGCATGCGGCGGGTCACCGCGAAGCCGCCGAAGATGTTGATGGCGGCCAGCAGCACCGCGGCGAAGGCGAGGCCGGTCACCAGGTTGCCGCCGTGCCCGAGCTGCAGCAGGGCGCCGACGACGATGATCCCGGAGATCGCGTTGGTCACCGACATGAGCGGCGTGTGCAGGGCGTGATGCACGTGCCCGATGACGTAGTAGCCGATGACGATCGCCAGGGCGAAGACGGTGAGGTGGCCGCGCAGGGCGGCCGGTGCCAGCGAGGTGAGCAGGAACAGGACGGCCGCGCCGGCGCCGACCAGTGCCGGCTTCCGTCCCGGGTGGTGCGCCGGCGCGGGCGGCGCGGGTGCGGCGGCGACCGGAGCGGCGGTGGGTGCGGCGGAGACGGCCACCGGGGGCGGCGGCCAGGTCAGTTCGCCGTGGCGGACGATCGTCATCGAGCGCTGGACGACGTCGTCGACGTCGAGCACGAGCTGCCCGTCCTTCTCCGGGGTCATCAGCTTCATGAGGTTGACGAGGTTGGTGCCGTACAGCTGGGAGGCCTGTGCGGGCAGGCGGCCGGGCAGGTCGGTGTAGCCGATGATGGTCACGCCGTTCGCGGTGACCACCACCTCGCCCGCGACGGTGCCCTCGACGTTGCCCCCGTTGGCGGCGGCCATGTCGACGATCACGCTGCCCGGCTTCATGCTCGCCACCATCGCGGCGGTGATCAGCCGCGGCGCCGGTCTGCCGGGGATCAGCGCCGTG
Source organism: Actinoplanes sp. NPDC049548 (assembly GCF_040676695.1). Lineage (NCBI taxonomy): Bacteria > Bacillati > Actinomycetota > Actinomycetes > Micromonosporales > Micromonosporaceae > Actinoplanes > Actinoplanes sp. NPDC049548. The sequence goes on from NZ_JBFAPM010000017.1 coordinate 198,859, forward strand.
GTGATGATGATGTCCACCTCGCGGGCCTGCGCGGCGTAGAGCCGGGCGGCGCGCTCGTTGTAGTCGTCGGACATCTCCTTGGCGTAGCCGGTCGACGAGACCTCGACGTCGGGGGCCTCGACCGGCAGGTACTCGCCGCCGAGGGAACGGACCTGGTCGGCCACCTCGGGGCGGGGGTCGGTCGCCCGGACGATCGCACCGAGGCTGCCGGCGGCGCCGATGGCGGCCAGGCCGGCGACGCCGGCGCCCGCGACCAGCACCTTGGCCGGCGGCACCTTGCCGGCGGCGGTCACCTGGCCGGTGAAGAAGCGGCCGAAGACGTGCGCGGCCTCGACGATCGCGCGATAGCCGGCGATGTTGGCCATCGATGACAGCACGTCGAGGGACTGCGCGCGGGAGATCCGGGGGACCGCGTCCATCGACATCGCCGTGATCGGACGGCGGGCGAGGTCCGCGACGAGCTCCGGGTCGAGGCGCGGGTTCAGCATGCCGATCAGCGTGGTGCCCGCGCCGAGCCGGTCGAGCTGCTCGGCCGGGGGCGGGTTGATCGCGAAGAGGACGTCGGCCGCCAGCGGGTCGCCGATGCGGGCCCCGGCATCGGCGTACGCCTCGTCGGAGAACGAGGAGCCGGTGCCGGCGCCGGACTCCACCACCACGTCGTACCCGAGCTTCAGCAGCTCGGCCACGGTGGCCGGGGTCGCCGCGACGCGCCGTTCACCCGGATGCGGGTCACGCGGTACACCGATGATCATCCTTGGCTCCCTTGTTGACCTTGACCGTGGAAACGCGGGGCACGAGCGGTCGGTTCAACGCCGCCGGAATTTGTTACCGGCGAGTAGGGAGATTATGCGGTTTGGAAGGCCATGCCTAGAGTCTGACGCACCCATTTCTGTCACTGCACCACTCCGGACGAGTGAGGACCGCGGTCAGTGGGGGCGCTGACCGCGGTCCTCGTTCTCCGGTTCGTCCTACTTGGTGGCCTTCTTGGCGGCCGCCTTGGCCGCGGCGGCGTCGGCCCTCTCCTGGGCCTTCTTCGCCCTCGCCGCGGCGGCGTCGGCCTTGGCCTGGGCCTTCGCGGCCTTGGCGGCGGCCTTGTCCGCCCGCTCCTGAGCCTTCTGGGCCTTCGCCAGGGCCTTCGCGGCCTTCTCGGCAGCAACCTTGTCCTCGGCGGCCTCGGTCGCGGCCTTGTCGGCGGCGGCCTGCTCCGCCGCGGCCTGCTCCGCGGCGGTCTGCTCGGCAGTGGCCTCCGCGCCCGCCTGCTCCGCGGCGGTCTGCTCCACTGCGGCCTCGGCGGCGGCCTGCGCCGCGGCGGCCTGCGCCTCGGCGGCCAGCTCGGCAGCGGTCGGCACGTATTCCTGGGTCCAGGTCCAGTCCCTGACGAACACCTCGTGTTCGGGGGCGCTGGTCGCGGCGGCGCCGGGCCACAGCGAGATCGCTTCGACCTGCAGGCGGGCGGAGACGTCGCTGCCCCAGCCGTTCTTGACGGTGCGGGCGTACGGGGTGTTCAGGGCGCCGCCGTCGAT
>NZ_JBFAPM010000018.1:0-191244 GCF_040676695.1 Actinoplanes sp. NPDC049548
CCGGTCAGGTCACTGCCGGCGCCGACGGTCACGGCCTCGGCGGCCATGGCGGGCGCGGCCAGGCCCATCGTGGCGGCCACACCCGCGGCGGCGGCCGTGCCCAGCAGCGTCGTCCAACGCCGCAGACCCTTCGAGGTCGAAGCCTTCATCACAGTGATCCTTCCCCGTTGTGCGCTTACCCGGAGAAGCATGCCGACGCAGGCTCAACCCCAGCTCAAGCGCACATCTGGATCACCGCAGAAGGGGCGCCGGGCAGTGGACCTGCCCGGCGCCCCCCGTCGTACCGCTTACGGCCGCGCCGCTCCGGAACGGACGAACACCGGCATCGTGTCCAGCGTCGTGATGACCGAGGCGGTGGTGCCGCCCGCGTACCGCTTGCCGGTGAAGTAGTCCGTCCAGGTGCTGCCCGGGGGGAACCACACCGTGGTGGACGCGGTCGCGCCCGGCGTCGTCACCGGCGCCACCAGCAGGTCGGGGCCGTACAGGTACTGGCTGCCGGCCGTCGCGTACGCCTCCTGCTCACCCGGGTACGCCAGGTACATCGCCCGGACGATCGGGGTGCCCGTGCGGGTGGCCGCCGCAGCTGCCGCGTACGTGTAGGGCAGCAGCTTCTTGCGCAGGTTGAGGAACTTCTTCGCCGAAGCGTTCGCGGCCGCGCCGTACTGCCAGGGCAGGCGGTCGCTGTGGTTGGAGTGCAGGCGGTCGATCGGCTGGAACGTGCCCATCTGCACCCACCGGGCGTACAGGTCGTCAGGGAGCTTGGTGCTGCCCGGCTCGCTGCCCGGCTCCTGCAGTCCGAAGGTGTGCCCGCCGATGTCGTGGCTGATCGCAGCCAGACCGGTGGCCGCCGACTCGCCCGGCGTGTAGCCGACCTCGAAGCGCAGCGTCTCCCAGTTCGAGATCGCGTCGCCGGTGAAGTGCAGGGTGCTGCGCTTGTCGGCCCACGGCCCGGTCGGCACCGCGCCCGGGTTGCTGTAGCCGCCGGCCTGCAACGACCCGTAGGCCCGGGAGAAGGCGAAGCCCGTCTCGTCGGCGTACTTCTGGTTGATCCAGGCGTCCGGGGTGACCCCGGCCAGGGTGGAGCGGGCGGCGTCGCAGCACCAGTCCAGCCACCAGAAGTCGAGGTTCTTCGCGCCCATCGCCTCGTGCAGCCAGAAGTACGCCTTCAGCTGGTCCGGGTCGCCGAAGTCGAACACGAAGCAGTCCGGGCCACCGTTGCAGCCGGTCCGCTGCAGCTTGCCCTTGGCGATCTCCTGCGCCTGCGCGAACTTCGGGTCGGAGCCGAGGATGCTCGGGTGGATGTTCAAGCCCGTGCGCACCCCCTGCGCGCGCAGCCGCTTGGCGAACGCGTTCCAGTCGGGGAAGCGGGTCGGGTCGATGGCCCAGCCGTTCCACTTGTCCGGCGCCTTGAAGTCGGTGTCCACCACCATGACGTCCAGCGGCACGCCCTCGCTCTTGAAGCGCGACGCGATGCTCTCGAACTCGGCCGCCGTGCGGTCGTAGTACTCCGAGTACCAGACGCCGTACGCCCAGCGGGGCAGCAGCTTCGTCGGCCCGGTCAGCGTGGACAGCTCCCGCAGGCCGCGCCGGTAGTCCTGCCCGTACGCGAAGACATAGCCGTCCTGCCCGGCGGCCGGACGCTGCGTCACGGCACCGGTGGCCGGACGGTAGAGCGCGGACGCCGAGTCGTCGAGCAGCGACCAGCCGTCCTGGTAGAGCAGCCCGCCGTTGGTGCGCGCACCGCCGTTGACGCCGTCGAGGCCGCGCCGGTAACCGCCCAGCGGAGCGTGCGGGGCGAGCAGCGGTGCACCCTTCGCGGCGACGGCGACCGTGTCCACGTTGACGTTGCAGCTCTGGTCGGTGGGGCAGCCGAGCGTCACCGTGTTCGTCCCGGACCGCAAGGGAACCACGACCGACGCCGTACGCCAGTAGTCCCATCCGCTGGTCGGCGGCAGCGTGGCCGTGACGGGCGCGGCGTCGTTCGCCGTCACCGACATGGTCCGGGTCTGCACCGGCTGGCTGCCCGCCTGGCCGTTGGCGTAGCGCAGCTGCACCTGATAGTCGCCCGCGGCCGGCACGCCGGTCACGGTGAGAGCGACCCCCGCACCGGTACGCTCAAGCCCGGCCAGGAACCCCTCACCCGAGTACCCGTTGTGGTCGTCGGCGAGCCGTGCGCCCCCGGCCGGCGCGCCGGTGTCCGCCTCGCAGACCGCGCCGAACGCGCACGGCTGCGGGCTGGGCGGCGTGGGCGCGGGATACCCGGCGCCCGGCGCGAGCACCGCGAGACTGTCGACGTTCACGTTCCCGGAGTCGCCCGCCGTACGCACGAGGCTCACCTCGTGCCGCCCGGCGCTCAGCTCCAGCGGCACGGAGGCGAGCGCCCAGGTGTCCCAGTTCCCGGTCGGCGGCAGGCTCAGCGTCCCGGCCGCGACACCGTCGACCGTGACGGTGAGCGTACGGGCGACGTTCTGCCCGTCCCCGCCGGTGCTGTTGGCGTAGCGGACGGTTAGCTCCTGGGCGCCCGCAGCGGCGGGAGTGACGGCGAAGGTGAGCGCGTTGCCCGTACCTTCGAAACCGGCCGCGAACCCCTGACCGGTGTAGCCGCGATGATCGGTCGCGGTGCCCAGGCCGTGCAGCGCGAGCGCCTCCGCCTCGCACAGGGCACCCGGCGCGCAGTCGGGAGCGCCGAGACCCGCCCAGGGCGCGGCGGTCACCGTCTGCCGGCCCGCCTTCAGGCGTACGGTGAGGTTGTCGGCGGTGAACGGCCCGGAACCGACCCGGTAGCGCAGCGTCGCGGCGCCGGTGTCGATGGTCAGCCAGCCCTGCGAGACCCGCTTGGTGAACCGCGCCGGCGCGAAGTCCGCACGGCCGATCACGTTGAAGGTGTCCTGGTCGGTGAACCGGCCGCCGGGGGAGTACTCGGTTCTGATCAGGGTCGGCGAGAGAACCTGGAACCGGGCGTTCCCGGAGACGACGGTCTGCCGTCGTGCCGCGGAGGCTTGGGCAGAAGCGGGCGGTATCAGGGCCAGGCCGCCCGTCACCAGAAGAAGAGAGGCCGCGGCGGCGACCCTCCGTCGATCGAAGTCGCGCACAGACGCTCCCAGTAGCGAATGAGATCTTTCGATGGCAACGCTGTCATCTATGCGTAACAGAAGTCAATGCTTCGAGGTGCCGGGCGGGCTTGCCGTCAGCCGAGATGCCGCAGCAGGAATGCGCCAGCCGCCGAGAAGGCCTTCGCCTGATTCTCCCGTTTGGTGAATCCGTGGCCCTCATCCGGGAACACCTCGTAGCGGACCTCGACACCGTGGGTGCGAAGGCGTTCGACGATCTGCTCGCTCTCGGCGGGCGGGACGCGGGGATCGTTCCTGCCCTGAATGACCATCAACGGTGCCCGAATGTGCTCGGCGTAGGTGATCGGCGACCGGGCCAGCAGTTCGCCGGCGTCCGCGACGGGGTCACCGAGCATGGTCTCCACCAACGTGCGCCAGGTGGGGGGAGAGGCCTCGGCCAGGGTGACGAGGTTGCTCGGACCGTAGAAGCCGACACCTGCGGCCCAGTTCAGCTCCGGCAGCCGGCTCAGGCAGGAGAGTGCGGCGAAGCCTCCGTACGACGTACCGAAGACGCCGATGCGGCTGCGGTCCACCCAGGGCTCGCGATGGAGGAACGCGACCGCGTCGGCGAAGTCGGCCAGGTCGACGCCGCCCCAGTCGCGGAAGATCCGGCTCTGGTAGCTCCTGCCGTACCCCGTCGATCCGCGCACGTTCGGCGCGAGCACGGCGATGCCGTGGCCGAGCAGGTACTGGTAGAACCCGTCGTACATGTACGCGGGGGTTTCCTGCCAGTTCGGGCCGCCGTGAATGGAGAGCAGGACGCCGGCGGGACGCTCGAGCGCCGCCGGACGGTAGAGAAACGCGGGCACCTGTGCGCCGTCCCGGGTGGGATAGCGAACGAGGCTCGGTTCGACGAAGTCCGCTGCGCTCGCGCGTGCCGGCTTGGCGTTCGTCAGCCACCGGACGGACCCGGTAGCGAGCTCGATCGCTGCGACGTTCCACGGGCGGGTGGGGGTGGACAGCTGCAGGATCGCCTGCTGCCCGTCCGGTGTGAGGCTCAGGCCGCTGCCGGCGCCCACGGGCAGCATCGGCACGTCCACGTCTTTCCCGGTTGACAGGTCACGGGCGCGCAACTGGGCGGATCCGTCGACGCGCACGTTCCATGCGACGACCGCCCCCGACCGGGCCGAAGTCACCTCTTCGATGTCCCAGTCCGGCGTGTCGAGCCAGGACAGCGCGCCGGAGGTCGCGTCCATCACCGCCAGCCCGACGAACTCGCGGCCGGCATTCGTCAGCACGAGGAAACCGCTACCGTCGGGCAGCCACGGTCCGAGCCGGTAGGAGTGCGACTCGTCCTCCGGTGTCAGCCGGACCGCCGGTCCACCGTCCAGCGGCACGACGTATACGAGGTGGTCGGTGTTGGTCGTCCGCCATTCGGCCGCCGTCAACCGGGTGCCGTCGGGAGACCAGTGGCCGGCGACGACTCGCCCGCCGCCCGAGTACACCCGGTGGACGGCCCCGGTGGCCATGTCGCGCACCAGAACGTCCTGGTCCTGCGGCACGCGGTCGTTGCCGGCGTACGCGAGGTGGCTGCCGTCGGGGGAGAAGGGGTCGCCCTGCGCCAAGGCGTACTGCGCGCCGGGCGAGGCCGTCAGGGCGACGGGATCACCACCGGCCGCCGGCACCTGGTAGATCTGCGTACTCTCGTCGCCCCGGGCGTCCGCGGTGAAGACCAGGAGGCCTTCGGCGGGGTGCCAGGCGACGCGCCGCACGGATGAGTCGGTGTACGAGGTGAGCGTGTGCCGCTCTCCGCCATCGATCGACCGGACGGTCAGGTTGAACTGGCCGGACGCGTCATCGACGTAGGCGACCCGGCGGCCGTCCGGCGATACGGCCAGCGTGGGAAGAAGCCTCAGATCCGGCTGGAAGTCGGGATAGTCCGGCATGAGCGCAGCGTAGCGTCGATAACCCTCAATGCGAGGTCCAGGACCAACCCCGCGCGAGCAGGGCGTCGCAGGCGACCACGGCGTCGCGCAGCCGGGTGGGATAGGGCCCGGTCAGGACCCGATGGGGTACGCCCTGAGCCGCCAGCACCTCGGTGAACCGCCGCGTCATCCACGGCCGGATGTCCTCGCCGTCGCGCAGCCCGTCGTCGACGAACGGTACGCACTCGTGGTGGGTCAGCAGGTAGAGATGCGGGGCACGGATCTGGGCGCGGACGGCCGGCGAGCAGCTGCCCAGGTAGCGCTCCTCCCACACGGTGGTCGCCAGGGCATCGGTGTCGCCGAAGAGGATGGGTGAGCCCGTGCGGGCCGCCTCGTCCTCGGCCGCGTTCTGCTCGCGGGCGACCGTCACGAAGTCGGCGCGGTCCCAGGTGACGTCCTCGACCCGGGCGCCGGGGTCGGTCTCGCGGAGCGCCGCCAGCTTGCGTTCGGTGAGCTCGCGGCCGAACTCGGGCACCCACCGCGTGTCCGCCCACACGCCGCCGCGCAGCCGGAAGTGGCGGGCGAGAGCGCGGGCCAGCGTCGTCGTCCCGGTGGACTCGGCGCCCACCACGACGACCCGCCGGGCCAGCCAGGACCGTACGCCGGGGCCGAGCCGCGGCCAGTGGGCGACCGGGTCGGCGCGGACCGCCGTGCCGGAGACGGGCAGCTCCTCGCGCCGGAGGGTGACGGCCGCCGCCCCGAAGCGCCGGGCCAGCTCGGCGCCGTACGGTTCGCCGGAGAACACCGCGTCGACGCGGTCGGTGGCGACGGCCGTGCGGAACACCGCCATGTGCAGGTCCCACACCGCCGGGTCGGCGTAGTCGATCGGGTGGTCGTCGTAGGTGCCGACGAACCGGACGTGGGGCGGGTGCGCCGCCCGCAGCCAGGCCAGGCGCAGCTCGAGTGGTGGGGACTCGCGGGTCGTGGGTGCGACCACCACGGTGACCCGGTCGCAGGCCTTCGCGGCCGCGTCGATGAGGGCGTGGTGGCCGGCGTGCGGCGGGTAGAACTTGCCGACCACCAGGCCGTGGGTGTACCTCATGCGGGCACTGTCGCCGGCGCCGGCAGTGCCGCACGCCAGGTGCGCAGGCCGAGCACGCACAGGGTCAGGAACGCCACGTAGAGGATGGCGGTGAGCCAGAGTTCCTTGTACCCGTACAGCGGGATGTAGATGAGGTCGGCGGCGATCCACAGCCACCAGCTCTCCACCAGCTTGCGCGTCTGGCCGTACGTGGCGAGCAGCGACAGTGCGGTGGTGACCGCGTCGGCGAGCGGCACGGTGGAGCCGGTGAGCCGGTCCAGGAAGAGCCAGAGGGCGGCGGTCAGTACCGCGCCGGCCACGGCGAGCCCGGTCCACTCGCCGGTGGTCGTGGTCCGCACCGTGAGCCCCGCGTGACGCTCGCCGCCGGAGAGCCAGGCCCACCAGCCGTACAGGCCCAGGAGGATGTAGACGATCTGCAGGCCGGCGTCGGCGTAGAGGCCGGCCGACCAGAAGACAACCATCAGCAGCACCACGTTGAGGATGCCGACAGGCCAGTTGAGGATGTGCCGGCGTACCAGCAGCCAGACGTTGACCACCCCGGTGGCGAAGCCGAGGAGCTCCGCCCAGGTGGTCGGTGCCCCGAAGGCGGTGAAGGCGGTCGTCAGCAGCCCGTCGATCATGGTGACAGCATCCCGGGCGGCGCCTCCCCAGGCAAACGGGTACGGCCTCACGTGGGGCGTGCCAGCTCCTCGCCGGTGTGGGCGAGGATCGCGTTGAGGGCCGCGACGTGGATCTTGAGGGCTGTGCGGCCGGCCGGCGTGAGGGCCAGCCAGGTGCGCGGGCGGCGGCCGACGTATCCCTTGCGGACGGAGATGTAGCCGGCCGCCTCCAGGGCGGTGGCGTGCTTGGACAGGTTGGAGTCGGTCAGGCCCACCGCGTCGCGGACGCTGGCGAAGTCGGCTTCGGTGGTCGCGGCGAGGAAGGCGACCAGGGAGAGCCGGGTGGTCGTCGACAGGACGGGGTCCGGCTGCGCGGGATCGGGTTGCGGTGTCACGCCCGGGGGCCCAGCCGTCGGTTGAGCACCACCGCGGCGACGGTCATGAAGACGGCGGTCGCGACGCCGGCGAGGGTGTGCGGCAGCGAGGTGTGCGGCTCGAGGACCTGGAACGTGAGGAACCACACCGCACCGCTGAGCAGCGCGGAGCCGACCAGGGCGGCCCAGCGGACGACGCCCCAGTGGCGGGCTCGGGACTTGACCCGGCGGCGCCGGTCGACGATGAAGGAGCCGGCGACGTAGACGGCGGCCACGCCGAGGAACAGGGGCATGGCGACAGCCGACGGCCGGTCGGTGAAGAAGCCGATGGCGATGAGCCAGAGCGCGGCCAGGGGCACGGCCGGCCACTGGATGGGTGCGTCGGCGGCGACGGCCTGGCGGGTGCGGGAGTCGATGTCCGCGAGGGCGGCGCGGGCCTCGTCGGCGTTGTACTGCGTCATGGCGCTCTCCGGGGGGATAGTACTTTCCAAGTGGAAAGCTATTGCCGAATGTGTAGCACAGTCGGGCCACCCGCGCCAGCCGCGCCGTGAACCGCCGGCCCCTCGGCGCCGTCACACGAGGGCGCGGCGTCCGATCACCCGACGAGAAGAGGTTTCATGCCCGGGACCACTGTCTGGGTCGGCGACGACCTGCCGTCCTACGCCTTCGACCGCCTCCGGGAGATGGCGGCGGCCTCGCCCGGCCGCCCCCGCGACCTGTGGCTGCACGCCGCCGATCCCTCCCGGGTGCCGGAGGTCACCATCAGGGCGGAGCAGGCCGGGTTCGCCGTGCGCGACCTCATGGCCGGGACCGACGACCTGGCCCGGGCGTTGCCGCCGGGCACGCCGTACACCGGGCAGACGCTGCGCGACATCTGGGCGTACGAGATGCGCTCGCACGGGCAGGTCTCCGTCAAGGACATGGCCGTCTACCTGATCGAGGCCCGCAGTGGCGACGTCACCACCGACCTGTCCGTGCGGCCGTCGCCCGGCGCGACCGGGCTGCGCGACGGCGATCTGAAGTTCCCGATGGTCGACGACCGTCCCGAGGCCGTGCTCTACACCGCGATGGACCAGGGCGGCAACCCGTACGACCCGGACAACGACGACGCCCTGATCCCGATGCCGAAGATCGACATCTGGGCCTTCCACGCCCGGCCCGGCGGGGCGGGTCAACAGGTCATGAGCCTTGCCGCGAAGAACATGATCGACCGGTACTTCGCCATGGCCCAGCAGGACATGGCCGAGGGCAACGCCGTTGTGCGATCCGACGACGTCGCCCGGGGCCGGTTCCTGCCGAGCGACATCCGGCCCGGCTCCCGGCTCGCGGAGAAAGCGGATCCCGCCAGCACCTGGCGGGTCACGCTCACCGGCGAACTGGCCGCCCACGCCTTCTACGACGCGTACCGCCAGGTCCGCGGTGTCCCCGGCAGGAACCCCAACAACGGCGCCCCGATGCTCGAGGTCCCCGCCGCGCAATGGGCAGCGGACAGCTGGCCCACCCACCAGCCGGCGCGGAACGTGCGAGTGGCGCCGGACGCCGGGCTGACCAAGACGTACGAGAACTCGTGGAAGCGGGAGGCGGTGAGCGCGGTGGCGGCGGCCGCCGGGGTGTGGCACGACCGGTCCCGCTCCACGTCCGGGAAGTCGTCGCCCGTGGCGGCATCCCCGCCGCGCACGCCTCCTGCGGTCCGGTCGCCGTCGCGGTGACCGTCAGACCGCAGTGACGGCGGCGGCCAGGGCCCGGCGGGCGTAGGCGCGCACGTCGGCGTCCGGGTCCGCACCCGCGGCGCGCAGCGTGGCCGCCACGTCGTTGCGGTGAGCCCACCCGGCCAGGGAGCGGACGGCGGCCCGGCGGACGTCCAGGTTCTCGTCGCCGGCCGCGTGCAGCAGCGCCGGGACGGCCGCCTCGGGCTCGGCGGCCGCGAGCGCCTTCGCGGCGCCCTCGCGGACCTGCCAGGCCGGGTCGGCCAGTGCTTGCCGGGCGACCTGAGCGAGCGGGCCGGGGCAGCCGACCGCAGCCGCGGCCTGGAGCGCGGCACCCCGGACGAGAACGTCGCCGTCGCCGGTGAGCCGGTGCAGGGCGGCGGCACCCCGCGGGTCGCCGACCGTGCCGAGACCGTGGGCGGCGGCCACCCGTATCTCGCGGGCCGGGTCGGTGGCAGCGGCGGCCAGCCCGTCGACGTCGTCGCGGCGCACCAGCCCGCGGACGGCCTGGAGGCGTACCGTCACCTCGACGTCCTCGGCCGCGGCCCGGAAGTCGGCGGCGGTGCCCAGACCGGTGACCCGGAGCAGTTCCACGACGAGCTGCCGGACGGCCGGGTCGACGCTGCCGTACGCGGTCCGCAGCCGGTCGGCGAGGCGCTCCTCGGCGGGCAGCACGTCGGCCAGTTCCCGCAGCCCCGAGGCGGCGGCGGCCCGTACGGACGGGTCGGCGTCGGCGAGGGCGTCCACGAGCGCGTCGGCCACCCCGGCCGGTGCCACCTCGGTCAGCGTGGCCACGGCGGTACGGCGTACCTCCGGCTCCTCGTCGGTGAGGAACGCCGAGAACGCGGGCAGCGCCGGCTGCTGCTCGGCCAGCGCGAGGACCGCGACGATGCGGTCGGCGGCCGGGCCGGCCACCTGTGCGGCCGTACGCTCTCCGCTGCGCTGCCCCGACACGGTGCCGAAGTGGCGCGGTTCGGCCACCGGCGTCTCGGCGGGGCCGGCGGGCGGCTCGAAGGCCTCCACGGGCACCAGGTACTCGGCGACCGGCCGCTTCACGAACTCCATCTCGCCGTCGGCGCGCCGGCGCACGTTGAGGTGGTAGAGCCATTCGGCGTCGTCACGCTGCGGGTGGTCGGTGCGGTCGTGGTAGAGCCCCCAGCGGCTCTCCGTACGGACCAGGGACGCCCGCGCGGCCATCTCGGCGCAGTCGCGGATGAACGTCACCTCGGCGCAGCGCATCAGCTCGTGCGGGGTGCGCGCGCCCATGCCCGCGATCTCGGCGGCCATCCGCTGGAACGTCTCGACGGCGATCTCCAGCTTGGCCGCCGACTTCGGGGGCGCCACGTAGTCGTTGACGAACCGGCGCAGCTTGTACTCGACCTGCGGCTGCGGCGGCCCTTCCGGCCGGGTCAGCGGGCCGTAGATCAGTTCGTGCGCCGCGGCGACCTGGTCGACCGGGAGGGGGGCGGGCGCGACGGGCGGCAGGCCGGCGGCGTGCGTGCCGGCCAGGTCGCCGAAGACGAACGCGCCGATCATGTAGTTGTGCGGTACGCAGGCCAGATCGCCGGCGGCGTAGAGGCCGGGGACGGTGGTGGCGCCGTTCTCGTCCACCCACACACCCGACGCGGAGTGCCCGCCGCAGAGGCCGATCTCCGAGATGTGCATCTCCACGTCGTGGGTGCGGTAGTCGTGTCCGCGCCCGGCGTGGAAGGTGCCTCGCGTCGGGCGCTCCGTGCTGTGCAGGATGCCCTCCAGCGCGCCGATGGTCTCCTCGGGCAGGTGGCTCACCTTGAGGTAGATCGGGCCGCGGTCGGAGTCGAGCTCCCGGGCCACCTCGGCCATCATCTGCCCGGACCAGTAGTCACAGTCGACGAAGCGCTCGCCGCGGTTGTTGACCTGGTAGCCGCCGAACGGGTTGGCCACGTACGCGCACGCCGGCCCGTTGTAGTCCTTGATCAGCGGGTTGATCTGGAAGCACTCGATGCCGGACAGCTCCGCACCGGCGTGGTACGCCATCGCATAGCCGTCGCCGGCGTTCGTCGGGTTCTCGTAGGTGCCGTAGAGGTATCCGCTGGCGGGCAGCCCGAGCCGGCCGCACGCCCCGGTCGCCAGGATCACCGCGCGGGCGGCGACGGTGACGAACTCGCCGCTGCGGGTGTCGAACCCGACGGCGCCGACGGCCCGGCCCTCGTGGGTGAGCACCCGGACCGGCATCACCCGGTTCTCGATCTGGATCTTCTCGCGCATCTCGCGGCGGCGCAGCACCCGGTAGAGCACCTTCTTGACATCCCGGCCCTCCGGCATCGGCAGCACGTACCGGCCGGAGCGGTGGACCTGGCGCACCGCGTAGTCGCCGTACTCGTCTTTCTCGAACTTGACGCCGTAACCCTCGAGCCGTTGCACCATCGCGTGGCCGCGGGTCGCGGTCTGGTAGACCGTGCGCTGGTTCACGATGCCGTCGTTGGCCCGGGTGATCTCGCGGACGTAGTCCTCGGGCGTGGCCTTGCCGGGGATGACGGCGTTGTTGACCCCGTCCATGCCCATCGCCAGCGCCCCCGAGTGCCGGACGTGTGCCTTCTCCAGCAGCAGGACGCGGGCGCCGTGCTCGGCCGCGGAGAGTGCGGCCATGGTGCCTGCGGTGCCGCCGCCGATCACGAGGACGTCGCACTCGAGCTCGCGGCGTTCGGTGAGCGAGGGGATCAGCACGGGACACTCCTGTCGTCGTGGGCGCCGAGGGCGGTGAGGATCTCGCGGCGGGCGGTACGCACCAGCGGGGTGCCGCGGGTGGCGGCGTCGCGCGGGTGCGGGACGTCGACGAGGGTGCGGACGCCTTCGGCGCCGAGCACGGCCACCCGGTCGCCGATGAAGAGCGCCTCGTCGACGTCGTGGGTGACGAAGACGACGGTGGCCGGGGTGGTGCGCAGCACGTCCACGAGCAGCCGCTGCATCGCGCCGCGGGTCTGCGCGTCCAGCGCGCCGAACGGCTCGTCCATGAGGATGGCGCGGGGCTCGCCGGCGAGGGTACGGGCCAGCTGCACGCGCTGCCGCATGCCGCCGGAGAGCTGGGCGGGCAGGCGGTGTCCCTGACCGTCGAGGCCGACCTGCGCCAGCCAGTGTTCGGCGCGGGCGCGGCGCCGCGCCCGGGCCACCTTCCGGATCGCGAGGGGCAGCTCGACGTTGCGCCGGGCCGTACGCCAGGGGAGCAGCGCGTCGTCCTGGAAGACGAGGGCGCGGTCGGGCGAGGGGCCGGTGACCGTGGCGCCGTCCGCGCTGAGCGTCCCGGCGCAGACCGGCAACAGGCCGGCGAGGCTGCGCAGCAGCGTGGACTTGCCGCAGCCGGAGGCGCCGACGACGACCAGCACCTCGCCCGGGTGGACGTCGAGGCTCAGGTCGCGGACCACGGGTTCGCCGCCGTGGCCGAGGCTGACGCCGTCGACGCGCAGCGCGAGGCCGGTGCGGGCGCTCATCGCGCACCGCCGCGGGCGGGCAGCCAGCGGGTGACGCGCCGGCCCAGCAGCTCCACCGCCGCCGCGGTACCCCAGCCGAGCACCCCGATGGTAATCATGCCGACGAGCACGGCCGGATAGTCCACGATGGTGTACGCGTGCCACGTCCGGTAGCCGACGCCGAAGTCCCCGGAGATCATCTCGGCGGAGATGACGCAGATCCAGGACACGCCCATGCCGACGGACAGCCCGCCGAACACGCCCGGCAGCGCCCCGGGCAGCACCACGCTGGTGAGCACCCGCCACCGCCCGCCGCCCATGGTGCGGACGGCGTCCTCCCAGACCGTCGGGAGCGCGCGGACGGCGTGCCGGGTGCTGACGAGGATCGGGAAGAACGCCGCGGTGAAGGTGATGAAGACGATGCCCTGCTCGTTGCGCGGGAACAGCAGGATGGCGACCGGCACCAGCGCGATGGCCGGGATGGGCCGGACCACCTCGAACAGCGGTTGCAGCAGGTCGGACAGCAGCCACGAGCGGGCGACCGCGATGCCGGCGGCGATGCCGGCCAGCGCGGCGAGCGCGAACCCGGTGAGGATCCGGACCAGGCTCTGCGCGATGTCCTGGTAGTACACCGGGTCCTGGAGCAGGCGCCCGAACTGGGCGGCGACCTCGACCGGCGTGGGCAGCCGGTCGAACCGGACCCACGGGGTGGCGTCGGTGACGGTGAGCCACTGCCAGATCAGCAGAGCGGCCACGAGGGAGGCGAGGCGTACCGCCCAGCGCAGGCCGGTCACGCGCCGCCGGACCGGGGGCAGGGCAGTGGCCGGCCTCGCCGGGGCGAGGGGTTCGGCGACGGTGGACACGGCGGTCATGCGGCGCTGACCGCCTGCTCGTACGACAGCACCGCGCTGCCGGTGTGCGCCGACGCGTACCGCTGAGCGGCCGCGGTGGTCACGAAGGGCAGGAACTGGGCGCCGTCGCGTACCCATGCCGTCTTGTCGGCGAACCAGCGGGTGCCGGTGCCGGCGTCCGGGACGTACGCGGCGCGGATCTGCTTGCCCGCGGCGCGGGCGGCCTTGACAGCGCGCAGCAGGCAGCCCGGGTCCGCGGCGGCCTGGGTGGTCTTCTCGCCGGCCAGCCACAGCTCGCTCGCGGTCGCCGGGTCGCGTACGGCCTTGTGGCAGACGGCGTCGGTGCCGCCCAGCGCCGCCTTGTTGGCGGTGCTCGCCTCGTCGGCCGGGTAGCCGGAGCCGTACACCTGCTTGAGGTAGCTGTCGTCGACGAAGGCGTTGAGGTCGATGTGCTGGAGCACGCCGATCGAGGTCAGGAACGGCACGTCGCGCTCGAGGGCCTGCCGCAGCGAGGGCTTGAGCGTCAGGTCGAAGGTGGCGATGCCGTTGGCGCCGTTGTAGAGGTAGACGACCTCGGCCGGCAGCCCGGTCTCCTTGGCGACGATCTCGGCGGCCTGGACGGGCTGCTGCCAGAGGAACCTGCTGGCGTCGAGCTGGGCCTGCAGGAAGGCCTTCACGACGTCCGGGTGGGCGCCGGCGTACTGCTCGCGGACCACCGTGCCGTGCAGGGTCGGCACATTCAGCTCGCCGCCGTCGTAGAGCACGGTGGCCTGTTCGCGATGGACCAGCAGGCCGGGCCAGGCGACGAACTGGGAGAGCGCGTCGACGTTGCCGGACTGCAGGGCCGAGGCGCCCACCGGCGGCTGCTGGTTCTCGATCTTGACGTCCCGCTCGGGGTCCAGGCCGGACCTGCGCAGCGCCTGCACCAGCGTGCCGTGCGCGGCGGAGCCGGAGCTGGTGGAGACGACCTTGCCGCGCAGGTCGGCCAGCGAGCGGATCGGCGACTTCGGCGCGACGACGACGGTGTTGAGGGCACCGTGCAGGTTGTAGCCCGTGACGGCGACCATCTTGGTCCGCGTCTGCTCCGACTGCTGCCCCCGGGCGCCGTTGATCAGCAGTGGGTAGTCGCCCATCGAGCCGATGTCGATCTTGCCGGCCATCATCTGCGCGGTGATCGGGGCGCCGGTGTCGTAGTCCTGCCACGTGACGGCGTACTTCTTGCCGGTCCGCCCGCCCAGCTCCGCGAGCCGTCTCTCGAAGAAGCCCTGGGCGCGCAGCAGCGTGCCGGCGGTGACGGTGTTGATGGTCTTGGACTGGTAGCCGACGACGACGGGCTCGCTGCCCGCCTCGGCGGCCTGGCCGGCGACGGTGCAGCCGGCAGCGGCGGTGACGACCGCCAGCGTGGCCGCGAGACGGGCGATGCGACGGGACTTCATCGGGAACCTCACCTGATCAGGAACGGCATGTTGACGGTCACGGCACCGGTGGGACACCGGGCGGCGCACGGCCCGCAGTACCAGCACTCGTCGACGTGCATGTACGCCTTGTTGCTCTCCGGGTCGATCGCCAGGGAGTCCAGCGGGCACATGTCGACGCACAGGGTGCAGCCGTCGATGCAGAGGCTCTCGTCGATGGTCACGGGCACGTCGACCCGCTGGTTCACCAGGGCCATGCGCTTCTCCTTCGGGTGTCCTGCGGGACGATGTCGGGCCGGACCCGCCGCAGCTGGGTCTGGAAGGTCAGGCGGTCGCCGCGGAACCGGATCCACTCGAGGTCGACCGGGCGGCCGTCGTCGAGGTGGCTGAGCCGCTCGACCATGAGCAGCGCGGCGCCGTCCGCCACGGCGAGCAGGGCGGCGGAGTGCGGGTCGGCGTTGACCGCCTCCACGCTGATGTCGGCCGTGCCCAGCGGCCGGCCGGTGAGCTGTTCGATCAGGGCGAAGACGTCGCGGTGCGCCAGGTCCTCGGCCATCAGCGGGGCGCCGATGTCGTGCGGGAGGTAGGTCAGGTCCAGCGACACGGGTACGCCGTCGATCCGGCGTACGCGTTCCAGGTAGACGACCGGCTCGTCCTCGGGCAGCTGGAGGCGCTGCGCCACCATCGCGGGCGGCCGGACGACCGTCAGGGTGCGGACCTCGTTGGTGACCTCGCCATGCTCGTGCAGGGTCTCCGCCAGGCCCGCCAGCCGGTGCAGGCCGTGGGCGTACTTCGCGGTGACCACCGTCGTGCCCACTCCCGGCAGGCGCTCCACCAGGCCCTCGGCGGCGAGCAGCCCGAGCGCCTCGCGGACCGTGTTGCGGGAGACCGCGAAGTCGTGGCAGAGGTGCGCCTCGCCCGGCAGCTGCCCGCCCGGGAAGGCTCCGGCCAGCACCTGGTGGCGCAGCACGTCGGCGACCCGCCGGGCCTGGTCGGCGCGCCGCCGCCGCGCCTCGACCAGCGTCGTCGCGGCCGTCCGCTGCGGCTGCGTCATCTGCCACCCCCCTCTGCGGTCAACGGCTCCGCCGAAACCTATGAAACTAATAGGAGAAGTGGAAGTACCGGCGGCCTGCGCCACCTCCTCCGGCCACCCGTACGGCCGTGAGCTGCGCAAACACGTCCCGGGCGAATGGTTGCGCCGGCAACATGTCCGCATCCTGGAACCGGGGCCTCCGAGGGGTCCGCGCCCGCGGCAGTCCGGCGCACATCGCGATTACTGGGCAGATTGCTCAACAAATGCTGGCCTGGCACGGCAACTCTGCGCAGACTGCTCGCTTCAGACTGGACGTGTTGTGCAGCACACTTCGGTTCGCCAAGGTGGAGTCCGCAGCCCGGCCCAGCGGAGGGGGAGAAGCCCATGTCCGTCCATGACACGCTCACCGACGAGGAACGGCTCGCGGAGCTCGACCTCGACACCCTCAAGCAGCTCGTCGGCCTGGTGGAGTACGACTCCACCGCCGACCCGTTCCCGGTGACGGGCTGGGACGCGGTCGTCTGGGCGGTCGGGAACGCCACGCAGACCGCGCACTTCTTCCAGTCCGCCTTCGGCATGGAGCTGGTGGCGTACTCCGGCCCGGAGACCGGCAACCGCGACCACATGTCGTACGTGCTCAAGAGCGGCGCGGTCCGGTTCGTGGTGCAGGGCGGCGTGCACCCGGACAGTCCGGTCATCGCCCACCACGCCCGGCACGGCGACGGCATCACCGACATCGCCCTCGAGGTGCCCGACGTCGACAAGTGCATCGAGCACGCCCGGGCGCAGGGCGCCAAGGTCCTGGTGGAGCCGCACGACGTCGCCGACGAGCACGGCACGGTCCGGATGGCCGCGATCGCCGCGTACGGCGAGACCCGGCACACGCTGGTGAGCCGCCGCACGTACTCCGGGCCCTACCTGCCGGGCTACGTCGCGCGCACCTCGACGTTCCGCAAGCGCGACGGCGCGCCGAAGCGGGTCTTCCAGGCCCTCGACCACGTCGTCGGCAACGTCGGCCTCGGCGAGATGGACGAGTGGGTCGGCTTCTACAACCGGGTCATGGGCTTCACGAACATGGCCGAGTTCATCGGCGACGACATCGCCACCGACTACTCCGCGCTGATGTCCAAGGTGGTGGCGTCCGGCAACCACCGGGTCAAGTTCCCGCTCAACGAGCCGGCGCTCGGCAAGAAGAAGTCGCAGATCGACGAGTACCTGGAGTTCTACCGCGGGCCGGGCGCCCAGCACCTCGCCCTCGCCACCAACGACATCCTGCGCACGGTCGACGTCCTGCGCGACGAGGGCATCGAGTTCCTCAGCACCCCCGACTCGTACTACGAGGACCCCGAGCTGCGGGCGCGCATCGGTGAGGTCCGGGTGCCGATCGAGGAGCTGCAGAAGCGCGGCATCCTGGTCGACCGCGACGAGGACGGGTACCTGCTGCAGATCTTCACCAAGCCGATCGGCGACCGGCCTACCGTGTTCTTCGAGCTCATCGAGCGGCACGGCTCGCTCGGCTTCGGCAAGGGCAACTTCAAGGCCCTCTTCGAGGCCATCGAGCGCGAGCAGGAGCGCCGCGGCAACTTCTGACGGAGGTACGGATGGCGCACTACCAGCGAGCCGGTAGCATCCCGGCCAAACGTCACACCCAGCACCGCGATCCCGGCGGCGCTCTCTACTACGAGGAGCTGATGGGTGAGGAGGGGTTCTCCTCCGACTCGTCGCTGCTCTACCACCGGCACGTGCCCTCGGCCATGGTCGACGCCCGGGCCTGGGACCTGCCCGACCTGGCGACGGTGCCGAACCAGCCGCTGATGCCGCGGCACCTGAGGCTGCACGAGCTGTTCGGCGAGCAGGAGTGGAAGTCGCGGGACGCGGTGCGCGACCGGCGGCTCGTGCTCGGCAACGCCGACGTGCGGATCGCCTACGTCGTGGCCGGTGAGGCGTCCCCGCTCTACCGCAACGCCACCGGCGACGAGTGCGCGTACGTGGAGTCCGGCGCCGGCACCGTGGAGACCGTCTTCGGTGACCTCGAGGTCGGATCCGGCGACTACGTGATCATTCCGCGCGCGACCACCCACCGCTGGGTGCCGGCCGGGAACGAGCCGCTGCGCCTCTACGTCATCGAGGCGAACAGCCACATCGCCCCGCCCAAGCGGTACCTGTCGCGCTACGGCCAGTTCCTGGAGCACTCGCCCTACTGCGAGCGCGATCTGCGGACCCCCGGGCAGCCGCGCACGCTCGACGAGCAGGACGTCGAGGTCTTCATCAAGCACCGCGGCGACGGGCCCGCCGGGCTCGCGGGCACGGTGCACGTGGTGCCCCATCACCCCTTCGACGTCGTGGGGTGGGACGGCTGCCTTTACCCGTACGCCTTCAACATCGCCGACTTCGAACCGATCACCGGCCGGGTCCACCAGCCGCCACCGGTGCACCAGGTCTTCGAGGGCACGAACTTCGTCATCTGCAACTTCGTGCCCCGCAAGGTGGACTACCACCCCCTGGCGGTGCCCGTGCCCTACTACCACTCCAACGTGGACAGCGACGAGGTCATGTTCTACGTCGGCGGCGACTACGAGGCCCGCAAGGGCTCCGGCATCAACGTCGGATCGGTCTCGCTGCACCCCGGCGGCCACTCCCACGGCCCGCAGCCGAGCGCCGTCGAGGCCAGCCTCGGCGCCGAGCGGTTCGACGAGCTCGCCGTCATGGTCGACACGTTCCGTCCGCTCGGCCTCGGCGAGGCCGGCCGGGCCTGTGACGACGGGAAGTACGCCTGGACCTGGGCCGGCAGGGGACCGGCCTCGTGACGGGGCTGTTCGCCGGCCTGCTCGACGACGCCGCCATCTTCCCGCCCGGCAACGCCCCCGTGCCGGACGCCGTGGCGGCCTACCGCGGCCGCCGGTCGTGGCCGCTAGTGGGCCCGTTCATCTGCTCCCTGCCCCGGTGGGAGGAGCTGAGGGGGACGCTGACCGCCGGCTCCCCCCTGCCGGTCGCCCTCACCGTCCCCGGCGGCGCTCAGGACGTGCCGGCGGCCCTCGCCCGGGCACGCGCGGAACCCCGCGTGGAGCTGGCGGCACTGGAGGTGCCGGCGTCCGCCGAGACGCTGGACGACCTCGTGAAGGCGGCCGACCCGCACGTGCTCACCTACGTCGAGCTGCCCTGGGCCGATGTCACGGCAGCCACGGTCGCCGCGCTCGCCGACGCCGGCCTGCGCCTCAAGGTGCGCACCGGGGGACTGGTCGCCACCGCCTTCCCCGACGAGCGTCAGCTGGCCCGCGTCCTTGTCACGGCCGTGCAAGGAGGCGTCCCGTTCAAGCTCACCGCGGGCCTGCACGACCCGATCCGGCACCGGGACCCGGCCACGGGCTTCGAACACCACGGTTTCGTGAACGTGCTCCTCGCGACCGCCCGCGTCCTGGACGGCGGCGACGTCGTCGAGGCCCTGGCCGACCAGGACGGCGTCCGTGTGGCGCGCGCGGTGGCCGGGATCGACGACACCCTGGCCGAGCGCATCCGGCACCACTTCGTCAGTTTCGGCACGTGCAGCGTCACCGAGCCGGTCGACGGCCTGCTGCGCCTCGGACTACTCCCGGAGGACCCGCGTTGACCACCGTCTCTGCCGCCACCTGGCTCGACGTCCCGGCGGACCACCCGTTCGGCGTCGCCACCCTGCCGTACGGGGTGTTCAGCACGGCGTCCGACCCGGGCGCCCGGGTCGGGGTGGCGATCGGCGAGATGATCCTCGACCTGGCACCTCTGCTGCGGAGCCTGGCGCCGTCGCTGGCGCCGGCGGTGACGGGACCCTCGCTGGACACCCTGCTGGCCGCCGGTCCGCGGACCTGGGCGCAGTTGCGGGCGTCGGTGACCACCTGGCTCACCGACGCCACCTTCAGCTCGCGGCTCAGCGGATATCTGGTGCCGGCGCGGGACGCCGTCATGCACCTGCCGTTCACGGTCGCCGACTACGTCGACTTCTACGCGTCGGAGCAGCACGCGACCAACCTGGGCCGGATGTTCCGGCCCGGGCAGGACCCGCTGACCCCGAACTGGAAGCACCTGCCGATCGGCTACCACGGCCGGGCCGGCACCGTCGTCGGCTCGGGCACCGACATCGTGCGTCCGGGCGGGCAGCGCCGCGGCGCCGACGGCACCATCACGTTCGGCCCGTCCCAGCGGCTCGACATCGAGGCCGAGCTGGGCTTCGTCGTCGGCA
Organism: Actinoplanes sp. NPDC049548; assembly: GCF_040676695.1. Classification (NCBI taxonomy): domain Bacteria; kingdom Bacillati; phylum Actinomycetota; class Actinomycetes; order Micromonosporales; family Micromonosporaceae; genus Actinoplanes; species Actinoplanes sp. NPDC049548. The sequence continues at coordinate 19,715 of NZ_JBFAPM010000018.1, forward strand.
CCCCGTCGCGCCTGGGCCGGCCGGTCGGCCTGACCGCCTTCGAGGACCACGTCTTCGGCGTCTGCCTGGTCAACGACTGGTCCGCCCGCGACATCCAGGCCTGGGAGTACGTGCCGCTCGGGCCGTTCCTCGGCAAGTCCTTCGCCACGTCGGTCTCGCCGTGGGTCGTGCCGCTGGCCGCGCTCGCGCCCGCCCGGGTGTCGCCGCCGGCGCGTACCGTGCCCCTGCTGCCCTACCTCGACGACTCGGGGACGCCGCCGTGGGGCCTGGACGTGCGGCTCGAGGTCCGGCTCAACGGCCACGTCGTCTCCCGCCCGAGGTTCGACGGCATGTACTGGACCGGCGCGCAGATGCTGGCGCACCTGACCGCGAACGGGGCGTCGCTGCGTACCGGTGACCTCTACGCCTCCGGCACGATCAGCGGTGACTCGCCCGACCAGCGCGGCTCGCTCATCGAACTGTCCTGGGGCGGCGCCGAACCGCTGCGGCTGCCCGACGGGACGAGCCGGACCTTCCTCGAGGACGGCGACGAGGTCGTGATCAGCGCGCGCGCGCCGGGCGCCGACGGTACGGTCATCGGCCTCGGCGAGGTCCGCGGTCGCATCCTGCCCGTCCGTACCCGGTAGGAACCGCGGTCGGCACGGCTGGTGAGACTCGTCAGCTGTGCCAGGCGGCGAGCTTCGTCTCCTGAACGGTGAGCGACGGCAGCTTCGGAGTGAACTGCGGCGCCGAGGGATTCCAATCGGCCCAGGGACCGTCCACCTCACCGACCGGCCGGTACACGGACTTGCGTCCGATCCGGTCGCTGGTCTGGATGCCCGTGAAGCGCCAGACGCCGGCCGCTGCGTACTTCGGGAGTGAGCCGCGGAACTCCCACACGCCGTCGGTCGCCGTACCCTGCACGAGTCTGGGCCAGGACATCTCGAGGACGACCCCGCCGGGCCCGCCGAGAGTGACGAAGAGATTGGTCGCGCCGCCTGGGCTGACCCCCACCCCGTCGTCCGTGATCCGGACGCGGACGACGACGGGCTGGTCGACATTGTTGGTCACGGTCGACGGGCTGGTGAAAGTGATCGACTCGAAGTCGGCTGCCGGGCCCGCCACGTCGGAGACAACGCCCTTCACGGCGAACGGCGAGAGCGGATTGGGTACCGTCCCCTTCCCGTCACCGGAGTCCAGGACGGTGTTGGTCTCGAAGTCGGCGTTGTAACCCACGCCCTGGCCGCCTCGGTCGGCGGACGCGATGCTCAGCAGGTGCCAATCGGCCACGGTCGCGTTGGCGGGCAGGACCGTCGTCAGCTCCCAGACGCCGTCGGCGGGTGTACCCGACACGAGCCGGCCCGTCACGTGGAGAACAGCTCTGCGGTCAGGCGAAAGCACCGCGGAGACCCAGGCCACGCCGGTGCCCGCGTCGGTCACCCGGACCCGCAAGCCGACTGTCTGCTCGGTGGAGTTGTCCACCACGGACGCGTTCGTCCATTGCGCGGACGGCAGATCGATCGTCGGCGGCGCGTCGTCGGTGGCCGCTCCGGTGACCGTGAGCGGCCCGAGCGCCGAGACGCCGGCCTGCTCGGAGAAGTCGACGGTGTAGGTGCCGTCAGCCGCGATCCGGTACGCCGTATCGTGCAGCGCCCGGTCGGACACCCACAGGTTGGTCAGACGCCACTGTCCGGTCGTTGCACCGGCGGGCAGGGTTCCGGAGACACGCCAGACACCATCGTTCGCCGTACCGGAGCTCGGCCGGCTCCCCTCCAGAGAGATGTAGCCCTGCGGTCCTGCCAAGATGGCCGACACGCGGGCGACCCCGCTGCGGTCGTCCGTCGCCCTCATCTGCAGGGTGACGGTGCGTGCCTGGTCATTGTCCACCGTGCTCGAGCCGAGCCAGGTGGCGCCGCCCAGATCAGCCTGGGCTCGGGTCGTGTCCGAGCACGCGTCCGCGGGCGAGATGTCCTCGGCGACGATGACGCAGGTGTCCAGGCCGGTGCCGCCGTCCACCCGGTCGCTGCCGGGACCGCCGTCGAGCTTGTCGTCGCCGTCGCCGCCGGAGAGCTGATCGTCGCCGTTGCCGCCGCCGACGATGTCGTCGCCCGCTCCGGCGTCGAGCTTGTCGTTGCCTTCGCCGCCGTCGATCACATCGTCACCGCCGCCGCCCTCGATGACATCGTCGCCACCGAGACCGCAGATGACGTCGTAACCGGGGGTGCCGTAGATGCGGTCGTTGCCGTGGGTGCCGACCTTGGTGCACGCCGTCTTGTGACCGGTGATCGAGGTGGTCACCGCAAGCGGAACGTCGGGGCTGTCGGGTACGGGGCTGGTCGGTGCGGGCGCGCTGGGCAGGGGGCAGCTGGACCGCCGATCACCGGCGCCGCCGGTGCAGAGATCGCGACCTGCCCCGCCGTCCACCGTGTCGGTGCCGGTGCCGCCGTCGATCCGGTCGTCACCATCCTGGCCGCGTATCGAGTCGTTGCCGGCTCCGCCGGCCAGGATGTCATCGCCGGCTCCGCCGATCAGCTGGTCGTTGCCGGCCCCGCCGTCGATCCGGTCGTTGCCGGCTCCGCCGGTCAGGGTGTCATCGCCGGTGCCGCCGATGAGCTGGTCGTTGCCGGCCCCGCCGTCGATCCGGTCCCGGCCGGCACCACCATCGATCACATCGTTGCCGGTCCCGCCGACGATCGTGTCGTTGCCGCCCAGGCCGCAGATGACGTCATTGGCGCGGGTACCCCGGAGCCGGTCGTTGCCTTCGGTTCCCACGATCGTGCACGCCTTGCCGGTGGAGGCTGCCGGCCGCGCGGCCGACGCCGGACCCGCCGAGGTGATCGTCGCGCCGAAAAGGGAGGCCACGACCACCAGACCCACCGCCGGAACCGACCGGAACGCCGAACGACCGGGACGACGCAGCATCTATGGTCTCCTTGTGCCCGTGAAACGTCGAGACACCGCCGACGCGGGTGCCCGAAGGGAACACCAACTGTCCCGGTGATCCGTTGAGGCCCGGGATCCCACCGGGTGCAATGCGGGTGCGGCCGTACGCCTCTCGCGTATGGGGGGATATCGCGGTTTTCACTTATGGTGAGTGTTGGTCCGGCGCCCGTGTCGGCGCGGGGCCCTTGCCCGTTAGGGCGGTGTGCGGCCTCCGTACCTTCTGCATCGACACGACCCGGGCCACGGGGACGGCGTCAACGTCCAGCTGGACCCCGACGCCTCCATGGTGGTTCTCGAGGTGCACGGCGCCTGGCAACGGCCGCTGCGACGCCGCGCGTCCACGGCGGTCGTCAAGTGCCTCAGCGAGCACCCCGGCGCGCTGCTCATCGACCTGCGGGCGATGGCGGATCCGGGGGGCCTCAGCGTGCCGACGTGGATCACCGCGCGGCGCACGGGTCAGGCGATGGCGCCCGCCGTCGAGGTCATCGTCTGCCTCCCGCCGGAGACCACGCTGGCCGACCGGCTCCGGCGTGTCGGTGCCGAGCGGTTCCTGCCGGTCTTCCCCACCATGGCCCTGGCCCGGGCGGCGGCGGCCGAACGCCTCCCGATGACCGGCCGGCTGAGGATCCAGCTGCCGGCGAACGACAGCGCCCCGGCCGTGGCACGCGCCGTGGTCACCGACGTGTGCACGGCCTGGCGGATGCCGCACCTGAGGGACGACGCGTGCCTGGTGATCACCGAGCTGGTGAGCAACGCGATCAAGCACGCCGGCATGCCGGCCAGCGTCCTGCTGTCGCGCCGGGGCCGCGGCATCCACCTGGCGGTGCGCGACAACGATCCCCGGCTGCCCCGCCCGGTCGAGACCCCGGCCGGTCCGAAGCAGACCCATGGTCTGGGCCTGCGGCTGGTCCAGGCGACCGCCGCCGCGTGGGGAGCGATGCCGACCGAGGACGGCAAGGTGGTCTGGGCCGCCATCTACTCCCCGCTCCGCGGAGGCGCCCCCTCGTAGCCCGGCAGCGACAGCAGGGCGCGCAAGGGCGCCGGCGGGGCGGGCGAGCGGCGCCAGACGAGGACCTTGCGGTACGGGATCCGGGGCGTCACCGGAAGGACGGCCACCCGTGCGTCCTGGCGGATCTCGGGATCGGCGCCCGGAGCGAGGGCGATGCCGATCCCCTCGGCGGCCAGCGCCACGAGCAGTGCCACGTCGGGCGTCTCGTAGGCCGGCCGGAACGCCGGCCCGGCCGCCGCGAAGGCGCTGTCGATCAGCGGGCGCAGGCCACTCTCCGGGCCGAAGCTGATCAGGGTCTCGCCCCCGAGGGTCTCGAGCGGCAACGACGGCCGGGTCGCCGCCGCGTGGGTGGCCGGGACCACCGCCACGATCTCGTCCTCCAGCACGGTCCGCACGCCGAGGCTCGCCTCGAGCGGCTCCAGGGGGTGGGCGATCGCCGCGGCATGCAGCGACCCCTGCCGGACCCGGTCGAGCAGCACGGAGCTGGTGCCGCCGCTCAGCCGTACGCTCACCGCGGGGAAACGGCGGTGGAACATCCCCAGCAACGCCGGCAGGGCGGTGACCTCGACGCCGTCGACGCTGCCGAGCGCGAGCTCTCCGGACAGGACACCGGCGCGCAGGGCGAACTCCGCCTTGGCCGCGGCGACGGCGGTGAGGGCCTCGCGCGCGTACGGCAGCAGGGCCGACCCGGCGGGGGAGAGCCGCACCGATCGCGGCAGGCGCTCGAACAGGGGCTCGCCCATCTCCTTCTCGAGGCCGCGGATCTGCTGGCTGATCGCCGGCTGGGCGACCCGGCAGCGCTGGGCAGCGCGGCTGAAGGACTGCTCCTCCGCGACGGCGACGAAGTAGTGCAACGTCCTGAGCTCCATCGCGGCACCGTATCAGCGCTGCTTATGCGTACCAGAAGATCTTCGTCTTTGTCTTATAGATCGGGCCGATCGAGGCTGAGGCAATGACGTTGGAAAACAAGTCGACGCTCACCCCTGGCCGTGACAGGCACCGTCCCGGGCTGGTGCTGCTGCTCGCCGTCGCCTGCGGCATCGCGGTCGCGAACATCTACTACGCCCAGCCGCTGCTGACGCCCATCGCCGGCGCGTTCGGCATCACGGCGGGGCATGCCGCGCTCGCGGTCACGCTCACCCAGATCGGGTACGCCGCCGGGCTGGCCCTGCTACTGCCGCTCGGGGACCTGGTCGAGAACCGCACCCTTGTGTCGCGGATCCTGCTGGTGACCACCGCCGCGTCGCTCGCCGTGGGACTCGCCCCCACCTTCGGAGTCTTCGCGGCGGCCGGGGCGCTGCTCGGCTTCACCTCCGTCGTGGCGCAGATCCTCGTCGCGTACGCCGCCCACGTCGCCCCGGACGAGCGCCGCGGCGCCACCGTCGGCGCGGTCATGACCGGGCTGCTGCTCGGCATCCTGCTGGCCCGGACGATCTCCAGCCTGGCCGCCGCCGTCTGGGGCTGGCGTGCCATCTACTTCCTCTCCGCCGGGCTCGCGCTCGCTCTGGCGGTCCTGCTCAGGCGGGCGCTGCCCGTCAAGCCGCCCGCGCCGGGAGTCACATACCCCCGGCTCATGGCGTCCCTCGCCGAGCTGGCGCGCACCGAGCCGGTCCTGCGCCGCCGAGCGGTGACCCAGGCGCTCGTCTTCGGGGCGTTCAGCGCCTTCTGGACCTCGGTGGGCGTAGAGCTCGCCCAGCGGCACCACCTCGGCCAGGCGGGCATCGCCCTGTTCGCCCTCGTCGGTGCCGCCGGGGCGGCCGGCGCGCCGATCGCCGGACGCCTCGGCGACCGCGGCTGGGGAACGGCCGCCACCGGCGCGGCCCTCGCCGTCGCCGCCGCCTCGCTGGTGCTGGCGTGGCTGCAGGTGGCGAACCTCGTCCTGCTCGCCGTCACCGGGGTGGTCCTCGACGTCGCCGTGCAGTGCCACCTGGTGCTCAGCCAGCGCGAGATCTACGCGCTGCGCCCCGACTCCCGCGCCCGGATCACCACGGTCTTCATGACCACGGTGTTCCTCGGCGGTGCCGTGGGCTCCGGCGTGAGCGGCCTGCTGTTCGACGGCCACGGGTGGGCGGGCGTGACGCTGTTCGCAACGGCGCTGACCGTGGCGGGCCTGCTCGTCTGGGCCGCCGCCGTCACACGAGGTCGAACGACTCCCAGGCGCCGACCGCCGTACGGTTCGCGATGAGTGGGTCGGCGCCGGCGCCGGCGTGCTCGACCTGACCCGACCGGGCCCGGATCTTGCCCGTTCGGGCACCGGTTTCCCGTCACATTGACGCGTATCTGTCCCGAAAATACGATCTTGCGCGGAGGGACGCAGGAAGGGATCGCGACAGATGGGGGTACCCGGCTACCGGGATCATCCGGCCGCCGGGTGGGATCCGGCCGCGCCCGCCGACGCCGGCGAGGCCGAGGACTTCCTGCGGCAGTACCACGCCGAGAACCCGGACGCGGGTCCGGTCGAGCCCCGGCTGGCGGCGGTGCGAGCCGAGATCGACGCGACCGGCACCTATGGACACTCCCTCGAGGAGATCACGTACGGGGCGAAGCTGGCCTGGCGCAATGCCAGCCGGTGCATCGGGCGGCTGTACTGGCGCAGCCTCGTGGTGCTGGACCGCCGCACCGCGCGTACGCCGCACGAGATCTTCGCCGCGCTGGTGCAGCACCTGGAGGTTGCGGGCGGCACCGGTGCGCAGGCCGGGCGGCACGCCCGCGGCGGCGCGATCCGGCCGGTCCTCAGCGTGTTCGCGCCCGCCGTCCCCGGCCGGCCGTACGCTCGCGTGTGGAACGACCAGCTGATCCGGTACGCCGGACACCGGCAGCCCGGCGGCGGAGTCGTCGGCGACCCGGCGCAGGAGGGGTTCACCGCGGCGATGGAGCTGCTCGGCTGGAAGGGCGCGGGCACCGCCTTCGACGTCCTGCCTCTGGCCGTGGAGACGCCCGGGTACGGGGTCACCCTGTTCGACCTGCCGCCCGGCGCGGTGCTCGAGGTGCCGCTGACGCACCCGGAGTACGCCTGGTTCGCCGAGCTGAACCTGCGCTGGCACGCCGTCCCCGCGATCGCCAACCAGCGGCTGACCGTGGGCGGCGTGCACTACCCGCTGGCCCCGTTCAACGGCTGGTACATGGGCACGGAGATCGGTGCCCGCAACCTGGCCGACCGCGACCGCTACGACCTGCTGCCGACGGTGGGCCGGCTGCTGGGCCTGGACCTGTCGGCCGAGTCCACGCTGTGGCGCGACCGGGCGCTGGTCGAGCTCAACCGGGCGGTGCTGCACTCCTTCGAGCGCGCCGGTGTGAAGATCACGGACCATCACACCGAGGCGGCCCGGTTCCTGGAGCACGTGCGGCGCGAGGAGCGCGCCGGGCGGCCGGTGCCCGCCGACTGGACGTGGATCGTCCCGCCGATGTCCGGGGGCGTCACGCCGGTGTTCCACCGCTACTACCACGAGGCCGACCAGCGCCCGAACTTCTATCTCGACGCGGAGGCTGCGATGCTCGCCCGCGGCTCACTCCAGGCGGAATCCTGAGGCGAGCATGTGCGCGCTCATCCAGTCGTACACCCAGATCCATGCGGAACTGGTGGCGACCGTCCAGTCGCCCGACACGTCGCGGACGGCGCGGACGAGGGCGTGGCCGACGTAGGGGTAGTGCTCGGGCTTCACCGCGTACCGATGGGCATGGTCATGGCCGAGCCGCCGCAGCGTGTTCTCCATGCCGGCGGCGAAGCGGTCGGGGTCGACCAGCGCCTGGACCGCCGCCAGCAGGGCCCGGCAGAGCCGCTCGTTCTGCGCCGTCATGTCCTCGGGGAACATCTCCCGTACGTCCGGCGCGAGCTGGAACAGGTGACGGTAGAAGGCTTCCGCGAGCGCGACCGGCCGATCGGTCACCGCGGCGGCGCTCTGCTGGACGATGGTCATCGCTTGTGCGCTCGGCCGCCGGTCCGGCCCGAGCCCGAGGCCCCGGCCGGTCCCGGCTCGCGTGTCGATCATGGACACAACCTTACGGCGCTACGCAGAATATGTGCTCTGCTACGCAGCGTCTGCCCTCGCGGGCGCCACATTGGGGACGCGAGGGAAGACGAGCGCCGCGCCCGGTCAGAATGGCTCCGTCAGGCGTAGTCCTCCGCTCGGCGCCTGGCGAGAAACCGCTTCCCCCACCTTTCCGCTGGATTACGCACATGACGCGGATCCAAGCGGGATGCTGTTGAGAAAGCGCTTTCTCGCCGTCGATACTCCTGGGCACCCCGATCTCCCCATCCCCAAGGAGCATCGATGCAACCATCCCCGCGTACCCGCATGCTGCTCGCCTCGACCCTCGCCGCGGCCGCGGTGGTCCTGGCACCCACCCCCGCCCAGGCCGCGACCGTCACCGTCCAGGCCGAGGCGTATGCCGCGCAGGCCGGCGCGCAGACCGAGGCCACCAGCGACACCGGCGGCGGCCAGAACGTCGCCTACCTCGCCAACGGCGACTGGCTGCGCTACGACGGCGTCGACCTGGGCGGCGCCGGAGCGCTCACCGTCTCGGCCCGCGTAGCCTCCGCCGTCGGCACCGGCACGGTTGAGCTTCGTACGGGCACCGCCACTGGCCCGCTCCTGGCGCAGTTCGGCATCACGGCCACCGGCGGCTGGCAGTCCTGGACCACGCTGTCCGCCACCACGTCCAGCCACCCGGCCGGCGCGCAGACCGTGTACGCGGTGCTGCGCAACACCACCGGCGGCGACTTCGTCAACATCAACTGGTTCTCGTTCGGCGACGGCGCGCCCGCCAACTCCGGCCCGGGCTGGGTCCCGATCGACCAGGCGGCGTGGAACGCGCAGCTCGCGCAGTTCAACGCGCTGGTGCCCAGGCCGGTACCGGCGAACAGCGTCCGGGTGCCCGAGTTCAACGCGACGTGCGCGTACAGCCATTCACGCCCGGACGACCCGATCGTCTTCCCGGGCATGCCGGGCGCTTCGCACATGCACTCGTTCCTCGGCAACTCCAGCACCAGCGCGACCACGACCACCGGTTCGCTGCTGGCCAACGCCGGCACGACGTGCCGGCCGGGGGCGGACCTGTCCGCGTACTGGATTCCCAGCCTGTACCAGAACGACCAGGTGATCGAGCCGAACGACGTGGTGGTCTACTACGGATCCCGGCTGACCGACCCGTCGCGGACCGTGCCGTTCCCACAGGGCTTCCGGATGATCGCCGGTGACGCCAAGCTGCAGACCCCGACCCCGGCCGGCTCGGTGAACGCCTTCTACTGCGCCGGTCCCGGCGGCGAGATCGGGCGCAGCTCGGACGGCAACTGGCCGATCTGCGCGTCCACCGCCACCCTGATGTTCCACCTGGTGTTCCAGGACTGCTGGGACGGCAAGAACCTGGACAGCCCGAACCACAAGTCCCACGTCGCCTACAGCTACGACGGCACCTGCAAGGGCGACTACCCGGTGGCCATCCCCAACCTGTCCTTCCTCATCTCCTACCGCACCAGCGGCTCCGCGGCGGGCTTCCGGCTCGCCTCGGGCATGGCCTCCTCGATGCACGGCGACGCCTTCTTCGCCTGGGACAACCTGGCGCAGAGCCAGCGGGTGAAGAACTGCCTCGTGCAGAAGGCGAAGTGCAACAGCGACGGCGACTTCTGAAAGATCCGTGCGGCACGTCTGGCTTGCGGGGCTTCCGCTCACTAATTTCGATGCTTGAATAAAGGCGGAAGCTCCGCAACGAAGGGATCTCAACGTGTCACGACGAAGGTGGGGCGCCGGGTTGGTCGCCGCGCTGACCCTGGTCACTCTGTGTCCGGTCGAAGCATCCGCGGCGGCCGGCCCGTCGGCGAGCGTGTCCGTACACCTGACCGACCTTGCCGCCAAGACCTATCTGTCCCGGCAGCCCGGCGTGTCGTGGCGCCGCGGCCACGCCCCGGACGGGCCGACGATCACGGTCGACAGCCGGCGGCGGTACCAGGAGATCACCGGTTTCGGGGCGTCGTTCACCGACTCGTCCGCGTGGCTCGTCGGCACCCGCCTCGACCCCGCGCAACGCGATGCGGTGATGCGTGACCTGTTCAGCTCCCAGGGCATCGGCCTGAGCCTTCTGCGTCAGCCGATGGGCGCCAGCGACTTCGCGGTCACCGGGAACTACTCGTACGACGACATGCCGGCCGGCCAGACGGACCCGGCGCTGGAGCACTTCTCGGTCGGCCACGACCGGGCGTACATCATCCCGTTGCTCCAGCAGGCGCGCCGGCTCAACCCGAAGCTGACCCTCATGGCGTCACCGTGGAGCCCGCCGGGCTGGATGAAGACCAGCGACTCCATGATCGGCGGAACCCTCAGGCCCGACGCCTACCAGCCGCTGGCCGACTACTTCGTGAAGTTCCTCCAGGCCTACGCGGCGGCCGGGGTTCCGGTCCGCTACATCACCCCGCAGAACGAGCCGCTGTACGTGCCGTCCGGGTATCCGGGCATGTCGCTCAGCGCCCAGCAGCAGAACGACCTGATCAAGAACCATCTGGGCCCGGCGATCCGTGAGCGCGGGCTGCACACCGGGATCCTCGCCTACGACCACAACTGGGACGTGATCGGGTACCCGGAGACCATGTACGCCGATCCGGCCACGACGGGCTTCGTGGAGGGCACGGCGTGGCACTGCTACGGCGGCGACGTACGGGCCCAGTCGGTGTCCCACAACGACTACCCCAACAAGCCGGCCTGGCACACGGAGTGCTCGGGTGGCACCTGGGAAGGCGACGAGCAGGCCGGATTCGCCGCGGGCATGGGCCTGGTCATCAACAGCACCCGGGACTGGGCCAAGGGTGTCGTCCGCTGGAACATGGCCCTGGACCAGAACAACGGACCGACCAACGGCGGCTGCCCCACCTGCCGCGGCGTGGTGACGGTCGCACCGGACGCCTCCGGCCGCTGGTCGTACGCCAAGACCGTCGACTACTGGGCCCTCGGCCACGCCAGCAAGTTCGTACGCCCGGGCGCCCGCCGCATCGCGTCCAGCTCGCTCGGCGCCGGTGACGTGCAGGACGTCGCCTTCGTCAACCGTGACGGCTCCACCGCCCTCGTCGCCTTCAACTCCGCGACCAGCGCGAAGACGTTCCAGGTGCAGTGGGGCGACAAGTGGTTCACCTATCGTCTGCCCGCCGGGGCGGCAGCGACGTTCACGTGGTCCGGCACCCAGCACGGCGCGGCGAGCCCGTCCGAGCTCGGTTCGGTGGACGTCCCGTTCGTGAACCGCGACGGAACCCGGGCGGTGATCAGCTACGACTCCGGTCTGCTGGCTCACCAGGCGCAGGTGCGGGTCGGCGACCAGTGGCTCGGCTACTCGCTGCCCGCCGGGGCCTCGCTCGAGCCGCCGACCGCCTCGGCGCCGTTGCCGCGGGACGCGTGGACGGTCTCGGCATCGACGAGCAACCCCACCGAGCCGCCCGGACGCGCGGTCGACGGCGACGCGGCCACACGGTGGAGCACCGGCCGTGGGATGAAGGCCGGCGACTGGTTCCAGGTGGACCTCGGCGCCAACCAGACGTTCAACCAGGTCGTCCTCGACACCACGGGAAGCAGTGGCGACTCGCCGCGGGGTTACCAGCTGTTCGTGTCGGACGACGGCACAAACTGGGGCCGGCCGATCGCGACCGGGCAGGGCAGCCCGGTGACGAAGATCCTGGTTCCGCAGGTCACGGCGCGCTACCTGCGCGTGGTCAACCAGGGCGACGCGGGCGGCTGGTGGTCGATCCACGAGCTGAACGTGCTCGGGCCCGGCGGTCCGGCCGCCGGGGCGGCACGTACCGACGAGCGCGGCCTCCAACGCAAGACCGCCGTGCTGCCGGACGGTACGCGGCTGCTCGTCGCGTACAACTCGGGCCGTTCCGTCACGACGTTCGACGTGCGCTGGGGCGACACGACGTACCGCTACCGGCTGCCGGCGGGCGCCGCCGCGGTCTTCACGACCCGGCAGGCCTGATACCGGGCCGGGTGCCGGCCGAGCGTCTCCGGCCGGCACCCGCGCCGATCGGGGCCTGCTTCACCAGGGTGTGTCGCCCCGCGGAACCAGCGACGAAGCGGAATAATCGGACAAGCCGCCTCCGCTCTCCGCTCAGGGGGTCCCCGATGCAGGTCCTTCACGTCATCGCCACGCCCCGTTCGGCGATGTCCGCCACGCTGCGGGTGTCGACCCCGTTCCTGGAGCAGCTGCAGCTCGCGTGCCCCGGCGCCCAGGTCGAGACGCTGGACCTCTTCACCGCCGACATGCCGACAGTGGCCGGCCAGAACATCGACTCGAAGTACGACATCATGCGCGGCCGGCCGATCGAGCCGTCCCGGGCCGCGCCGTGGCGCAGCATCGAGGCCCTCATCGGCCAGTTCCAGCGGGCCGACATCTGCCTGATCTCGTCGCCGATGTGGAACTTCAGCATCCCGTACGCGCTGAAGTACTACATCGACGCGATCGTTCAGCCCGGCTACCTTTTCGCCTACGACGAGACCGGCGTCCCGGTCGGCCGGTGCGGCGGCAAGAAGCTGGTGTGCGTCACGTCCCGCGGCGGCGACTACTCGGCCGGCAGCCCGATGCAGGTTCTCGACCTGCAGGAGCCGTACCTGCGCACCATCTTCGGGTTCGTCGGCATCACCGACATGGAGTTCATCAACGTCCAGCCGACGGACCTGGGCCCCGCCCGCCGCGAGGAGGCGATCGGCGCCGGCATCGTCGCGGCCCGGCAGCTCGCCGACCGCCTGGCGCCGGCGCTGCAGGGCTGAGCCCAGGTCTCCCGCGGAGATCCTTGACTCTGACACAGTGTCAGGGCCGAGGGTGGGGAGACCATGTTCAGTATCGGAGAGTTCGCCGGCCTGGGCCGGGTGTCGGTGCGCATGCTGCGCCACTACGACGCCATCGGCCTGTTGCGTCCCGCCCATGTCGATCCGCACAGCGGTTACCGCTTCTACACCGCCGCGCAGCTGCGGCTGCTCAACCGGGTGACCGCCCTGAAGGACCTCGGGTTCAGCCTGCAGCAGGTGCAGACCCTGATCGACGAGAAGGTGGAGACCGCCGAGCTGCGCGGCATGCTGCGGCTGCGCCGGGCCGAGCTGGCCTCGCGCATGCGGCAAGACACCGCCCGCCTGGCCCAGGTCGACGCGCGCCTTCGGATGATCGAGAGTGAGGGACACATGGACACCGGAGACGTCGTCCTCAAGAGCATTGCTGCGATGCGGGTGGTGCAGCTGTCCGGCACGGCCGCCGGCTACGACCACCCGACGTCGATCACCGAGAACCTCAGCCCGCTCTATCCGCGCCTGATGGAGCTGATGGAGCGGCACGGGATCGCGATGACCGGGGCGCCGATCGCCTGGTACGAGCCGGCGCCGTCGGAGCCGGGCGACGAGACGATCGCGGTGCACGCGGCCTTCCCGATCGGGGAAGCCGAGGTGGGGCCGGATACGGGCCTCGAGGTGGTCACGCTTCCGCCGGTCGAGCAGGCGGCGACCGCCCTGCACCACGGCTCGATGGCGGAGGCGTTCCGCACCGGGCACAAGATCGCCACCTGGATCGACGACAACGGTCACCGGGCGGTCGAGCCGGGCTTCGCCCGCGAGGTGTACCTGGACTGTCCGCCGGACGACTTCGACAAGTGGGTCACCGAGATCCAGGTGCCGGTCACGGGCTGAGGGTGCCCAGGACCACGGTGAGCTTCTCCAGCTCGGCCGCCCACGCGCGCCGCGGCGCCTGCCACTCGACGGCGTACGCCTCCCCGTCCGCCGTCAGCAGCCGCCGCAGGCCTCGCATCTCCTTGCCCGAGCGGCTCTGGTACGTGTACTCCCACACCGCGTTCCCCGGCTCGGGCAGCGCCTCGATCCGGATGCGCCGGTATGCGGCGAGCCGTACGTTGTCCTCCTCGGCCACGAGCGCCGCGACGACGTCGCCCGGCGGCGTGGCGTACCTGCTGATCCGCAGCGTGGGCGAGCCGCCCGGGGCGGTGAACGTCAGCACCCCGGCGGCGTCCCGGCCGCGGCGCCAGCCATCCGGGACGGCGACCCGGAATCCCGTGGGGTCGTGCCACCACGTGAAGCCGCGCGGCAGCACGATCGCCGTGCGGGCGGTCGGGGAGGCGGCCACAGTGGGCTGCGCGGGCGCCCGGTCCTCCTGGCGGGGGACCTGGGCCGCCGCGCCGGCCCCCGCGATGACGGCTGCCGCGGCGACGGCTGCCGCCCAGTAGACGCGCCGGGACCGGGAGGGTGCCGGCGCGGCGGACGGTTGCGGCGGGAGCGGCGCGGGCGGCTTCGCCACCGTGCGCAACCGTTCCTCCACCTCCGCGGGCAGCGGCCGGGCGGCGGGATCGGTCCGCAACAGATCTTCCAGTACGCCGGTGAGCGGTCCCGCCCGCACGGGCCGAGCCGGTGTGCCGCCGGGCGGACGGCCCTCCACCGCGTGGTAGAGGGTCGCGCCCAGCGACCACAGGTCGGCTTCCGGTGTGGAGCCGCCCCCGAGCAGCCGTTCCGGGGCGACGTACCGGGGCGAGCCGAGCCTGACGCCGGTGTCGGCCGGGCCGAAGTCGGACAGCACGATCCGCCCGCCGTCGCCGATCAGGACGGTCGCCGGTTCGACGTCGAGGTGGCGCACCCCGGTGCGGCTGGTGCCGGTCAGCCCGTGCAGCACGGCCAGGCCGACGGCCGCGACCCGGGCCGGCGGGAGGGGGCCGGTCTCCTCGATGACCTGCAGCAGGGACCGGGACGCGACGTACTCCATCACGATCCACGGCTCGTCCTCGTCGGGCAGCACGTCGAGGATGCTGATCACGTTGGGGTTCGCGGCCCGGGCGACGGCGCGTGCCTCGCGCATCGTCAGCTCGCGGACCCGCTGCTGCTCCTCGGCGCCGAGGCCCGCGGGCGGCGCATACTTCTTGATCGCCACGAGCCGGTGGAGCATCTCGTCGGCGGCCAGCCACACCCGTCCGACGCCCGCGGTGGTCAGGGTGCGCAGCAGCCGGTAGCGCCCGGCCACCAGTCGTTCCTGCGGCACCATGCCGTCACCTCGGGATTTGCGAAGGTCAGCAGCCCTCTCGACCGTACCCGCCCGCGTACGGGTAATTCATCTCGCACTGCGCGGATTTCGGGTGATGCCGGATGGTCCACAAGGGCGGTGACGATCTCCGCTCGGGGGACTCGACCGCTGTCTATGCCGGCGTATGGTCGGCTCCGGGATCACCGTCGGCAACCGCTTGGGTGCTCCGCGGTCACCGGCTGCGACGGCCGGACCGCCGCCGTCCTCCCGGCTGCCGTTCCTGCACAACGGACGGACGATGAACACATGCGGATGCGCAGAGTCGAGCACCACCGGTACCTGTTCCCGCTGCTGTGTGCCGGGCTCGCCGTCATACTCGCGGCGGGGGCGGCCGCTGTCGGGTCCCGGCAGCCGGCGGCGGTGGCCGGAACCGGCCACATCCACTCCCACACGGGTGGCGCGGCCGTCCTGGCGGCCCCCGCCTCCGCCGCCGACCGGGCGGTACGCCTGCAGGCGTTGCTCGGCCAGCACTCGGTGCTGGCCGCCGACCTGATGCGCAGCCGGATCCGCGGCGACGACAGCTTCGCGCAGGCCGCCAACGCCGCGCTGGGCGGCAACACCGACGCGATGGCCACCCTCGTGGGGGAGCTGTTCGGCACCGCCGCGGCGGACACGTTCCGGCCGATGTGGTCGAAGCACATCGTGGCGCTCTTCGCGTACGCGGGTGCGGTGGCCGACAAGGACGACGCCGCCCGCGGCCGCGCCCACGAGGACCTGGTCCGGCTGGAGAACGACCTGGCCCGCTTCTTCGCCGGAGCCTCCCACGGCCGGCTGCCCCGCGACGCGGCGCTCGGCGCGGTCGCCATGCACGTCGGCCACCTGACGAGACAGGCCGACGCGTACGCGACCCGCGACTACGCCACCGCGGACCGGCTGTACAGGGAGGGCTTCCAGCACACGTACGACCTGGGCCTGACGCTGGCCGACGCGTTGCTGCCGGCGCACGACCGTGCCGTGCTCCAGACGCCCATCTGGCGGCTGCGGTCCCAGCTGGGCAAGGTGCTGGCCGAGCACGCCGTCCTGGTGGAGGACGTGACCAGGGCGGCGGTCACGAACACGGCGGACTTCGACGCCGCGGCCGACATGATCAACGGCAACACGACGGACCTCGCGGCCGCGGTCGACACCCTGTTCGGTGCGCCCACCGCGCGGCGGTTCCAGTCGCTGTGGGCATCGCACGTGGAGCTGCTGGTGGCGTACGCGGGCGCCACCGCGGCCGGCAAGCCCGACCGCCGGCACGAGGCGCGGGCCGACCTGCGGACGTTCGAGCGTCGCATGGCGGACGTGCTCGCCCCCGCGACCGGGGGACGGGTGCCGCCGGCCGAGCTGTCCGCGGCGCTGCAGGCACACGACCAGATGCTGCTGGGCCACGCCGACGCGTACGCCGCCCGGGACTACAAGAGCGCCCAGGACATCGCCGACGACACGTACGAGCACATGTTCGAGCTGGCCCGCCGGCTGGCCGACGGGTTCGGTGCGACCGTCGCCGCACGCCTGCCGCAGGGCGGTGCCCAGACCGGGTACGGCGGGCTGGCGGGGCACCACTGAGATGTCCCCCTCCCTCCGCACTGCGGCGCTGAGCTGCCTCGCATTGCTGCTGACCGCCGTCCTGACCGGCGCCCCGCCGCACGCCTCCCGCCCGGATGCCGCGCCGGTCGCCACCTCGGCGGCGGGCACCGGGCCCGTGGTGGCGGACTCCTTCCGGTCGGTGCGCACCTATCCCGCCGTCGCCACGCCGGTGCGGCTGCGGATCCGGGCGCTGGGCGTCGACAGCAAGGTGCAGCGGCTGGGCCTGCAGCCCGACGGCACCGTCGAGGTGCCCGAGCGCCCGGACGTGGCCGGCTGGTACGAGCACGGCCCCCGGCCGGGCCAGGCCGGACCCGCCGTGATCCTGGGTCACGTCGACTCCCGCAGCGGCCCGGGGATCTTCGCGCGGCTCGGCACCGTGCGGCGCGGCACCCTGGTCGGCGTCGACCGCGCCGACGGCAGCACGGTGACCTTCCGGGTCACCGGGATCTCGCGGGTGCCGAAGGTCGAGTTCCCGACCGACCTCGTGTACGCGCCCAGCCTCGACGCCACCCTGCGGCTCGTCACCTGCGGCGGAAGCTTCGACCGCACTCGAGGAAGTTACCGGGACAATGTCATCGTGTTCGCGGACAAGGTCTGAGCGGCTGCGGCGGCGGGCGGCGATGCTGCCGCTCGTCCTGTTCGCAGCGGTGATGGCGGTCCAGGGCGGCGGGCCCGGCGCGGCGGCCGCCCCGGTCGCGCTGCCGGTCGCCGCGGTCCTGGTCCGCGGTGACCGCACGGCCCTCGTCGTCGATCTCGGTGCGAGCGCCGGCAAGGGCGCGCGGAGCGTCACGGTGACGCGCGACGGCCTGCCCCAGCAGGCGAGCCTGGTCCCCGTGATGTCGGACGGGCTCGGCGTCGCGCTGGTCGTCGACACGTCGGTGGGCGGTGCCGCGATGCTGCCGGCGTGGCAGAGCGCCGGCGCCCGGTTCATCCTCGAGGCGCCGGCCGCGACGGAGGCGGTCGTGATCGCGGACTCGGCGCCCGCGACAGTGATCGCCGGGCCGCAGCGGGGGCCCTCCGGCCCCGTGAAGGCGCTCACCTCGGTGCCCGCCAGAGGCGCCCGGGACACTGCCACGGCACTGACGCTGGCCATGCGGCAGTTCCCGGCTGCGGCGCCCGGCCGGCGGCTGGTGCTGCTGTACACGACCGGCACGGACGCGGCCGGGGAGGACGCCGGGGCGCTCGCCGCGCGGCTGCGGCAGAGCGGGACGATCCTGGTCGTGGTCGGGACCGCCGGCGCCGCCGCGTACTGGGCGGGCACGGCGGCGGCGACCGGGGGCTTCTTCGCGCCCGCCGGCGATCCCGTCGTCGTTCCGGCGCTCGATCAGGTGTCGGCCGTGCTCGGGAGCCGGTACCTCGTCGAGCTGCCCACCCCGCCCGCCCTGCCCGCGCGGGTGGCCGTACGCGTCGACACCGGCGATCTCACCCTGACCGGCGAGGCGATGGTCGCAGCCCCTCCGGCGCCCGCCTCCCCGAGCGCCCCCGACGGTTCCCTGGTCCGGGCCGCGGTGGTGCTGTGGGTCGCGGTCGCCGTCCTCGCCGCCCTGATCGTGGGGGCCTGGCTCATGCGCCGCCGCCGTTCCCGCTCGGCGCTCGTCCCGGCGGCACCGCCGGTCGTGCGGGGCCGTGCGGCAGTGCCCGGCTCCGCGCGCGAGGACCCGCCCGAGCAGTGACCGCTACCGTCGGGGCGCCGGTCCGCACCCGGCCACAACCGTCGCCGCGTATCCATGGTGGGAGTTGAAAAAGGGGGACCAGCCGCTGGTGGACCTGACGACCGGGGCCGTACGCGGGGTGGAGGCGCTGCTGCGGTGGACCCCGCCCGGCCGTTTGCCGGTGCCGCCGAACGCGTTCATCCCGGTCGCCGAGCAGAGCGGCCTGATCGGCGCCCTCGGGACTGGGTGCTGCGCCGGGCGTGCAGCGAGGCACGGCCCTGGTACGAGCGCTACGGCACCACGGTGTCGGTCAACGTGGCCGGCCCGACCGCGGCGGCTCGGCGGACGACCTCACCCTCACGCGGGCGACCTCGCGGCGGTGCTCGCCGGTGCCGCGGCGGCCGGCGATGTCAGCCTGCCGGCCGCCGCGTGAGGGCTGCGGCTCAGCCGTACGGGAGGTAGTAGGTCCCGCTCCCGCTGAAGTCGTGGCCGCCCCCGGCCGGGCACACGCCGTTGCCGTTGCCGCTGTACGCGAGGCAGTAGCACTTGTTGCACCAGCGCCAGCCAGGCTGCTCACCGTTCGGCGGCGTGCCGTAGGAGACCCGGTAGTCGCCGCTGGTGTTGCGGTTGTGCACCCCGCCGTTGTGGCAGCGGCCGTTCGACGAGCTGCCGCCGTACCAGAGGCAGTAGCAGCGGTTGCACCAGCGCCATCCCGCCTGACCGGGACCCGAGGTGTGGGTCACGATGTAGTTGCCGCTGCCGCCGTAGTCGTGACCCCCGCCGACGATGCACCAGGCTGTGGTCGTTCCGCCGCCGTAGAAAAGACATTGGCACCGGTTGCACCACCGCCATTGCGACTGCACCGCGGCGATTCCCGGACCGCGGGCGAGGGCCGCGCCGGGCATCAGAGCGGCAGCTCCGAGGACGCCCGCGGTGGCGGCCCCGGCCTTCAGGACGGCGCGACGCCCGATAGACGTGTCCACAGTTCCCCCCTTTCGAGAGTGCATTCATCGAAAAGGTTTTACCTATCGCGGTTCGCGGGCAAGGGCGGTCGGCTCTGATCCTCTTCAATTAGCGTCGAAATGCGATTTCGTCGAATTCGACGAATGCGCGTTTCACGGTTGGTAAAGCTCGGCGATCCGCACGAGGACGCCGTCGCGCACGGTCACGCTGACCGCCGCGTCGGCTTTCGCCAGGTCCTGGATGTACGCGGGGGTCACGGCGCACGTCGCGCCGCCGGTCATCGAGCCGAGGCACTCCGTGTCGCCGTCACCGACGCCCCGCAGCTCCGGCTCCGCGGCCAGCGGCAGCGTCACCCGGGTCTTGTCGCCCTCGATGGCGATCTCCTGCGCGCACCGGACGTCGATGGGGGAGATGCCGAAAGCCTCGCAGTAGTCGGGGCCGGGCAGGAACACCGCGGGCTCGACGACCGCCGAGCGGGCCCGGGGGTCGAAGGACAACAGCAGCACGGTGGCGCTGCCGTCGCGGGTCACATCCGGGAACGGGTCGCGCGCCCCGGCCGGGCCGCCGCCGGGCAGCCGACGACCGGCGCGATCGTACGCCGCCAGGTCGGTCCACTGGGTCGCGTCGCGCACCTGGGCAGGGTCGAACCAGAAGACGGTGACGCCCGGGTCGTGGCTCCACCGCGCGAGCCGCGCGTCGACGACCTGGCCCACCTCCGTCACGGTGATCCGCGCCGGGTGACCGACGTAGTAGCCGTACGCGGGCAGCACCGACCCGTCGACGAGGTCCATCTGGCCCTGCAGGAGATGGAAGCCGGGCGTCGCCGGCGGGCCCTGGCCCTCGGTGTTCGAGGCGTCCTCCGTCACCCGGTCGCCCGGCTCCCGGACGCCGAGGGCGAACCCGAAGTCCTCGGGAGAGCGCACGCCGCCGCCGGTGATCCCGTAGACGAGGTACTCGGCCCCGTCGGCGTTGCGGACGCCGGTGCTGATCAGCTCGCCGACCGGGCCCTTGATGCCGTTGACGCGATCGATGGTCACCGGGCGCGGCGGCTGCCCGTCGTACCACTCGGGCCGGTCGTGCTCGGCGTCCGTGCACCCTGCTGTCAGGATCAGTACGGCCGCGACAACGGCGAAGGGACGCATGGGTGCCGATCGTAGGCGGCGACGCCATTCACGCGCCGAGGACTGCCTCGGAGTGATGGTCCTCCGACGATGGGGCTGCGGCGTTGCGTACCCGGTTGCGGCCCTCCTGCTTCGCCCGGTAGAGCGCGGCGTCGGCGCGGGCCAGGAGCGCCTCGGCGGTGTCGTCGCCGCGGTCGGCCGACACGGCCAGCCCGGCGCTGATGGTCACCACCTCAGCGGGGTTGTCCGGATGCGGGATGCGCAGCGCCTCGACCGCCGCGCGGGCGCGCTCGGTGGCCGCCGCCGCGCGCGCCTCGTCGGCGTGCGCCAGCACCAGGACGAACTCCTCACCGCCGTAGCGGCACGCCACATCGGAGTCGCCACGCACACTCGCGCGCAGGGCGGCGCCGACCCGCCGCAGGCACTCGTCGCCCGCGGGGTGCCCGAACCGGTCGTTGTACTTCTTGAAGAAGTCGATGTCGATCATCGCGACGGCGAACGAGCGCCCGGCGTCGGGGTGGTTCCAGCTGTCCGACACGACCTGCTCGAAGCGGCGGCGGTTCGGCAGCCCGGTGAGCGCGTCGGTCAGGCTCAGCTGTTCGAGCCGGCTGTTGGCCGCGGCCAGCGCCCGGGTGCGCTCGGCCACCCGTTCCTCCAGCGAGGCGTACAGCAGGGCGTTGTTCAGCGACACCATGAGCTGGCCGGCGATGAGGGTCACCGCGTCGAGGCGGTCGGTGGTGAAGACACCGCTGGCGTGGGGGTTGGAGAGCACCAGCATCGCCCGGGCGGTGTCCTGGTGGAAGACGGGGACGACCAGCAGCGAGCAGCGTTCCCCGGCGGCCACGTACGGGTCCCGGGCGAAACGGTCGTCGCGGGTGGCGTCGTCGACGAGCAGCGGCTGGCCGGTGCGCTCGGCGTAGCGGACGGCGGACAGCGGCACGAGCGCCCGCCGGCCGGCCTCCTCGACGGGGATCGGCGTCGGGCCGAAGTCGGAGCCCGGCGGCAGGAACCAGTCCCCGCCGTTGTCGTCGCGCAGGGCCAGGACCACGTCCGCGGCGCCGGTCAGCGCCGTCAGCTGCTTGACGATCACCCGCTGCAGGGTGTCCAGGTCCGTGGCCGAGCTGAGCGCCTGCGACGCCCGCAGGATCGCGAGGGTGTCGATGACGTCCGCCCGGATGGTGCCGGTCCGGGTGCCCCGCGTGCTCGGGTGCGTGCCCGGGACGCCCGGTGCGTGCCCGAGCGGGAGTCCGGGATGGGCCTCGTCCAGCTGGTCGACCTTGCCGGTGGCGCCCCACTCCAGGTACGCCTGCCGCGCCTCGACCAGCGATTGCCGTGCCGCGCGGGACAGTCCCTGCGCCTGCTGGACGGCCGCGGTCCGTTCCATGATGAACGCCCGGTGCCAGGGCCGTTGCACCGTCTCCACGACGGCCAGGGCCGTGTCGAGAGCCACCAGCGCCGCAGGTCCGTCGCCGACCGCCCAGGCCCGTTCGGCGTCCAGCAGGTGCATGAGGTGGCGGAAGTTCGCGGGGGCGTCGGCGGCCCGCCCGGCCAGCCAGGCCCGCGCCTGGTCGACCTCGGCGAGCAGCGTCGCCGACTCCTCCTCGGTCGCCTGCCCGCGCCGCAGCCGTTCGGTGCGGATCAGTGCCCGGATCAGGTGGACGTACGTCAGGGGGTATCCGGGGGTGGTGCGCCCGAGCTCCGTCAAGGGGGCGTCCAGGCGCTCCAGCGTCTCCTGATCGCCGAACAGCACCGCCGCGAGGCACCGGAAGATGTGGTATTGCGTCAGGGCCGGCCCGTTCCTCGCCTGCCGGAGCCGGTAGAGGTGTTCGGCCTCCACGAAGTGCTCGTCCTCGAAGTCACCCGGGCCGGCCGTGCGGCCGAGCAGCGCCCGGGAGAGCTGGCGGTGCGCCACCGCCACGCCGCCGGCGAACTGGTTGCCGGTCCGGAGGTCGAACGCCTCGACGGTCTCGATCTCGGCCGCGTACGACTCCACCGAGCGGGCGGAGTCGAGCAGACCGACGAGCACCGAGAACGACGTGGTGCTGGCCATCTGGAGGTTCCCGCTGCGGACCAGGCCCTCGTGCGCCGCCCGGGACTGCTCGACGACCCGATCCAGCGGCTCCATCCAGGGCATCACCTGCATCGCGTACGGGTGCCGGATCGCCGACGTCAGTCCTTCGATGCCGAGGGTCTCGCTGTAGGCCAGCATGTGCCGGCCGGCGATGAACCCGCTGCGGTAGTCACCCAGCACCTGGGAGACCGTGGGCCCGATGACGCCCAGCACCGAGGCGAGCGCACCCGACGGGCCGTGCTCGCGCCACATCCGGCTGCTCTCGAGCAGGACCCACGCGCCGATCGGGAACTCGCCGGACATCAAGGAGATGGGCAGCAACCGGCTGAGCACGCGGCCGCTCGCGGCGATCCGGGGATCGGTGCTCGGCTCACGTCCCAGGTCGGCGGCGAGGTCCAGGTCCGCGGCGAACCGCACCAGCTCCTGGCACAGGGCGGGCATCGGGAGGGGCGGCGCGGTGGCCGGCGTCGGCCGGCCCAGCCGCTCCAGCAGGCCCAGGCCCAGCGCCAGCGCCTCCTTGTGCCGGCCGCGCTGGGCCAGGGCGTTCAGCTGGATGTCGGCCGCCGGGGTCAGCGCCACCGGGTCGGGAGCGGCCCGCTCGATCTCGCCGTACGCCGCGTCGGCGTCGTCGAGGCGGCCGAGGACGTACCGGGCCGCGTGCTGGCGGATGCGAACCGCCAGCAGCTCGGCGTCGTCGCCGGGCACGTCGAGCCCGGTCAGCAGCCCCGCGGCGGCGGTCAGGAACTGCTCCGCCGCCTGGTGGTTGCCCGCCCGCTCGGCGGCGGTGGCCGCCTCGCGGTACAGGCCCACGATGCGTCGCTGCTCCCCGGCGTCCGGGACGGCTGCGGCCCGCAGGTACTGGTCGGCCGCCGCGATCCTCGACTCCGGGGAACCCGCCAGCCGGCGGGCCAGTGTCAGGCGCAGCTGCGTACGGTCGGCCGCCTCGACCGCCGTGAAGGCCGCCTGCTGGACCCGGTCGTGCCGGAACCGCACCCGGGCGTCGGACCCGTCGTCGGCGTCGCCGGGTGCGACCAGGATGAGCAGACCGTCCTCCAGCGCCGGCGTGAGCCGGCCCAGAGCGGTGGCCGCGTCGACGTCCAGGCCGCGGGCCAGCAGCCCCACGTGGGTCTCGCCACCCAGGTAGGCCATCGTCTGCAGCAGCTCCGCCGTCGCGGGCGGCAGCGTCCGCATGCGGGCCTGCAACACCTGCACCACGTCGCCGGTGCCCACGTGCCCGCGGATGGCGGACCGGTCCCAGGACCAGCCGGTCTCGCCGAGCACCAGCACACCGTCCCGCCGCAGGGCGTTGACCAGCTCGAGGGTGTCGTACGGGTTGCCGCCGGTGCGCTCCTGCAGGGCCTCGGCCAGTTCCGCGGCCGGGCCCGGGTCCAGCCGCAGCATCTCGCCGAGCAGGTCCGCGGAGGCCGAGGGGAGCAGGTTGGCGAGCTCGAGGCGGGGCCGGGCCGCCCCGAGCCGGGCCCAGCGCGCCATCATCGCGGTCAACGGGTGACCGGCGTCGACCTCCTGCGCGCGGTAGGCGCCGACGACCAGCAGCCCGGGCAGGCCGGGCTCGGTCAGCAGGGCGTCGAACAGGTCGAGCGACGCGGGATCGGCCCACTGCAGGTCGTCGGCCACCAGCACCACGGGACGGCTCGGCGACACGATGGCGCGCAGGACCTCTACCACGACCCGGCGCAGACGGGCTCCCGCGGTACGGGGATCACCGCCGGCGCGGGCACCCTCCGGCCCGGTGGGTTTGTCGGGAGGGCCCAGCAACGCCTCGAGCTCGGGCACCAGGACCGACGCCATGGCGGTGTCGGCGGCCAGCGCCTCGATCAGCCGGACGCGGGTGGCGGCGACGACGTCGCTCGGCTCCGCCAGCAGCAGCCGGCCCATCCCGCGTACGGCTTGCAGCACGACGCCTACGGCCGTGTCCGCCTGGTACTGCTCCGCCTTGCCGGTCACGAACCAGCCGTTGCCGGTGGCGACGGGCCGGCGCAGCTCGTTGACCAGCGCGGACTTGCCGACACCCGGGGCGCCGGCGACCAGCAGCCCGCGCGGGCCGCCGGTCAGCGCCTCGTCGAGGGCCGACAGCAGGGTGACCTTCTCGGCCTCCCGCCCGACCAGCCGGGACGGGGCGGAGAGCCGCAGCGGGAAGTCCCACCGGCCCAGCTCGAAGCGTTCGGCAGGGTTCTCCACCACCCGGGCCAGGTCCCGCGCGGCGCCTTCGGCGCTCTGGTAGCGGTGCTCGGGCTCCTTGGCCAGCAGCCTGGCGACGATGTCGGACAGCGCGGGCGGCACGTCCGGGCGCAGCGTGGTCAACGGTACGGGCGCCCGCAGCAGGATCTCCCGGATCATCTGCAGGTCGTCCCCGTCGGCCACGGGCGGCCGCCCGCAGACGAGCTCGTACAGGGTGGCCCCGAGGGAATAGAGGTCGGCCCGGTGGTCGACGGGCAGGCCGGTGCGTCCGGTCTGCTCCGGCGGCAGGTACGGCATCGTGCCGACCAGCTGCCGGTGGCTGACGAAGGCCGCCCGGTCCACGGCGACCGTGGTCGCCACGTCGAAGTCGATCAGCACCGGCCGGTTCGTCCCGCCCGCCAGCACGATGTTCGCCGGGTTGACGTCCTTGTGCACCACCCCGCGGGCGTGCATCGCGGCGATGGTCCGGGCGAGCTCGCATGCCAGGGCCGGCACGTCGGCGAGATCGACCGCCGCGCCGGAGATCACCGCGGCGAGCGACCGGCCGCCGTCGTCGTCGAGCACGATGCCGTCGGGGTCGCTGACGTCGGACAGATGCGCCACGCCCGGCACCTCGGCGAGCCGCAGCAGGATCTCGTGCTCGTGGCGCCGGCGGGCCACCGCGCCCGGGCCGATGAACTGCTTGACGATGACCGAGGTACCGCCGGGCAGCCACCGCCGCAGCACCCGGGTGCGCTCACCGGTGGACAGCAGCTCTTCGGCACCGGCTCGGTCGGTGTCCTCGTCACCCCGCCTCATGTGCCCGCTGACCTCGCTCGTCGCCTGTGCCGATATCCCTTCTGTTCGGCCGGCGCGCCCCGCCGATGAGATCTTCCGCCGTTGCAAGGCGTTGTGTCCATCACCACGAATACGCCGTGGACCCGTCACTCTGGGTCGACGCGACGTAACGTCGAATGGTTTGACGTCGACCCCGTGAGGTGAAGATGGTGCGCGCCCGGTGACCGTGACGACTCAGCTGCTGCAGGACCCGCTCTCGGACATCGTCTTCGCCCCGGTGCCTCCGGCCGTGTACCGGTCCGCTTCCGCCCCGGCACGGCGCACCCTCGTCGACATCCTCGACGAGACCGTTCGCAGGCACCCCGGCGCCCGGGCTCTCGACAACGGCTCGACCGTGCTCACCTACCGGGAGCTCGCCGACGAGGTCGACGCGGTGCGCGAGACCCTCGCCGGGCACGGGATCGGCCCCGGCGACCGGGTAGGCGTCCGCGTCCCGTCCGGTACGGCCGAGCTGTACCTGGCCATCCTCGGTGTGCTGGCGGCCGGCGCGGCGTACGTGCCGGTCGACGCCGACGACCCGGACGAGCGGGCCGAGCTCGTGTTCGCCGAGGCAGGTGTGTCCGCTGTGGTCGGTGCCGGCCTCGCCGTGTCGCTGCGCCGCACCCCCGCCGGCCGTCCGGGACGTCCGGGCCCCGCCGACGACGCCTGGATCATCTTCACCTCCGGCTCGACCGGGACCCCGAAGGGCGTCGCCGTCAGCCACGGTGCCGCAGCGGCCTTTGTGGACGCCGAGGCGAGGCTGTTTCTCGCGGGCGAGACCCCGATCGGCCCGCACGACCGGGTCCTGGCCGGGTTGTCCGTGGCCTTCGACGCGTCCTGTGAGGAGATGTGGCTGGCCTGGCGGCACGGCGCCTGCCTGGTCCCCGCCGAGCGGGCGCTCGTGCGCAGCGGCGTCGACCTGGGCCCGTGGCTCGTCGAGCAGCGGATCTCCGTGGTCTCCACCGTGCCGACGCTGGCGGCGCTGTGGCCGGCCGAGGCGCTGGACGACGTACGGCTGCTGATCTTCGGTGGTGAGGCCTGCCCGCCGGAGCTGGCGGAACGGCTGGCGGTCGAGGGCCGCGAGGTCTGGAACACCTACGGGCCGACAGAGGCGACCGTGGTGGCCTGCGCCGCCCGGATGACCGGTGACGCGCCGGTGCGGATCGGGCTGCCCCTCGACGGGTGGCAGCTCGCGGTCGTCGACCCGGCCGGCGAGCCGGTCGCGATGGGTGACACCGGCGAGCTGGTGATCGGCGGGGTGGGGCTGGCGCGGTATCTCGACGCGGGCAAGGACGCCGAGAAGTTCGCGCCGCTGCCCGCGCTCGGCTGGCAGCGGGCGTACCGCAGCGGGGACATCGTCCGGGCGGAGCCCGAGGGGCTGGTGTTCGTCGGCCGCGGCGACGAGCAGATCAAGCTGGGCGGGCGCCGGATCGAGCTGGGCGAGGTCGACGCCGCGCTGCAGGCGCTGCCCGGCGTCGCGGGTGCGGCCGCCGCGGTGAAGCGGACGGCCGCGGGCAACCAGCTGCTGGTGGGCTACGTGGTGCCGCACGACGACGCCGCCTTCGACGTCGACGCGGCGGCGTCGCGGATCCGGGAGCAGCTGCCCGCCGCCCTCGTGCCGTTGCTGGCCGTCGTGGACGGGCTGCCGACGCGTACGTCCGGCAAGGTCGACCGGGCCGCGCTGCCCTGGCCGCTTGCCACCGCCACGGCCGCGGCGAGCGAGCTGACGGCGACCGAGCAGTGGCTGGCGGGCGGCTGGGAGGAGATCCTCGGCGTACGCCCCACCGCGCCGGACGCCGACTTCTTCCACCACGGCGGCGGCAGCCTGACGGCGGCGCAGCTGGTGGCCTGGATCCGCGACCGGCACCCGCAGGTGGCGGTCGCCGACATCTACCGTCACCCGACGTTGTCGCAGCTCGCCGCGGTGCTCGCCGCGCTCGGAGACACCACGGCGGTCCGCCGCGATGTCCGGCCGACGCCGTGGTGGACCGGCCTGGTCCAGGGGGTGCTGCTGCTCCCCATGCTCGCCCTGGTCGGGCTGCGCTGGCTGACCGCCCTGGCGGCGCTGGGCAACGTCGTCGCGGTCCTCATGCCGGCGCCGTGGGCGCCCGCCGTGTCGTGGTGGTGGATCGCGCTGGGGTGGGCGCTGCTGTTCAGCCCGCTGGGCCGGATCGGCGTGGCGGCCGGGGGAGCGCGGCTGCTGCTGCGCCGCGTACGCCCGGGCACGTACCCGCGCGGCGGCAGCGTGCACCTGCGGCTCTGGGCCGCCGAGCGGCTCGCCGAGCTCACCGGTGCGACCGGGGTCGGCGGCGCGTCGTGGCTGATCACCTATGCCCGCGCGCTCGGCGCCGAGATCGGCCCCGACGTCGACCTGCACTCCGCGCCGCCGGTCACCGGCCTGCTGAAGCTGGGCCGCGGCGCCGCCGTCGAGCCCGAGGTCGACCTGGCCGGCCACTGGGTCGACGGCGACGTCGTGCACGTCGGCAAGGTCCGTGTCGGCGCGGGAGCCCGGGTCGGGTCGCGCAGCACCCTGATGCCCGGCGCCCGGGTCGGCAAGGGGGCCCGGATCGCCGCCGGTTCCACCGTGACCGGCGCCGTACCGGCGAACCAGCGGTGGGCCGGTTCGCCGGCGAGGCGCGCCGGCAAGGACCCGGTCGCGTGGCCGGCTCAGCGGCCGCCGCGCTCGAGGGCGCGGTCCGGCTTCTGGGTCGCCGCGTACGGGGTGACCGCCCACCTGCTGGGCCTGGTGCCCGTGGTGGCCGCGCTGCCGGCACTCGCCCTGCTCGCCTGGACGGCCGCGTACCACCCGGGGTGGGGTGCCGTGGCGGCCGCGGTCGCGGTGGCGACGGTCGCGTACGTCGTGGGCTATGCGCTGCTGGTGCTCGTCGCCGTCCGGCTCCTCAGCATCGGCCTGCGCGCCGGCCACCACCCGGTCCACGGCCGGGTGGCGTGGCAGGTGTGGGCCACCGAGCGGCTGATGGGGATGGCCCGCACCGGGCTGTTCCCGCTCTACGCCAGCCTCTTCACGCCGGTGTGGCTGCGGCTGCTGGGCGCGAAGGTGGGCCGCGGGGTGGAGGCGTCGACGGTGCTCGCGCTGCCCGCGATGACCACGGTCGCCGACGGGGCGTTCCTGGCCGACGACACCATGGTGGCCACGTACGAGCTGAGCCACGGCTGGCTGCGGGTCGCCCCGGCCCGCATCGGCAAGCAGGCGTTCCTCGGCAACTCCGGGATGGCGGCGCCCGGCCGCTCGGTGCCCAAGCGCGGTCTCGTCGGCGTGCTGTCGTCGGCGCCGCGCAAGGCGAAGAAGGGCTCGTCGTGGCTCGGTGCCCCGCCGATGCCGCTGCGCCGCACCGTCGAGTCCGCGGACACCAGCCGCACGTTCGACCCCCCGGTCCGGCTGAAGGTGGCCCGGGCCGCGGTCGAGCTGTGCCGGATCATCCCGGTGATGTGCGCCGCCGCGCTGGGCGTTGGCGTGCTGGCCGCGCTCGCGTACGTGTGGCAGCTGGCCGGGGCGTGGGCGGCCGCGCTCGCCGCCGCCCCCGTGACGCTCGCCGCGGCGAGCGTCGCCGCGGCCACGGCGACGGCCGCCAAGTGGCTGCTCGTCGGCCGGTTCCGGGTCGCCGATCGGGCCCTGTGGACCTCCTTCGTGTGGCGCAACGAGCTCGCCGACACGTTCGTCGAGGTCCTCGCCGCGCCCTGGCTGGTCCGCTTCGCGACCGGCACGCCCCTGCTCACGGCGTGGCTGCGGACGCTCGGCGCGAGCATCGGCCGCGGCGTGTGGCTGGAGACCTACTGGCTGCCCGAGTACGACCTGGTCCGGCTCGGCGACGGCGCCACGGTGAACCGGGGTTGCGTGGTGCAGACCCACCTGTTCCATGATCGTGTGATGAGCATGGACCTGGTGACCCTCGGCGCGGGAGCAGCGCTCGGCCCGCACGGCATCGTTCTGCCCGGCGCGAGCATCGGCGCGCGGACCACCGTCGGACCCGGCTCGCTGGTGACCCGCGGTGACGCCGTACCGCAGGACAGCCGGTGGCTCGGCAACCCGATCGCGACCTGGCCGGCAGCGGCCACCCGCCGGGCATGATCTCGCGGGCGCCGCGCGGCGCCACGGCAGGTGCCGACCGCTCGACCGACCCGTACCTGCCCGAGCACGGCAACGGTGGGTACGCGGTGCTGCACTACGACCTGGACCTCGACTACCGGATCGCGTCGAACCGGCTCGCCGGCCGCGCGGTCGTCACCGCGGTCGCGGTCCAGGCTCTGTCGCGGTTCTCGCTCGACCTGGGCCGGTTCCGCATTCAGGACGTCCGGGTGGACGGCCGGCCGGCGAAGTACACCCACCGGCCCGACAAGCTGCACGTCAAACCCGAGCGCCCCATCGGCGCCGGGGACACCTTCCGGGTCGAGATCCGGTACGCGGGCAAGCCCGTGCCGGTCTCCGGCCGATGGGGCGAGCTCGGCTGGGAGGAGCTCACCGACGGGGTGATCGTCGCCAGCCAGCCGAACGGCTCCCCGTCGTGGTTCCCGTGCAACGACCACCCCGCCGACAAGGCCCGCTTCCGGGTGGCGGTCACGACGTCCTCCCCGTACGCCGTCCTGGTGACCGGCGACCTGGTCTCCCGGCGCCGCGGCCCGGGCACCACGACCTGGGTGTACGAGCGCGAGGAGCCGACCGCCCCCTACCTCATGAGCGTCCAGATCGGACGGTACGAGCAGGTGGCGCTCACCGTGGGAGAAGTCGTGCAGCGCGCCGCCGTCCCGCCGGGTGTGCGCGCCGCCTTCGCCCACGACTTCGGGCGGCAGGGCGAGATCATGGAGGCCCTGCAGCGCCTGTTCGGCCCGTACCCGTTCCGGGAGTACGTCGTCGTGGTCACCGACGACGAGCTCGACGACCCGGTCGAGGCGCAGGGCATGGCCGTCTTCGGGAAGAACCACGTCGACGGCCGCCGCACCCACGAGCGGCTCGTGGTGCACGAGCTGGCGCACCAGTGGTTCGGCAACAGCCTCACGGTCGCGGACTGGCGGCACATCTGGCTCAACGAGGGCTTCGCCACGTACGCGGAATGGCTGTGGTCCGGAGTCAGCGGCGACCTGCCCACGGACGCCCTCGCGGAGCAGTGGTACGCCCGCGTCGCGGCCCGCCCGGCAGCCGTCCTCGTGGCGGATCCCGGCGTCGACCGGATGTTCGACCCGGTGGTCTACAAGCGCGGCGCCCTGACGGTGCACGCCCTGCGGAAGAAGGTCGGCAACGAGGCGTTCTTCCCGCTGCTGCGGTCCTGGGTCGCCGAGCACGAGCACGGAACCGTCACGACCGAGCAGTTCCGGGCCCACGCCCAGCGGTTCTCCCGCGAACCGCTGGACGCCCTGTTCACCGCCTGGCTGGACAGCACGGCACTGCCTCCGCTACCGCGCTGACGGACCCGCGTGCCGGTGCTCGAACGGCGTGCTCACCCCGTCGTAGACGAGGCGCAGCATCATGCCCTGCTGCTGGTGCGGCAGGTTGTGGCAGTGGTTCATCCAGATCCCCGGGTTGCGGGCCTGGAACGCCACCTGCCACACCTCGCCCGGCCGGACGTCGAAGGTGTCGACCCATACCGGGCTGCCGGTCGCCCGCTCGCCGTTGCGGGACACGAGGAGGACGGCATGGCCGTGCAGGTGCCACGGGTGGGTCTCCAGACTCCGGTTGACGACGGTGAAGCGGACGACGTCCCCCTCGGCGACGAGCTGGTCCGGGACCGACGGATGCCCGAGGCCGTCGACGGTCTGCGCGTACGACGGCCTGCCGTCGACCAGGGCGAGCGCCCGGTCCAGCACGATGGTGAAGTCGCGGTCGGCGTCGGCGGCGTCGAACGGTACGGCCGCAGGATCGCCGTAGTGCAGCAGGTCCAGCTCCGGCCAGCCGGAGGTGTCGGGTGCCGGATCGTCGCCGCTGCCGCCGGCCGGCCGGAGCGTGACACCCTTCTCGTGGTCGTCGCCGAGCACGAGTGCGACCGGCGTGGCCGGCATGGTGAGGACCACGTCGTACCGCCCGCCGGCGGGCAGCCGGAGCAGAGTGTCGCGCAGCTCGCCCGGCGCATGGAGGTCGCGCCCGTCCACGGCGGCCACCCGGAAGGGGGCACCGGCGACCGCGAACCGGTGCGGCACGGAGTCGGTGTTGACCGTCCGCAGGCGTACGGGCGTGCCGGGCCGCACGGTGTGCACGGCGCGGTCCTCCCGATCGCCGATCACCACGCCGTGGTCGAAGGTGTGCACGGGCAGCGTCAGGTCCAGCTCCATCGGCTGCGCCTTCCGTGGCGTGACGACCAGCGTGCCGTACAGGCCCTTGCGGACGGCGGGATGGGACGCCTGGTGGGTGTGGTACCAGTACGTCCCCACCTGGGAGGCGCGGAACCGGTAGCGGAACTCGCCGCCGGGTGCCACCGCGTGCTGGGTGGCGCCGGGCACGCCGTCCTCGCCGCAGGGCACGTCGTACCCGTGCCAGTGGAGGGTGACGCCCTCCTCGACGTCGGTGTTGCGCAGCGTCACCTCGATGAGGTCGCCCTCGGACGCCGTGATCGCCGGTCCGGGCAGCCGGGCGTCGAACGTCAGAGCGTCGACGACACGGCCGGACGCCAGTCGTACGGTGGCCGCCTGAGCGGTGATCGTGTGCCGCCGGACGATGCCGCCCGGGGCCGGTGCACCGGGGCCGCGCAGATCCGCCACTGAGACGGCCGCGACCCCGGTACGCCCCGGCCCGCCACCGGTGACGGTGGCCTCCGGCCTGCGGAACAGCAAGGCGACGCCGGTGATCCCCGTACCCACCGCCGCCGCTTGCAGGAACCGCCGCCGGGAGAGGGCCGCCGGACCCACCGGGCCCCCGTGGCCGGGGGTGCCGAGGACTCTCCAGGTCAGCAGCGCGCCGGCCCCGACGACCGAGCCGGCGATCAGCGCGGTGCTCCAGGTCAGCGGGTAGCCGGCCACGAAGGTCACCACCAGCCCGGCCAGCGCCGCGTACCCGGCGGTGAGCAAAGCGACCACGGTGCCGGCGCGGCCGGTCGCCGAGCGCAGCCGGGGACCGGTGACCAGGACGGCGGCCAGGCCGGTGACACCGAGCAGGGGCAGGTTCAGCAGCACCTTCTCCTGCACGAACCACCAGCCCCGGCCCCAGAGCACCGCCACGGTGCCCACCCGCGCCATGCTGACCGCGACCGCCCCCAGGAGCAGGTTCGCGCCGAGCCGGCGGCGCCGCAGGGCCGTCGCCACCCCGGTTGCGATCCACGAGACCACGCTGAGGACAGTGACGGCGTGGTCCAGCAGGATCAGCCGGCCGGTGGTCATGACACCGGCGCCGGCCGGCGAGCCTCGCGCACGACGGTACGGGCCGTTGCCGCCATGACCAGGCCGTTGATCGCGTGCAGGCCGAACACCAGCCGGCCCGTGGTCCCCCCGAGCGCCCCGGCGGCCACGGCGATCACCGGCTGCAGGATCCCGAGGCCCGTGACGAGCGCGGACAGGCCGACCAGCCGGCCGGGCATCCGAGCCGCGGCGCCGACCACGGTCAGCACGAGGGCCAGGGCGACGGTCCCCATTCCCAGCGTCCGATGTGGCCCGAACGCCTCCTCGGTGGGGGCGGGGTCGAAGGCAGCGCCGGCGGCCAGGAAGAACTGCACGACGATGGCGAGCATGACCGATGCCGCCAGTCCGGCGAACGCGCTACGCAT
The DNA here is from genome assembly GCF_040676695.1 of Actinoplanes sp. NPDC049548. NCBI lineage: Bacteria > Bacillati > Actinomycetota > Actinomycetes > Micromonosporales > Micromonosporaceae > Actinoplanes > Actinoplanes sp. NPDC049548. The sequence continues at coordinate 52,786 of NZ_JBFAPM010000018.1, forward strand.
GGCAAGGCCCCTTCGGGTCGACAGGGCAGTGATCGTCGCACCGGTGAGACGGCCGGGTCCTCGGCCGGCGGACGGCGGGGACTACGCGTTCTGACGTAGGTAGCCCTGCCCGGACCGCGCTCTCCGTCGTACCCGTCGCCGTCGCCACCGTCTCTAGGATGGCGGCATGCGCGACCGAATCGCTGCGTTCCGGCTGCGTGCCCCGGCGCAGGACCTGATCATCGCCCTCTTCGTCATCGTGATGCAGGTCCAGGGAAGCGTCCGGCGCACGGCGGCGGAGCCCGAGACCGTCGTACGCCCGCTCGGCGACCTCGGGAACCTCGGGTACGCCCTGCTGATCCTCACCGGAGCCGCGCTCGTCGTACGGCGGCGCCGGCCGGTCGCGGTGTTCGTCACCACCGCTCTAGCGAGTCTCGTCTACTACGGGCTCGACTTCCCCGACGGCCCGGGCTGGCTCGGGCTGTTCGTGGCCACCTACACGCTCACCGCCCACGGCGACGGCCGGCGCTCGCTGGTGGTCGCCGCCGGTGGCATCGGTGTCCTGGCGGTCGGCTGGCTGACCGCCGCCTCCGGCGTGGAGCCCCGCGCCGCGATCGGATGGGTCTTCTTCCGGATCGGGGCGAGCATCATGAGCGCCGCCCTGGGCGAGTCCGTCCGGTCCCGGCGCGTCATCGCGGCCGAGGCGGTGGGCCGCGCCGAGGCGGCCGAGCGGACGCGGGAGGAGGAGGCGCGGGCCCGCGTCGACGCCGAGCGCCTGCGCATAGCCCGGGAGGTCCACGACACGGTCGCCCACGCCATCGCCGTCATCAACGTCCAGGCCGGCGTCACCGCGCACGTCCTCGACAAGCGGCCGGAACGGGCGCGGGACGCGCTGCGGGCCATCGAGGAGACCAGCTCCCGCGCGCTGCACGAGATGCGGACCATCCTCGGGGTGCTGCGGGACGACACCGAACGCCCGCCGGAGGACATCGACGAGCTGACGAGGCGGGCGCGTGAGGCAGGCCTGGACATCAGCCTGCGCATGACGCCGCCACCGTCGCCGCCGTCGAGCGTGGTGAGCGGTGCCGCCTACCGCATCCTCCAGGAGTCGATCACCAACGTCATCCGCCATGCCGGCCCGACCCGGGTGGACGTGGTCCTCGCGTACGGCACCGACGATGTGGAGGTCCGCGTGACCAACGCGGCCGGTCGGCGGGGCGAGGACGGTCGTGGTGCGCCGGCCGGGCCGGGCCGCGGCATCCTCGGCATGCGCGAACGCTGCCTGCTGCTCGGCGGTGACCTGGCGGCCGCGACGCTGCCGGACGGCGGCTTCGAGATCAGGGCGCGGCTGCCGCTCGCGCCCGCCGGGCAGGCTCGATGAGCGCGCCGATCCGGGTGCTGCTGGCCGACGACGAGCTCCTGGTGCGGTCGGGATTCCGGCTGCTGCTCGAGGTCGAGGACGACATCGAGGTGGTGGGGGAGGCCACCACCGGGAGCGAGGCGGTGGCGCAGGCCCGGGCCGCCCGGCCGGACGTCGTGCTCATGGACATCCGGATGCCGCGGCTGGACGGGATCGGGGCCACCGCGGAGATCGCCCGGACCGTCGGGCTGAACCGGGTCCGGGTGCTGATCCTGACGACGTACGAGACGGACACTTATGTCTTCGAGGCGTTGCGGGCCGGAGCATCCGGCTTCCTGCTCAAGGACTCCGGCCCGGCCGAGCTGCTGCACGCGGTCCGGGTGGTCGCCGGCGGGGAGGCACTGCTGGCGCCACGGATCACCCGCCGCCTCATCGCCGAGGTGACGGCGGCGCGTACCGTCGCCGAGGCCGGCGGCGAGCGGCTGGCAGTGTTGACCCAGCGCGAGCGTGAGGTGCTGGCCCTGGTGGGCCGGGGGCTGAGCAACGACGAGATCGGCGCCGCGCTGTTCCTCAGCCCGGCCACCGCCCGCACCCACGTCAGTCACGCGATGGGCAAGCTGGGCGCCCGGGACCGGGCGCAGCTGGTCGTCATCGCCTTCCAGACCGGCTTGGTGACCCGGGCGCACCTGGAGCAGCCCCCGTTTCCCGGATCCTGACCGGGACATCACCACGGCAGCTGGCGGGGCGGCATCATGGCAGTCATGGCGAAGTACCGGCGCCGGCTCCTGACCATCGCCGTCGCGATCGTCGCCGGCACCGCCCTGGCGGGTTGCCCCCGGAATGCGGACAACAGCAGCGTCTGCGAGCAACCGTCGCCTGGAGCGTCCCCTGTGCCCTGCGCGGACACCGGCGGGTGGCCAGGCGGCGGCGGTGAGCGTTACCGCTCCGATAGCGGATCTTCCGGTGCCCTTAAGGCGCGGCCGTCGACACTTCAGGCCGACGGAGATCGATGCGGCCCCCGGGACCACCCCAGGAGAGCAGGAACGGGGCCCTGATCTTCCTGGGGAGGGGGCCAGTGGCCGGGGACGGTTCCGTGGTGGGCGCGGGCCGTCCCCGGCCGCTATGGTCGGCACTCGATCTTCCGACCGGCGGTGCTCCTGGAATGAGACGCAGTTACGTTCGCGTGGCCCTCGCGGTGACGACGCTGGTGGCTCTGGCGTTCGTCATCCCGCTCGCGCTGCTCGTGCAGACCGCGGCGCAGGACCGCGCGCTGCGCGAGGCGGAACGGCAGGCCCTCGGCCTGTCGGCCGTCGTGGTGGTCGCCACGGATCGTGACCTCGTGCTCACATCGATCATGAGCACGGAGGCGGGTCAGGAGGGGCGGCTCGCGGCCCATCTGCCGACCCTGGGCACGGTGGGCGTCTCCCGCGTCGACACGGCGGCCGTCATCCATGTACGCCAGCAGCAGAGCGCCGGCACGATCGGCGTGACCGGCGGCCGCGTGTACCTGCGCCCGGTGGCGCTGCCCGAGGGCCTCATCGCGGTGATCGAGGTGTACGTGCCGTCGAGCTCGCTGCGGGCGGGCGTGGGCCTGGCGTGGCTGGTCCTCCTCGGCGAGGCCGTCGTGCTGGTCGGGGTCTCGACGGTGCTGGCGGACCGGCTCGCCGCCCGGGTGGTACGCGCCAGCCGGGACCTCGCCCGTACGGCCGCGAGCCTCGGTGCTGGCAGCCTGCACGCCCGGGTCCGGCCGAGCGGGCCCGCGGAGATCGAGGAGGTCGGCGGCGCGCTCAACATCCTCGCCGACCGGTTCGCCGAGCTCCTGGCCACCGAGCGGGCCCTCGCCGCGAACCTGTCGCATCGGCTCCGGGTGCCGCTGACGGCGCTGCGGCTGAACACCGAGGCGCTGCCGGCCGGCGCCGACCGCGACCGTCAGCTGCGGGTGGTCGACCGGCTGGAGACCGAGATCAACGCCGTGATCGTGGAGGCGGCCCGCCCGCTGGCCGCGCGCCCGCGCCTGCGGTGCGACCTGGGCGCCGTCGTGGCGGACCGGACCGGGTTCTGGGGCGCGCTCGCCGAGGACCAGGGCCGGCCGTGGCAGGCCGAGGAGCCCCCGGCCGGCATCACGGTGCCGGCGGCCTTCTCGGTGGTGGCCGAGGCGCTGGACGTGCTGCTGGGCAACGTCTTCCACCACACCCCGGAGACGGCCGCCTGCCGGGTCTGCGTGCAGCAGGGCCCGGACTGGGCCGCGGTCACGGTCGACGACGCCGGCCCCGGCTTCCGGGACGCCGAGGCGGCCGTGTCCCGCGGTGCCAGCGACGCCGACTCCACCGGGCTCGGCCTGGACATCGCCCGGCGCCTGGCCGCCGACACCGGCGGCGCGCTCACCGTCGGCCGTGGCGAGCTGGGCGGCGCCCGCGTCGAGCTGAGGCTCGGCCTGGCCGGCGACGACACCCCGCCTCCCGAACGCCGCCCGCGACTGTGGCAACGGCTGGGAGGTGCGCATGCCCGCCCCTAGTTCAGCGGGCGTCCTCCGGCGCGGACAGGCGGATGCCGACCCCGCGGAGGGTGTGCAGGTAGCGCGGGGCTGCGGCCCGTTCACCCAGCTTGCGCCGCAGCCACGTGACGTGGACGTCGACGGTCTCGAGCGAGCGGCCCTCGGCGCCCCACACGTCGTCGAGCAACTGGCGGCGCGTGACCACCTTGCCGGCGCGCTGCATCAGGTACGCGAGCAGGTCGAACTCCAACCGCGACAGCTGCAGGGGCGAGCCGTCGAGCGAGGCGGTCCGCGCCTCCGGATCGAGCTCCAGGCCGCCCAGCGTGAGGGTGCCGGCCGGAGCCGCGGCGCCCCGGCGCAGCACGGCCGCGATCCGCGCCTCCAGCTGCTCGGCCGAGTACGGCTTGACCACGTAGTCGTCCGCGCCCGCGCGAAGCAGGCGGATCATCTCGCTCTCCGCGCCGCGGGCGGTCGCGACCACGACCGGCACCGCGGAGGCGGCCCGGATCCGCCGCAGCACCGTCGCGCCGTCCAGGTCCGGCAGGTTGAGATCCAGGACCACGACGTCGGGACGCCAGCTCGCCAGCTCCCGGAGCCCGTCGAGCGCGGCGGCGCACAACCGTACGACGTGCCCGGTGACCGAGAGTAGGCGATCGATGGCCTCACGGATGTCGCGGTCGTCCTCGATCACCAGCACGTGAGCCATCGTCATAATCTATCGATCGTTAAGACAGGATGTCATCATGGGCCGGAGCTGGAGATTCGTCGTCGCCTGGCTGACCGCCGCGGCCGCGGCCGTCACCGTGTCCTGGCTCGGGGTCCGGGTCGGCATCGCACCCGCGATCACGGACGAGGCCCCGGTGGCGATCGACGTCAACCGGCGGTACACAGAGGTCCGCTTCGGACTCGCCGACGCCTCTCCGACGCCCGCCCCGCCGAAGGCGACACCGAAGCCCAGCCGGACCTCGGCGCGTCCCAGCCGGAAGCCGTCCACCCCGGCGCGCAGCCGGCCGGCGCCGTCCCGCTCGGCGACGGCCGGCCCCTCGGCCAGCCCGTCGCCGTCGTCGTCGCCACCGGACCGCCGCCCGCGTTACCGTGTCAACGCCGAGGGCGGCGACGTGATCGTGGCGTACTCGCCGACCCGGATCGACGTGGTCGACACCGAGCCGCTGCCGGGCTACGTGCCCAGCATCTCCCGGCGCGGCGACACGCTGGTCGTGGTGCGCCTCGCCGGCCCGTCCCACGCCTCGGTCGTCACGGCGTACTGGGACGGTGGACCGGGTGCGCAGATCGTCGAGGAGTACGGCGGCTGAGCGCTGTCAGCCCGCCGCCTTGTAGATCTTGCCCGCCTCGGTCGGCGTGGTCGCGTCGCGGTACAGGCCGTAGTCCACGGAGTCGCCCACGGCGGGCAGCGAGAACCAGGCGTAGCGCTCGACGTACGGGGCGGCCTCGAGCTGGGCGGTCGCGTGGGAGATGAAGGCCGTGATCTGAGCGGTGTCCGGGAACTTCGGGGTGCCGGTGAAGTTCATCAGGCCGAACTCGGTGACCCAGATCGGCAGCTGGTAGCGGTCGTGCACCGCGGTGACGTAGCCCATGAACTGCCCCACCGCGGCGGCGCTGAAGTCGGAGCCGTACCAGTGCAGCGTGATGAAGTCGACCCGCAGGTTGCGCTGCTTGGCGCCGGACATGAAGCGGTCGAGCCAGCCGCCGGGGGTGTTCCCGCCGTACGCGACCGCCGGGCTGCCCAGCCGCATGCCGGTCGCCTGCAGCTGCGGCCACAGGTCGAGCGCCTGCTCGACGGTCATCTCCGCCTGGCCCTTGAGGTCGGGCTCGTTGAAGCCCAGCAGCGTGGTGCCCTCGGTCCTGACCTTGGCGAGGTTGGCCGCGGTGACGACGTTCTCGTCCCAGATCATCGGTACGAACTCCGCGTTCGCCGCCATGCTGTCGTTGTTCGTGCCCCAGTTGTAATACCACTTGGCGCCGACGTCCGTGACCGCTCCCGACAGGCCGGGGAACTGCCAGGTGCTGACGCCTTTCTTGCCGGTACCGGCGGGTGTGGTCACGACCGGGGCGGCAGTGCTGCCCGGCGGCTGCCACATTTGGCCCGCGGCGGAACTGCACGCCGAGATCTGCAGGCGCGTACCGGAGGAGGAGCTGTTTCCGGCGGCGGCCAGGCACTTTCCGGAACCGGTGTTGACCAGCCGGCCGGTGCGGAGCACCCACTTCTGCGCGCCGGTTCCGTTGCAGTCGTACAGCTGGACCTTCGCGCCTTCGGCATGCGATCCCGCCGCGACGTCGAGGCACTTGTCCAGGGCCCTGACCGCGTCGCCGCCGACGGACCAGCGCTGCGCTCCCGTGCCGTTGCAGGTCCAGAGCTGTACGGCGGTGCCGTTGGCCTTGTTCGCACCGGCCACGTCGACGCACATTCCGCCGATGCCCTTGATCGGGCCCGCGTCCGCCGCCATCGCGGTGGTGACGCCTATGACACCGAGAGCGACGACAACGGTACTGGAAAGGAGGACGGCCAGTCCCCGGCGGCTATGACGTCGTGATGACATGACGCGAACCTAACCGCCGGCAATTCGTTGACGGCGGGCGTCACCGCGCACTTAACCGGGGCCTAAGGAGAACTGACCGTACGGCCGTTTTCCGACCGGAACCGGGGAAAAGCGTTATCGTCGCGACTCAGCCCGCGGCGGGGTGCTGCCGATCGGATCATTGTGAGGGCTGGGTTGCGCACGCAGGAGGCCGCAGAGGCGTGGTTTCAAGCCGCGTTCGAGGCCAGCCCCTCCGGGATGGCCATCGCCGACGAGCACGGCCGGTTCGTCCGGGTCAACGCCGCCTTCGAGGCGCTGCTCAAGCGGCCCGCCGAGCAGATCGTCGGCCACTCGTTCGAGGAGTTCACCCACCCCGAGGACCGGGCCGCCAACGAGGAACAGCGCCGGCGGGTGGGGCGCGAGCCGGGCACGGTCGCCGACTTCGACAAACGTTACGTACGCCCCGACGGCAGCATCGTCTGGGTCAAGCTCGGCCTCACGGCGATCGACGGGCCGGGCGGGCAGCCGTACCGGCTCGTGCAGTGCGAGGACATCACGGCCCGCAAGGCGGCCGACGCGGCGGCCCGGCGAGCGACCGCACGGCTGTACGAGACCATCGCCGCGCAGCGCGAGATCCTGGCGGCCGTCGACCACCAGCCGCGGATGTTGCAGCTCATGGCCGAGCGCGCCCGGCAGATCCTCGCCGCGGACTACGGCAGCGTGCATCTGCTCGACGGAGACCGGGGAGACCTGCGCCTGGCCGCCGGCACCGGCAGCCTCGGCACCGCGCAGGGCTGGGTGATCCCGCTCGCCGGTTCCCTCGCCGAGCAGGCCTTCGCCGGCCGGGCGGCGGTGCGCTGCGACGACACCCGCACCGATGAGCGCACCGACCCGCAGCTGTCGGCCCGGCACCACGTACGGTCGCTGCTGGTCGCACCGCTGATCACGGACCGCACCGAGGCCGGGGTGCTGGTCGTGTCCGCGCGGCTCCCCGGGGCGTTCTCCGACACCGACGCCTACCACCTCACCCTGCTGGCCGACGCGCTCAGCGGCGCGCTCCAGCACGCCCAGGACACCGCCCGCATGGAGGCCAGCGAGACCAGGTTCCGGCTCGCGTCCGAGCACTCGCCGCTCGGCTTGACGCTGGCCAGCATCGCCCCGGGCACCTTCGGCCGTTACCTGCACGCCAACCCGGCGATGACCGCGATCACCGGTTACACCGTCGACGAGCTCACCACCATGACCGTCGCGGACCTGCAGCATCCCGAGGACGCGGCGGACACCTACGCGATCATGGGGCAGCTGCTCGCCGGCACGCGCGACAGCGTCCACGTCGAGCGCCGCTACCGGCACAAGGACGGTCACATCGTCTGGGTGGCCCTGCACTCGGCGGTCGTCCGCGACGAGCGAGGCTACGGCGACTACGTGGTCAACCAGGTCGAGGACGTGACCGCCCGCCGCGCCGCCGAGCGGAACCGGGCCGTAGCCGCGGCGACGCTGGCCCAGCGGAACCTGGAGCTCGAGGCGGCCAACCAGCTCAAGCTCGACATCATCGGCATGCTGGGGCACGAGATCGGCAACCCGCTGTCGTCGATCCGCGGCTACAGCGAACTGCTGACCGACGACTGGGCCGACCTCGACGACGCGCGCCGCGAGCGAGCCGTAGCCGCGATCGCCCGGCAGGCCGGGCGGCTCGACGACATCGTGCGGGAAGTGCTGGCCCTGGCCGCCTACGACGCCGGTACGGTCACCGCCGACCGCCAGGCGCTCGCCCTGCGTCCGGAGATCGCCCGTGCCCTGACCGCGGTCGACAACGAGGACCTCCCGGTGACCGGTGCGGACACGCGGGTGTGGGTCAACGCCGGCCATCTGCAACAGATCCTGGTGAACCTGCTGTCGAACGCCGCCAAGTATGGCGCCGGCGCCACCGCCATCCACATCGGCCCGGCCGGCGACCGGCGGATCGGTGTGCGGGTCGAGGACCGCGGTCCGGGCGTACCGGAGGAGTTCCGGCCCCGGCTGTTCCAGCGCCTCGCCCGCGCCGAGCGCGACGCATCCACGGTGAGCGGCACCGGCCTGGGCCTGTACATCGTGCGCCGGCTGGCCGAGGCCAACCAGGGGTCCATCCGCTACGAGCCCGGCCCGGCCGGCGGCTCCCTGTTCATCCTCGAGCTCGAGGCCGCCGACACCAGCGCTGACTAGCATTGCCGCATGCGGCGTGACTGGCTTGCCGACGCGGTGATGTACGAGATCTATCCGCAGTCGTTCGCCGACTCGAACTCCGACGGCGTGGGCGACCTGCGCGGCGTGATCGACCACCTCGACCACATCGCGTCGCTCGGCGTCGACGTCATCTGGTTCAACCCGTGCTTCGCCTCGCCGTTCGTGGACGCCGGATACGACGTGGCCGACTATCTCACCGTGGCGCCGCGCTACGGCACCAACGAGGACATGGCCGAGCTCGTGGCCAAGGCCCGCGAGCGCGGCATCCGCGTGCTGCTGGACCTGGTCGCGGGACACACCTCGATCGAGCACCCGTGGTTCCGCGCCGAGCTGGCCGCCGGGAAAGCCGGCCCGGACGGCGACCGGTACATCTGGTGCGAAGAGCTGCCGGCCCGGACCTGGGCGGGCGACATCCCGGGTACGCCGGCGTGGGTGCGCTCGCCCGGCCCGCGCAAGGGCTACTACCTGAAGAACTTCTACGACGAGCAGCCCGCCCTGAACTTCGGCTGGGTCTCGCGTCCCGGCGGTGAGCCGTGGCGGGACGCCGTCGACGCACCCGGGCCCCGGCGCAACCGGCGGGCGCTGCGGGACATCATCGCGTTCTGGCTGGACAAGGGGGTCGCCGGCTTCCGGGTGGACATGGCGTTCTCCCTGGTCAAGGACGAGTCCACGGCGGAGGGTCTGCGGGCGACGGTGGCACTGTGGCGCGAGATCCGCGAGTGGCTCGACGAGGCGTACCCCGACGCGGTGCTGATCCCCGAGGGCGTCGAGCCGCGTACCGGCGGGCCGCTCGCCTTCGACGCCGACTTCTTCCTGGTCATCCACGCCGAGCACGCGAGCCTGTTCGACAACCACGGCGCCGGCCTGCTGCCGTTCCAGGCGCCGACGGAGCCGTACTTCGGCGCCGGGGGACGCGGCAGCACGCGCCGGTTCCTCGACGGCTGGGCGGCGGCGCGCGAGGCGGACCCGTCGAGGCTGGTCGTCATGGCGACGGCCGACCACGACTTCAGCCGGCTGTGCTGCGGGCCGCGTACGGCCGAGCAGCTCGGCGCGGCGCTGACGTTCCTGTTCACCTGGGGGACCGTGCCCTGCCTGTACTACGGCGACGAGATCGGCATGCGGTACCTGCCGGGCCTGCCGGACGTGGAGGGCTCGGTCTGCAACCCCTCGTACAACCGGGCCGGCTGCCGTACCCCCATGCAGTGGGACGACGGGCCGAACGCCGGCTTCTCGACCGCCGATCCCGTCGGGCTGTACCTGCCGGTCGACCCGGACCCGCAGCGGCCGACGGTCGCCGCGCAGGAGCGGGACCCCGCGTCGACGCTGGCGTTCGTCCGCGAGCTGGTCGCCCTGCGCCGGGCCACGCCGGCCCTGGGTACCCGGGCGCCGGTCCGGGTCGTCTCCGAGGGCTATCCGTTCGCGTACGTCCGCGGCGAGTCCCACCTGGTCGTGGTGAACCCGCGCCGTGAGGCGGCCGTCCTGGCGGTGCCGGAGGCGCTCGCCGCCAGCCCCGTGCTGGCGTCGGGTGTGGTGCAGGCGGTCGACGGGCTCCGCGTGGACGGGTTCGGCTACGGCATTCTGGGGCTGGGCGGTCAGTCCTGCGGCGGCAAGGGCTCGTCGGGCAGGTCCGGCGCCGATTCGTTCCGGGTGCCGTGAGCGGCCCGGCCGCCCTGCGAACCGGTGACGTCGCCTTGCGGGGCGTCCCCTGACCCCGATTCCTGGCGAGGATCTTCGTCGTTGGCGTCCTGCAGGTATCGGGCCGCGTCGTCGGGCTGGTCGCCGAGTGCTTCCGGGTTGACGCTCATGTCCATCCTCCTGGGGCAGCGGGATCCGATGGCTACCCGCGGATGTGCGGCATAGTCGCCCGCGGGGCCGGTGTTCATTCCGCGGCGGGCACCCGCGACGGGTTCGGCGCCCGGTACGTGCCGGTCGCGACGGCCGCCAGCTTGGGCAGCAGCCAGGGCGCGATGATCCTCTGCACCGCGGACGGGGTGTAGTGGAGCCCGTCGCTGCGCACCTTCATTCCGTGGATGCGCCACGTGAACTCGCCGTCCGGGCAGACGAGCGGGTTGAGGTCCAGGACGGTGACCTTGCCGGGACGGCGGGCTGCGGTGGCGCGGAGCAGATCGTTCCATGCGTCCACCCGGGAGGGCTGATCCTCGGCGTAGAGGCCGCCGTCCGGTTTCTCGGCCCGGTGGGTGTACGCGGCTGTCAGCAGCACCACGGCGGCCCCACGTGAACCGGCGATCGCGATGGCCTTCTCCAACTGAGCCGTCAGGTAGGCGTCGTATGCGGGGTCGCCGATGTGCTGGTACCGGCCCTGGTACCGGCGGTCCATCAGCTCCCATCGGTTGAGCTCGACGACGGCGACGTCGGGGTTGTCCTTAGTGACCCCGCGCTTCCACCGCTTCTCCCAGTTCGTGCAGCCGGGGTAGTTGGTGTGCGGTGCGTCGATGTAGCGGATGTCGGGAAGCGTGGCGATGCCGCAGCCCTGGATGGCTCGTACGCTCGTCCACATGCCCGGGTGCTCGGGCAGGTATGTGCCGATGACCCAGGAGACGGAGTCGCCGAAGAAGGTGACGCGGGGTTCGCGCTCGGGCGCGGTCTTGGGCCGGTGAGGGCGGTTGACCGGCGCGGAGGGGCGGGACTTGATCCGCGGCACGGTGACGACGACCGGCGCGGCGACGAGCGACGGCTCGGGCCGGGGAGCGGTGCAGACGGTGACGCCCGCGATCATGGCCGCCAGCGCTCCGGCGGTGACGACACTGGAAATCCTGCGGGGCATGAGGCGGATCAGCGCGCCACGGCGGATGGGTTGTTCGATGAGGTGGTAGCTCGCGAGGGCCAGCGCCAGTGTGGCGGTGAGGCGGACGGCGAGCAGCGGCCACCGGGACAGTCCCGTGGCGTCCGCGGTGACGAAGATGAACAGCGGCCAGTGCCACAGGTAGACGCCGTACGAGATCCGCCCCAGTCCAACCAGTGGTGCCAGGCCCAGGAACCGCGCGATCGGTGCGCCGGGGGTGGTTACGACGTGGGCGATGACGGCCGCCGTGGCGAGCGCGGCGAGCGTGAAGCCGCCGTGGAACATCCATGGGGCCTGGTCCGACGCGGCATGCCACAGCAAGAGCGTCGCGGCGGCGCCGACGCCGGCGAGGAGTCCCAGCCCCCGGCCGCGCCCGCTGCGCCGGCGAGCGAGGACGGCCGCGAGGGCGGCACCGATGAGCAGGGCCTGGGCGCGGGTGTCCGTGCCGTAGTACGCCCGCGCCATCGAGTCGGCGTCGAACAGGCGGCTGCACAGCACTTGGGACAGCGCCGCCCCGGCGAGGCAGCAGGTGACCAGGACGGCGCGGGCGGTGCGGGCCGCGAGCCAGGCCAGCAGGCCGGCGACGATCAACGGCCAGACCAGGTAGAACTGTTCTTCGATGCCCAGCGACCAGGTGTGCTGCAGCGGTGAGGGTGCGGCGGTGGCGGCCGCGTAGCCGGTGCCGCGGAAGATCATCCGCCAGTTGGCGACATAGGCGAGGGCGGCGTACGCGTCGCTTCGCAGGAGTCCGAGGGCGTCGCTGTCGAGCAGGTAGCGGCCGGTGATCACCGTGGCCAGCAGGACGGCCAGCAGGGCCGGCAGTAGTCGGCGGGCGCGGCGTACCCAGAAGTCGGTGAGCTTGATCCTGCCGGTGCGTTGGCGTTCGCCGAGCAGCAGGGACGTGATGAGGAAGCCGGAGAGGACGAAGAAGGTGTCCACGCCGAGGAATCCGCCGGCCACGCCTGCCGCGCCGGCGTGGAACAGCAGGACAGCGGCCACGGCGAGCGCCCGGATGCCGTCCAGAGCCCGGCTGTACCCGAACGACGGCCCCGCATGTGGCGGTGCCGTGACGACCGGAAGCACGACGGTCTGATCGGGGTCGGGTTTTCCCATGGAGACCATGCCACCTTCCGGGTCGGTGTCGCGTGACTTGCGGCACCACAGAATAGGGCTCTTATGGGCAAGACGGTAATTCAGGTAGGAACCGCTCATTCTTGTCGGTGTTCCGCGCCGCGTACCCACCGGGCCGCGAAGGATTCGCCTCAACCGGTGGTTTGACGTCGGCGCCAGGCGGAATGCCAGTCCGTCCATCGACAGGCCGGGCGGAGGAGGTGGCGACGGTGCAGATCGAGGTGGTCGGCGAGGGGGCGGTCACGGTGGTCGTGCGGGGCGAGCTCGATGTGGCGCACGCGTGCGAGCTCCGGCAAGTGATCACGGATCTGCTCAACCGTGGCGACGTAGGGACCATCGACCTGGACCTGCGCGGAGTGTGCTCCATCGACTCCGGCGGGCTCGGCACCGTCGTCGTGGCCAATCGCATCGCCGCCGCCGTCGACGTGCGGCTGCAGGTCGTCGGTTCCAGCCCTTTCGTCGCCGAGCTTCTGCGGATGCTCGCTGCCGACGGCGTGATACCCGCCGACGTCGTACACAACGATAAGTATCGATGACGCAACTCTACCGAGCCCGGGCCGGCGCCCGCGCGTAAACTTGATTTATTCCAAACAAGGGGCCTAAGGTTCATCGGGTGACGTCGGACTTCGAGGCCCAGTTGCGGGCGGTCTCGTTGCGCGTGACCAGGCCCCGGGTGGCGGTGCTGGCAGCGCTGCGGCAGCATCCGCACGTCGACACCGACACCGTGATCGGGCTGGTCCGGGCCCACCACCCCGCCGTCTCGCACCAGGCGGTCTACGACGTCCTGCGGGCGCTCACCGACGCCGGCCTCGTGCGGCGCATCCAGCCCGCCGGCGCCACCGCCCGCTACGAGGTCCGCGTGGCGGACAACCATCACCACGTCGTGTGCCGCTCGTGCGGCGCGATCGCCGACGTCGACTGCGCCGTCGGCCACGCTCCCTGTCTCACCGCCCCCGGCGACCACGGTTTCGTGGTCGACGAGGCGGAGGTCGTCTATTGGGGCGTCTGCCCCGACTGTGCGACGCATCGCACGTCCCCGTCATCCGCCAGTTCGGCGTCATCCGCCAGTTCGGAAGGAAGCAGATGAGCGACACCCAGGACCACGGCCCCACCAGCGCTCAGGGCGTGGACCAGAAGGAGGCGGCCGGTTGTCCGGTCGCGCACGACTCCGTGACCGCGCACGGCAGCGAGAGCGAGAACCCGGCGATCGACTCGCCGACCCCGAAGACCGGCGGCCGCCCGCGTACCAACCGGGACTGGTGGCCGAACCAGCTCGACCTGTCCGTGCTGCACGCCCACTCGTCCAAGGGCAACCCGCTGGGTGAGGGCTTCAGCTACGCCAAGGAGTTCGAGAAGCTCGACGTCGAGGCCCTCAAGCGGGACATCGTCGAGGTGCTCACCACCTCGCAGGACTGGTGGCCGGCGGACTTCGGCCACTACGGCGGTCTGATGATCCGGATGAGCTGGCACGCCGCCGGCACCTACCGGATCAACGACGGCCGTGGCGGGGCCGGCGACGGCGGCCAGCGTTTCGCGCCGCTGAACAGCTGGCCGGACAACGCCAACCTCGACAAGGCCCGCCGCCTGCTGTGGCCGGTGAAGCAGAAGTACGGCCAGAAGATCTCGTGGGCCGACCTGCTGGTGCTGGCCGGCAATGTGGCTCTCGAGTCCATGGGCTTCCAGACGTTCGGGTTCGGCTTCGGCCGCCCGGACGTCTGGGAGCCGGAGGAGATCTTCTGGGGCCCGGAGGACACCTGGCTCGGTGACGAGCGCTACGTCACCGAGAAGGACATGTCGGAGGGTGTCGGCGCCACCGAGATGGGCCTCATCTACGTCAACCCGGAGGGGCCGCGCGGCAACGCCGACCCGCTGGCGGCGGCGCACTTCATCCGGGAGACCTTCCGCCGGATGGCGATGAACGACGAGGAGACCGTCGCGCTCATCGCCGGTGGGCACACCTTCGGCAAGACCCACGGCGCCGCCGTGTCGGACAACCACGTCGGCCCGGAGCCCGAGGGTGCCCCGCTGGAGGCGCAGGGCCTGGGCTGGCTGAGCACCCACGGCACCGGCAAGGGGCCGGACACGATCACCAGCGGCCTCGAGGTGACGTGGACCGACCGGCCGACGCAGTGGAGCAACCGCTTCTTCGAGATCCTTTTCGGCTTCGAGTGGGAGCTCACCACGAGCCCCGGCGGGGCCAAGCAGTGGGTCGCCAAGGACGCCCCGGAGATCATCCCGGACCCGTTCGACCCGGCGAAGAAGCACCGGCCGACGATGCTCACCACGGACCTCTCGCTGCGCGTCGACCCGGCGTACGAGAAGATCTCGCGCCGTTTCCTGGAGAACCCGGACGAGTTCGCGCTGGCGTTCGCCAAGGCCTGGTACAAGCTGCTGCACCGCGACATGGGTCCGGTCAGCCGTTTCCTCGGCCCCTGGGTTCCCGAGGCGCAGCTCTGGCAGGACCCGGTGCCGGCCGTCGACCACGAGCTGGTCGGCGAGGCCGACGTCGCCGCGCTCAAGGCCAAGGTGCTCGAGTCGGGCCTGACGACCGCGCAGCTGGTCTCCACCGCCTGGGCCTCCGCCGCCACCTTCCGCGCCACCGACAAGCGCGGCGGCGCCAACGGTGCCCGTATCCGGCTCGAGCCGCAGCGCTCGTGGGAGGTCAACCAGCCCGAGCAGCTCGCGGCGGTCCTGGGCACCCTCGAGGGCATCCAGCGCGAGTTCAACGAGGCCGGCGGGGCGAAGATCTCGCTCGCCGACCTGATCGTGCTGGCCGGCTCGGCCGCCGTCGAGAAGGCGGCGCGCGACGCCGGCGTCGAGGTCACGGTGCCGTTCCACCCGGGGCGCACCGACGCCACCCAGGACCAGACCGACGTCGAGTCCTTCCGGGTCCTCGAGCCGCGCGCCGACGGGTTCCGCAACTACCTGCGGGCGGGCGAGAAGACCCAGCCGGAGGTGCTGCTCGTCGACCGGGCGTACATGCTGAACCTGACGGCGCCCGAGATGACCGTCCTCATCGGGGGTCTGCGCTCGCTCGGCGCCAACGCCGGCGGCGCCCGGCACGGGGTGCTCACCGACCGGCCCGGCGTGCTCACCAACGACTTCTTCGCCAACCTGCTCTCCCCCGGCACCCGGTGGAAGGCGTCGGAGTCCGAGGAGCACGTGTACGAGATCCGCGACGTGGCCACCGACCAGGTGAAGTGGACCGCCACCGCGGTCGACCTGATCTTCGGCTCCAACTCGCAGCTGCGGGCCCTGGCCGAGGTCTACGCCAGCCAGGACGCGCGGGAGAAGTTCGTGGCGGACTTCGTCGCGGCCTGGACCAAGGTCATGGAGCTCGACCGCTTCGACCTGGCCTGATCCTGCCCCCAGCAAGCCCGGCCGGTCCTCGCGATCGGCCGGGTTTGTTGTGTGCGTGGCGAAATTACTCCCCGGTCACTCATCCGGTCCGGTGACCGCAGCCGTACTCCTGGCCACAACGAGCCGGGAGGAGATGGGCAATGCGTTTGACTATCCTGGCCGGCCTCATGGTCGTGGGGGCCACCATCCTCGGCGGGTCGCCGAGCGCCGCCTACGCGCAGCAGCGGAGCGGCCCGGTCGATGCGGCGGACCGCAACTTCCTCGCGTCGATGCACGCCACGGCGCTGTTTGCGATCCCGGCGAGCGACGTCGCCGAGAAGACGGCCCGGCAGGCCAAGGTGCGGACCATCGGCAGGACCGTCGGCGACCAGGACCGGCGGCTGGACCGCCTGACCCAGCAGGCGGCCGGCACACTCAAGGTGGCCCTGCCGACGGCTGCGGCGCCCGACCAGCAGGCGCAGCTGAAGCAGCTGAAGGCAGGCGGCGCGGCGCTGGACGCCGCATATGTCCGTTCCATGCGGGCCGCCGACGGTACCCTGCTGGCGACCGCGGCCGCCGCACGGGCGGGCACCCGCAACGACACCGTCCGCAAGCTCGCCGAGGAGGCTACCCGGGTCGTCGCCGGGCAGCTGCCGTTGCTGGAGGGCTCCGGGCTGGTGGACTTCGAGGCGCTGCCCAGGGCGCCGGGACAGCCCAGCCCGAGCGCGGGCCGGCGCGGCGGACCCGTACCGATCGACGCGGGCATCATCTCCGGAGCGCGGACCGGTCAGGGGTCCCTTCCGGTCAGCACCGCGGGCAGTGCGGCAGTGCTGGGCCTCGCCATCGTGGTCATCGTCTTCGTCTGGTGGCGGTATCTGGCGCCGTCGCGCCGGAACCCGGGGCGCCCCCGCTGAGCCATCGATGGAGGTCGCTACGGTGGGGTCATGCCGCCGATCCGCGTCCTGGTGGTCGACGACCACGAGATGGTGCTGCACGGGGTGTCCGCGATGCTGTCCCGCTTCCCGGAGCGGGTGCAGGTCATCGGTACGGCCACCGACTCGCCCCAGGCGGTGCGCGCGGTCACCGACCAGCGCCCGGACGTCGTGCTGTGCGACGTGCGGCTGCGCCGGGGGAGCGGCCTGGACGTCTGCAAGGCGATCCGCGACGTCGACGACCACGCGAAGATCGTCTTCCTGACCGTCTACGACGACGAGCAGTACCTCTACCAGGCGCTGCGGGCGGGCGCGTCGGGCTACCTGCTCAAGCGGGTGGACGCGTACGAGCTGGTGCGGCACCTGGAGAACGCGAGCCTCGGCGAGGTCGTCATCGACCCCGGTCTCGCCGGCCGGATCGCCGCCTCGGCCGCGCACCTGCAGCGGGGCGAGTTCTGGCCGGGCGCCCGGCTGGGCCTCACGCAGCGGGAGAGCGAGGTGCTGGCGCTGCTGGTCGGCGGGCTCTCGAACAAGGCGATCGCGGCCCGGCTGGTGATCAGCGACGACACGGTCAAGACCCACCTGCGGGGCCTGTACCGCAAGCTGGAGGTCCGCGACCGCGGCAGCGCGGTGGCGACCGCGTTGCGCGAGGGCCTGTTCCACTGATGGACGACGCGGTGATCGCCAAGGTGGCGCGGTCGGTGACGCGGGAGCCGTCGCTGCCCCTCATGCTGGCCGAGGTCGCCCGGCTGCTGGCCGACACGCTCGGTGCCGACGGATGCCTCGCCTTCCTCGCCGACAGCGGCGGCGACCTGGTGCTGGCCGCGAGCCACCCGCGGCCGGCCGGGGCCGGGGCGCCGCTGCGGGTGCCGGAGGGGTCCGGCGCCGCCGGGCGGGCGGCGGCCGACGGAGTCCCGGTGGTGCTGGTGGCGGACCGGCCCCGGCACCCCCTGCATCGTGAGCTGCTCGGCCTGAGCCCGGGTCAGCCGGTGTCGCGGTTGTGTGTGCCCGCGCGGGTGGCGGGCGGCGGCAGCAGCGCGGTCCTGGCCGTGCACAGCCGTGCCCGGCGCGAGTTCGGCGAGGCCGAGGTCGACCTGGCCCAGCGGGTGGCCGACCTGGTCGGCCTGCGGGTCAGCGTCGCGGCCGCGCTGGCGACGATGCGCGACCACCAGGACGAGTGGGACGCGGTCGTGGCCGGAGCGGTGGCGGCCCAGGAGGCCGAGCGCCGCCGGGTTGCCGCCGACCTCCACGACGGACTCACCCAGGCGATCGCGAGCCTCACCTTCCACCTGTCGGCGGCGGACGTCGCCCTCGGCGACGGGGATGTGGCGTACGTGGCGGAGCAGGTGGCAGCGGCCCGCTCCCTCGCCGACCTGGCGCTCGGCGAGACCCGCAGCGCCATCACCGGACTGCACAGCCCGGTGCTGGAGAACCAGGGGCTCGCGGCCGGCCTGACCGCCATGGCGCGTGCCGTGCCCGGCCTGCGGGTGGACGTCGACGCCGCGGAGTTCCCGGTGCCGCACCACGTGAGCACCTCGCTGTTCCGCGTCGCCCAGGAGGCGGTGCACAACGTCGTCAAGCACGCGGAGGCGAGCCGGGCGGTGGTCCGCCTCGCCCGGCACGGCCACATGGTGCTGCTCAGCGTCACCGACGACGGCTGCGGCTTCGACCCGCCGGACGAGGGGCCGGCCTACGGGCTTCGGGGGATGGCGGAACGGGTGCACCTGCTCGGCGGCCGGCTGCGGATCCGTTCCGGGCCGGGTGCGGGAACCACGGTCGAGGTGACCGTACCGATCGCCCTCTGAACGCTCAGCCCGCCCGCCGGCGCTGGTCCATCAGCCGCAGCACCATCGGGGTGAGGATCAGCTGCATGGCCAGCTCCATCTTGCCGCCCGGCACGACGATGATGTTGGGCCGCGACATGAACGAGTCGTGCAGCATCGCCAGCAGGTACGGGAAGTCGATGCCCTGGGGATCCGCGAACCGGATGATGAGGAAGCTCTCGTCCGCCGTCGGGATGTGGCGGGCGATGAACGGGTTGGAGGTGTCCACGGTGGGCACCCGCTGGAAGTTGATGTGCGTCCGGGAGAACTGCGGGCAGATGTAGTTCAGGTAGTCGGGCATCCGCCGCAGGATGGTGTCCACGACCGCCTCGCTGCTGTAACCCCGCGCGGTCCGGTCGCGGTGCAGCTTCTGGATCCACTCCAGGTTGATGATCGGTACGACGCCCACGGCCAGATCCGTGTGCTGGGCGACGTCCACCTTGCCGGTGACGACGGCGCCGTGCAGCCCCTCGTAGAAGAGCATGTCGGTGCCCGGTGGGATGTCCTCCCACGCGGTGAAGGTGCCCGGCTGCTGCCCGTACGGTGCGGCCTCCTCCTCGTCGTGCAGATACCGGCGCACCCGGCCGGACCCGGTCTCGCCGTAGCCCCGGAACAGCTCCTCGAGGTCCTCCAGGAGGTTGGCCTCCGGGCCGAAGTGGCAGAAGTGGTGGTTGCCGTCGGCCTCGGCGCGAGCCATCTCGGCCTGCATCGCCGCGCGGTCGTAGCGGTGGAACGAGTCGCCCTCGACCACCACCGGGGTGATCTCCTCGCGCCGGAAGATCTGCTGCATCGTCCTGGTGACCGACGTCGTCCCGGCGCCGGACGAGCCGGTGATGGCCACGACGGGGTGTCTGACTGACAAGGCGAGCCACCTCCTGGTCACGTACGGAACAGGGAACGGGTGTGGAACAGCGAGAAGTCCTCGTCGGCGGGGCCGGAGCTCTCGCGGTGGTAGCGCTCGATGCGGGCCACCTCGTCCCGGGAACCGAAGATCAGCGGGGCCCGCTCGTGGAGGCTGCCGGGGACCCGGTCCATCAGCCGCCCCCGGCCGGTGCTCGCCAGGCCGCCCGCCTGCTCGACCAGGAACGCGACGGGCCCGGCCGCGGAGAGCAGGTGCGGCCGGTCCGGGCGGCCGGCGTCGCGGCGGTCGTCCGGATCGAGGAAGACCCCGCCGCGGGTGAGGATGCGGAACGTCTCGGCGACCAGGCACGCCACCCAGCGCATGGTGAAGTCGTGCGCCCGCGAGCCGGAGCGGCCGGCCAGGCACTCCGCGACGTACCGCTGCACCGGCGGTTCCCAGAAACGCTCGTGCGAGGCGTTGATCGCGAACTCGTCGGTGGTGCCGGGGATGCGCATCCGGGGATGGGTGAGGACGAAGGCGCCGATGTCGCGGTCGAGCGTGAAGCCGTCCACGCCGTCGCCGGTGGTGAGCACCAGCATCGTCGCCGGCCCGTACAGCGCGAACCCGGCGCAGACCTGCTCGGTGCCCGGCTGCAGGAAGTCGGCGGTGCAGGCCGGTGCCCCCGGGCGAGGGCTGCGCAGGATCGAGAAGATCGTGCCGGCTGAGGTGTTGACGTCGATGTCGCCCGAGCCGTCCAGCGGGTCGAACACCAGCAGGTACTTGCCGCGGCGGTACGGCTCGGGGACACGGTGGATCGCCGCGGACCGGGCGGACGCCATGGCCGCGAGGTGCCCGGCCCACTCGGTCTCGCCGATCATCACGTGGTCGCCGATGACGTCCAGGTTCTTCGGCGCGCCCAGCAGCGTGCCCTTGTGCACCCGGTTCGCGATGATCTTCACCGCGGTGCTGATGGCGTTCAGCAGCCCGGAGAAGTCACCGGTCGAGTCGAGGTGCCGGTGCTCCTGTTCGATGGTGTAGCGGGTCAGGGTCTTGTGCACCTCGGGCACGGCTGCCTCCTTCGCCGGCGATGGAGGCGACGCTAGGCGTAGCGGCGGCGTCAGGCCTCACCCGTACGGGGGGCCACGGGGGTGAGCGTGGCGCGGCGGGCCCGGAACGCCAGCTCACCGGCGGCGGCCGGGTCGGTGAGGTGGGCGAGGAACAGGCGTGCGGTGGCGGTGGGGGCGGCGGCGGTGACGGCGTGCCAGGGGCGGTCGAGCGGCGTACCTCGTACCGTGACGCGCTGCAGGGAGCCCTGCCGGAGGTGCCCGGCCACGGCGTCGGCCGAGACCAGCGTGACGCCCAGGCCCAGCACCGCGGAGGCGACCACGGCGCCGTGCGAGCCCAGCGCCAGCGTCGGCGGCCGCCACTGCAGCGCGTCGAGCAGCGCCAGCGTGGTGTCCCGGGTGCCCGAGCCCGGTTCGCGCAACAGCCAGGTCGCGGTCGCCGGCTCCGGCGCCGTCCCCGGCGCGGCGACGACGATCAGGGCGTTCGGCCGGGTGGCGCGGGTGGTCAGCCCCCGGCCGGCCCGGGGCCGCCCGCCGATCACGACGTCCAGGCGGTGGTCGGCCAGCAGGGCGGAGACCCGGTCCCGTACGCCGACGTCGAGCGTGACCTCCACCCGGGGATGACGGGTACGGAACGACGCCAGCAGCCCCGGGACCAGATACTCGCCGGCGGTCGTGACGGCGCCCAGGCGGACCCGGCCCCGCTCGGGGTCGCCGCTCTCCCGGGCGGCGCTCATGCCCTCGTCGATCAGGCCGAGGATCCGGCGCGCGTAGTCGGCGAACACCCGCCCGGACTCCGTGATGCCCAGCCCCCGGCCGTGCCGCTCGAACAGCGCGACGCCGAGCTCACGCTGCAGGGCGGCCAGCGCGGCCGACACCGCCGACTCGGTCACCGACAACCGTTGCGCGGCCGCCCGCGCCGAGCCGTGGTCGACGACCGCCAGGAAGGTCTGCAGCCGCGCGGGGGTCACGGGCATCAGGCTATTCAAGCGATCGCTCAGGTGTCCACGGTAAACAGTCGCTGGACGGCTCAAGGTACGGCGGGAGACGGTGAGGACCCGTCCCGGGCATCCCGGGCGAGAGCTGAGGAGGGGCCGATGTCGATCGACCTGACGTCCGGCGAAGCGGAGCCGGCCCGGTGGGACCCGGGCGTGCACAGCTACGCCAGCATGGGCTACTACGACGCCGACTACCGGCCCAAGGACACCGACGTGCTGGCCCTCTTCCGGGTCACCCCGCAGCCCGGCGTCGACCCGGTCGAGGCGGCGGCCGCGGTCGCGGGCGAGTCCTCCACGGCGACCTGGACCGTGGTGTGGACCGACCGGCTCACCGCCCACACCCGCTACCAGGCGAAGTGCTACCGCGTCGATCCGGTGCCCGGCCGCGAGGGCGAGTACTACGCGTACGTCGCGTACGACATCGACCTGTTCGAGGAGGGCTCGATCGCCAACCTCACCTCGTCGATCATCGGCAACGTGTTCGGCTTCAAGCCGCTCAAGGCGCTGCGCCTGGAGGACATGCGCATCCCGGTCGCGTACGTGAAGACGTTCCAGGGTCCGGCGCACGGCATCGTGATGGAACGCGAGATCCTCAACAAGTTCGGCCGCCCGCTGCTGGGCGCGACGATCAAGCCGAAGCTGGGCCTCTCCGCCCGCAACTACGGCCGGGTGGTGTACGAGGCCTGCCGCGGCGGGCTCGACTTCACCAAGGACGACGAGAACATCAACTCCCAGCCCTTCATGCGCTGGCGCGACCGCTTCCTGTACGCGATGGAGGGCGTCAACCGCGCGACAGCCCAGACCGGCGAGATCAAGGGCCACTACCTCAACATCACCGCCGCGACGGTCGAGGACATGTACGAGCGCGCCGAGTTCGCCAAGGAGCTGGGCAGCGTCATCGTGATGATGGACCTGACCGTCGGCTACTCGGCGATGCAGTCGATGGCGCACTGGGCCCGCCGCAACAGCGTCCTGCTGCACCTGCACCGCGCCGGCCACAGCACGTACACCCGGCAGAAGACGCACGGCGTGAGCTTCCGCGTCATCGCCAAGTGGTGCCGGCTGATCGGCGTCGACCACGTCCACGCCGGCACGATCGTCGGCAAGCTCGAGGGCGACCCGGCCACCACCCGGGGTTTCTACGACACCCTGCGCCTCGGGCACGTCCCGGCCCAGCACGGCAACGGCATCTTCTTCGACCAGGACTGGGCGAGCCTGCCCGGGGTCATGCCGGTCGCCTCGGGCGGCATCCACGCGGGACAGATGCACCAGCTGGTCGACCTGCTCGGCGAGGACGTCATCCTGCAGTTCGGCGGCGGCACCATCGGGCATCCGCTGGGGATCGCGGCCGGCGCCGAGGCGAACCGGGTAGCGCTGGAGGCGGTCATCAAGGCCCGCAACGAGGGGCGCAACCTCGTCAAGGAGGGCCCGGACATCCTGCGTACCGCCGCGCAGGGCAACCGGCCGCTCGAGGTCGCGCTCGCCACCTGGGGCGACGTCACCTTCGACTACGCCGCCACCGACGCCCCCGATGCCGTACCGACCCCGAGCGTCTAGGAGACCCCCATGCAGCTGCGCCACGGATCGTTCGCCTACCTGCCCGACCTGACCGACGACGAGATCGCCGCCCAGGTGCGCTACGCGCTGCTCAACGGCTGGCCGGTCTCGGTCGAGTACACCGACGACCCGCACCCCCGCAACGTCTACTGGGAGATGTGGGGCCTGCCGATGTTCGACCTGGCCGAGCCGGACGGCGTCGTCCGCGAGATCAACGACTGCCGCGCGACCTTCCCGGAGCACTACGTCCGGGTGCTCGCCTACGACGCCCGGCTGGGCCGGCAGACGATCGCGATGAGCTTCCTCGTCCAGCGCCCGGCCGAGGAGCCCGGCTTCCGGCTGGACCGCACCGAGGGCAGCAACCGGGTGCAACGGTACGCCGTGCACTCGTACGCGACCGAGGCGCCCGCCGGGGCCCGGTACGCCCACGGTCGTGAGGACGTACGGTGACCGCCCCGGGCTTCTCCCTGCACCGCCCGGGGGCGACCGCGGCGCCCGAGACGCCGACGCTCGACCCGCAGGCCAAGGTGGACATCCAGGCCGACGAGGCCGCCGCCCGGGTCCGGGAGGTCCTGGCCGCGGTCGACGCGGACCTGGTCGGCCTGGCCGGGGTGAAGCGGCGTATCCGCGAGATCGCCGCCCTGCTGATGGTCGACCGGGCCCGCGCCCGGTTCGGGCTCTCGGCGAGCCGGCCGTCGCTGCACATGAGCTTCGCCGGCGGACCCGGCACCGGAAAGACCACGGTCGCCCTGCGGATGGCCGAGATCCTGCACGCCCTCGGCTACCTGCGGGCGCCCCGCGTCCACGCGGTGACCCGTGACGACCTCGTCGGCCAGTTCATCGGCCACACCGCGCCCAAGACCAAGGAGGCCCTCGCACGGGCGGCCGGCGGCGTCCTGTTCATCGACGAGGCCTACTACCTCTACCGCCCGGACAACGAGCGCGACTACGGGCAGGAGGCGATCGAGATCCTGCTGCAGGAGATGGAGTCGGCCCGGGCCTCGCTGGTGGTTATCTTCGCCGGCTACGAGGACCGGATGGAGACCTTCTTCTCCTCCAACCCGGGCCTGAGCTCGCGGGTCGCCCACCACATCCAGTTCGAGGACTACGCCACGGACGAGCTGGCCGAGATCGCCGAGCTGATGCTCACCCGCGACGACTACTGCTTCACCGAGGGGGGGCGCGCGGCGTTCCTCGAGTACCTCGAGCGCCGCCGCACGATGCCCCGCTTCGCGAACGCGCGCAGCGTCCGCAACGCTCTCGAGCGCGCCCGCCTGCGCCAGGCGAACCGTCTGGTCGCGCTCTCCGGCCAGGTCGGCCGTGACGACCTCATGCTGATCACGGAGGAGGACATCCGCCGCAGCCGGATCTTCAGAACCGGTACGCGAGATTAGCCACGAGCGGAGCGCAGAGGTCGGCCACGGACCGCAGGAACAGCCGCTCGACCCGGGTGAACTGGTGGGCGTCGGTGTCGTGGATGACGGCGATGGCCCCGACCGGAATGTGCCGCACGATCAACGGCACCGCCGCGAAAGCCCGTCCCCACAGCCGGCCCGCGGTCGGGTACGTGGTCCTGATCTCCGGCAGTGACGACAACCAGATCGAGTCCTCCTTCGCGACGGCGTCGGTCAGCGGATAGCGGCCCCCCACCCGCAGCGTCCCCCCGCGATGCATCCCGCCCCCGGCCCGCACCTCCATCGTCGCCATCGCGGCGCGATGATCGCGCAACTGCCCGAGCACCGCACTGTCGGCGCCGGTCGCCGCGATCGCCTGGGCCAGCGCCAGCTCCAGGACGGTCACGTCGCCCGGCGCCGCCGCGGCGGCCTGCAGCAGCAGGTGCAGCCGAGCCAGCAGCCCGGCGGCTGCGGCCTCGTCGTCCGGCATGAAAATCGGAGCCTCCCCAGGTGCGGTGGACATCCCCGCTGCAGGCATAGTGCCTGATGCGGGGCGGTCCTCCGCAGCGTTTTCACCCGAACGGTTGCCCTATGGCAACGATCCCCGTGGGCGAGGGTGGGAGTCACTCCGCGTAAGTGCTACTGCGGCCCGAGCGTGGCCAGGTCGTACCCGTCGGGATAGGTCTTGCCCGTGATTCCCTCCTCCAGCCAGCCGCGGGTACGGGGCTTCGCGCCGTGTCGCAGCCATGCCGCCCGGCCTTTCAAAGCGGCGGCCAGGAGCACGGCGGCCCATCCGGGCGGTTCGGCGATCCCGGTGGCGTGGCGCAGGGGCGGATCCAGCAGGGCCTGGACGACGCCACCGGCCAGGGGCGCGAGCGGCCGGGGGAGGGAACCGACCAGGCGGCCGGTGGCCGCCATCAGCTGAGCCGCGGCCGGGGTGTACGCGAACCGCTGCGCCTCGTAAGTGTCGTAGAAGGACTGGAAGGCGTCCCATGTCCTGGGGATGTCCCTGATGTTCATACGCCGGCCGAGCGTCGTGTAAAAGGTCAGCATGGCGGCGCGCTCGTGACAGCACAGCGGCCGCCAGCCGTGCCGGTCGATCCATCGGGCGGGCGCGAAGAGGAAGGTGCCCAGCACGTACCGGTAGTCGTCGTTGCTGATGGCGAACCGTCGGTGGATCTGGTTCAGCCGGCGTGTGGCGGTACGCCCGTGCGGGTGGTCGAGCCCGTACTTGATGAGGGTGTACATGAGGATGCCGGTGTCGTCGGCGCGGCGGTCGGTGCGGTGGACGACCTCGCCGGTGCCGGCCAACGTCTCGGCGATGGACGGCACGGCGAACGTACGCCAGAAGGCCAGCACCAGACCCATCCGGGTGTCGAAGGGGAACTCGTACAGGGCGGTGTCCCGGTAGACGGTGTGGTAGTCGGCGACGGGGTCACGGCGACGGATGTCGGCGAGGCGGTCGTAGCGGCCGCGACGGTGCAGCATGGACGTCATCCTCGGTCCGCGGCCGGCACGCCGGTCCCGGGCCGCGTGGCGGGAACCCGGCCGAGGGCGGTGGCGAGCTGAACGAGCCAGGCGATGTCGTCGCCGCGCTCGGGTGATGCCGGCGGGGGAACGGTGCCCGGCCCGGCCGGGCCGGCGGCGTGGAACCGGTCGGCGGCCGCGCGGATCCGCAGCGCCTCGCGGACGACGTCGACGGGCAGCTGCCAGGTGGCCGCCAGCTGCTCCGCGCCGGGCACCGCTTCCGGCATGTGCGGCGCCAGGGCCAGCCGGCCGTCCCTGATCTCGACCAGGCGCCGGTACAGGCGGAAGTCGAGGTCACCCAGCGCCGCCCAGCCGGCGGTCGGCCGCTCGAGCGCGATGCCCGGCACTGCGCGGTACATCACGTCCCACAGCGGGCGCAGCTGGCGGTACTGGCGCCGCTTGCGCAGCCAAGCGGCGCCGGCGCTCACCTTCGGTCCCCAGGAGGGCATGGTCAGCCCGGCGGCCAGCGGCGGGGAGGCCAGGCAGGCGAACACCACGCCGAGCTTGCTCACGTGCGGCAGGTACGCCCCGGACCACGCGGAGATCACGAAGACCGACTTGCAGACGGCGTAGCCGAGGCCGACCCAGGAGCCCACCGCGACCGTGCGCAGTCCCCGCCGCAGCCAGGGCCGGCCGCCGGTGCGGGTGACATGGCGGTGGAAGTGGTGGCAGCGCACCGCGGTGGCGGTCAGGCCGGTGGCGTGCAGGCTGACGTAGACGAGCAGGAACGCACCACCGGCGGCGGTGGGCCCGTAGGTCTCGTCGAAGTCGGTCGGGTGCTCGGCGTGCGTGTCGATGCTGATGAACAGGGCCACCATCGTGGCCAGGGCGGCACCGTACAACGCCATCAGGGAGGCGCCGATGCGGCGGGCCTGCCGCGCCGGCTTGTACCAGAGCAGCAGCATGATCGACACCATGATGCCGTAGCCCGAGATGCAGCCGTACACGATCAGGGTGGCCAGGTCGGGGATGCCGGAGAGCCGCCCGAGGTGCGGGTAGATGATCGGTGCGGCGACCGTGAACCCGGTCGCGGGCAGCGTGATGGACACCGCCAGCGCCCACAGTGCAGCGTTGCGAGGGTCGCGCCGCAGGGCCAGCATCTTGTAACCGGCGGCGATCCAGGCCGCGGCGGCGCAGAACAGGAAGACGGCGGAGGTCGTGTCCACGATGCGCCCGCCCTATCCGTGTTCCAAGGAGCGGCCGAGCCGCTGGACGACCGGGTCGCTGCCGCTGTCGGGGGCGGGCGGGGCCAACGGGTGGGCGCGCTGGCCGAGCAGGGAGGCGAGGATCTCGGCTTCCTGCTCCTCGACGGTGCTGTAGGTCGTGCGGCCCAGCATCGTGCGGATGACGGCGGGGTCCAGGTGCTGGAAGAGCTGCCCGCCGGCGTCGGGGTCCAACGCCTGCAGCTGATGTCCCAGCAGCAGGTGCGCCAGTTCGTGCAGAACGATGTGGTCGCGTTGGGTGCCAGTGGCGGACGAGGTCACCACCAGGTAGTCCGCTGTGCCCGCGGCCACGCACAGCCCGGACGGCGCCCCGGTCGGCAGGTCGAACGGCAGCAGGACGATCGGGCGTCCCCGCCGGGTGCCGAGGGTCGCGAGCAGGAGCTCGATGTCGAACGGGTCGGGCACCTCGATGCTGCGAGCCACCCGCTCGCAGCGCCGCCGCACCTGCCGCAGTGACACGCGGTCCCCACCTCCTCGAGGGTTCAAGTCTGGTCGCTGTCGGTTCCGCGACGCTGTTCCAGATCGGCGATCACGCGGAGGAGCTCGGCGATGGCACCGATCTGCTCCTGGGCCTGGGGGACGACGGACCGGCGCAGGGCCACCGTGCGAGCCCGGACCTGCTGCAGGGCGGCCGCCAGCAGCAGCTCCTCGTCCACCTCGGTGGCGACGGCGTCGGAGGTGAAGTACTCGACCGGGACGCCGAAGAACCGGGCCAGGCCCTTCATGTGGCGCAGGGTCGGGTCGGTGCTGCGGCCCGAGCGCAGGTGCCCGATGAAGGCGTGCGAGATGGGATCACCGGCAGCGGTGACCGCGTCGGCGACCTCTCGCAGGGAGTACGGGGTCCCGTCGGGTTTGCGCACCTTGTCGAACAAGGCGTTCAGCCGGTCGGCGAGCGACGAGCCGGGCTGCTGTGGCGAACTCTCGTCCATGAGGAGCTCCTGGCAGGGGCGCGCGGGCAGTGTCAACCTGCTTTACAACGCTGCCCTTCGATGTCTATGTGGGTTGACACTATCACCGGCGGTGTGCGTAAAATCGACGCGCTTCGAGATCGTGGGCATTGTCCGGAATGGTCTCACGTGCCGGCGAAGGCCGAGCATGCAAGGGATGAGTAGTGACGGTTTGCTCACCTCGGCCCGGGCCTGGAGCAGGCGTTGGTCAGCGGCTCGGGTTGCGGGGCAGCCCGTATCCTGCAGTCCGCCGGTCACGCGAACGGGGGCGCCCGGTCCGCCTGGCCGCGCCCGGCACGACGTGGCGCCCCCCGCTACGTCGTGCCGGGCGCCATCCATGAGGCACGCCCGCGCAGCGACGCGGCCGAGGCACGCACCAGCGGTGAATCTCGGCGTCCCAGTCGTTCGGCGTTCGTCACCTCCCGTTCCCCATCACGACGCAGGTGACCGGCTCGGGTTCACCGCTGCCGCCGAGTCGCTAAGGTGCCGGAGCAAGCGGACGAAAGGCATGAGGGCGTACTGGGAGCCGATCGGGGGCCGGAGTGAGCGCAGGCACGGCCGGGCGCGCGGCGCACCGGCGGGTCGCGGCCATCCGCTCCGGCGCGGTCCGGGGGATGGGCGGCCCGGGCATCGGGTTGCTCTACGCCCTGGCCACCCCCGCAGGTCCGCACCGGCCGGCGATGCTGGCGGTCGCCACGGCGATGCTGCTGGTCGGCGGGCTGACGTGGGGCTCGGCGCCCCGGGTGGCCGCCTCCCGGGCCGAGGTCCCGGTGCGCATCGCCGGAGTGCTGGTCGCCATCCTCGGTTCCGCGCTGCTCAGCCTGCTCGACGGCGGGATCGCGAGCCCGCTCGGCGCGCTGGTCCCGTTCTCGTTGATCTTCCTGGCCCTGGTGACGCCGCCGCGGGCCCTGGCCGTGCTGGCGCTCGTCGGTGCCGCGGCCTACTGGGCGGTGGCGTTGCTCGGCGCCCCCGCCCCGCCCGGCTACGCGACCGTGTTCACGCTCGCGTTCGGCGGGCTGGGCTACCTCTGCGTACGGCACGCGGGTGCGCTCGTCTCCCTGCGCCGGCGCCTGGCCGAGGTCTCGCGCGCCGATCCGCTGACGCAGGCGCTGAACCGGCGCGGCTTCGACGAACGGTTCGCGGCCGAGCTCGCCGAGGCGCAGCGGTCCGGCGAGCCCCTGACGTTGGTCTTCGCCGACCTCGACGGCTTCAAGGAGATCAACGACCGGTACGGGCACCAGTCCGGCGACCGGCTCCTGACGTGGACCGCTGACCGGCTCGCGGCGGAGCTGCGGGCCCACGACGCCGTGGGGCGCATCGGCGGTGACGAGTTCGCCGTCGTGCTGAGCGGCACGGGTCCCGAGGGGGCCGCCGTCGTCGTCGAGCGGCTGCGCGAGTCGCTCGACGGGGTCGTTCCCGCGAGCATCGGGTACGCGTGCTTCCCGGCGGACGCGGCGACACCGGAGGACCTGTGGCGGCTCGCCGACTCCCGGGCGTACGCGGACAAGACGGCCGGCGAACGTACCCTGCCGGCGCCGGACGACGTGGCCCGGGCGAGTGACGCCGTCGACCGGCCGGCTTCGGTGCGGCGGGTTCCGCGCCGGGAGCGGCGCCGCCGGTCGATCGCCGACATGGGCTGGATCGCCCTCTTCGACTCCTGCATCGGCGTGTTCTACGCCGTCGTGTTCGCGGCCGCGCAGCCGCATCGGCTCGGGATCGGCCTGATCGCCGGCGCCGGTTGTGTCGTGGGCGGTGGCCTGATCCTGGGCGCCGACCGGCTCAGCCGCGCGGAATCTGCCCGGCAGCTGATGCTCGGGTACGCCCTCGTGATGGCCGCCGTGGGTGGCAGCCTGACCGCCCTCAACGGCGGTTCCGGCACCGTCTGCGCGCTGAGCATCCTCGTGCCGATGCCCCTGATCGCGCTCGGCACCCCGGCCCGGGTGGCGGTGCCGATCCTCACCCTCTACGCCTCGGTGTACGTCGCGGTCGCGCTCTGGGTGGGCATGCCGAGCGGGTGGTTCACCGCCCTGCACCTCGTGGGAGCCGTCGCGGTGTCGGTGGTCTGCGGTGCCCAGGGCCGTGCCGCGGCCCGGCAGCGGCGGCGGCTCACCGAGCTGTCCCGCGCCGACGTGCTGACCGACGTGCTGAACCGGCGCGGCTTCGAGGAACGGTTCACGGCCGAGCTGGCGCACGCCGACCGCGGCGACCGGGCGCTCGCGCTGCTGATCTACGACCTGGACGGCTTCAAGCGGGTGAACGACGAGCGGGGCCACGCCGCCGGGGACGAGCTGCTCTGCTGGGTGGCCGGCACGCTGGCCGCGAACCTGCACCCGCACGACGCCGTCGGCCGGCTGGGCGGCGACGAGTTCGTCGTGCTGCTCACCTCGGACCCGGCGGGGGACGCGGCGACCGTCGCGGAACGGCTGCGCGGCGCGCTGGCCGAGCGGACGTCGGCCAGCGTGGGCGTGGCCGTCCTGGGCGTCGACGGCGAGGACTTCGACTCGCTGTACGCGCACGCCGACGCCCAGCTCTACGCGGAAAAGACCACCCGGGGCGGCCGCCGGCGCGCCCGGGCCTGAGGCGTCAGCCGCCTGCCACCTTGAGCACGAGCTTCCCGGTGTTCTCGCCCTTGAACAGCTTGAGCAGGGTGTCGGGGAACGCCTCGACGCCGCCGTCCACCACGTCCTCCAGCGAGCGCAGCTTCCCGGCGGCCAGCCAGCCGGACATCTCGGCGGCGGCCTCGGCGTACCGGTCGGCGTAGTCGAAGACCACCATGCCGGTCATGGAGGCGCGGTTGACCAGCAGCGACATGTAGTTCGCCGGGCCCTTGGGCTCCGTGGCGTTGTACTGCGAGATCGCGCCGCAGATGACGATGCGGGCGCCGCGCGCCAGCCGGGTCAGCACGGCGTCGAGGATGTCCCCGCCGACGTTGTCGAAGTAGACGTCCACGCCGTCGGGCGCCACCTCCCGCAGGGCCTTGCGCACGTCCTGGGACTTGTAGTCGATGCAGGCGTCGAAGCCGAACTCCTCCACGACCAGCCGGCACTTGGCCTCGCCGCCTGCGATGCCGATCACCCGGCAGCCCTTGAGCTTGGCGATCTGGCCGACCACGCTGCCGACAGCCCCGGCCGCGCCCGAGACGACGACCGTCTGCCCGGCCTCCGGGCGGCCGATGTCGAGCAGGCCGAAGTAGGCCGTCATGCCCGGCATGCCGAGGACGCTGAGATACACCGGCAGCGGCGCCAGCGCCGGGTCGACCTTGGTCAGGCCGCGCCCGTCCGACAGGCAGTACTCCTGGACGCCGAGGGTCCCCGACACGTGATCTCCCACGGCGAACCCGGGATGGCGGGACGCGATCACCCGTCCCACACCGCCGGCGCGCATGACCTCGCCGATCTCCACGGGCCGGATGTACGACTTGCCCTCGTTCATCCAGCCGCGCATGGCCGGGTCGAGCGACAGGTAGGCGACCTCGACGAGAAGCTGGCCGTCGGCCGGCTCGGTGACCGTCTCCTCGGCGTACTGCCAGTCGGTGGGCTGCGGCAGTCCCACCGGGCGGGCGGCGAGCCGGTACTGGTGATTGGTACGGGAATCCATCACCTCAGCCTAGGCAAACGACCGTTCATTAATTGATCCTGCGCGACAATGATTTGACTTCGCGCGACACTTACTCGGCGTACGGGACCCCGCGGCCGGTCTCCTCCTCGAAGACCAGCCAGGTGCGAGTCGTCCGGACCCCCGGGATGTCCTGGATGCGGTCCAGCACGACGTCGCGCAGCGCGGTGTTGTCCGGCGTCCGGACCAGCGCCAGCACGTCGTGGTCGCCGCCGATGAGCGCGAAGTGCTCGACGTACGGGATCTCGCGGATGCCGGCGGCGACCAGGCGCCACGCGGTCTGGTCGATGGTGATCGCCACGTACGCCGTCGTGCCCAGCCCGATGCTCCGCGGGTTCAGCCGGGCGCTGAAGCCGCGGATCGTGCCGTCCTCGACCATCCGGGCGACCCGCGCGTACGCGTTCGACCGCGAGATGTGCGTGCGCTCGGCCAGCGCGCGGATGGACAGGCGGCCGTCGCGCTGCAGCTCGGCCAGCAGGGCCGTGTCGGTCGGATCGAGCGGTCCGGCAGGACGTCCAGCCTGACCCGCCGCCGGAGGGGTCTCCGAGGACATCTGGTCACTCCTCCGGGGTCGGAACGGCAATCTGTCGGCGATCATCGGGCGCTCTTGACCGTACATCGCCTCGAATCCACGCTAATGCGATCAGGCGTCCAGAGAGAGGCGTGCGTCACATGAGGCTTGAGGACCTGCTGCCCTCCGCGGAGCCCGTGCGCTTCGTCGCCGAGGACGGCACCGAGACGCCGGCGCCCGCCCGGCACCGCCGGCCCGCGGACGAGCTGCTCGTCGAGGCGTACCGCCGGATGGTGCTCGGGCGCCGCTTCGACACCCAGGCGACCGCGCTGACCCGGCAGGGCCGGCTCGCCGTGTACCCGTCGAGCCGGGGCCAGGAGGCGTGCCAGATCGCCGCGGTCCTCGCCCTGCGCGACGACGACTGGCTGTTCCCCACGTACCGTGACAGCGTCGCCCTCGTCGCCCGCGGCCTCGACCCCGCCGAGGTGCTCACCCTGCTGCGCGGCGACTGGCACTGCGGCTACGACCCGGCGGCCACCCGGGTGGCGCCGCAATGCACGCCGCTGGCCACCCAGACCATCCACGCGGTCGGGCTCGCCGAAGCCCTGCGCCGCAAGGGCGAGGACGCCGTGGTGCTCGCGCTCATCGGCGACGGCGGCACCAGCGAGGGCGACTTCCACGAGGCGCTCAACTTCGCCGCGGTCCGGCGCGCGCCGGTCGTCTTCCTCATCCAGAACAACGGGTACGCGATCTCGGTGCCGCTGGCCCGGCAGACGGCGGCGCCCGCGCTGGCCTACAAGGGCATCGGGTACGGCGTGAGCTCGGAACAGGTCGACGGCAACGACCTGCTCGCCGTGCTGTCCGTCCTCACCACCGCCGTGGAGCACGCCCGCGCGGGGCACGGTCCCTACCTGGTCGAGGCGCACACCTATCGGATGGAGGCGCACACCAACGCCGACGACGCGACCCGGTACCGCGACGACGACGAGGTGACCCGGTGGGCCGCCGCGGACCCGCTCGCCCGGCTGCGGACGTACCTGATGAACCGGGGTCTCATCGACGACGAGAGCGTGCGGACCGCCGAGGCCGAGGCCGAGACCTTCGCCGGGCGGGTCCGCACCGCGCTGAACGCCGACGTGCCGGCCGACCCGCGCACCCTGTTCGACCACGTCTTCGCCGAGCGGACCGCGCAGCTGCGCGAGCAGCGCGACCAGCTCGTCGCCGAGCTCGACGCCGGGGAGGCGTGAGATGACCGAGATGAGCATGGCCCAGGCGCTGAACGCCGCCCTCTGCGACGCCATGGGCGACGACGACTCGGTGCTCGTCTTCGGCGAGGACGTCGGCCCGCTCGGTGGCGTCTTCCGGATCACCGACGGCCTCACCCGCAAGTTCGGCGAGGACCGCTGCTTCGACACGCCGCTGGCCGAGTCCGGCATCGTGGGGCTCGCCGTGGGCCTGGCAATGGGCGGCTTCCGGCCGGTCGTCGAGATGCAGTTCGACGCGTTCGCGTACCCGGCGTTCGAGCAGATCACCTCGCACGTGGCGAAGATGCGCAACCGGACCCGCGGCGCCCTGACGATGCCGATGGTGATCCGGGTGCCGTTCGCCGGTGGCATCGGCGGCGTCGAGCACCACTGCGACTCCAGCGAGGCGTACTACGCGCACACGCCGGGTCTGAAGGTGGTCACCCCGGCCACGGTGGAGGACGCGTACTGGCTGCTGCGCGACGCGATCGCCGACCCGGACCCGGTCGTCTTCCTGGAACCCAAGCGCCTGTACTGGAGCAAGGCGCAGGTCGACCTCACCACCCGCTCGGCCGGCCCGATGGGCCAGGCCGCGGTCCGCCGCTCCGGCACGGACGCGACGCTGGTGGCCTACGGCCCGACGGTGCCGCTCGCCCTGCAGGCGGCGGAGGCGGCCGCGGACGAGGGCATCAGCCTCGAGGTGGTCGAGCTGCGCACGCTCGTCCCGTTCGACGACGAGACCCTGGTGCGATCGGTACGCCGGACCGGCCGCTGCGTCGTCGTCCAGGAGGCCCAGGGCTTCGCGGGTGTCGGCGCGGAGATCGCCGCGCGGGTGCAGGAGCGGTGCTTCCACTCGCTGGCCGCGCCGGTGCTGCGGGTGACCGGCTTCGACATCCCGTACCCGCCGCCGAAGCTCGAGCACGCGCACCTGCCCACAGTGGACCGCATCCTGGACGCCGTCGACCGCCTGCAGTTCGACGACGAGCCGGACCTGCGCCACTGGAGGACCGCGGCGTGAGCGGCGACCAGGTCTTCCGGCTGCCCGACCTGGGAGAGGGCCTGACCGAGGCGGAGATCGTGCAGTGGCACGTCGCGGTCGGCGACACCGTGACCATCGACCAGGCCGTCGTCGAGGTGGAGACCGCCAAGGCGGTGGTCGAGGTGCCCGTCCCGTACGCGGGCACGGTCTCGGTCCTGCACGCCGAGCCCGGCTCGGTCGTGGCCGTGGGCGCACCCCTGATCTCGGTCGCGTCCGGATCGGGAAACGTCTTGATCGGGTACGGCACGGGTCACGCCCCCGCCGCACGCCGCCGCCGCATCCGCCGGGCCGCCGCCGTGACCGCGCCGGTCTCCCGGGAACCGGGTGCCGCCCGCGTCATCTCGCCGCTGGTCCGCAAGCTCGCCCGGGACAACGGGGTGGATCTCGCCACGGTCACGCCGGACCCCGCGCACGGTGTGATCCGGCGCCGCGACGTCGAGGACGCCATAGCCGCCGCCAGGCCCGTGGCGGCCGAGCGCGTTTCAGCGGGCTCGCCCCCGGGCGAGCGGATTCCGTTGCGAGGCGTGCGGCGGGCGGTCGCCGACAAGCTGACCCGCAGCCGCACCGAGATCCCCGACGCGACCACCTGGGTCGACGCCGACGCCACCGGTCTCATCGAGGCGAAGAACGCCCTGGCGAGCCGCGGTGTCAGCCTCCTCGCGCTGCTCGCCCGGATCTGCGTCGCGGGCCTGCGGCGGTTCCCCGAGCTGAACGCCACCGTGGACACGGCTGCCGGAGAAATCGTCCGGCTGCCGTACGTGAACCTCGGTTTCGCCGCCCAGACCGACCGCGGCCTGATGGTGCCCGTGGTGCAGGGCGCACACCTGATGAGCACGGCGCAGCTGGGCGCCGAGGTGAGCCGGCTCGCCGGGCTGGCCCGCGCGGGCACCCTGCCGCCCGCCGCCATGACCGGCGGCACCTTCACGCTCAACAACTACGGCGTCTTCGGCGTCGACGGCTCGAACGCGATCATCAACCACCCCGAGGCGGGCATCCTCGGCGTCGGCCGCATCGTCGACAAGCCGTGGGTCGTCGACGGGCAGCTGGCCGTCCGCAAGGTCACCCAGCTGTCGCTGAGCTTCGACCACCGGGTCTGCGACGGCGGCGCGGCCGGCGGGTTCCTCCGGTACGTCGCCGACTGCGTGGAACAGCCCGCGACCCTGCTCGCGGACCTCTGAGGGAGTGGCGATGACCGACCGCTGGGCCGTCCTGCGCGTGGTGGAGCAGCGGGTGCTCTGGCTCGCCACCGCGATGATCGACCACGCCAACCGGGTCCGGCCCCGCACCGACGGGCTGAAGGTGGGCGGCCACCAGGCGTCGAGCGCCTCCATGACGACCATCATGACGGCCCTGTGGTTCGACCACCTCGCCGCGGGCGACCGGGTCTCGGTCAAGCCCCACGCCTCCCCGGTCCTGCACGCCATCAACTACCTGCTCGGCAGCCTCGACGAGCACTACCTGACCACCCTGCGCTCGTTCGGCGGCCTGCAGAGCTACCCGAGCCGCGCCAAGGACCCCGACCCCGTCGACTACTCGACCGGGTCGGTCGGCATCGGCGCGACCGCCCCGATCTGGGGCGCGCTGGCCCGCCGCTACATCGGCAGCCGGGGCGCCGCCACCGGCACCGGCCGCCAGTACTCGCTCGTCGGCGACGCCGAGCTGGACGAGGGCGCCTGCTGGGAGGCGATCCTCGACCCGATGGTGGCGGAGCTGGGGGAGGTCTGCTGGATCGTCGACCTCAACCGCCAGTCGCTGGACCGGGTCGTCCCGCAGGCGGCGGCCACCCGCCTGCAGGCCATGTTCGAAGCCGCCGGCTGGCAGGTGCTCACCGCCAAGTACGGCCGGCTGCTCACCGCCGTCTTCGACCGGCCCGGCGGCGACGCGTTGCGCCGCCGCATCGACGACATGTCCAACGCGGAGTTCCAGCGGCTGCTGCGCTGCACCCCGCAGGAGCTCCGGCTGCGGCTGCCGGACTCCGAAGCGCTGAGCAACCTTGTCGAGGGCCTCGACGACAGCACCCTCACCGCGGCGCTGCGCAACCTCGGCGGCCACGACCTGCAGACCCTGGGCGACGCCCTGGCCGCGATCGACGACAGCCGCCCGACGGTCATCCTGGCCTACACCGTGAAGGGGTACGGCCTGGCCACCGAGGGCCACCCCCAGAACCACTCCTCGATGCTGACCGAGGCGCAGCTGCGCGAGCTGGCCGACCGCGTCGGCATGTCGCTGGACGCGCCGTGGGCCCGCTTCACGCCGGACTCGGCCCCCGGACGGCTCTGCGCCGAGACGGCCGCCCGCCTGCACCGCACGCCGGCGCGCGTACAGTCGTCCCCCGACGTCCCCACCGACCTGGGCCGCACCCCCGCCGGCACCTCCTCGACCCAGGCGAGCCTCGGCCGGGCCCTGCTCGACCTCACCCGCCAGGCCCCCGCCGTAGCCCGGCGAGTGGTGACCGCCGCACCCGACGTGGCCTCCTCCACCAACCTCGGCGGCTGGATCAACAAGGTCGGCGTCTGGTCCACCGACGCCCGCCGCAACTGGTTCGACGACGACCCCGAAACCATCCTCCACTGGCGCGAACGCCCCACCGGCCAGCACATCGAGCTGGGCATCGCCGAGGGCAACCTCGTGGGCCTGCTCGGCGAGCTGGGCGCCACGTGGAGCCGCTGGGGCGAGCCGCTGCTGCCCATCGGCGTGGTCTACGACCCCTTCGTGGAACGAGCCCTCGAACCCTGGTCCTTCGGCATCTACGCCGGCGGCCAGTCCATCCTGGTCGGCACCCCGGCCGGCGTCACGCTCGCCGCCGAGGGCGGCGCCCACCAGTCCATCAAGACACCGTCGATCGGACTCGAACAGCCCGGCTGCGTCAGCTACGAGCCCGCCTTCGCCATCGATCTCGAATGGACACTGCTGGCCGCCCTGTCCCGCCTCGGCCGCCCCGGCGGCAGCTCCGCGTACCTGCGGCTGTCCTCCCGCCCGGTGGACCAGGCACTCGCGACGGTCCCGCCCGACCCGGCAGCCCGCGAACGCCGCCGCCGCCAGGCCGTCGCCGGTGCCTACCTGCTGCGCCGCGCCGCGCAACCGCCGGCCCTCACCATCGCCGCCATGGGCGCCATGCTGCCCGAGGCACTCGCCGCGGCCGACCGGCTCGACGCGCTGGGCGTACCCGCCGACGTGGTCTGCGTGACCAGCCCAGGCCTGCTCTTCGCGGCCGCGCAGGCCCGCACCGGGCAGGGCAGCGCCGACACGTGGATCCTGGACGCGGCATTCCCGGCCGACCGGGCCGCCCCGCTGCTCACCGTCCTGGACGGCCACCCGCACACGCTGGCCTTCCTGGCAGGTGTCCACCGGCGCCCGGCGCGTCACCTGGGAGTGACGTCCTTCGGCCAGTCAGGGGCGCTCGACGCGGTCTACCGCCACCACGGCATCGACACCGACAGCATCATCCGGGCCGGCCTCGACCTGACATGACCGGGCCCGAGGGCTGCCGGCAAGCCGGCAGTCACTGCGCAACGCCGGCAAGCAGCCAGCGCACGACGGGAATCTCCATCATGACCCGCCGGCCCTCGCGTTCGTTCGGGATGGTGATGTCCCAGTCGTACTTCTTCTTGAACCGTTCGATGACATCCGGCGAGAAGTCGTACGGGTGAAGCACGACCTGGCCTTCCGCCACGACAGGAGCGCTGCCGCCCTCCAGCGCTACAGATACCCGCGGGTCGAGACGCACGTTGCGTACTTTCCGGTTCTTCTCAGCGCTGCAGATCCAGAAGGTCGAGTCGTGGAAGACGAACCACACCGGGGTCACGTGAGGACTTCCGTCCTGCCTCAGCGTGCACAACCATGCGAGCGGTTCCTGCTCCAGTCGTTCGACAACGCTCTGATCAAGCCGGCTGGACATGGGCCGATGCTAGCCGAGCCTTCCGGATGCGCCGCGACGACGCCACCAGCGCTGCTTGGTCCCGTGGTTGATGGTCACCTTCGCGTTCGCCTTATCGTTGAACACCACCCCGGAATTGATCGCCGCCCGGCCCCCGGGCCCGACGATGACGGCCTGATCGCCGGCCGCTGGAGCGCCGGGTGCGCCGGGCGTTGGGTTCGATGGTGCGGCAGCCGGCGGGTCTCCCGGGCGGTCCACGTGCCGGTCGGCGCGGCGATCGGCGACCGCCATGCCGGCGAGGATGGCGGCCAGCACGAAACTGGCGACGCTGGCCACCTGGTCGGCGGCGCTCAAGTTGACGATCGCGAAGACCACGCCGGCGGCGACCAGCGCGCCGCAGAGCCCGGCCAGCATCACCCGCTTCGGTGTCACCGCTCGAACCGTCCCGGCGGCGGAATCTCCGCGTCGAGGTCCCGCTGCGGCCGCGCCCCGGCGACCGCTTGCCGCAGTCCGGTCAGGCTCTTGCCGATCGAGGTCTTCAGCGCGTGGCCGGCCGACCACGACACGTCGACCCGCGACGTATGGCTCAGCTTGTTGCCGTAGCCGACCATCACCGCGCCGGCGAGGTTCACGCCGATGTCGAAGACGTTGCGGGTGACCTCGGCGCCCCGCTGCAGCTCGTCGGCGTAGGTCAGCAGGTCGCTGTCGCCGAGCCCGGCCACCATGCCGCGGATGATCCGGAGCGGGTCGCCGGCGGCCGACGACCTCCCGGCGAACTGCGCGGCCATCGCCTCGACGAGCTCCCGGTTGTCCACCAGCAGGTCGGTCAGCGCAATCGCCGCCTCCTCGACGTGATAGCACGTGGTGCTCGTGAGACGGGTGCCGTCCCCCTGCGCCACCACGTCCGCCCCGTCGGCGATCAGCGCGGTGGTCGGCGCGAGGTCGCGCCCGTACTCGCGCACCTCACCGGCCGCGGGCTCCGGGCGCCCCGCGGCCACCAGCGATCGGAAAGCCTCGTGGTTCGCCCGGCTCGGGTCGGCCATCATCGCGGCGAAGGCGTCCAGCACCGCGGGCCGATACAGCGGCTCACAATCGAGGGAGATCCGGCGTACGCGGTAGTGCTCCTCCGCCTCCAGCCGGCAGTTGTTCGCCTGGACGACCGCCCCGGTGTCGGTCGTGGTCACCCGGCGCGGCTCGGCGCGGCCCCACGCCTCCCAGACGACCAGCCGATCGTGCGCGGGCGCCACCACCTGCAGCCGCAGTGGCGGCAGGTCGTGCAGCTTCAGCGCCTCGTCGAGGCCGTCGAGCCGGGGCCCGATCTGCTCCACCAGCTTCTGGAAGCCGGCTTCGATCCGGGACCGGGCCGCCGGAGACTCGCGCAGGAGCCTGACCGGGTCGGCGAGGGTCCGCCCCAGAGCACCGACCGCCTGTACCGCCGCGCCGAACGCCTCCGGCGGAGCGCCCGGTCGCAGCTTGTGGGCCGCGACGTCGACCTTCTTCACGGCCGCCGTGGCCTCGGGCACATCCTTGACCAACTTCGTCAGCTCGCGAACAGCCCGGTCGAGGGGCGGTGTGATGATCGGCCGGCCAAGATACGAGATGGCATCGCCGACCCGCGGCGACGACCCGCGCGTATCGGCATGCCAGGGGAACAAAGCGTCTTGGGTCGAGGCACCGGCCACGTCCGGAGCAGATGACCCGGAACTCACTGTCGGGTGCTGCGGCGTGCGAGTCTCCTTACGAGGTTCCGGAACCGACCTGAACTCCATCACCGACTCCCTCCTCACCGCGCGTGTCCGTAGCATGGCAGATGGTCATCAGTGTCGATGTCGGCTTCGTGACTCACTGGTCAGGTCAGCGCGCCGACGATCGGCCCCGGTAGAAAGCCGGGTACCTGCCGATGGAGTGGGCCGCCATGCTGATCGACGTTTCGGCGAAAGCGGCGCACGCCCCGCCGGACCGCGGCCCACCACGGCTGCCTCTCACTGCGGGTTCCGGATACGCCGCCACCGATGCTCGGCCCAGTCGCGGACCTGCCCGCGCGAGGCTGGGGGATGGCTGCCGTCATTACTTGGTGAGTGGTAGTCGGCTTACGAATCGCGCGAGTATCCCGCCGAACGCCTCGTCGTCCAGGCCCAAGGAGTAGATCTCCGACAGGTGCGTGTGGTCCGGGATGGTCAGGAAGAGGGGGTGGGGCCGCCCAGCGGTCTGCATGGCGTCGAGAAGCGTGGTGGCCTGCCGGTGACAGGGCGGGAGGTCCCGTTCAGCCGTCGCGATGAGCAGGGGTGACTTGCACTCGACCAAGCCGGCGACGGACGACTGAACAGGATAACGATCAAAGTCATCGCCGAAGTACGCGCGGATCGTCGGCTGGTCGTGGACGAGTGCGGGATCGAAGAAGGCCGACAGCAGCACCGCGGCCGCGACACCAGGCATCGCAGTACCGGCTTGGCCGGCGAGGTACCCGGCGACGTGCGCGCCGCCCGCCGAGTGCCCCATCAGGATGATCCGATCCGGATCGCCGCCGTGCTCCGCGATGTGCTGGTGAACCCAAGAGACCGCGTCAGCGACGTCCTCCGCACCCGCGGGCCACCGGTGCTCTGGCGCCAGCCGGTAGGTCATCGTGACCGCGACCAGGTGGTGCCGGGCGGCCCATCCGCCGATGTGGTCGTAGAACGGTGAGCCAGGCACGGTCTTGCCGCCCGCGACGAAGCCACCGCCGTGGACGAAGACCAGCACGGGGCGGCCGGCGGCGTCCGGAGCGGTGTGTACGTCGAGCCGCTGGCGGGCATCCGCGCCGTACGGCAGGTCTCGGTGGACGACTGGCGCCAGATACCCACACTGCTCATGCAGCGGCGAGAAAAGCGCATGATGGGCCGCCCTCGTCTCCGGTGTGATCTGCCAACTGAGTTGGCGGAGCGCCGCGAGGCTCTCATCGACAAGCATTCAGGAACGCTACCCGATCGGTCCCGGTCGGCCGGACCCCTGCCAATGGCGTGGGCCGCCATGTGCAGGCTCGTCCCCGGCGCTGTGACTGCGCACCCGTCGTGCGGTGGCGAGCGGGCTTGTGTGAGGCTTTTTTCGTGCCAGTGATTGCAGACCCCGGCCGGGTACGGGAAATAGACGTCATCGAGATCGCTCCCCAGCAGAGCCGTGGCTGGGACGGGCGGACAGCCGTCCGCGGCGCCGTGGTGGCGACCTGGCATGGCGAGGCGGCCCGTACGGCTCTGGCCCTTGTCACGGCGCTGCCCGAAGCGGAGCAGGAGCGATGTTTCCTGCCGCGGTATGCCGTCCGGCTTCGCAGCGGGCCCACGGTTCTTGCGGAGATCGCGTTCTGCTTCCGATGCCGCAATGCGGG
Source organism: Actinoplanes sp. NPDC049548 (assembly GCF_040676695.1). Taxonomy (NCBI): domain Bacteria; kingdom Bacillati; phylum Actinomycetota; class Actinomycetes; order Micromonosporales; family Micromonosporaceae; genus Actinoplanes; species Actinoplanes sp. NPDC049548. Next base: position 94,602 of record NZ_JBFAPM010000018.1, read on the forward strand.
GTCGTTGTCGTTCGAGCCGGACTTCGTCATTCCCGGCCGGTTCACGTTCGACCCCGACAGCGGACCGGCCCGACAGTTGCTCGCTCTGTTCACGATGGCTGCCGGCGACCGGGATGCGGGTCCGGCGGGGCGCCGATAACGAGTCGCTTCGGCCGGGGTTGGTCGACCACAATCGGTCGGCGTGACGAAGAACCTGCGCGAGCTCGCCCGCGACACCCTGCAGATCCTCCAGGACGGCCGCTACCGCACTCCGCGCGGCGAGAAGGTCGACTTCGCGGACGAGATGCAGGCGGCCGTCGAGGGCACCTCGATGTACCTGCCGGGGGAGCCCTTGCCGACGCCGATGGTGACCGGCGCCGCTCCCACGGTGTCGGTCACGGGGGAGAGCACGTTGGCGGCGACCCGCCGGCTGGCGCGTGACGGTGAGGTGGCTGCGCTGGTCTTCGCGTCCGCCAAGCATCCGGGCGGCGGCTTCCGCACCGGGGCTCAGGCGCAGGAGGAGAGCATCGCCCGGGCGTCGGCGCTGTTTCGCTGTCTCAACGCCGTACCCGAGTTCTATGCGGTCCATCGGGCCGCCAGCGACAATCTCTACAGCGACCGGGTGATTCATTCGCCCGGGGTTCCGGTGTTCCGCGACGACGACGGCCACCTCCTCGACACCGCCTACCGGGTGTCGTTCCTGACCGCCGCGGCGCCGAACCGCGGGGCGGTACCGCGTGGCCGCGCCGGCCAGGTCGAGGCGATCCTCGCCAGGCGAGCCCGGCGGGTGCTGGCCGTCGCGGCCGTCCACGGGCATCGGCGCCTCGTCCTCGGCGCATGGGGGTGCGGCGTCTTCCGCAACGATCCCGCGATGGTGGCCGACGCTTTCGCGGGTGCCTTGCGCGACAGCGCCGGATGGTTCGACGAGGTGGTCTTCGCGGTGATGGACCACGCGAGGGGAACCCCGGTGCGGGCGGCGTTCACCGCCCGCTTCCTTTCCGCCGCCTGAACTCCACCTCCTCATTCACAGGTGCAGCCACACAGCGGTCAACGGCCCGACCAGGACAGCGATCCAGAGCCACCCGGCCCAGGTCCCCAGCATCGCGCCTGAGGTCGCCCGCCTGGCCCGGAAGGCGATGACGGCGGCGCTCAACGCCATGCCGAGCGCCATCACGGGCAGGCCGATGAAGAGACCGATGCCGAGCATCAGCGCCTGCTCGTCGCCACAGCCCACGACTCCCGAGCAGCCGGGCGGTCGGCCTGGCCGGGACAGCGCGTACGCCAGGTAGACCGTCGCGACCGCGAGCCACCACAGCGATGACACAGCCAAGGCCCGCAGCCGAACCTCGGACACGGGGGGACGCGGACGCTGGTGACCGTCGTTGCCGCCGCTGTGAGGACGATCAGCGATTCTCACAGCGGCTTCCCCGTGCGGTCAGGTGCGCTGAAGAAGCCGGACCACGAGGGTGCCGTCACGATGAAGATCATGGCGGTCAACCTACGGGCCGGTTGTGTGCGAACTGAGGTGGTGGCCCGGAGGAAGTGTGCTTCTCCGTAGCCGATCGGTTCGAGCCGGGGGCGGCGGCCGGGACGCCGGGTCGTCCGCCGGTCAGCAGCCGGGCGCCTGCGGCAGGTGGAAGTGCCACAGGACCACAGCCGGGGTTCCGTTCCAGGCAGCGGCGAAGGCCGCGGGTGTGATGGCGAGCAGAGACCACGGCCAGACGTCCCACGCATCCGTCACAATGTCGTCGACCATGGGTGCCTGCTCGGGCGTGGACTGCCGGCCGGGCTCCTCGCAGCGTCGAAGCTGGAGTCCGAGAGGCAGGGCGGCGCTGAGGTAGTCGCTGGCCCGGTGGCGGAATGACGGAATGAGCCGGGGCTCACCAGCTGCGGACCGGACGTGCGGCACGGAGCCCAACGCCACCGTCTCGTGGTGGACGTCGGTGATGATCAGGTGACCGCCAGGGCGCAACACCCGGACGAGCTCCGCGAAGGCGGGACCGAGGTCGCGAAGATGCGCCAGAGCGAGCCCGCACACGGCGATGTCGACATGCATCGAGCGCCGTGCCGGCAGGAAGGGCGTCGATGATGTCGTGCACGAACGTCTCTTCGAAGCCGAACAGTCCGTTCCCCGGCTGGTCGTACGTTGCTGACCAGACGCGGTAGCCGGCGACCGTGTCCACCGCGGCGGCAGTGACGCCCTCGCCGGTGAGTGCAGGGCTGTCCAACAGCCGGCGGATCTCCGCGATCCGTGCCTCCCCGAACTCGCGGCCGTGGTCGCCGGCGAACGTCCGGATCAGGGCGAGACCCTCGAGCCCGAGCAGGTAATGCAAAGGATGTTGCTAGATCACGGCACGACGCTATGGCCTGGGCAGGCCGCCTGCCACGGGGTTTCCACGTACACGAGGACTTGGCCCACGTCAGCGGGCCGACAGCAGGTGGCTGACCAGCGGGGGGCCGTCGGTGAGCGCCTGCGCCCGCTCCTCGGCCTCCCGGTCCGAGCCGGTCAGCCGGCCGGCGTGCTGCCGGCGGTGCTCGTCCCAGCTCGGCACCAGGTACGCCTCGACGAAGCGTCCCCGCTCCTCACCGTCGCGGAACAGCCCCCAGCGCACCGCCCCGGTCCGCAGGCGGCTCCGGCGTACCGCCTCCATCGCGTCGACGAATGCCTGCTCGTGCTCGGCGCTGACCGGGTAGGAGACGGTGACCAGCACCGGGCCGTCGTGGTCGTCCGGGTCCAGCTCGAGGTGCGGTTCGGGCCAGAACACCGCGGGTTCCCGGTTCAGCCCGGTCGTGTCCCGCATCGGCCACCAGCGCAACGTCACCACTCCGGCGCCCATCAGTGCGGCGGCGGCCAGATGCGCCGGGACCAGCCCGTACGCGTCGGAGAGCGCGCCCCAGGCGAGTGCTCCGGCGGCCTGCGCTCCGGCGAACACCATCTGGTAGACGGCGAGGCCCCGGGCGCGTACCCAGTTCGGCAGGAACAGCTGCATGGCCGCGTTGACGCTGGAGAGCACCATGACCCACGCCACCCCGGCGGGCAGCAGCACCGCGACCACGGCGAGCTCGACGCGGGCCACCCCCAGGACGACGAGGACGACGGTGAACGCCGCACCGGAGACGAGCAGCAGCTGGTTCATCGACCACCGGGCCCGCATCCGGGGCAGGAGCAGCGCGCCGGCCACCGCCCCGACGCCGACGGCAGCGAGCAGGATGCCGTACCCGCCGGAGCCGAGACCGAGGCGGCGGCTGGCGACCAGCGGTAGCAGGGCCCAGAGCGCACTGCCCGGAACCAGGAACAGCGCCGCGCGAAGGAGGATGCGCCGCACCACCGGCGAATGCCGCACGTACCGGCCACCGGCCCGCACGGCGGCGGCGAACCGCTCCGGCGCGGCGGCATCGCCGGCCGTGGGGGAGCGCCACCGCCAGAGCACCAGACCGAAGGCGGCGAACGTGAGCGTGTTGAGACCGAACACCACGCCGGCGCCGGTCTGCGCGATCAGCACGCCGGCCACCGCCGGGCCGACGGCCCGCGCCAGGTTCATGCTGATCGCGCCGAGGGCGGACGCGGAGGCGAGCTGAGGACGCGGCACCAGCTCCGGGATGACGGCCTGCCAGGCGGGAGCGGTCAGCGCCTGCCCGGCCCCGAAGGCGAAGGTGAGCGTCAGCAGCAGGGTCGCGGGCATGTGCCCGGTCAGGGTCAGGACGGTCAGCAGGATCCCGGTCGCAGTCAGGAATGCCTGGACGCCGATGAGCAGCCGGCGCCGGTCGAGGGTGTCGGCCAGTGCCCCGGAGGGCAGGGCCAGCAGCAGCATCGGCAGGGTGCTGGCCGTCTGCACCACGGCCACCAGCGTGTCGTTCCCGGACTGTTCGACCAGCAGCCACTGCGCGCCGACCGTCTGCATCCACGTACCGATGTTGCTGGCCAGCAGCGCCAGCCACAGGCTTCGGAAGACGGCGATGTGCAGCGGCGCCCACGCCGACGGCGAGGCGACCGGGGCGGTGACGGGTTCGGCGCTCACCATCAGTCCGTGGGCTCGGTGGCTCCCGCCTGCGGTTCGTCGGACTGCTCCGGCCCGATGCGGACGTCGTCGCCGCCCGGTGGCGTCGGTCCGTCGCCCTGGTCGGCCGCCGCGGTGGGTTCGGTGGCCTGGTCGGTGCCGGGTTCATCCCGCTGTGGTGTCGTCATGGGGCACGCGTACCCCTCAACCCCGGGGATGATGCCCGGCACTGTGGGAAGTCTTTCCCGCTGACCGATCCGGCGGTGGAGGGCCGGCTGAACCGCAGGCTGCGTGCCACGACGTGGTGCCGGGTCGGGCTGTCCGGACCGCGGCGGATCTCGCCGGTCGGTCCGCAGAAATTGGTGCATCTCAGGCCGGCGAGGCTCACGGATCGGCCCGTAACGAGAAGCGCCGCCGTCGCGGACGGGCTGCTCTGGGTGGACAAGCGGAACAGGGTTCCGTATTGTGGTTGCGGAACAGGGTTCCGGTTCAGTCGAGGAAGGGTACGGACATGAGTGAGCCGTTCAGTGAGGCCGGTGGAATCCCGGTCGACGATCCGACGCCGGTGACGACCTACAGCCCCGTGGTGCTGAAGGTCCCGGGCCGGGCGGTGGACCTCCACCTCAAGGTCTCCGCGCCCGCGACCGGCGGCGACCTGCCCGTCATCCTGCTGTCGCACGGCCACGGCCCCTCGAACTTCGTGTCGTCGCTGCGGGGCTACGGGCCGCTCGTGGACTTCTGGGCCGCGCGGGGCTTCGTCGTGATCCAGCCGACGCATCTGGACTCGGCGGCGCTGGGCCTGCGGGACGCCGACGACCCGGAGGCCCCGCTGTACTGGCGGTCCCGGGTCACCGACATGCGCCACATCCTCGATCACCTCGACGCCGTCGAGGCAGCCGTCCCCGGGCTCGCCGGCCGGCTGGACCGCAGCCGGATCGCGGCGGTCGGGCATTCGCTGGGCGGGCACACCGTCGGCATGCTGTGCGGCCAGGAGGTCACCGACGGGACGGTCGTGAACCTGGCCGACGCGCGGGTGAAGGCGGGTGTGCTGCTCGCTGCGCCGGGCGGCGGCGACGGGCTCGCGGCGCAGGTGAGGGAGAGCTATCCCGCGCTCGGCACGACCAGCTTCGCGGCCATGACGACGCCGGCGCTGGTCGTCGTGGGGGACAAGGATGTCAATCCCGCGTTCTCCGCCCGCTGGCAGTGGCGTGCCGATGCGTACGCGCAGAGCCCCGCCCCCAAGACTCTGCTCACGTTGCGCGACGCGGAGCACGGGCTCGGGGGAGTGTCCATGTACGACGGCGCGGAGACGACGGACGAGAATCCCGAGCGGGTCGCCACCCTGCGGGCGCTCGTCTGGGCGTACCTGCGCAGCCGGCTCTACCCCGGCGACCGGGCCTGGGCGGACGCCACTGCCGCGCTGGCGGCGGAGATGGGGACGATCGAGGCGAAGGAGATCGGTTAGGCGGCGATGGCCGGGCTGGACAGGGTGATTCTCGTGCCCGTGGCGCCGGTGGTGATGGTCAGGCCGGCGATGCCCTGCTGAGCGAGCCACAGCCCGCGCCCGCCGACGGAGTGCGCGCCGGGGCGGCTGGGGTGGCGGTGTTCGGCGGGGATGCCCTCGCCGCGGTCGGTGACACGGCAGTGCAGGCGGTCGCCGGTGCGCCACAGCTCGAGGCGGCCCCGCCCTCCGCCGTGGCGTACGGCGTTGGTGGTGATCTCGTTGACGGCCACGACGAAGCGGTACAGGGCCAGGTCGTCCAGGCCGTTGGCGCGGGCGCAGTGCTCGACGTCGCGGCGCAGGTCGACCAGTGTCCCGGTGTCGAACTCACGGTCGATCAGAACGAGGTCAGGCACGGCCGGCTCCGGGGTGCCGGCGCACGGCGAGCAGGCAGGTGTCGTCGTCCGGGTTTGCGCGTCGCAGCTCGCCGAGCAGGTCCTGCAGGGGCGGCGGCTCGGCGCCGGCGGTGAGGCGGCTCAGGGCGGCCAGCACCGGCGCGAGGCCCTCCTCGAGGCTGTGCGACCGGTGTTCGATGAGGCCGTCGGTGTAGAGCAGGAGCACGTCGCCGGCCTCCAGGCGAGTGGTGGAGGCGTGGTACTCGGCGTCGTGGAGGGCGCCCAGCAGCGGCCCGGGCCGGCGGGACAGTTCGGTGACGGTTCCCGCGCGGGCCTGCAGCGGTGCCGGGTGCCCGGCCTGCGCCCAGGTGAGGACGTGGGCGTCCGGGTCGTAGCGGACGATGGCGGCGGTGGCGGTGCCGGTCTCGGGGTCCCCGGCGTACAGAAGCCGGTTGAGATGCGCGAGCAGTTCGCCGGGGTCGGACGTCGTCGTGATGGCCAGGGCCGCCAGGGCGTGGCGCAGCTGGCCCATCGTGGCGGCGGCCTGCAGGCCGTGGCCGGCGACGTCGCCGACCGCCAGGACGATGCTGCCGTCTCCGGCGGCGGCCGCGTGGTACCAGTCGCCGCCCACCCGGCTGGCCTGTTCGGCGGGCAGGTAGCGCACCGCCGCCCGCAGACCCCGCAGCTCGATGGGGGCGTCCGGGATGGGCAGGACGATGTGCTGCAGCTGTGCGGCCAGGCGGTGCTCGGCCGCGAGGCTCTGCTGGTGTTCGCGCAGCTGCTGCTGCACGTCGGCGAGCTTGAGGCGGCTGGTCTCCCGGGCGGTGACGTCCTGGATGATCCCGTAGATCTTCACGGGCCGGCCCTCGGCGTCCCGGACGGCGTCGATGACGGCGCGCAGGTACTTGATCTTGCCGTTGATCGCGGCGCGGGCGGTCAGGTCGACCGTCTCGCCCCGGCCGAACGCCTCCGTGGCCTGCCGCCGCAGCGGCTCGTCCTCCGGCAGGCCGAGGGCGTCGGACTCCTCGCGGGGCAGGGGACCGTCGGCGGGGTCGCGTTCGTAGATCCGGTACAGCTCGTCGGACCACTCGGTGGCGTCGGTGACCAGGTCCCACTCGCCCCAGCCGAGGTTGCCCAGCCGCTCGGTCTGCGCGATGCGCTCGGCGAGGCGGGTCTGCTCGTCGACGCGTACCCAGGTGTTGAGCAGGCCCGGTCCCACCGGCTGGACCCGCACGGAAAGGGGGCGCTCGGCGTGGGCGTTGTGCGGATCGGGCGGCGCCACGGCGGCGACCTGGCGGTGCCCGCCGTCGGCGAGGGTCTCGGCCCAGGCCTGCCAGACCGGCCCTCCCGCGATCGCCGGATAGACGTCGCTCACCCTCCGGCCGATCAGCTGCGGCCCGCTGCGACCGGACCGGTCCGTCACGGTACGGCCGGCAGCGACGATCCGGTAGTCGATGATCCGCCCGCCGTCGTCGCGGAGCGCGGTGAGGGCGAGGTGCTCGCCCGGCACGGCGTCCAGCACCTGCTGAACCACGGCCGCCCAGTCCTGCGGGACCGGGGCGTGCTGCGGTGGCCGGTGCCGGCGTGGTGCCGGCGGCGCGTGGATGACCCGCAGTGCTTCCTCGGCGCTGCGGTGCAGGGTCCGCGACGGCGTCGACCGCTGCGTCTCCAGCACGGCGATCGCGCCCGACGCGACGGAGGCGAGGTCCTTGCCCTGCTGGCCGGCGAGCAGCCTGAGGTGCGCATGAGCCTCGTCGATCCGGCAGCCGATCCGCCCGGCGAGCAGCCCCGCGGCCCGCTCACACACCACGTCGGGGCCGAGCCGGGCCTCGCTCACCTGGGCCTCGAGCTCGGCCAGGCGTTGCAGGTACCCGTGGTCCGCCTCGGTCGCCATGGATCTCCTCAGCCGCTCATGGGTCCACGGTGGACTCGGGCAGGCCGAAGGCCTCCAGCAGGCCGGAGAGCCACAGCTGATCCAGCACCTTCGGGTTGGGGTTCGTGACGCGGAACTCCGCCGCGCCCTCCTCCGCCGCCTTCATCGCCCGTACGAGCAGCCCTATGCCGGAGGAGTCCAGGAAGGTGACCTCGGCGAGGTCGATCCGGACCGAGGCCGGCCGGCCGCCGTTGATCGCCTGCTGCACCACCCCGGCGACCTGCGAGGCGTTGGTGAAGTCCAAGTCGCCTCTCAGGACCACAGTGAGCCGTCCGTCGGCACTGCTGTCCACCGAGATCGTCCGCACGCGTCCGCCTTTCTGCGTGTCGCCGGCGCTCACCGTACGCCGCCGGCGGTGCCGCGAGGAGACACCGATCCGGCGACCTTGGCGGCCGCCCAGGTCAGCGACGGCGGGACGTCACCCGATCGAGGACACCCGGTACGCGGTGTGCCCCTGCTCCAGGAGCCGGTGGCTGCGGGGATGGTCGTGCAGGACGCGGGCCAGCTCGCTCAGGGCGAGCTCGACGGCGTCGGCGGGCACGCCGCGGTTGCCGAGCACGTCGGCGAGCCAGCAGGCGAACGCGGTGAACAGCGATCCGTCGTCGACGTAGATCGCGGCGGCGAGATGGTCGAGGATGTAGCCCAGATCGGTGATCGTCATGTCGAGGGCGAATCCCTCAGCCGTCTCCTCCGGGTAGGTGGCGCGAAGCCGGCGCACGGTGTGCCGGATGAGATCGCCGCGCCGCTCGGTGAGTGCCCGGTACTCGTCGTCCGCCGGCTGGGCGACGATGGCGGCCGGCCGCGGGGGCCGGTCCAGCAGCGGGATGGCGGTGATGCCGTTCGTTGCCCACGGCGCGCCCAGGCGCGCGGCCCAGCGTCCGTCGGCCCCGAACGCCCGGCCGCCCACGATGATCGGCAGGCCGAGGCTGTGACAGGTGGCGAGGACCCGGTGCGCGTCCGGCAGCCGCATCGGCAGGCTGCAGCTCAGTGCGACCGCGAGGGGCCGGTAGCGGCGCAGGAAGGTGATGAGGTGCGCCGTGGGAACGTCGGAGCCGAGGAAGACGCAGTTCCAGCCGCGCAGTCGCAGGGTTTCGGCGAACAGCAGGGCGGGCGTGGCGTGCAGCTCGCGTTCGATGCAGGTGACCACGACACGCCGGTCGGGATCGGGGCGGCCGGCGGTGGCCGCGAGGGCGGCGACTACCCGGCTCGTGATGTGGGATGCGCAGTGTTCCTGGGCCACCGTCCACACGTTGGTCTGCCACCAGCGGCCGACCTGCACCATCGCGGGCGCCACCAGGTGCAGCATGACCGTCTCGGGGTCGATGTCCGGTGTGCACAGCTGCAGCACGAGGTCGACGGCGGCTCGTTCGTCCTGGCGGGCGAGGCATCGCAGGTAGAGCGGGTAGGCGTCGCCGACGGCGGCCGGGAGGGCTTCGTCGCGTCCTGTCATGGAGGGTCACCGCCATGTCGACTGCAGTCCTGGCCAGCATAGGACAAGGGATCACCATCGATATCGCCGCTGATTTCGACAGACTTTCGTCCCGCGAGACAGAAGTTCGACGGTAGTTCACTGAAGTTATGGACTTTTGAACAGAACGCGCCTACCGTCACGAGGCATCGATGGTCATCGACCCGCGGTCGTGGCCGTGCTGCTGCCCTCGGAGCGCGCGATGAAGACGAAACTGTTGCTGGGCGCCGCCCTCCTCCTCGCGGGCCTGCTGCCCGCCCTCCCGGCCGAGGCGGCCGTTCCGCCGCAGGAGCCGGGCGTGACACTGCGGACGTACGACCTGCAGACGGCCCGTGACGCCATCTGCACCCTCAAGCCCGGTCAGACTCCCAACGTCGACAAGCTCATGCCCGCGGTCAACTGGACCACCGCGGCCGACTTCGGCTTCGAGGACCACTTCCAGACCGAGGTGATCGGCAACGTGAGCATCGCCGCCGCGGGGACGTACGCGTTCCGGCTCACCAGCGACGACGGGTCCCGGCTGCTGATCGACGGCGCGACCGTCATCACCAACGACGGCCTGCACGGGGCGACCTCGGTGGAGGGCACCGTCTCCCTCACGACCGGCTACCACGCCCTGCACATCGACTTCTTCGAGCGCGACGGCGGTCAGCAGCTGACGCTGGAGTGGCGGCCACCGGGCGCGAGCGCCTTCGCCGTCGTCCCCACGTCCGTCCTCAGCACGGACGCGGGCGTGGTGCGGGTGACCGCGCCCGGCCGCAAGGAGTGCGAGAGCTCCGGGGACAGCCCCGGCGACGGCCTGCCGCTCGACGCGGTGCACCCCGGTTACACGCTGACCAACCTTCGGCCGTCCGGGTTCCAGCCGCAGGTGAGCGCGATGGACTGGTATCCCGACGGCCGGCTGGCGATCGCGACCTGGGGCGGCAGCGACACCGTCGCCGGAGAGGTGTACGTCCTCAGCGGCGTCACCGGCGCCACGTCACCGGGCCAGGTCACGTACAAGCGGATCGCGACCGGGCTCCGGGAACCGATGGGCCTCAAGATCGTGGACGGCACGATCTACGTCTCCCAGAAGCACGAGCTCACCGAGCTGAACGACACCAACGGCGACGGGGTCATCGACCAGTACCGCCGGGTCGCCACGTGGCCGTTCGACGGCAACTTCCACGAGTTCGCGTTCGGCCTGCTCTACAAGGACGGCTACTTCTACCTCAACCTGTCCGTCTCGATCGATCTCGGCGGCGCCACCACCGAGCCGCAGGGCTCGCCGAACCCCCGTGACAGCATCAGGTCCGGCGGTGCGGAGGTTCTCTCTGGGGTCCGACGATGTGGACGAGGTCCGTGCCTTCGGCAGGACGCACTTCTTCCCCCGGCGGTACCTGCACCCGTTGGGCAGGTCGGGACGGCTGGCCGCGCGGTTCGACGTGCTCGATCTGCCATCGCTGGCCATCTGCGACGCACGGTACGGCGCCGACGTCACCCTGGCCTATGACAACCCCGACGCCTATCAGGTCGGCGTACCCGTGTCCGGCAAACCTGCGGACGCGCCTGGGCGGCAAGACCCTGGTCGGCGCCGGCGACCGCGCGGTGGTGTCGAGAGCGGGCGAGGACGTCACGCTCGACCGCTGGAGTGCCGACCGCCGCCAGCTCGTCGTCAAGATCGAGCAGGGTTTCCTGGAGCGGCAGCTGCAGGATCAGCTGGACGCGCCGGTCCCGGGTCCGGTCGGGCTGGCCGGGCGGCTGGACCTCGCCGACGACCCTGGCCGCAGCTGGGTGGCCCTGGTACGACTGGTGGCGGCCCAGCTCGCCCGGCCCGCTGCTACCGGCCGCCCCTGGTGCGCCGTGCCATCGAGGCGGTGCATGCGCATCCGGAACACCCGTTCACCGCCGCGGATCTCGCCCTCGCCGCCGGCGTCAGCGTCCGTACGCTGCAGGCGGGGTTCCGCCGCTACGTCGGCTGCAGTCCGATGGCGTACCTGCGTCAGGTGCGGCTGTCCCGGGCACACGACGACCTGTGTGCCGCGGACCCGAGCCGCACCACCGTCGGGGAGATCGCCTACCGCTGGGGATTCTTCCACCTGGGCCGGTTCGCGGCCGCCTACCGGTCCCGCTACCACTCGACGCCGTCGGAGACCCTGCACAGTCCCTGACGGGTGCCGGCCCGGTCCAGCGACTCCTCGGCCGCGGTGGTCGCGGGCGGCTGGGGCCGGCGCCGGTGACAGTGTCGGGCGGTTGATACGGCGCCGGATGACCACAGCCCGCGACCACTCGCGGCCGCCACCCCCTCAGGCGGACCGGGCCGACGGGGTCAGTATGGGCGGGAGGGGACGGCGCGCGCCTCGTCCGCGGCGGATGAACCGTGGCTTCGCGAGTCCGGCCCGGACGCGGCCGCCGGGCTCTTCCCACGGCGGCTCTCCACGACCGAGTCGATGACCGAGGCGATGAGCGAGCCCCCGGCCGCGGCCAGGAAGGGCATCACGAGCAGGAGCCCGTAGTCGGGCCTGGGCGGGCGGCCACGCAGGATGCCCCAGGCGGTGATCATTCTCCGGCGGTAGGTCATGAGCTTCGTCCTTCCGAGGTGTCGCGGATACCGAACCAGGTGGCGGAGGCGGCCAGGGCGAGGCCGACGAGCTCCAGGGCCACGAGTCCCGGTCCCGCCGTCCGGTCGGGCGTCCGCATCCGGATGAGCAGCAGGACGGCGAAGACGACCAGGACGGCCGGATCCAGCAGGTGGCGCAGGGGCTGCGGCTTCGCCGTCCTGTCACGGGGAGCGGTCACTCTGTCGATTCCCACCGCGACAGCCGTCGCGGCGCCGCCCACGAGCCCGGCGGCCTGGGTGCAGTACGCCAGCGTGCCGATCATCGTCGGCGCCCCGAGCAGCCGGGCGACGTCGAGGATGACCACCACGGCCAGCAGGCCCAGCGGGAACATCAGCAGAAGGGGCTGTACCGCGTTGCCTCGTACGCTGAGCCGGCTCTCCATGCCGTGCTCCCTCCGCCGACCGGCACGAACCGAGTCTCGGTCGGCGCCCGTTCGCCCACGTCGTCCCTGGCGGATGAGCTGTACTTCAGTGGTGGTGTGGCAGCGTGAGAACGAGAAGTGAAAACATCGTTGCAGAGGGTCACGGCTTGTTGCCGGAAGCGACAACGGTGGGTAACCGGGGTGTTGCCACGTCCTTGATCGCATGGTTCGCTAGGGGAGAGCGAAGGCGCTGGAGGCGTGGTCTTCAAGGGGTGCAGGGACGGTGGACCGCGACACCGACTCCAGGGGAGCGCCTGACGCTGTCGTCGCGGCCGATGCGTGCCGGCGGTATCCGAGTACGTCGTCCACCGAGGACGGCAGTGCGGATGCGGACCAGTGCCGGAGGGGGCGGCGTGGACGTCGACAACGTGGCCGAGACGGTGAACGGCTCCCTGACCTCGGCCCGCCGGCCGGGCCGAGGAGCCGTGCATCATCACGCGCCGTCGACATTCAGCCTTTTCAACGCCGCAAAGGTGTCCCGGCCGCAGATGTTACGTGCCCAGGTCCACCGGTCCCGCTTGGACGCGACCCTCGATGCCTCGGTGCGCGTACCCGTGACGCTCGTGTGCGCCGGTGCGGGCTGGGGCAAGAGCGTGCTCGTCTCGGCGTGGGTGGAGCGTTGCCCGTATCCGGTCGCCTGGCTCACCGTGGACCGTGGTGAGAACGACGCACAGTCCTTCTGGGCCTATGTGGTCGCGGCGCTGCGGGCTGCCGGAGCCGTCCCGGCCGGCAACCCGCTCGGTGAGTGGCAGACGGTCCCGTCCGATGACGACGAGCGGGTCCGGGCGCTGGGAGGCGGCCTCAAGCGGCTGCATGCCCCGACGGTCGTGGTGATCGACGACTTCCACGAGATCGACGATCCCGGCGTGCTGAGCGAGCTGAGCGCTCTGATCGACCCTCCGCCGCCCGATCTCCACCTGATCCTGATCAGCCGGTCGGAGCCGCTCCTGCCGCTGCACCGGCTGCGGCTCGCGGGCGCCCTCGGCGAGATCCGGGCCCGCGACCTGGCCTTCACCAGGGACGAGGCGTCCCGGCTGCTCACCCGCCCGGGGCTCGATCTCGGCGCGGACGACGTCGCCGCGCTGGTGGAACGCACCGAGGGATGGGCCGCCGGTCTGCAGATGGCGGCCGCCTTCCTGGCCGGTCCCGACCGCCCCCGTCCGGTCACCGACTTCACCGGCGACGTGCGCCCCGTCGACGAGTATCTCGCGACCGAGGTCCTGGCCGGGCAGTCGCCGCGCATGCTCCGCTTCCTGCTGTACACGAGCATCTGTGACCACGTGTGCGGCGAGCTCGCCGACGCGGTCACCGGGGACGACGACGGCCAGCGGGCCCTCGAGGAGCTCGAGCTGGTCAACGACTTCGTGGTGCGGCTCGGCGCCAAACCACGCTGGTACCGGTATCACCACCTGCTGCGGGAGGCGTTGCGGCATCATCTTCTGCTGCGGGATGCGCCGATGGTTCCCGAGCTGCACGGCCGGGCCGCACGCTGGCATCTCGCCCGGGGCTCGATCTTCGAGGCCCTCGGCCACGCGGCGGCCGGCCGGGACTGGCCGTTCGTCGGCCGGCTGGTCGTCTCGCACGCCGCGCCCCTCATCCTGTCGGCGAACCGGGCGGCGTTGATGAAGGTGCTTCGCGCCGTACCGGCCGCGGAGCTGGCGACGACCGCCGAGCTGATGGTGTGCGCGGCCCTGCTGATGTTCGACGCGGGGGACTGGGACACGATGCCGGCGGTCCTGGAGGGAGCGCGTGAACTGCTACGGGAGCGGCCCGAGGAGGAGCGGCTGCCGACCGAGATCACCATCCGGTCGCTGGAGATGAGCGTGTACCGGGCGGTCGGCGACATGCCGGAGGTCGTGGGGGAGACGACCCGGCTGCTCGCCACGCTGAGCAAGCTCCGGTCCGCCCAGGTGCCGTCCGCCGCACAGTTCCGGGCGGTCGCGTTGAACAACAAGGGAGTCGGGCTGCTCTGGGAGGGCAGACCGGAAGTCGCGGAGCGCTTTCTCTCGAGCGCGTCGACCGCCGCGCGGGCGGCCGGCGTCGAGCTGGTCGCGATCAACGCCCTTGGGCATCTGGCGATGCTGGAGGTGATGGCCGGGTCCGTGCGGGAGGCCGCCCGGCTGGCGACGACGGCGAGGGACCTGGCGGAGCGGCGTGGCTGGACGTACGCGCTGCAGTCCGTGCCGGCTCACCTGGCGCTGGTGCTGGCCCACATCGAGCGACACGAGCCGGCTCAGGCGGAACGGGTCCTGCAGCAGGGCCGGCGGGCCCATCGTAACGAGCCCGAGGCGGTGAGCCGGATCACGTGGCTGGGGACTCAGGCCCGGCTCGCCCTGGCACAGGGAGAGCCGGCACGGGCCCGCGCCCTGGTCGCGCAGGCGCGCCGGCAGCGCGACTCCCGGATCCGCGCCCCCGCCCTGGACCGGTGGCTCCTGCTCACCGAGTCGGAGATCGATCTGCGGACGGGCCTGCCCGAGCCGGTCGAGCGACGGTACGCCGACCTCGCGACCCGGGGTCCCCTCACCTTCGCCGAGCGGGTCCGCTGGGCGCAAGCCGCATTCGCCGTCGGGCACGTGCACCTGGCGGAAGAGCTGCTGGCAGGGCCGCCGCCGCCACTGTCCGAAACGGTGGCGACCGTCGAAGCGCACATCCTGACTGCCCTCATCGCCGACTCCCGCCGGCAGGGGCTTCGCGCGGGCGACGAGCTCGGCCGGGCCTTCGCCCTGGCCGAGAAGGAACGTCTGCGGCGGCCGTTCATCAGCATGCGAGGCGGCCGGCTGGAGCGGCTCCTCGGCCGGCGGAACCTGTTGACGGGCCGGCCGACGGCCTTCGTGACCGGCATCCTGCAGGACACGGACGCCGCCGGCACGGGCGATGAGGTCCTGCACCGCAACGGGGAGCTCAGCGAGCGGGAGATGGAGGTGCTGGGCTACCTGCCCACCATGCTGACGGCCGGCGAGATCGCCGCCGAGCTCGGCGTGTCGGTCAACACCGTCAAGGCGCACATGAGGTCGATCTACCGCAAGCTGGGGGTCGCCCGTCGCCGCGAGGCGGTGACCCGGGCGAGGGCGCACGGGCTCATCTGAGCCGGCACCGCCGCGCACCGGTCAGTGCAGCATCGTCTTCAAGCCGATCAGCGCGACCCCGAACAGGCCGGCCACGACGGTGGAAACCAGCTGCTCGAGGGCGGAGAGCCGGCCCTGCCTGCCGACCCGCCAGCCGGCCATGCAGAGCAGGACGGTGCTGCAGAGCAGCGCCGAGATGACCGCGGTACGCAGATCCCGGCGCAGCAACCAGGCGACGACCAGCACCCCGAGGGGCAGGAAGGACGCCGTGACCAGCTCCCAGCCGCCGGTCAGCTGCGCGCGCAGCGTGTCCCAGCGGGGGCGGTGTCCCTCGTGGATGCGCTCGGCGACGATCCGGGCGTACCGTTCGGCGACCCAGTAGATCGTGAGGGTGCCCAGCACCGTCACGACCGTGGCCGACACCGTCGGGGCGTGGGAGGCGACCATGACGGCGGAGCTCACGATGATGCCGTACAAGCCCGCGGCGGTCGCCTCCTGGATCTCCTGCGCCGGCTTCGGCATCAGCGCGCGCCGGTCGCGGCGGTGGCCCGGCGCGCGGTGTGCTGCCGGGACCGCTCCTCGGAACACACTGTGACGTTCATCCGGTCATCTCCGGGTGATGCGCAACGTCTTCGCCTCGCCCCCGTGGACGATCAGCGCATAGATCGCCAGCACGTCGAAGCCGACCGCGAGGATCGTCCACGCCGGGTATGCCGTCGCGAAGCCGAGGTTCACCAGGGCGTTGATGGAGGCGACCACCACGGCGACGACCCGCGCCCAGGCGTACCCGAGGATGACGCCGCCGCCCGCCGCGACCAGCACCGCACCCAGGATCAGCAACGCCCATCCCCATACGGCGTAGTTGACGTCGACGGCCAGGGCGGCGGTCGACGAGTGGTAGAAGCTCTCGTCGAGGATCGCGACCAGCCCCTGAACGGCATTGATCACACCCGCCCCGCAGAGCAGGATCCCGGTGAAGACCACCCAGCCCAGCCAGGCGGTGACGCTCCGGGGCTCCGTCCGCGCATGCGCCGGTCCGGAAGACGACGGACGTGCGGCGGCAGCATGTTCACTGTCGGTCATTCTCGCTCCTCAGCGGTAGAGCCTGGGCAGGGGCCGGACGGCGGTGTGCGCGGAACCCGCAACGAGCGAGCCGATGGCCACCCCGAGGATGAAGTTGAGGCCCGCGGTGAACAACCGTGAGCCCAGGTCCTGATCCGTGACGAAGGGCGCCAGCATCGCCACCACCGTCGCCAGCGTCATCACCCAGCCGAAGAAAAGCATCGGGCGCGGCGTGAACAGCAGCAGGAGATGCATCACGCCGGTTGCCAGAAGGCTGAGCATCGCGGCGCCGAGGGCGTACCACCCGGTACTGGCATCGCCCCACACGCCTGCGCCCTTGGGCGCGAGCACCTCCACGCCGAAGAGGCCACGACCGATGAGGATTCCGACGATCGCGATGAGGGCGGCCACGACCGCGGTGGCCGCACCACCGGCCCACAGCCGCCCGGCGTTGAGCTCCGGTCGCGGTGAGGGACTAGCGGACTGGTACATCGCCGTCATGGCGTTCCTCCTAGAGCACCGCGGCTACCGTGGCCGCACGTGGCCCGAGCGTCGTCGGCGGAGGCGCCCCAGTGCCTCATCCGGTAAGGGTGAACAGGTCTGGACGGGGCGGGAACACCCTCGGCGGCGCCCCAGGGCGAACGACCGCAGCGCCCCGACGACCTCGGGGCGCTGCGCGGCGGCTGCGGGCGAGCCGGCGTGGACGCCGTTCACCTCAGGGTGCCTTGACCTCATCGCCGTGCGCCGCCAGCGCGTAGATGACCAGGACGTCTGTCGCGATCACGATGGTGCACCAGATCGGATAGGCCGGAAGGAACGCGATGTTCGCCAGGGCGCTGAGCACGGCCACCACGATGCCCAGCACCCGGGCCCACATCTGACCGAGCAGGACGCCGATGCCGATACCGATGGCGGCGAGCCCGAGGAACAGGTGCGTCCATCCCCAGGAGGTGTAGTCCATGGTGAGAATCAGGCCGTTGCGGGTGACGAGGTACTGGTCCTCCTTGAACAGCGCGACGAGTCCCTCGATGGCCTGGAACCCGCCCATCATCACCAGCATGATGCCTCCGAACAGGACGAACCCGACCCACCCGGTGCGTTCGGGCACCGGGGGCTCATAGGAGTCGTCCGCGGTGTAGGTGCGCCTTTCCTGGGTGTCCGACATGGCGATGCCACCTCTCCTCGTACTTTTCGGTCGTCCGGACGCTCGACCGGACGTCATGTCTGGCGCCGGCGCACCGGCGCCTGCGGAAGGTCGTTGACCGCCGCGGTCAGATAGGGCCCGACCAGGGCCAGCCGCGAGTCGCCGCTCGCGGCGACCTCGATCCGGGAGCCGTCCCACACCAGCAGACAGACCGCGACCGGGTGCGGCCCGCACCGCCGCACGTCCGCCGCCGGCAGGGTGTACACGCCTTGGGACACCGACGCCCGCAGGACGATGATCCGGCTCGAGACCGGACCCCGCCGGATCACCAGCATGTCGTCGTCCCAGGCCGCCCACATCGGCCGCGACCAGCGCCGGGACAGCCGGGGCCAGACCGCCGACGGATAACCGCAGAACCGGGCCCTGCAGCGGAAGGTGTTCTCGGCACGAACGAAGCGTCGCCGGCTGCGGTACGCCGCGATGTCGACGGCGATCAGCGCGCCGAGGAAGGCCGCGATCACGAGCGATCCGAGCATGGGGACCCTCCTTTCGGCTGTCGTCGGGCATGGTCGCCCGGCGGGGGAGGCCGGCGCGCCATCCGCCGCGAGTGATATGGGCCGGCCGGTCATTCGCCGGGGACGATCCAGCGCCGCAGGGTTCACGCTGAGAGGGGGCGTGACCTCGAGCGGCTGCGGTGCGATGGGTGAGAGAATCAGGAGCCGGGCGGACCGGGCGGTTGCTCCGGGGCCTCCTCGGGAGGTAGCCGGCGCACCTCGATGAGGCGGAGACCGAGACCGTGGATCCGCGAGATGAGGCCGACGACGGCGGACTGGTCCGGGAGCGACCCGTGCAGGACGGTCTCCGGCGGTTCCACGTTCACGGTCAAGTCCCGCAGCTCCGCCAGCAGCTCCGCCGGGATCACCCCGGCGACCGTGACCTGATATGACGCCTCGGGCATGGTCCCTTCCTCCGTCGCCGCGTTCGCCGTACGGTCATCCCGCGAAGCTGCCACTGCGCTTCAGCTCCGCCCGCATCAGGGCGACCTCCTCCGGGCCCGGAACCACGATGTCCGGGTCCGGGGTGAAGTCGAGGTCCGCATCGCGCTCCTTGTAGTCCACCGCGTTGAGGATGACCTTGATGGTGTTCAACCGGGCGCGCTGCTTGTCGTTGGAACGGATGATCAGCCAGGGAGCCGCCTTCGTGCCGGTGCGCACGAGCATCTCGAACTTGCGGTCGGTGAAGTCGTCCCAGCGGTCCTGGGCCTGCAGGTCGATCTCGCTGAGCTTCCACCGGCGCAGGGGATCGGTCAGGCGGCGCTCGAAGCGGCGCGCCTGCTCCTCCTTGGTGACGCTGAAGTACAGCTTGACGAGGACGGTGCCCTGACGGACCAGGTCCTTCTCGAAGCCGGTGACACCCCGCAGGAAGTCCCGGTACTCCTTGCTGCTGCAGAACCCGAAGACCCGTTCCACCATCGCGCGGTTGTACCAGCTCCGGTCGAACAGGACCATCTCTCCACCGGTCGGGAACTGTGCCACATAGCGCTGGAAGTACCACTGGGAGCGCTGCTCCTCGGTCGGGCGGCCCAGCGCGACGACGCGGTAGTGCTTCTCGTTCATGAACCGCGTGACCCGCCGGATGGCGCCGCCCTTGCCCGCCGCGTCGCGCCCCTCGAAGAGCACGACCATGCGCAGGTCCTCGGCCTCGAGGTGGCGCTGCAGCTTCAGCAGCTCGACCTGCCACGGCCGCAGGCAGTGATCCGCCTTCAGCTTCCGTGTCAGCGTCGAGTGCTCGCGCCGCAGCGCCGCGAGCTCCCGCATCGCCTCCTGGTACGCCGCAGCGAGATCGGCCGGCGGCCTGAGCGGTGGTGACCCGGGCATCGTCGTCCTCCCTTCGACCGGCTGGCTCCCAGCCTCGTGGGTCACTCGTCCGGCGACGTCATCCCGGACGAGTGACGCGTCAGATGAGCCCGAGCGAGCGTGCCCGGCGAACCGCCTCGTTGCGCCGCGAGGCGGACAGCTTGCGCAGGATGCTGCGCACGTGGGTCTTCACCGTGTTGACCGAGACGTACAGCGTGGCGGCGATCTCCTCGGTCGGCAGCATCCCGGCCATGCCCTGCAGGACCTCCATCTCCCGCCGGCTCAGCGCTTCGACGATGACCAGGCTGCCGGCGTCCGACTTGCGACAACCGGCGGACGAGGGCGCCGGGGTGTCGCCTTGCAGGGCCCGGTACTGCTGAGTCAGCTCGTCGTCGTCGCGCAGCACGCGGCGTAGTCGTGCCCAGACCTGCTGCACGGCGCGCCGCTGCGACTCCGGGAGGGCCTCCCGCAGGGCGTGCCGCAGGGCGCCGCGTGCGGTGTCGGCGTCGCCCGTCTGCTCCGCGATCGTCGCCATGACCAACCAGGCCTCCACGCGGATCGGCGGGGTGGATCCGGCCGATGTCAGCACCGGCATGAGCGTGTCGGCCGCCAGGTCCGGCTCACCACCGGCGGCCAGCGCGGCTGCGTGGAGCACCACGACCTCCGGCGGCTGCGGTTGGGCGAACCGGCCGACCTCCTCCAGCGCTTCGCCGGCCCGTCCGGTGGCGATCGCCAGATGGCCCCGGGACACGCTGATCTCCCGGGCCAGCCACTCCGGTGGTACGGGACCGGTCGAGGCCTCGGCGAGCTGGCTCATCGCCCCTCGCAGCTCGCCCCGGGCCTGCAGCCGGCGCGCCTTCACCAGCGCGAAAGCGGCAGCGGCCGCCCCGTCGTCGCGGGGATGACGTTTCGGGTCCGCCGCGCGCAGGTGACGGCCGGCTGCGTCGACGCTGTACCGCTCCATCGCCACCCACCCGAGGGCGGCGTGGGCGACGATCGGCCGGCGCGCCTGCTCCAGCCCGCATCGATCGGCCGCGTCCAAGGCCTCGGTGGCCAGCTGCTCGGCATGTCCGAGACGACCGCGGTAGGCCTCGATCAGGGCGAGGTGCTGGAGGCAGTCGATCGCCAGGTACCGGCACCTGGGCGCCGTGGTGGCCACGACCTCCGCGAGGCATATCGCGGCGGCGTCGACGGCTCCCAGCCAGCTGTGCGCGAAGCCTCGTGCCGAAAGCGTAAGCATGCGCAGCTCCGGACGCCTCGCCAGGATCTCAGGCGGCGCGTCGGCGAGGGCCTGCTCGGTGGCGGGACTCAGCTGGAGGACCTGGGCATGGTCCCCGCGGGCCGCGGCGACGAGAACACTGAGGACGGAATCCGCCAGGGCCAGGCCCTTGCCGTACTCCCAGCCGCGGCCGATGACCAGATCCTGAGCGCGGGCCAGGTGGCGGGCGCTGCGGTCGACCGACGCGTCGGCCAGCTCGAGCGCGGCGACCACCATCGCCACCTCGGCGTCGTCGCAGTCGTCGGGAAGCTGGCCCAGCAGCGCACCCAGCCGGCCGGTCCGCCCCTCGATCGCCACGCGGCCGATCGCGTAGTGGTCGAGCGTGATCGTGGCGGCGGTGTGCCAGTCCCGTGCCTTCACGGCGTGATGGACCGCCTCGACCGTCTGGCCGTGTGCGGCGAACCACCGTGCCGCGTGGCGGTGCAGCTCCGGTACCTGTTCCGGGGCCTCACACATCAGCTGAGCGCGGAGCAGCTCCGCGAAGAGCCGATGGAACCGGTACGCCTTCGAGTACTCCGTCGCCGGCTGGACGAACGCATTGCGCCGCTCGAGCTCCATCAGCAGCCTGCGGGCGTCGCTGCGCCCCGTGACGGCCTCGGCCAGTTCGGGGGTGAACGTTTCGAGGATGCTCGCCTCCAGCAGGAACGCCCGCACGTGCGGCGGCTGGACCCGCAGCACCTCGTCGACGAAGTATTCGGCGATGGTCGCCTCGTTGCCTGTGATGGTGTCGAGGAGGCGTTCGGCGTCGCGGTGGTCCTGCAGGGCCATGGCGAACAGCCGCAGGCCGGCCGCCCATCCCTCGGTGTGTTCCAGCAGCGACGCCAACCCCGCGGCGCTCAGGTTCACGCCGTGCAGGGTGAGCAGTGCGGCGGCCTCCTCGGCGGTGAAGGCGAGATTCTCGCTGCGGATTTCCGTGAGTCGCCCGGCGAGGCGGTACCGGTGCAGGGGCAGCGGCGGATCCCACCTGCCGATCAGCACCAGCCTCAGTCTCGGGCTCGCGTGCCGGAGGACGAACTCCAGCTCCATGGCCCACTGTTCTCCTCCGACGCTCGACACGCCGTCGAGGACGAGCAGCAGCGGCCTGTCCAGGTCGGCCAGCTCGGCCGCCAGCCGTACCAGGAACGACCGGTCCACTTCGGTGCGCGACGGCAGTGGGACCAGCGACGGCGACACCGGTACTCCGGCGCGCTGGAGTGCCGCCACGACGTACGTCCAGAACACTGCGGACTGGTCGTCTTCGTCCTCCAAGGTGATCCATGCCACGGCGTCGTCCATGGTTCCGCCGCGGATCCACGAGGCCACCAGTTGGGTCTTGCCGCTACCGGCAGGACCGACCACCAGGGTTACCGGGATGTCCCGGCGGGTAGTGAGCGCTTCGAGCAGGCGGGGCCGCGCCACCATGAAGCGCGGACGTTCGGGTATCTCGAACTTGGACTCGAGCAGGGGATCGCCATCCGTCACCGGACCGATCATGGGCGTGGTGACAACAAGATCAGCACGCACGGGTCCTCCCTCCTGTGGGGCAACCACGGAGCTGCGTGACTCAGCCTTACGGCCGGACGAGAGTGCCACATCGTCCGGATCGGATAATTTCTGTCCCGTTCCTCCTCGGCGGATGGTGCGCAGCCGAGCACTCCCGGTGTTTGGTCATAGGCAGGGATCGCAGTCGCTCGATCGCAACGCCGGAGGTCGGTCATGACTGGTCAGACAGCAGCGGGCCGTCGATGACCGCGGGTCCTGCCGGGCTCGTGGTAGCGCACCTGTCCGACCTCCACCTGGGAGCGCACGATCCCGAAGCCGCGGAATCGGTGATTGCCGACGTCGCGGCGGCGCGGCCGACGCTGACCGTGGTGACCGGCGACTGCACCATGCGTGCCCGGACCGGGGAGTTCCGTCAGGCCCGGGGCCTGCTCGACCGGCTGCCGGGTCGGCGGCTGGTGGTTCTCGGCAACCACGACGTCCCGTTGATCAGCGTCCAGCGGCTGGTCGCGCCGTACCGGCGGTACCGGCGTCTCGCCGAGCCCGACCTCGAGCCGGTGGTGCGGCTGCCCGGCCTGGCGGCGTTCGGGCTGCCCACCGCACCGGCATGGCGGTGGAAGAGCGGCCGGGTGTCGAGGCGCCAGTGCGACGCGGTCGGGACGGTGCTGGGTGCGGCGCCGGTGGACGACATCCGGCTGCTGGCCGTACACCATCCGCCCAGCGCCACGGGCCTCGCGACGATGGTGGGCCGCCGCCACCTGTTGACGGCCCTCGCCGCCGCCCGGGTGGACCTGGTGCTGGCCGGGCACACCCACGTACCGGCTGCCGGCCCGGTCCGGCTTCCCGGAAGCGCGCACCGCCCGATCGAGGTGGTGGCCGGCACCGCCACCAGCCGGCGTCTCCGCGGTGTCGGCCGCTCGTGGACCGTGATCAGGGTGGACGCCGAGCTCATCACCATCGAGGAACGCCACCAGGACGCTTCGGGGTGGTGCACCGGGCCGGTGCGGCGCTGGGAGAGGAGCCGCTGAGTCAGCCCACCCGGACCACGGCGGTACGGGCCAGCTTGTCGTGGACCCCCTGGTGCCGGCGGTCGACGAGCACCCACACCGCACCAATTGGGAAGTACGCCAGCACCACCGCACGGACGGCCGCGGAGATCCAGGACAGGTGCTGCGGACGAACGGCGACGACGCGCAGGCCCAGCAACGCCATGCCGGGGGTCCGGCCGGCGAGGGCCCAGAACAGCGCGCAGTAGGCCGCCAGCATGGCCGGGAGCATGAGGAGGAGGGCGGAGGCGGCGGCACGCGTCAGATCGTGGATCTCCGCGCCCATGACGGAGGTGATGAAACCGGCGAGGGCGGCGCCGCCGGTGAAGAAGGAGGCGACGATCAGCGTGTCGAGGGCGTATGCGATCGCCCGGCTGACCGGGCCGGCGTAGTCCCGCGGCGCCGGGGTGCTCACAGGTCGGCGGGTGGCGCCGGTTCCGACCGGGGAGCCCGCCGCAGCATCCGGAAGGTCAGCCGATCGACCGCGGTGTCACCGGCTTCCGCGCCGGCCCGCAGCCGGCCGACCAGCTCGTCCACCATGCTCTCGCGCTGACCGCGGATCAGCGCCTGGATCCGGTCCGGTTCCTTCTCGAGCAGCAGCAGGACGTCGTCGAGCACGGCGAGCACCACCGGACGCAGCACCCGTTCGAGCTGGTGATCCACGATTCGGTCGATCACCGGGGACGTGGCGACGGCGGTGACCGCCGCCTCGGCCGCCTGCACGGTCGCCCGCCGGTACCGGGCCCGTTCCACCGCACCCCGCTCGGCGAGCTCGGCGACGCGTGACCGCCGCCGCTGCACGGCCCGACCCACGTCGCGGGCGAGGCCCGCCGCGGCTCCCAGCGCCGCATCGCTCCACCGGGTCGGCACGGCGGTGGTCCGCTCGGGTGCCGCATGGTGGTGATCGGAGATCGTCATGGCTCCACGGTGCCGTGCCAGGGGGAGAAGTGGGCCACCCGCCAGGGATGAATGATGCAGCCGGGCCCTGGAGCCCGGCTGCATCCGATGGTCGTCGTCAACGGCGGCGTCGCGACACACGCCGTGCCGTGCGGCGCGCGGTGCGCCGGGCCACCCGACGGGATCCGAACATGTCCGTACCTCCTTATCGATGAGCCGCGGTCTCGAGGTCGTGCAGCTCCTTGGCCTCCTCCGCGGTCACCAGGCCGATGCCGACCAGGTCCAGCGGGCTGATGAAGCCGTCGCCGAGCCGGTACCCGCCGGCGCGGGCGATGGCGTCGCGCAACGGCACCGCCCAGTGGTGCTCGATCAGCAGCAACGCCGCGGCCGTGTCGTTGGGGATCTCCGCGATGATGTCCCAGGCGTCGGCGTCGGTGAACGCCTGCAGGCCCTGCGTCGCCGCCGTCTCGGCGCCGGCGGCCGCGCCGGCCTCCATGCCGGCCTCGCCGTCGATGCCGAGCCCGACCAGCGCGCCGATCTTGCTGCCGAGCTCGACGGCTTCCTCGGTGGACAGGTTGCTCAGGTGCTCGACCTCGATCTCGCCGTCGGCGTCCTTGTAGACGGCGAGCGCGTCGATGACGCGTACCGTGTCGCTCCTGCGGAGTCTCTCGAGCTCTTCGATCACCTCGCCGTGGAAGTTCGGATGATTGAAGCCGAGCACGATCATCTGCACCGGACCGATGGCCATTTGCTCGCTCTCCTTCCTGATCGGACGACGGAGCGGTGACGCCCCACCCGATCCTTCCCGGACGTGACCCGGTGCTGCGTCATCCAGGCTGGATGACCTGGACCTTGATCAGCTCGACACCGGACCGGTCCAGGCGGATCAGCAGATGACGGAGCTGCTCCGTGGACAGCCGTGCGCGAATCGTCGAGTGCCGGGCGACGGCCTCGCAATGCACGTCGGCGAACGCGCATCGCAGCACCGGGCCGAGGAGGCCCTCTACGCAGATCTCGTACTGCACACTCATGCCAACACCGTGCCCGCGTGTCGCCGTCCCTGCTTCATTCGTGCGGAATGAGGTCCGTCCAAGGCCGGCATGACTGACTGGGTCCGACCGGTTCGAGGAAGGGATGTGGACGAATCATGGCAACACTCGTCGCCATCGGATACCCCGACGAGACCACCGCGACGGCCGCGTCGCTGGAGGCCCAGCGGCTGGCCAAGGACCTCATCATTCAGCCCGACGCGATCGCGGTGATCATTCGTGACCGCGAGGGCAAGTTCCACGTCACCACCAACCACCATGCGGTGGGAGGGGGAGCCACCTGGGGGATGTTCTGGGGGCTGCTGTTCGGCATGCTGTTCTTCATCCCCTTCCTCGGCATGGCCGTCGGTGCCGGCCTGGGCGCCCTGATGGGCAAGATGACCAAGGGCGCGATCAGCAAGGAATTCCAGGATCAGGTACGCGACCAGGTGCAGCCCGGCACGTCCGCGCTCTTCCTCGTGGTCGAGCACGTCACCCCCGACAAGGCGGTCGAAGGACTGGCCCGCTTCGGTGGAACCGTGCTCAAGTCGTCGCTGTCCAAGGAGACCGAGGCGGAGCTGCAGGAGGCGCTGCACGGCGGTGCCGACGGCAACCGGTCCGACCAGGCGGCGGCCGCGTCAGCTTAGGGGTGGAGGCGGGATGCCGGCCGGCTGGGGAGCGGGCCGGCATCCGGCGTTCCGGGAGCCGTTCATCCCGGCGAGATGACGTCGGATGCGGGCGCGCCGGGCAGGCTCGACGGCATGAGACCGATTCCAGTCATTCTCGTGGTGACGGCGGCGCTGCTCGGGACCGGCGGATGTGGCTCGGACCAGCCGCCCGTGTGCGACAGCCTCGATGCCGTCCAGACCACGATGGACCACGTCCGCGACGCCAATGTCAGCGAGAACGGCCTGACTCAGCTCGAGACGGGCCTCCAGCAGCTCAGAACCGATCTCCAGCAGCTCGCCGCGGACGCCAAGGCACAGTTCGCACCGGAGATCGACATGGTGAAGAACGCCGCGAACCAGTTCCGCGTGAGCGTGGACGACGCCCGGGCCGCGCCTGACGCAAAGACGCTGGCGGCCGTGCAGGCGACTCGGACGACCCTGCGGAGCAGCGTCCAGAACCTCGGCGATGCCATGTCGGGCACCTGCTGAGCCCGGCACAGGGAGGGCTCGATGTCGGGAACGGTGGAGCGCAGCACGGCGACGGCCTGGGTGGCCTGGGTCCTGCTCGGGGCGCTCATGCTCGTCATGCTCGGGGCGGTGCACGTCGGCACGGGCGTCATCGCCCTGTTCCGCCCGGAGGTTCTGGCCGGCGGCCGCGCCGACCTGCTGCTGCCCGTGGGGGTGACGGCACTGGCCTGGTTCCACATCGTGCTCGGCGCCGTGGCCGTGGCGGCGGGAGCGGGACTGACGGCCGGGCGCCGGTGGGCGCGGTACACCGCGATCGTGCTCGCGGGCTCGGCGGCCTGGGTGAACTTCGCGTTCCTCAGCGTCTATCCGGTGTGGTCCGTCACGGCGATCGCCATGACCGCCGTCGTGATCTACGCGGTGGCCGTACACGGGGCAGAGGTGGCCGACGCCCAGGGCCGCTCATGACAGGGAGGCCGGCATGTGGGGGAAGCGGATCCGACGCCGGATGCCGTGGGTGCGGATGCCGCTGCGCCGGGGCACCGACCGCGTCCAGGCGTGGCTGACGTTCGTCCTGGTGGTGGCGATGGTCTTCGCGGGTCCCTTGGCGGCCTGGTGGACAGCGCGGACGACGTACCGCGGTGCCGAACGGGCCGGCGAGTGGGAGCGGCGGCACCACGTCGCCGTGGTGGCCGTCCTGCTCGAGGACGCCGTCCGTCAGGGTGGTGCGAGCGACGCCATGCCGGTGTCCAGCACCGTACGGGTGCAGGGGCGCTGGACCGGGCCGGACGGCGTCGAGCGGTCGGGGGCCATCTCCGCGACCGAGGGCCTGCGAGCCGGCAGCACGATGCCGATCTGGGTCGACGACCACGGCACGGTGGTCCCCCCGCCCGGCCGCCGGAGCGCCACCCTCGACGCCGTCATGGCGGCGCTGCTGGCCCTGGGCGGGCTGGCCACCTGTCTGGGCGGCGTCCGGCGGATCGTCGTCTGGCGGCTCGATCGCCGCCGCTTGCGCTCGTGGGAGGCGGAATGGCTGATCGTCGGACCTCGCTGGACCCGGCGATGAACGCGGCGGCCCGCTGGATCCCCGGCCTCGGGGTCGCTTCGGGCTACCGGCGGACCTGGCTGGCCAAGGACGTCGTCGCGGGACTGGTCCTGTCGACGCTGCTCGTGCCGCAGGGGATGGCGTACGCGGAGCTCGCCGGCCTGCCACCGATCACCGGCCTGTACACCACGGTCTTCGGCCTGCTCGGCTACGCCCTGTTCGGCGCCTCCCGGATCCTCGTGGTCGGGCCCGACTCGTCCCTGGGCCCGATGATCGCCGCGGTGCTCATCCCGATCGTGGGGTCGGGCGGGGACCCGGCCGTGGCCATGGGCCTGGCGTCGATGCTCGCGCTGCTCGTCGGCCTGACCATGACGGCGGCCGGCATCGCGAAGCTCGGGTTCATCGCCGACCTGCTGTCCCAGCCGACGCAGATCGGCTACATGAACGGCCTCGCCGTGACGATCCTGGTGGGACAGCTGCCCAAGCTGTTCGGCTTCTCCGTCGACGGTGACAATCTCATCAGCGAGGCGGCCGGGTTTGTCCGCGGGGTGGCCGGGGGCGAGACCGTCCCCGCGGCGCTGGCGGTGGGCCTGTTCACCCTGACCGTCATCGTCGTCCTGCAGCGCTGGCTCCCCAAGGTGCCGGCGGTGCTGGTCGCGGTCGTCGGGGCGATCGCGGCCACCTGGCTGCTGGACCTGGGGGAGCGGGGAGTGCAGCTCGTCGGCCCGCTGCCGGCCGGGTTCCCGCCGCTGACGCTGCCGCACGCGTCCTGGTCGCAGCTGGGGCTGCTGATGGTCGGCGCGGTCGGGATCACCGTCGTGTCGCTGACGGACACCATCTCGACCGCCTCCTCCTTCGCGGCCCGCTCGAACCAGGAGGTCCGCGCGGACCAGGAGATGAAGGGCGTCGGCGCCGCCAACATCGCGGCCTCCTTCTTCCAGGGCTTCCCGGTCAGCACCAGTGGCTCGCGCACCGCGGTGGCCGAGCAGTCGGGTGCCCGTACGCAGCTGACCGGCGTCGTCGGCGCGGCCGTCATCCTCGTGATGCTGCTGCTCACGCCCGGGCTCCTGCGCGACCTGCCGCAGCCGGCGCTCGGTGCCGTGGTGATCGCCGCGTCGCTGTCGCTCGCCGACATCCCCGGCACGGTACGGCTGTGGCACCGCCGCCGCCTCGAGTTCCTCGTGTCGCTCGCGGCATTCCTCGGCGTGGCGCTGCTCGGGGTTCTGCCGGGCATCGGCCTGGCGGTCGGGTTGTCGGTGCTCAACGTCTTCCGCCGGGTGTGGTGGCCGTACCAGGCGGAGCTGGGCCGCACGACGGGCCTGCAGGGCTACCACGACCTGCGTTCGTACCCGGAGGCCGAGCGCCTGCCGGGCCTGGTGATGTTCCGCTTCGACGCGCCGCTGATCTTCGCCAACGCCCGGGTGTTCCGCGACCAGATCCGGCGGCTGGCCCGCCGGGACCCGGCGCCCCGCTGGATCGTGCTGGCGGCGGAGCCCGTGACCGACGTCGACACCACGGCCGCGGACATGCTGGAGGCCCTCGACCGGGAGCTGAACGCCCGGGGGACGTCGCTCGTGTTCGCGGAGCTGAAGGACCCGGTGCGGCGCAAGATCGACCGGTACGGCCTGGCCGGTCCGCTCGACCCCGCACACTTCTTCCCCACGCTGGACGATGCCGTGGCCGCGTACCGGGTGCGGACGGGTGCCACGTGGGAACGAGGGGTCATCCGCCCAGGGTGACGCGGCCGTCACCGGGCGCAGCCAGCATGGCGGCATGACGAGTGCAGCACCCTCCGGGGCCGAGCAGCGACGGCTGCGCGAGGCCGGCACGACAGGCGCCGGCTGGCGTCGATGGGGTCCCTATCTGAGCGACCGGCAGTGGGGGACGGTCCGCGAGGACTACAGCGCGGACGGGGAGGCATGGACCTATCTCGGCCACGACCAGGCGCGCTCCCGCGCGTACCGCTGGGGCGAGGACGGCATAGCCGGCTTCAGCGACGACCAGCAATGGATGTGCCTGGCCGTCGCGATGTGGAACGGGCGCGACCCGATCCTCAAGGAGCGGTTCTTCGGGCTGACCAACGCCGAGGGCAACCACGGCGAGGACGTCAAGGAGTACTACTTCCACCTGGACGCCACGCCGACGCACTCCTATCAGCGCATGCTCTACAAGTACCCGCAGCGCGAGTTCCCCTACGGCGACCTGGTGGCGACCAACCGGTCCCGCAGCCGCACGGAGTTCGAGTACGAGCTGCTCGACACCGGGGTCTTCGCGGAGAACCGCTACTTCGACGTCGTCGTGGAGTACGCCAAGGCCGGCCCCGAGGACGTGCTGCTGCGGATCACCGCGCACAACCGCGGACCGGACCCGGCCGACCTGCGCCTGTTGCCGACCCTGTGGTTCCGCAACACGTGGTCCTGGGGCTCCAACGGCAACCGGCCGCACCTGCGCGAGGTGCCCGGCGTGCCCGGGGCGTCCGTCGTCGCGGCGACCCACCATCGCCTCGGTGACCGGTGGCTGCTCTGCCAGGGCGCCCACCGCCTGCTGTTCACCAGCAACGACACCAACGCCGAACGGCTCTTCGGTACGCCCAACCCGTCGCCGTACGTCAAGGACGGCATCGACCGGTTCGTGGTCGGCGGCGACGACACGGCGGTGAACCCGGCGGCCACCGGCACCAAGGTCGCCGTCGACGTCGCGATGACGCTGCCGCCCGGCGGGTCGGCGACGATCCGGGTACGCCTCACCGACGAGGCCGTCGTCGCGGGCCGGCCCGACGCCCGCACCGATCCGCAAGCCTTCGACGAGATCGTGCAGCAGCGGCGCGACGAGGCCGACGAGTTCTACCGGGACCTGCTCGCCCCGGAGCTGAGCGACGACGAACGGCAGGTGGTGCGGCAGGCGCTCGCCGGGATGCTGTGGAGCAAGCAGTACTTCGGCTACGACGTCGAGCAGTGGCTGGGCGAGCACGGCCTGGACCCGCTGGAGGCCCGGGGCGTGCGCAACGGCGACTGGTTCCACCTGCTCGCCCACGACGTCATCTCGATGCCGGACACGTGGGAGTACCCCTGGTTCGCCGCCTGGGACCTCGCCTTCCATGCCGTCACCCTCGGCATGGTCGACCTGGCCTTCGCCAAGGCGCAGCTCGACCTGCTGCTGAGCCGGCGCTACCTGCATCCCAACGGGCAGATCCCCGCGTACGAGTGGAACTTCAGCGACGTGAACCCGCCGGTGCACGCGTGGGCCACGTACCTGCTGTACGAGCTCGAGAAGTCGCGTACCGGGCGGGGCGACCGCGCCTGGCTGGAGAACGCGTTCCACAAGCTCGCCAAGAACTTCACCTGGTGGGTGAACCGCAAGGACGTCGACGGCCGCAACGTCTTCCAGGGCGGGTTCCTCGGCCTCGACAACATCGGCGTCTTCGACCGCAGCGCCCCGCTGCCGACCGGCGGCCACCTGGACCAGGCGGACGGTACGGCCTGGATGGCCCTGTACTGCCAGAACATGCTGCAGATCGCGGTGGAGCTGGCCGAGGAGGATCCCGTCTACCTCGAGCAGGCGCAGACCTTCTTCGAACACTTCGCGTGGATCGCGGTCGCGGTCAACCACACGTCCGGCAAGGCCGAGACGATGTGGGACGAGGAGGACGGCTTCTTCTACGACCTGCTGCGGCGTCCCGACGGCAGCGCCACCCGGCTGCGGGTGCGCTCGATGGTCGGGCTGCTGCCGCTGGCCGCCGCCACGGTCATCGGGCCCGAGGTGACCGGGAAGTACCCCGAGCTGCTCGCCGACGCCCAGGGGTTCATCGCCCGCCACCCGAGCGTGGCCGCGGTGTCGTCCGAGGGCCGGCCCCGCGGCGAGCGCGGCTACCACCTGCTGGCGCTCTTCGACGAGCCCCGGCTGCGCCGCATCCTGGAGCGGATGCTCGACGAGGAGGAGTTCCTCAGCCCGTACGGGATCCGCTCGCTGTCGCGCCATCACGCCGCGCAGCCCTACGACCTGGAGGTGGACGGCCGCCGGTTCCAGGTGTCGTACCAGCCGGCGGAGTCGGACACCGGCATGTTCGGCGGCAACTCGAACTGGCGGGGGCCGATCTGGTTCCCGATGAACGTGCTCATGATCCGCGCGCTGCTCAACCTGCACGTCTGCTACGGCGACGACTTCACCGTCGAGTGCCCGACCGGCTCGGGGACGCGGATGACGCTCTTCGAGGTGGCCCGCGAGATCGCGAACCGCCTGACGCGGATCTTCCTGCCGGGCGAGGACGGGCACCGGCCCTGCTACGGCGGCCAGTCCGTCTTCGCCGGCGACGACCACTGGCGCGACCTGGTGACCTTCTCCGAGTACTTCCACGGCGACAACGGGGCCGGCCTGGGCGCCTCCCACCAGACCGGCTGGACCGGGCTGGTCGCGGTGCTCCCGCACCTGTTCGCCGGCCTGACCAGTGAGGACCTGCTCGAACGCGGCCTGATCGGCGTCCGGCGGGAGCGGTCCGGAGGGGACGTCCGATGACCGGCTGGCCCTTGCACCCCGTCGTCTTCGAGGTGAACACGGTGCCCTGGCTGGCCGCTATGCGCCCGTGCCTGGGGCCCACGGCGACACTCGCCGACGTGCCGGCGCGGGTGTGGGACGAGCTGGCACCGGTGGGAACGAACGCCGTGTGGCTGATGGGCGTGTGGGAGCGCAGTCCGGCCGGGCTCGACGTGGCCCGGCACAACCCGGCGCTCCAGGAGGCCTTCCGCGCGGCGCTGCCGGATCTGACCCCGGACGATGTCGTCGGCTCGCCGTACTGCGTCCGACGCTACGTGGTCGACCGGCGGCTCGGCGGCCCGGAGGCGCTCGCCGTGGCCCGCGCCCAGCTCGCCCGGCGCGGCCTGCGCCTGATCCTCGACTACGTCCCGAACCACGTCGCCCCCGACCACCCGGCCGTGACGGCGCATCCCGGCTGGTTCGTGCAGGGCAGCCGCGACGACCTCGCCGAGGACCCCGCGGCGTGGTGCGACGTCGGCGGCCGGGTGGTGGCCCATGGTCGCGACCCGTACTTCCCTCCCTGGCCTGACGTCGTGCAGCTCAACGCGTACAGCGGCGAGCTGCGGCAGGCGACCGTGGACGTCCTGGGCGACATCCTGAGCCAGTGCGACGGCGTCCGCTGCGACATGGCGATGCTGCTGACGAACGACGTCTTCGGCAAGACCTGGGGCGAGTACGCGGGTCCCGCGCCGGCCGAGGAGTTCTGGCCGACCGTCATCGGACAGGTACGCCGCCGGCACCCGGGCGCGGTGCTGATCGCCGAGGCGTACTGGGACATGGAGTGGACGCTGCAGCAGCAGGGCTTCGACTTCTGCTACGACAAACGCCTCTACGACCGCCTCGTCGGCGAGAACGCCGAAGCCGTACGCCTGCACCTGGGTGCCCGGACGGACTACCAGGAGCGGCTCATCCGCTTCATCGAGAACCACGACGAGCCCCGCGCCGCGACGGCCCTGCCCGCCGGACGTGACCGCGCCGCCGCGGTGGCTGTCGCCACGCTCCCGGGCGCCACGCTGTGGCATCAGGGCCAGCTCGAGGGCAGCCGGGTACAGCTCCCGGTGTTCCTCGGCCGGTGGCCGTACGAGCCGGCCCGCGCCGACCTGAGCCGCTTCTACCACCGCTTGATCGCCGCGGCCGCCGTGCTGCGGCGGGGCAGCTGGACCCTGCTCGGCGTCAACGGCTGGCCGGACAACCCGACGCACCGGGACCTGCTGGCCTGGGCCTGGCACGGCGGCCTGCCGCACCACCTGGTCGTGGTCAACCTCTCCGGGCACGCCTCGCAAGGCCGTGTGGTCCTGCCGTGGGAGGCCCTGCGCGGCCGCGACTGGCGGCTCACCGATCTGGTGGAAGGACAGGTGTACCGGCGCGACGGCGCTGAGCTCGCCGGGGCGGGGCTCTACGTCGATCTGCCCCCGTGGGGTTCGCACGTGCTGGCGCTCGAGGCGTACTGATCCGGCCCCTGGAACGGCTGGAAGCGGCGGGGGTGGCGGTCGCCGTACCCGAAATCGCCGGTGGCGCTCGCCGCCGGCCTGATCGGTGTCCGCCACCCGGGTGGTCTTCGCGGCGGCCCGCGCGCTGTACCAACGCCGCGGTCCCTCACCGAGGCGTACCGGGATGGTGGCCGCACCCCTGCGGGCCGTGGCCGGATCAGCTCGCGTCTGCGCCGACCGCCGTGTCCATCCGGCCCCGGGGGAGAAGAAGAGCGGCCCACAGGCCGAGGACACCGGCCAGCGCCACGACGACCATCGCCAGGGCGTACGACCGCTGCGGCGTGGCCGTGAGCCCGGCGACGAGAATGGTGCCGGCGAGCGCCGCGCCGACGGACGAACCCAGGTTGGACACGCTGCGCGACAGGCCGGAGATCTCACCCTGCAGCTCTTCGCCGAAACTGGACTGCACGACGTTCACCGACGGCGTCAGCATGGTGCCGAGCCCCAGTCCGATCAGGAAGAGCCCGGGGAGGAAGGTCCACACCGCGCTGGTGTCGCTGACCAGGAAGAGACCGGTGACGATACCGGCGATGGTGGCCACGAAGCCGACGACGATGATGGTCCGCTGGGCGCGCCGTTTCGCGAACCGCTCGGCGGCGAGCGAGGAGAGCAGCAGGCCGGCGGTCGTCGCCGTGAAGATCAGACCGGTCTGGACGGCGTTGTAGCCGCGCACGACCTGGAGGTAGGCCGACACGGTGAACGAGACGCCCATGAGCATCAGCCATTGCACGTGCTGGGTGACCAGGCCGAGGTTGGACGTACGGTTGCGGAACAACGCCACGGAGAGCAGCGCCTCCCGGCCCGCCCGCTCCTTGGCCCGCATCGACACGAAGAACCACGTCAGCACGAGCGCCCCGGCGATCAGCAGGCCGGTCATCAGCCACAGGTCGTCGTCGGCCGCGAGGATCCCCGTGACGACGAGGATGAGGCCCAGGGCCGACAGCACCGCGCCGCCGACGTCGAAGGGCCGCTCGGGATCCGGCGGGAGCGGGTCGCGGACCCAGCGCCGGCCCAGCACGACGATCACCGCGATGATGAGTACCTGCAGGACGAAGGCGGCCCGCCAGCTGAACGCCGAGGTGATGAAGCCGCCGATCAGCGGTCCGGCCGCCGCGCCGATGCCGCCCATCGCGCTGATCGCGCCGAAGGCGCGGGCGCGTCCGGCCAGCTCGGTGAAGAGCAGGGTCGTGAGGATGTAGACCGGCGGGATGAGCAGGGCCGTCCCGATGCCCTCGAGGATCGAGTTGCCCAGGATGAGGACGCCCAGCCCGGGTGCCACCGCGCTCAGCAGCGCGCCGATCCCGTAGACGACCAGCCCCACGTTGAAGCAGCGTTTCCGCCCGTAGCGGTCGGTGAGCTTCCCGGCCGGAATCATCAGCGCCGCCATGACCAGCAAGAAGATCGTGATCGCGAGCTGGACCCCCTGCACGGTCGTGTGCAGGTCGCGGCTGATGTCGTTGATCATCACGTTCATGTTGGAGCCGGCGAAGCTGCAGATGAACTGCGCCAGCGCGAAGGGGATGAGGGCCCGGCGCAACGCACCGGAGGGCCGTCCCGCCACGACCTGTTCAGTCATTCCGCACCGTCCTCGCTCCGCCTGGACATTCGACTGGCAGAGTGCCCGCGGCCTGCCGCGCGGGGCATCACCCCCGGCGGATGATGACCCGGCGGCGGCGCTCGCGTTTGCTCAGCACGGCGATGGACGCCGGTAGCGCACCACAGCGCCGAGGAGGTCACATGACCGGGGCATCCGCGGGAGTCGGCGGCGGCACGGCCGGCAGCTGGCCGGACGCGGCCACGGAACTGCGATCGATACCGGTTCCCTGGTGGACCGTTCTGACCACCGGGATCTGTGCCGTCGCCTTCGGCACGGCGGTCCTCCTCTGGCCGGACGTCAGCCTGAGGATCATGGCTGCGCTGGCCGGGGTGTGGCTGCTCGTCGCCGGCATCGCCCGGATCATCGGCGCCTTCCTGCCCGGCAGCGGCGGGAGCATCGGCCGGCACGTCCTGTCCGGCATCGTGGGCATCGTCGTGCTCATCGGAGGTCTCATCTGCCTGCGGGACCTGGTCAGCCGCCTGGCGGTGCTGGCGCTGCTCTTCGCGGTCACCTGGATCCTCAGCGGGCTCACCGAGATCCTGCTCGGCCTGCAGCGGACCGGTCCCGCCCGGGCCGGCCTCCTCGCCGTCGGCCTGCTCTCCGTGGCCGCCGGCATCGCGTTCCTGCTGATGCCGGACCTGTCCCTGGCCTCGCTCGTGCTGCTGACGGGCATCAGCAGCCTGGTGGTCGGGCTCGGCGAGGTGGCGCTCGCCATGGTGCTGCGCAAGGGACGGGCGAAGCACGCCTGAACTTACGGCAACTGAACACCCGGACCTCCGTCTCGAGACGATATGTAACGTCATCGATGGAGTGAAGGGGGTGCAGATGGCAAGCACCGTGCCCGTGCCCGTCATGGAGCCCGAGGAGAGGCAGCGCCAGCCGCTGGTCGGGCGGGGAATGTTCCTGCTTTTCGTCGCCCTGATCGGCTGTTTCACCGTCTGGGGCGTCGCGCAGGACCTGACCACGCCCATGGTGGCGGGCTTCAAGCGGATCTTCGACATGAGCACGTTCCAGGCGTCGCTCGTGCAGCTCGCATACTTCGGGGCGTACTTCCTGCTGGCCCTGCCGGCCGCCTTCATCAACCAGCGGTTCGGCTACAAGACCGGGATCCTAACGGGGCTCCTGCTGGCCGCCCTGGGCGCGTTCTCCTTCTACCCGGCGAGCAAGATCATGACGTACGAGGCGTTCCTCGTGGCCCTGTTCGCCATCGCCGCCGGCTGCTCGATCCTGGAGACCTCGGCCAACCCGTACGTGCTGGCACTCGGGCCGGAGGAGACCGCGACCCGGCGGCTGAACCTCGCGCAGGCGTTCAATCCCGTAGGGACGAACATCGGGGTGCTGCTCGCGTCGACGCTCATCCTGCCCAAGCTCGCCGACCCGGTCGACATCGCCTCCCTGACGCCGGAGCAGCTGCACGTGATCCGTGCCGGTGAGCTGGGCGCGGTGATGGGTCCGTACCTCGGGCTGGGATGCGTCCTCATCGCCATCGCCATCGCCATCGCCAGCCAGAAGGCGCCGCCGATCGTCGAGGAGTTCCCCGACGCCGGGCCGCACGAGGGCGGCACCGGCACCCTGTTCCGGACTCTGTGGCACAACAGCCACTACCGCTACGGCGTCGTGGCGCAGTTCTTCAACGTCGCGGCCCAGGTGTGCACCTGGACCTACCTCATCCAGTACGTGCAGCAGGCGCTCGGTGGCAGCCTGGAGAAGGGCGGCTTCTACCTGCAGATCAGCCTCCTGGTCTTCCTCGGCTCACGGTTCCTGATGACCTGGGTCATCGGGCGGGTCCGGGCCACCTGGGTGCTCGCCGTGCTGGCCTTCCTGGCCGTGCTGCTCTGCCTGTTCGCGATGGCGAGCCCGAACATGGCGGGAGTCATCGCCGTCGTCGCCCTGTCGTTCTGCCTCTCCCTGATGTTCCCGACCATCTACGGCGTCGCACTCAAGGGCCTGGGCCCGGCGACCAAGTTCGGCGCCGCCGGACTGGTGATGGCGATCGTCGGCGGCGCCATCATGCCCCTGGTGCAGGGCAAGCTCGTCGACGAGACCAGCGCGGCCGTGTCCTTCGTGGTGCCCGGCGTCTGCTTCGCCGTCGTCGGGCTCTACGCGCTGTACGACCTGAGGAGGAAGGCATGAGCGCCCGGTGCTGGACGGCCGCGGCCGCCGCGGCGCTGCTGGCGGTGAGCGCCTGCGGCAGCGACGAACCGACGAGCGCCACCCAGGACACCCAGCGGCTGGAGATCGTGTCCTGGTGGACCTCCGGGTCCGAGGCGCCCGCCCTGAACGCCCTGCTCGACGCGTACCGCCGGGCCCACCCCGGCGTGGACACGGTGAACGCGGCCATCACCGGCGGCGCCGGCTCCGAGGCGATCGTGGAGCTGGCCAAGCGGCTGCAGCGCGGGGACCCGCCCGACGTCTGGCAGACCTTCGCCGGCCAGTCCGTTCAGGGCTACGCGAACCGCGGCGTCGTCCGCGACGTGTCGTCCGTCTTCGACGCCGGCGACCTCCGCGCGGCCATGCAACCCACGATCCTGCGGTCGCTGCTGCGCGACGGCAGACCGTACGGCGTACCGACCGGAGCGCACCGCAGCAATGTGCTCTGGTACAACGTCGACGTGCTCAAGAAGGCGGGCGTCGACCCGCCGACGAGCGGCGACAGCGCGGCGATGTTCCAGGACGACCTCCGCGCGATCAAGGCCTCCGGAGCCGCGCCGCTCTGCCTCGGCGGCAAGGACCCGTTCACCACCGTCGAGCTCTTCGAGAACGTGCTCCTCAGCACGATCGGAGCCGGCGGCTGGCAGGACATGGCCGGCGACCACCTCGACTGGCGCGGCACCCGGGTCCGCGCGGCGCTGCGCACCTTCGGCGATGTCCTCACGTACGCCGACCCGGCCGCGAGCGGCCTCACCTGGGACGCCGCGACGCGCAAGCTCGCCGCGGGCGGGTGCGCCTTCGAGTCCATGAACGACTCCGCGTACGGCGAGCTCCTCGCGGCCGGAGCCAAGGAGGGCGAGGACTTCGGGGCCGTACCGTTCCCCGGCACCGGCGACAGCTTCCTGGCGGTCGTGGACGTGTTCGTCGCCGCCACCAAGGCCGAGAACGCCAAGAACGCGCTGGCCTTCCTCGGCGGCATCAACGACCCGGCGACGCAGCTCGCCTTCCACAAGGCGAAAGGCTCGGTGCCGGTGCTGCGTACGGTCGACGTGGCGGCACTGTCTCCGTACCAGCGGGGGGTGTCCAGGAGCTTGTGGAACTCCCCGGTGCTGCTGTCGGTCGCGCACGGCGAAGCGCGCAGCCCCGAGTTCCAGGAGGGCTTCTACAACGCCGTCTCGACGTACGTGCGTACCCGTGACCCGGCGGCCTTCGCCGACGACCTCGCCGGCGCCGTCGCGAACGACCGGATCCCGCCGCGGTGAGCCGCTGTCAGACGGCGTAAGGCTGCCACGGAAAGCGAACGGCGATGGTGGGATCGCCTTCCAGGAACGCGACGAAGGCCCGCACCACTTCTTCGAGGTCCGACAGCTCGGCACGGAAGTGCTGATCGGGCGTGCCGTCTCGCCGTTCGAGGGCATACCAGCCCGGTCGCGTGCCGGCCTGCTCGCCGAAGCCGACCTGGACGTACCAGTCGTCGGCGCGGGTGAGGATCGCGTAGTAGTCGGCCGTGGACAGGCGCACCAGGACTCTACGGACCAGGTCGGCGTCCGGATCACGGAACGAGCGGCCTCGCGCGGAGGTCAGCTCGAAGCGCCAGGGCTCAGAAAACGGCGTACGCAGCCGGTCCCACTGCGGGTCGTAGCAGTTCAACCCATGCTCTTTCGCAAGCTGGGCAGCCCATTGCGAGTTCTCCTCGCAGCGGCTCCACACCACGGGGAAGTAGAGGAACGGTCCCCGGCCCTCGTTGACGGTGAGATCCGGGACCCTTGCCAGTAATGCCTCCACGTAGGCGGCGATGCGCGGGGTCGGTGCCACGGGCGTGTCCGACTCGATGTAGTGCTCGTACAGGCGCTCGAACTCCGCGTGCGCGGCGATGTCGTTCGCGGGCCGGTCGCCCTCCCACACCGCAAGGTCGTATGACACGCCGTGATCTTACGAAAAGCTCAGGAAGCCTGGTGGGCGGGCATGTCGGCCAGCCAGGCGTCGGCCAGGTCGCCGAGCGGCACGTCGAGGGCCTGGCTGAGGCAGACCACGGTCCCGAAGGCCGGCGCCGGGAGGCGGCCCGCCTCGATCTTGCGCAGCGTCTCGGGGGAGATGCCGGCCGCCAGGGCCACCTCGACGAGGCTGCGGCCGGCCCGCGCGGCCCTGAGGGCGGCTCCGAGGCGCCGGCCCGCGGCGATCTGTTCGGCGGTGAGTGGCTGGCGAACCATGCCAGCAGGATATCCCCCCGGAGCGTCCGGTATATTAATACCGCATTCGTGAAGGGGGCTGTCGTGATCGAGCTCAAGTCCGCCGACGAGATCGCCCGGATGGCGGTGACCGGCCAGTTCGTCGGCGAGCTGCTCGCCGAGCTGAGCGGCGTCGCCGCGGTCGGCGTCAACCTGATGGACCTCGAACACCACGCCCGGCGCCGGATCAAGCAGCGCGGCGCCGAGTCCTGCTATTGGGACTACACCCCCTCGTTCGGCCGCGGCCCGTTCCGCAACGTGCTGTGCCTGTCGGTCAACGACGCGGTGCTGCACGGCCTGCCCCACGACTACGTGCTGCGTGACGGTGACCTGCTCAGCATCGACATGGCGGTGGTCATCGACGGCTGGGCCGCCGACTCCGCGCTCTCGGTCGTCGTCGGCACGCCCGACCCGGGCGACCTGAAGCTCATCGAGGCCACCGAGGTCGCGCTCGAGGCCGGCATCGCCGCCGCTCAGCCCGGCGGCCACCTCGGCGACATCTCGGCCGCGATCGGCGAGGTCGCCCACTCCTACGGGTACGGCGTCAACGGCGAGTTCGGCGGTCACGGCATCGGCCGCACCATGCACGAGGCGCCGCACGTCGCCAACCTGGGCCGTGCCCGCCGCGGCATGAGGCTCGACCCGGGCCTCACCATCGCCATCGAGCCCTGGTTCTGCCGCTCCACCGACAAGATCAGGTACGACGACGACGGCTGGACGATCCGCTCCGCCGACGGCTCCCGCACCGCCCACTCCGAGCACACGGTCGCCATCACGGCGTCCGGCCCGCAGGTCCTGACCCGCCGCCCCGCGCAGGACGCCGCCCCGGCCGACCCCGCCAGGAAGTCCGCCACCACCGCCTGAGCGTCGGTGTGCTTCGATGGCGGCGAGGAGGTGTGCGTTGACCAACTATGCCCGCATGTACCGCTGGGGGGTCACCCCCTGGGAGCGTTACGGGAAGCCCGCCGCCGGCAGCATCGCAGCTCTGCTGGACCGGGAGGAGGCGGAGCGCTCGCGCCCGCTGGGCCGGGCGCTCGACGTCGGCTGCGGCCGTGGTCAGTTCACTCCCGAGCTTGCTCGCCGCGGCTGGCAGGCCACCGGTGTGGACTACGTGCCGGCCGCCGTCGAGGCGGCCCGCAGCGCCACCACCGAGGCAGTCACCTACGTCGTCGGAGACGCGACCGACTTGGCGGCGGCCGGTCTGGGCACCTTCGACCTCTTCCTCGATGTCGGCTGTTTCCAGGGTTTCGACGCCGAGCAGCGACGCGCGGTGGGCCGGAACCTGTCGGCGCTCGCCAATCCCGGAGCCACGCTGCTGATGCTGGCCTTCGGTGTGACCTGGTTCCGGGCTTTGTCGGGTGGCGTCTCGCGGGACGACGTGACGGCTGCCTTCCCGGACTGGGCGCTGATCGCCGACGAACCGGCGCAGACCGATGGGCTGGGCTGGCCGATGAACCGGACGTCACCGCGCTGGTGCCGGCTTCGTCGCGCGAGAACCTGACGATCACCGCGACGGGGGCGCACTACGCAGTCACGCGTCGGGCAGCTCGCGCATGCGCGGGACCGGAGAGAACGCGACGAACAGCACGCCGGCCACCGCACCGACGGCGCCGATCCACAGCGTGGTGCGCACCCCCACCAGCTCGCCGAGCGCTCCGCCGAGCAGCGCTCCGATCGGCCGTACCCCGTAGTTGACCGTGCGCTGCGCGCCCTTGACCAGCGACAGCCGGGCCACCGGAGTGGCCGCCGTCTGCAGCGAGCCGACGGCGATGTCGAGGATCATCACGCCGAGCGCGGAGAGGAACTCCGCGGCGAGCAGCATGCCGGTCACCATCGGCCGGGAGCCGTCAGCGAGCGGGACCAGGACCAGCGGGAGCGGGAACGCCACGTAGCCGAGGACCACGACGGGGCCGATGCCGAACCGGCGGGTGAGGGGGCCGGTGACCGCAGCGCCGACCAGCCCGCCGATCGACGCGATGCCGAGCAGCGTCCCGAGCAGGCCGGGCGAGATGCCCAGCACCGTGGTCACGTAGAGGATCAGCATCGCGTGGAAGACGTAGTTGAACAGGTTGATCACGGTGACGCCGAGCAGCAGCTGCCGCAGGACCACGGATCGCGCGATGAACGCCAGGCCGGACCCTGTGCTCAGGCCGCCGCCTTCCGGCGTCGGACCCGCGTTCTCGGGCGCGGCGATCCGGCTCAGCAGCAGAGCCGATCCGAGGTACGACAGCACGTCCGCGAGCAGGGCGAACGGCGCGGTGAGCACCTGCACGAGGACGCCGCCCACGCTCGGGCCCGCCACGAACGACATGGCTCGGGCGCCGTTGGTGAGCGAGCTCGCGGCGATGTAGTCCGGCCGCTGGACCACGGACGCGAACAGGCTGCCGTCG
Source organism: Actinoplanes sp. NPDC049548 (assembly GCF_040676695.1). Taxonomy (NCBI): domain Bacteria; kingdom Bacillati; phylum Actinomycetota; class Actinomycetes; order Micromonosporales; family Micromonosporaceae; genus Actinoplanes; species Actinoplanes sp. NPDC049548. The sequence goes on from NZ_JBFAPM010000018.1 coordinate 136,257, forward strand.
GCGACCTCGTAGAAGACGGTGAGCGTGCCGATGGCGAGCGACAGGAGGCAGAGGTGCCACAGGTTCAGCACCCCGGCGAACGCCAGCACCGGTACGACGGTGAGCAGGGCGGCCCGGCCCAGGTCGGCAACGATCATCACCCTCCGCTTGTCCGTCCGCCGGTCCACCCACGCCCCGGCGAGCAGGGACAGGAAGAGGTTCGGCGCCAAGGCCGCGGCGGTCAGGTAGCCCATCTCGGCCGCTCCGGCGCCGATCGTCAGCACGGCCAGCAGCGGAACGGCGATCAGGGAGATCTGGTCGCCGACCAGCGAGACGACGTGCGCGGACCAGTAGTGGCGGAAAACCCGGTCGCGCAGCAGTGCCGGTGCGGGCCTCGGCCTGGCGTCGGCGGTCACGGGGCGCCGTGCTCCGGCGTCGGCATCACCAGCTGCACGACGGTGACCGCCCGCGATCCCTCGGACCGCGTGGCCTTGTCCCGGTACGGCTCCAGCAGCGCTTCGACCTGCTGGGTGAGGGTGGCCAGCTGCTCGGCGGTCACGTAGATCATGTCGTCGCTGAAACCCGCCGCCTTGCGCCACTCGGCGGGTTCGTCGCCGCGGACCGCGAGATACGCCTCTGCCCGCCGCATGTACTGCCCGAGGATCGCCGCGTTCAGCTGGTCGGCCGCGGCCCGGGATTCCGGGTCGTCCGAGTCGTCCGTCCAGGACGTGCTGCGGGCGGTCGCCTGCCAGGGGCGCTCCCGTCCGTCGGCCGCGGGCGCTCGCTCGGCCAGCCCGTACTTCGCGAGCTGCCGCAGGTGGAACGAGCAGTTCGGCACGTTCTCGTTCAGGAGGGCCGCGCACTGGGTGGCGGTCATCGGCCCGTTGCGCCGGAGCATCCCGATCAGGCTCAGCCGCAGCGGATGCGCGTAAGCGCGCAGGGCCCGGGGATCTTCCAGCCGGATCGTCGCGCGTTCTTCGGAAGCCACATCCTAGAGAATGCTTTAGAAAGACTCCTTTAGCAAGGTGCTAGGAGACGGTGAAGGTGAAGGTGTACGGGCGGCGGATCGTCACGCCCGCCGGGCCGGTACTGCTGACCTCCGCCACCGTCGCGGTGTAGGCCCCCGCCGGCAGTGCCGTGCCCGGAGTCCACGACAGGGTCCCGGGCGTCGGCTCGGTGACGGTCCCCGCGACCGGTCCGCCGGGTCCCGTGACCGTCACGGATCCGGTGTAGTCCGTGCCCGACGGTTGCACGTCGCGCTGGAACCTGACGGTCACCGCGGCGGGGGCGGGACCGCTGCTGCCCGCGGCCGGTGTGGTGGTCACGACGAGCGGGTCACGCCAGTACTGGATCGCCAGGTGCGTGTCCGGCGTGCCCGGCTGCCCCCAGGCCGTGGAGGTGTCGTCGACGACCATGGTCCGGGTGATGCCACCGTCCACCGTGACACTGCGGTTGTTGGTGCCGGTGATCGATCCCCATTCCTCCACGGTCTCCCAGGTGCCGCGCGTGTACTTGTACTGGATCTCCGTGCCGTCCAGGACGGTGATCGTGGCTTCCCAGATGCCGTTGCCGCGGTCGGTCATCGGGACCTTGCCGGGATCCCACGGTCCCAGCTCGGTGATGTTTCCGGGCACGTAGAGGGTGGCGTCGGCCGGGGTGCCCGGCGGGGCCAGCACCCGGAAGGTCACCGCGACCGGGCGCAGCGGCACGGTGAGGGAGGCCGGCAGGCTCACCGCGCTGCCGTCGGGGTTCCGGTACGCGAGATGGGCGACCACGTTCTGCGTACGGGGTGAGGCGCCGCTGGGTGTGACGTCGTAAGTGGCGGTGAACGTGCCACCGGGGGCGAGGGAGGCCACGGTGGTGGGTGTCCGCGGGGTGACGACCCAGCCGTCCGGTGCGGTCACGGTGGCCGACACGGCGGTGATCGTGCCCGGGCCCTCGTTGCGGGCGGTCGTCACCAGCGTGCTGGTCGCGCCGGACTGCAGCCCGTCCGGGGCGGTGAAGGTCAGGTCGACGGCCGGCTGCTGGGACACCGTGAGGACGCTGCCGTCGTGCGTGATCACGACCGGGCGCCGGACGGAGGACGCGGGGACCTCCACGGTGAGCAGGTGCTTCGCGGCGTCGTACGTCCAGGGCGCGCGGTGGGCGCCTACCGTGACCAGGTGCGGGCGCGAGACGCCGGCGAACCCGACGGTGTAGCGGCGGGCGGCCGGGGCGCCCGGGTAGCTTCCGCTGACCGGGCCGACGACGAGCGCGGACCGCCGGCCTTCGAGGTAGTGCACGGGGGTTCGGGTGTACTGCCCGTTGCGGTAGCCGAGGCCGTCACCGGCGTCGTCGTACACGGACGTGGCGCCCGAGGCGTGCGGGTACACGGTGAGCTTGAGCAGGTCGCGGGGCTGGGCTGCCACGCTCGCCGCGGCCGGTGCCTGGGCCACGATGCCGCCCGCCCGCACGTACACGGGCATCCGGTCCGGGGTCGCCGCGACCGTGCGGGTCGCCGGCCCGCGGAAGGTGGCGCCGGTGAAGAAGTCGGTCCACGTGCCCGGCGGGAACCAGACCGATGTCGTGGTGCTCAGGCCCGGCTTGGTCACCGGGGCGACCAGCAGCGAGTCCCCGAGGAGGTACTGCGTGTCGTGCCGGTAGGCCTCGGGCTGTTCCGGCCAGTCGAGGTAGAGCGCCCGGGTCATCGGCAGTCCGGTGTCGTAGCTCTGCCGGGCCGCGGTGTAGAGGTACGGCACCAGCGACTCGCGCAGCCGCAGGTAGTCGGCCGCGGCCCCGCTGACGGTGCCGGAGTACTCCCACGGCAGGCGGTCGCCGTGGTCGGAGTGCAGCCGCAGGATCGGCTGGAACGCGCCGAGCTGCACCCAGCGCAGGTAGAGGTCCTCGGGCAGGTGCTTGCCGGCGAAGCTGCCGATGTCGTGGCTGACGTAGGACATGCCGATGCTCGCCTCGGCCGGGGTCATCGCGGCGGCGAAGGCGAGCGTCTCCCAGTCCGGCCGGGTGTCGCCGGTGAAGTGCACGGTGCTGCGGTGCTCGGCCCACGGCCCGGAGCCGCCGACGGTGGTGTACGCGGGGAACGACGCCCCGATCCGCGACAGCGAGAACCCCCGCAGCCCACGCGCGTCCCCGTCCCGCCGGTACAGCTCGTTCACCCAGCTGTCGGCGGTCACCCCGCGCGTGCCGACGGTGCTGTCGTCGCAGCAGTAGTCCAGCCACCACTGCCGTACGCCCTGCTCCTCGAACGGCTGGTGCAGCCCGGTGAAGGCCGCGGCCTGGTCGGGGTCGGTCCAGTCGAAACGGTACGGGTTCGGCGCGAAGCTGCTGCCCGCCGGGGTGAGCTTGCCCTTGGCCCGCGCCTGGGCCTCGGCGAACCGGGGATCGTCGCCGGAGATGGCGGCGTGCACGTTGAGGGTGGCGTTGATGCCCTGCCTCTTCAACCGCGCGAGGAACCCGGCGGGATCGGGGAAGAGGCCGGTGTTCCAGTTCCAGCCGGCCCACGCGTTCGGCGCCTTCCAGTCCGTGTCGACCACCAGCGAGTCCAGGGGCACGTCGTGCTCCCGGAAGGCCGGCAACAGCGCGGTCTCGTAGTCCTCGGTGCTGTACGCCTGGTACTTGGAGAACCAGGTGCCGAACGCCCACTTCGGGGGCAGCACCGACGGCCCGGTGAGCGTCCGCAGGTCCGCCAGCCCGCGCTTGTAGTCGTGCCCGTAGCCGAACAGGTAGCCGTCCTGGTAGGCGCCGGCGCGCTGCGGCCGGGCGGTGACCCAGCCGTCGCCGGTGCGCAGCGCGGTCGCCGTGTCGTCGAGCAGGTACCAGCCGTCGCGGTGCAGCATGCCGGGGTGCAGCGAGATCTGGTCGACCGGCCCGGCCTGCCCGGCGTAGTAGTCGAGGCCCCGGTACCAGCCGCCCAGCGCGTCGGTGCGGGCCGGTGACCCGAAAGCCGGGTGCACGCTCGTCCGCCGGCCGGCGATGGTCAGGTCGAGGGTGGTGTTCGCGGGGGACACCGGCCCGCTGCCGAGGGTGTAGTGCAGCGTCACCGCGCCGGTCCGGATCCGCAGCTCGCCGTTGCGGGTGACGGCGGTGAACCAGGTCCGCCCCGGGTCGCGGTACGTGGCGTTGAAGGTCGGCCGGTCCTCGAACCTGTCGTCGGCGGCGTACTCGAGGCGCAGCATCGTCGCACCGAGCACCTGGACGCGCAGGTGTCCGGCCTGGACGGTCTGCCCATGGATCTCCGGCGCCCGTGGGGCGGCCAGCGCCGTGCCCGGCAGCGCCGTCAGGGTCAGCAGGAGCGTCAGCCACCACGCCGGCGCCCGCCACGTACGCATCGACACGACGTCCTCCCGGTGATGAGCGACACTCCTGTCACGCACTGCAGCCGAGCTTTCGCTCCAAGTGGCATCGATGTCAATACCGGTGTTGTGTTGACAATGGATTGAAATACCGAGGGAATATGGCCCGCGTACATTCTCCCGGGTGATCGTTTCCACTGTTCTCTATGCCGGTACTCTGCTACTTCTGGTCTACTTCGGCTGGTTCGCGGCGTACAACTACGCCTACTCCTTCGCCGCGATGTTTCCGTCGCGGATCCCGACCGTCGTGCCGCGCCCGGGGGCGCGGGTCGCCGTCGTGGTGGTGTCCTTCAACGAGCGTGAGGTCATCGCCGATACCGTGGCCGCCTGCGAGCGACTGTCCTACCCGGGCAAGACCGTCATCGTCGGCGACGACTCGAAGGACCCGGAGACCATCGCGTTGCTGCGCCGGATGGCCGTCGAGCGTGGCTGCCGCCGGGTGACCGGCGCCACATATGGGGAAACCGACGTGGAAGTGTGGGAGTCCGACGGTTTCGTGCTTTTTCACCGCGCCGACAACGTCGGTTTCAAAGCCGGAAATCTGAGCTCGCTCGAGGGCTATCTGCGGGACCGTGGATTCGACTACATGTACCTGCTCGACGCGGACTGGCGCCCGCAGGCCGACGCCGTCGAGCGCTGCCTCGAGGTCATCCAGGCGGACCCCGCGATCGGGTACGTGCAGACGAAGCGCCTCTACCACCACGGCCCCGCCGACCACTTCCAGCGCTGCCTGGCGATCAACGAGGAGGCCTGTTACCTGGTCGACCTCGCCGGCCGGCAGCGCCTCGGTCACATGATCCTCTTCTCGGGCTGCTGCACCCTGTTCGACCTGGGCTCGCTGGAGGCCGTCGGCGGCTTCCAGGCCGGCCACCTCACCGAGGACATCGACCTGTCCAACCGCTTCTACCTGGGCGGATACCGGGGGGTCTACCTGGAGACCGTCGCCAACGTCGGCGAGGTGCCGCCGAACTACAAGGCCTTCCGCCGCCAGCAGGAGCGGTGGGCGATCGGCTCGGCGCGCACCTTCAGGGAGTACCTCGTGCCGGTCCTGCGCTCGCGGCTCGACTGGCGTACCAAGCTGAGCCTGCTGCGCCAGAACGCCTACTACACGGCGGCGCTCGGCATCGAGGTGTCCGTCGCCTGGGGCCTGCTCGCGGCCCTGTGCGCCGGGCTCGGCCTGGTGCGGGGCTGGGCCGGCTCGGCGCTGGCGCTCACGATGGTGGTCGCGCTGTTCAGCGGCGTCCTGCCGCTGATCGTCGCGGCGGTCAAGAAGCGGGCGTGGCTCAACCTGCTCTTCATCCCCGCCGCCTGCTGGATCGCGCTGTCCGTGGTGCACACGTACGCCATCGCGAACATCAAGGGCTTCCGCCGCATGGCCCAGACCTGGTTCGTCACCCCGAAGACCAACCGCCGCAAGAGCCGCGTCCGGGTCCGGGGCGCCCGGCGCATCCGCGCGCTCAGTCTGGTGACCCTCCTGCTCCTGGTGGCGGCCTATGCGACGGTGTACCGGATCGCACCCGGATCCGCCGCGCGTACTCTGATCACGACTTACGCCGTACTGTGGATCCCATCGATGCTCATCGCCTCGTTGAAGAGTTGAGATGGTCGCTCATGAGCCGGACCAAGGCCGGGATTCTTATCGCAACGCTGGTTCTCGCCCTGGCGGGGTGTACCGACGAGGCGCCCACCGCGCCGCAGCCCTCCCGCGCGGCACTGGCCTGGAAGCTAGTGTGGAACGACGAGTTCGAGGGCGGTGCGGGCGGCCGCCCGTCCGCCCGCGACTGGATCCTCAGCACCGGAACCGGCTATCGCGGCGGGGCGAGCCAGTGGGGGACCGGTGAGGTCGAGACCATGACGGACGCCGCCGCGAACGTGCACCTCGACGGCGCGGGGCACCTCGCGATCGTGCCGTTACGGGCCGGCGGCGGTGCCGGGCGCTGGACGTCGGCGCGGGTGGAGTCCCGGCGGACGGACTTCGCCGCCCCGGCCGGCGGCGCGGTGCGGATCGAGGCCTCGCTGCGCATGCCGGACGTCACCGGGCCGCAGGCGGCGGGGTACTGGTCGGCGTTCTGGGCGCTCGGGGAGCCGGCCCGTCCGGTGGCGGCCACCAACTGGCCGCACATCGGCGAGTGGGACATCATGGAGAACGTCAACGGACGCGACTCCGTCTGGCACACGCTGCACTGCGGTACGCCCATCGGCGGCCCGTGCAACGAGACCACCGGCCTCGGCAGCGGCGAGCTGCCCTGCTCCGGCTGCCGGACCGCGTACCACACGTACGCGATCGAGCACGACCGCAGCGTCAGCCCCGAGGAGCTGCGCTGGTACGTGGACGACCGCAACACCTTCACCGTCCGCGCCGACCGCGTCGACCAGGCGACCTGGTCGGCGGCCAACCACCACGGCTTCTTCGTCATCCTGAACGTCGCCATGGGCGGCGCCTTCCCGGCGCCGTTCGGCGGTGGCCCCACGCCGGCGACGAAGCCCGGCGTGCCGATGCTGGTCGACCGGGTCGCGGTGCGGACCGCCGCCGGCCGCGGCTGACCGTAGATCGACAGTTATCTCTGACGTACGGGGGGAACGCAACCGGATCCGCGCCTGACCGAGGAAGGTGGCGCCGATGACCAACGAATCGCCGATGCCCGCGACCCGCACCCCCGACAACATGGACTGGCGGCCGATGCAACGGTCCACCAGGGTCGCCGTGTTCCTGGCTCTGGGCGTGACGCTCTTCTACATGATCTTCCTGCTCAACCCGGCGTACCGGGGCAACACGTGGGTGTGGATCCTCGTGCTCTTCGCCGAGGGCATCACGATCTTCAACGCGCTGGCGATGTGGTGGACGGTCCTGGTTCACACGCCGCAACCCGATCCGCCCGAGGTGTACGCCTGGCGGCGCCGGCTGCTGTCCGGCGACCTGAAGCCGACGATCGACGTGTTCATCACCGTGTACGGCGAACCGATCGACATCGTGCTGGTCACCGTCCGGGCGGCCCGCGACATGACGGTCGAGCACCGGACCTGGATCCTCGACGACGGTGACAGCGACGAGCTGCGCGACGCCGCCGCCCGCGAAGGGGTCGGCTACCTGCGCCGCAAGGAGCACCTGCACGCCAAGGCCGGCAACATCAACGCCGCTCTGCGCCGTACCGATGGGGAGTTCATGGTCATTTTCGACGCCGACCACGTCCCCAGCCCGGACTTCCTGGTCCGCGCACTGCCCCACATGCAGGATCGGGGTGTCGCGTTCGTGCAGACGCCGCAGGCGTTCCCGAGCGCCCGCGGGCTTGTCGCCGAGGGCTCCGCCGAGTCCCAGAAGATCTTCTACGAGCTGGTGCTGCCGGGCCGGAACTACTTCAACGCCGTCTTCTGCGTGGGCACCAACGTCATCTTCCGGCGCGCCGCCCTCGAGCAGATCGGCGGCATGTACGTCGCCAGCAACTCCGAGGACATCTGGACCTCGATCGAGCTTCACCGGCGGGGCTGGCGCTCCTGGTTCATCCCCGAGGTGCTCGCGCGCGGCCTCGCCCCGGACAGCCTGCTGTCGTACTTCAAGCAGCAGTTCCGGTGGGCGTACGGTGCCTTCGAGGTCCTTTTTCGCGGTGGGCTGTTCCGCGTCAAGGGCCTGACCGTCGACCAGCGGTTCCAGTACCTGCTCGCCGGGGTGAACTACCTGCTCTCGCTGGCCGCGCTGATCCTGATGTGCCTGCCGGCCGTCTACCTGCTGTTCGGCCTGAGCCCGATCCGGTCGGACATCAGCACCTGGATCGTCCACTACGCCCCCTTCTACCTGCTCATCGTGCTGGTCACGGTGATGCAGCTCGGGGGGTTCAAGCCCGCCGCGATCGTGACGAGCATGGCCGCCGCGCCGGTGCACGTGAAGGCCCTGGTCATGGCGATCTTCAAGCGCAAGGTGCGGTGGACCGTGACGAACGCCGGTCCCAAGGGTCTGCCCGGCGTGGAGCTCGTCCTGCCGCACGTCGCGTTGTTGCTGCTCAACGCGGTGGCGGTGGCCGTCGGCCTGAGCATGCTGCCGCTGCGCGGCACCGACGTCGCGGCCGTCGGCCTGTCCATCGGCTGGGCCGTCATCTACGTGGTGGTGCTGGGTCGCGTCGTGGCCGAAGCGGTCATCGCCCCGCACGTCATCCGGCAGCGTCTCGAGCGCCGTAAGGCCGGAGCGCTGCTGGCCCGCGCTCTGCCGTGGCCCGCCCGGTCGGACGCCGACGACCAGCTCGTGGTCGCGGCCGTGGAGTCCGCCACCCCGGCCCCGCCGTCCCCGCCCGCCTGAAGGGAGTCGTCATGGTGCAACCGACGGGAACAAGTTCACAGGACAGCGCCGACCCCATCGAGGCCCCCCGCGTGCCGCCCCCGCCGCCTCCCGGAAAGACCCGCGCCCGAGTGCGCAAATGGCGGGCGCGGTTCATCGTGCTCGTACTCCTCGCCGCCGCCGTCGCGCTCTTCCTGCGGATCAGCTCGGCCCGCGCCACCGATGCGGCCCGCATCGACCTCGGGACGGTGACGCTCACCGCCCAGCCGATCCCGGTCGAGGTGGCCCAGGTCGGCCAGGTGACTGCGGTGGCCGTCACGGCGCAGCAGCAGGTCGCCGCCAAGCAGAAGCTCGGCACGATCGCGGTCGCCACGACCGACTCGGACGGTGACCCGAAGACCACCAAAGTGGACGTGACGGCACCGAGTGCCGGGATCGTCGTCGACCTGCCGGTGACCGTCGGCAGCACGATCGGTCCCGGCCAGCCGTTCGTTCGGCTCTACGACCCGGCGCAGGTCCGGTTCGAGACCAAGATACCGCTCGAGGACCTGCCCGACATCGCCCCGAAGATGCAGGCCGTCCTGGAGACCGACGGCATCAACCGCAAGATCCACGCAGTCGTGCAGCGGGTCGTCCCCCGCGTCGGCGACCCCGTGACGACGGTGGCCGACAACCCGCGGGCGATGACGCTGGTGCTGGTACCCGCCACCGCCGACGACGTCCGGGGGCTGGTGCCGGGGCTGCGCTTCACCGGCTACGTCGACACCACCACCGGCGTTCCCGGAACCGCGCGACTGGTGTCGCTGGGAAGGATCTGATCATGGACTTCGACGTCACGGTGGAGATTCCCCGCGGCACCCGCAACAAGTACGAAGTGGACGTGCAGACGCACCGGATCCACCTCGACCGCACGCTGTTCACGGCCACCCAGTACCCGGCCGACTACGGCTTCATCGAGGACACCCTGGCCGGCGACGGCACCCCGCTCGACGCCATCGTGCTCGTCCAGGAGCCGACGTTCCCGGGCTGCCTGGTCCTCAGCCGGGCGATCGGGCTGTTCCTGATGCGCGACGAACAGGGCCCGACGCCCAAGGTGCTGTGCGTACCCACCGCCGACCATCGGCTCGTCCACCTTCAGGACATCACCGACCTGGACCGCTACCTGCTCCTCGAGATCAAGCACTTCTTCGAGGTGTACAAGGCGGTCGAGCCCGGCAAGAGCGTCCACATAAACGACGAGCCGTGGGCCGGCCGGTCCGAGGCGGAGGCCGAGATCGTGCGGTCGTTCGAGCGGGCGCGGGCGGGCGGCGGGCCGGTGCGGCCCGCCGCCCTGCCGTGAGGCGTCACGGCTGCCGGACGATGCTCTGGCCCGGGTCGACGGCCACCGTCGCGACGATCTCGCCGTTCCTGCGGAACGTCACCTGCCGGCGGGCCGCCGTCGGGTTGGTGGCCATCAGGCGCGGATGGTCCGCGTCACCGAAGGCCAGACCGTACGGGCCGTCCGCCACCACCGCGGGCTGCGGCGGACCGTACGCGTCCAGCATCTCGATCCAGTAGCGGACCATCGCGCGGCTGGTGCTCTCCTCCCGCGGCAGCTGCGGCGTGAGCCGGCGTCTGGCCGCCGCGGGATCGGCCACGGCGAGGTCTGCCGCGAACAGGTCACCCCACGCGCGCGGCTTCCCGCCGACGTCCCGGGCCAGCTCGGCCGACCTCGCCGCCGCCCGCTCGGGATTCGCGCGGTACAACGAGCCGAACGTGAGCGGCAGCAGCTGGATGCCCAGGATGGACTCCGGTTTCGGGTCGAACCACGTGGCGTAGTCGATCTTGGAGTCCCAGACGATGCCGGCGCCGGTGTGGGCGTACCCGGCCGGCCGCTGCCCCTCCTCGCCGAGCCAGTAGCGGCGGGCGGTCGCCGCCTCCAGCGCGTAGTGCGTGACACCGTACGTCGTCAGCTGCGCGTCGCCCGACACGATGCCCCAGCGGGTCACCGCCTCCCACGCCGCGACCGCCTCGCTGGACGACTCCTGGTTGTTGCCGTCGGCGAAGGGGGCGAACCCCGACGCCGCCGAGTGCCCGAGGTACGCGTTGAACGCCCGGAACGGCGGGAACCCGTCCGCGCCCTCGCCGGCCAGGGAGCCGCTGTAGTCGCGTACCACCAGGTCGACGGCGCCGCCGTAGTCGCGCAGGAACGCCGGGTCGGCCTCCGCGAGCACCGCTGCCGCGCGGACCAGATGCCCGTACTGGAAGTGGTGGTCGTTGTAGTCGCCGCTGCCGAACTCCGCGGGCACGGCGATGAGCCCGCCCCAGACGCGGTCGTAGGCGAAGTAGCGGACGTCGCCGGGGCCGCTGTACGTCAGCCAGTCGACCAGTCCCGCCCGCAGGCGCTTGAGGGCGGCCTGCTGCTGGTCCGGCGCACCGATGGCCTTGGCGACCTCCGCGACCGTGGCCAGGCGTGCCAGCTCCTTGAGGCCGAAGTAGCTGCCCCCGTTCGCCGGTGCGGGCTTGTCGGCCAGATCCTTGTCCAGGTCGGCGAGCACGGCGGCGCGGGCCGTGCGCGTCAGCGGGAGCATGGGCGCCTCGGTGACGAGACCGGGCATCGGGACCCGGACCCGGACGTCGAGGCTGCGCGCCACCGACAGGGACCCGCGGGCGTCGGGGTAGCTGCCCTTCAGCGGTTCCAGGCCTCCGCCGGGCACGAGCCCGGCCTGCTGGTGCGGCAGCAGCGCCCAGATCCCGGGCTTGCCGGACCGGCGTTCGGCGCGGAGGGTCTGCGTGACCGTGCCGGTCGTCCCGTCGTACGCCATGTTGGCGGTGCTGCGGATCACGGGGTCACCGGCGGCGTCCGCCAGCGCCCCCGTCCACTGGGCGTCGTCCGCGCCGTCGGGCACCCGGGCCACCACGATCGCGTTGTGGCCCGGCCGGTCGACGGTGAGCCGGTCACCCTCCTGGCGCCAGCCCGCGCCGTCCTGGGCCTGGACGTCCCAGCGCTGCCCCGCGACGGTGAGCTGGGCCAGCGGTCCCGTGCCGCCGACCCGCCGGACCGGCCCACCGGCCGTCAGCGACGGGGTGGCGTCGCGGAAGGTGAGGTACAGCAGGGGGCTGCCCTGCACCAGGGTGGCCTCCATGGTGCCGCCGCCGCGAAGCTCCGCGGTGAGGACGACGTGGAAGGCGCCGTACCCGGTGACCCGCAGCGAGGAGATCGCCCCGCCCGCGCTCAGCGCCGGTTGGAACGGCGTGACCACCGCCCGCGCCGATGCGGCCGGGGCGGCCGCGCTGACCGCCAGCCCGGCGGCGGTGTTCTTGAGCGCCAGCGGGTGGGCCCAGATCGGCTGGGAGAGCGGGCCGGTCAGGGCGGAGCTCCACCACTGGTTGGTGGGCAGCGCCTGCCCGGCCAGCGGCTTGCCGGCCTGCACCGGGGTCTTCTGCGGGCCCGCGGTGGCCGGCAGGGCGTCGGCGAGGCGCGCCTTGCCGCCCGGCGCCGGACGCCCCACGAGGGTCGTGGCGGCGCCCTCGGTGAGGGCCCCGGACACCGGGGGAGCGGGGTCGGGCACGGTGCGGTCGGAGCCGGCTCCCGGCTCGCACGCGGCGGTGAGCAGGACGGCCGGGACACATGCGGCGGTCATGATCCGCCGGAGGCGGGCCATCATCCGGCACCGTTCACCGCGGGGGTCCTGCCCACCGCGGTCTTGGTGTCGATGTCCGCGGTGAACCGCAGGCCGGGAACCAGGGCGCTCACCGTGTCGACGGCGTCGGTACGGGGGACCAGCACGACCGTGAGCTGCTCGTGCGTCGCCTTCTGGTCCTCGGTCAGCGGGGCGTCCAGGAGCGGGTCCGGGCCGATCCGGGCCTCGACGTGATCCACGACGGCCGCGACGGGCCGGGTGAGGCCAGGACCGGTGATCCGCGCTGCCATCCCGAGCCGCAGCTCGCGCAGCTGCTCCTCGGTGGCCTTGGCGTGGAAGCTCAGCTTCGTGTGGTCGTACAGGGTGACGACGGGCTCACCCGCGCCCACCACGCCGCCGACCGCGACGTCGACCTTGGACACTGTGCCGGGTGTCGGTGCCTGCAGGACCTCCACCGCCGACTTCTGCCGGGTGGACCGCTCGGGCTGTTCGGCCAGCCGTACCCGGGCCAGCTCCTGGCCTGCGGCGACCCGGGTCTGCTCGGACACGAGGACCTCGGTGACCACGCCCGAGCCGGTGGCGCCGACCGGGAGCGCGTCGGCGGTCAGCACCGCGTCCTCGAGCGTCACGAACGCGCTCTCGGCGAGCCGGTGGCTGACCACATAGGTTCCTCCGGCGGCGGCGCCGGCGAGCAGGACGACGGTGACGAGGAAGGTTCGGACCGCGGGCATCCTCGACCGCACGGTGCGCCGGCCACCTCCCGGCGGTGCCGGCTCCGCGGTCACGGGCGGCATCGGGGCGAGCGGCTGGGGCGATGGTTCACGATGGTCGTGCTCGACCACACTGGTCATGACGGTCATCCTTTGAACGGCGGAACAGGTCCGATGGGTGGTGCGGTCAGCGGGCGGCGGCCGTCGCGGGCGCGTTCTCGCGCGCGGCGACCGGCGCCGGGGGCTCGTCCTCGCGGCCGGTGACCGACTCGACGATGATCCGGCCCAGGATGAGCACGATCATCGAGGCCCAGGCGACGGAGAGCCAGGTCGGCGCCGGGTCGGCCATCACGACGAGACCGACGACGATGCCGGTCACGTTGAGCACGACGAGGGCGAGCTGCGGCATCACAGCCCAGAGCGACCGGGTGCCGGTGCCGGCCTGGTTCGTGACGCTCCACTTCGCCGACTTGCGGCGCAGCGTCGCCCAGAACGCCCGCGCGTGCACCGGCGCGGCGCCGATGCTGGCGACGATCGCGGAGCCCTTGAACCCGCCGGACTGCAGCCAGGTGACGACCAGCACCATGATCTGGAACGGCACGTAGTGCGTCGCCCAGGTGATGCCGTCGGCCCGGATCGGGCTGAGGGCGAACAGCAGGTACAGCGCCGGCAGCACCATGAACGTCAGCATCGCCAGCGACAGCAGGTAGTGCGTGCCGACGAAGAGGTACTGCAGCCGCTGGTCGATCGTCAGCCCGTTCCCGCGCCGGAACAGGCCACCGCGCAGGACCACCTCGAATCCGCCGCTCGCCCAGCGGAGCTGCTGCTTCAGGTACGACGTGACGTCCGTGGGCGCCAGTCCCCGGGCGAGCACCTGCGGGACGTAGATCGACTTCCAGCCGCGCCGGTGCAGCTCCAGCGAGGTCCAGATGTCCTCGGAGTTGCTGCCGGTCGCGATGCCGCCGATCTCCTCGAGGGCGGCACGCCGGAACATGACGTTCGTGCCGACGCAGAACGCGGCGTTGAAGTGGTTCTTCCCCGGGCACACCAGCTCGTAGAAGATGCGCTGCGCCTCCGAGGTGCCGGTGGAGACGAGGTTCGTCCGGTTGGTGTACGACTGCGGCGACTGGACGAACGCCACGTCGGGGTCCTCGAAGTGCGGCAGGATCTGCAGCAGGAACGTCGGCTCCGGCACGTGGTCGGCGTCGAGGATGACGACGAACTCGCCGGCCGTGCGGGCCAGCGCCGCGTTGACGTTGCCCGCCTTGGCGTGCAGGCCGCCGTCGCGCCGCAGGTAGCCCACGCCCTCGTCGGCGCAGATGTCGCGCAGCACGTCGCTGTCGCCGTCGTCGAGCACCCAGGTGTGGTGCGGGAGGACCATGTCGCGAGCGGCGCGCAGCGTCGTGCGGACCAGCTCCGGCGCTTCGCCGTAGGCCGTGATGAAGACGTCGATGCCGGGCACGTCGGCGCCGGCGCGCAGCCGGTTGCGCCGCACCGTCACGTTCACGGGCTCGTCGCGGTTGTCGTGGGCCAGGATCGTCCACCACGTCCCGATGGCGTGGATGGCGGTCAGGCCCTCGGCCAGCAGCATCGCGGCCCAGAGCCAGACCGGCCCGCGATACTGCGGGTCCAGCAGGAAGCTCTGGTAGAACAGCGTCGCCAGCAGCGCCCCGAAGATGGCGATCCGGGTGGACCGCTGCAGCGGCCGCCAGGCCTGCCGCTGCGCTGCGGCCGCTGTGCGGGTCGGGGGATCAGTGGTCGGCATGGTGGCTCCAAAGAGGGTTCCACAGGCGCGAGGTCAGGACAGGGCGATCGCCCCCGCTGCGATCGCCGGCGCCCCGCGGCATTGCGGGGGCATTCGATCGATGTTTCTCCGTGGTAAAAACGGCGATCATCGTGGCGTGATGAGCTGCCGGCAGCGGCACCGGAAAAACGTTAGGGGTAGACGGCGGTCATTGCAAATGAGGTGACCCGGGACACGTACGGGCCCGGAAACGCTCTTGTATCGGGGCGTAAATCCGATGTTCATCACACGTCGCCGCGGGCGCGCCGCCTCCTCGGTTCAGCGGCAGTTCAGAGCGTTGTCGACGGCGGGACGCGATATTCGTCACGGTGCGCCGGAGACGTGGATTTCAAGAATCGGAAGCATGTTTCCGCTATCGATTCGTTGCACCATCCGAAACTCGCACCCCGCCGACCGCCGGAGGGTCGCCGGCTGAGTACATTGGCGCGGCGATGCCGATTGCGGCGTTACTCCTCGAACCCTTGAGCCAGTAAGGTGACCGGCGCATGACCTCAATGCGAAATCTGCATTCTCCATCCGGCCGGCGGCGGGTTGCCCGATGAGCGCGCCGGACGCGGCGGCGTACCGGCCGACGCTGGAGGAGGTCGCCCGGCGGGCCGGCGTGTCCAGGGCCACGGCCTCCCGCGTCGTCAACGGCTCGATGAAGGTCGACGCCGACATGCGGGAGAGGGTGCTGCAAGCCGTCGCGGAGCTCGGGTACGTGCCGAACCGGGCGGCGCGCAGCCTCGTCACCCAGCGGACCGACTCGTACGCGCTCGTGCTGACCGAGTCGGCCGGCCAGACCTTCTCCGACAGCACCTTCTTCCCCACGCTCGTGCAGGGGGTGAGCCAGGAGCTGGACGCGGCCGGCAAGGAGATGGTCCTGGAGGTCATGAACTCCCAGCACAGCCTGGACCGCATCCGGCGCCGCCTCGCCGCCGGTCACGTCGACGGCGCGCTGGTGGCGTCCGCCTCGGGAACGGACCCGTTGACCCGTACGCTCGCCCGGATGGGTGTTCCGGTCGTGACCAACGGACGTCCGAACGGCACCCGGCCCGTGCCCTACGTGGACGTCGCCAACGTCGACGGTGCCCGGCTGGCCGTACGCCGGCTGCTCGAGTCGGGGCGGCAGCGGGTGGCCACGATCGCGGGCTCGCAGCGCAGCGCGGGCGGCGTCGACCGCCTGACCGGCTACCGCATCGAGATCAAGGACCGCGGGCGCCGGCCCATCGAGGCCGTGGGCGACTTCACCCGGGAGTCCGGCGCGGCGGGGATGGCGCGGTTGCTGGCGGAGGACCCCCGGCTCGACGCGGTGTTCGTAGCCTCCGACCTGATGGCCAACGGCGCGCTGCGCACCCTGCGCCGCTCCGGCCGGCGGGTGCCGGACGACGTCGCGGTCATCGGCTTCGACGACACCGCGATGGCCTGGTACGCGGACCCCGCCCTCACCACGGTGCACCAGCCCATCCTGGACATCGGCCGGACGATGGCGCGCCAGGTGCTGCGCCTGGCGGCCGGTGAGGCCGTCGAACCGGCGGTCGTGCTCGCCGCCGAGCTGGTGGTCCGCGAGTCGGCCTGACGAAACTTCCTTAGTTTCCTCGATCGCGGACCCCGGCCCACCCGCATCGCTCTACTCTGACTGCGGTTCGCGGTTTGCCCAACTATGTCTGACAATTTTTGCGCCGCGTAGGCGGGAAGGGTGGCGTCCCGATGCCGGAGTTCCCTGGTGTGCTGGCGCGCCGCACCTTGTTGCGGGCGGCTGCGGGGGGTGCCTTCGCCGCGTCCGCGTACCCGCTCCTCGCCGGGTGTGACAACGGATCCGGAGCGGCCGCGGCCGCCGACTACTTCGGCGAGCCCGCGGCCCGTCCCCTCGACGTCGTCATCTTCAACGGAGGTTTCGGCGAGGACTACGCCAAGGCGCACGAGGCGATGTTCGTGGAGCGGCACCCGGGCGCCAAGGTCAAGCACACGGCGACCAAGACGATCCGCGACGACCTGGATCCGCGGTTCCTGCACGGTACGCCGCCCGACGTGATGAACAACGACGGCGCGAACGCCTTCGTGCTCGGCACGCTCGTCAACGAGGGCGTCCTGTGCGATCTGACGGAGCTGCTGGAGGCGCCGAGTCTGGACGACCCGGCCGCGAAGGTCGGCGACGCCCTGCTGCCCGGGACGGTCACCGCCGGCACCTTCAACGGCCGGCTGTACTCGCTGAACTATGCGCTGACCGTCTTCGGCCTGTTCCGCGACGCGGCGCTGTGGGACCGCCAGGGCTGGCAGCCGCCGAAGACCTGGGACGAGTTCCTGGCGCTGGCACCCAAGATGAAGGCCGCCGGGGTGGCGCCGTGGGCGCACGCGGGCCAGTACCCGTACTACATGGGCTGGCCGATCGCCGACTGGATCCAGAAGATCGGCGGGCGGGAGGCCGCGTTGCGGATCGACAACCTGGAGCCGGGCGCCTGGCGCCAGGACGCGGTCCGGACCGCGATCTCCATGGTCATCGAGATGGTCCGCAAGGGCTACGTGCTGCCCGGCAGCGACAAGCTCTCCCACACCGAGTCCCAGCAGGCGCTGATCGACGGCAAGGCCGCCATCCTGCCGTGCGGCACCTGGCTGGAGAACGAGATGAAGGAGACCCTGCCCGCCGAGGTGAAGCTGACCATCGCCCCGGTGTGGAGTGCGAGCGCCGGCGACAAGATGCCGTACGAGACGGTGCGTGCCTCGGCGGCCGGCGCGTTCGTCGTGCCGACCAAGGCGGCCAACAAGGCCGGCGGCCTGGAGTACCTGCGCATCATGCTCTCGCGCCCGGCCGCGCGGAAGTTCTCCGAGCTGACCCGGTCACTGTCCTGTGTCGCCGGCGCGGCGGACGCCGTGACCGGCTCCGCGGGGCTGTCCTCGGCCGCGGCGGTCATGAAGCAGGCCGGTCCGAACACCATCAGCTGGCGGTTCAACGACTGGTACGGCGACCTGGACAAGGCCTGGCAGGCCGCCATCGCCGAGGTGATGTCGGGCGCGATCACCAAGCCGGAGGACTTCTCCGCCCGGCTTCAGCGGGCGGCCGACGACGTCGCCAAGGATTCCTCCATCACCAAGTACACCCGGGACGAATAGCCTGGAGGTCACGTGCGCCATTTCAAGCGCCCCAGCAGGCGGGCCACCGCGCCGACCCCGGCGCGGGGTCGCTGGCGTTGGACCATCGGCCGGCGGCTGATCGCGGGATTCGCGGTAGCGCTGGTGCTGCTGGCCGCGGTCGGCGGCGTCTCCTACTACAACACCAGACGCCTGCTCTCCAACGAGGACGCTGTGACGCATGCCCGCGGCGTGATGGACGACCTGCAGACACTGGGTGTGACGCTGGCCCAGGCCGAGAACGGCGAACGCGGCTACCTCATCACCGACGACAAGGGCGCGCTGGCGCCGTTCGACGCGGCGCGCCGGTCGGTCGACCAGGTCATCGGCCGGGTCACCGCCTCGACCCGGTCGGACCCGGTCCAGCGGGACCTTCTCCGCGAGCTGCGTCCGCTGGTCGACGCCCGGTTCGCGCTCATGTCACGGATCATCGAGGCCCGCCGCAGCCAGGGCTTCGCCGCCGCGAGCGCGCTGGAGTCCACGGACCTGGGCCGGCGCCTGATGGGCGGCGTGCAGACCGTCGTGGACAAGATGCTGGCCGCGCAGCGACAGGTGGTGGCTCAGAAGCAGGATGCCTCGGAGGCGGCCGCGACCGCCACGGCCTCGGTCGTCCTCGGCGGCACCGCGCTCGCCGTCGTGTCGCTCGTGCTTCTGGCGCTCTGGCTGACCCGCGGCATCACCACTCCGATCAACGAGCTGTCGCATCGCATCGACGAGATCGCCAACGGGGACGGGGACCTGACCCGGCGGGTGGACGAGTCCCGCCGGGACGAGGTGGGCGATCTCGCCCGCCGGTTCAACCGCTTCGTCGACGGCATCGCCCGCCTGGTCCGGGAGATCGCGGAGTCGGCGACGAGCGCGGCGGCCGCTGCGCAGGAGCTGTCCACTGTGAGCAACGAGATGTCGCTCAGCGCCCGGCAGGCGCACGAGGAGGCGGAGGCGGCGGCTGCCGCCGCCGAGGAGGTGTCGCGCAACGTGCACACGGTCGCCGACGGCACCGAGGAGATGACCGCCTCCGTGAGCGACATCGCCCGCAGCGCCGCCGAAGCGAGCACGGCCGGCAGCATGGCCGTCGACCGGTCGGAGGACGCGACGGCAACGGTGACGCGGCTCGGGGAGTCGTCCGCGGCGATCACCGACGTCGTGGCGATCATCAACGCCATCGCCGAGCAGACCAACCTCCTCGCGCTCAACGCCACCATCGAGGCCGCCCGGGCCGGCGAGGCCGGCCGGGGCTTCGGGATCGTCGCGGGGGAGGTCAAGGAGCTGGCCCAGGAGACCGCGAAGGCGACGGAGGACATCACCCGGCGGATCACCGCGATCCAGGACGAGGTCCAGCGCGCGGTCTCGGCCATCTCGGCGACGGGCGAGGTCATCGGCGAGGTGAACAAGCACCAGGGCACCATCGCCGACGCGGTGCAGGCGCAGAGCAGCACCACCTCCGGGATGGGCCGCCACATCACCGAGGCGGCCGCGGGCACCGGGCGCATCGCCGGCAACGTCCGCCTGATCGCGCAGACCACCCAGGTGACCGCCGAGGGCATCGGCCAGGTACGGTCGTCCGCCGACGAGCTGGCCCTGGTCTCGGAGCGCCTGCAGACGCTGGTCGGCCGCTTCAGGGTGGGCGCCGACGCCGCGCACTGAGCTCCCGCCCGCGGGCCCCGGCGGGAAGGGAGAGCCCCGATGACGGATCAGGACCGGCCGGAGACCACCGAGGACGGGCGCTACATCATCGTGCGCGGCCGCCGCTGGCGGGCGACCGACCCGGCGATCCCCGAGGACGTCGCCGCGGCGCTGCGCCGGGCGTTGATGGCCGCCCGGCGCGACGTGGGGACGGCGTTGCGTGCCGGCGAGGACCCGGCCGCCGCGCGCGCCCGCGTCCACGCAGCCAAGGTGGCACTCGGCGAACGTGGTACGCCGTGGTGGGAGCAGACGCCCGAGGAACGGCGCCGGCGCTGGGAGCGAGGGCTGGCCGACCGGTGAGTCACCGCCGGGCGTGGCGGCGCCAGAGGAGCCAGTAACCGAAGCCGGCCAGGCGGATGACGGCGGCGATGCCACGAGCGGCGAGATCGTTCATACCCGGATGAACGATCGGCGCCGGGCTTGGTTCAGGCCGGCTCGCGGCGGGCGGCGATGCGGATGGTGGTCCCGGAGGGCCCGCTGTCGACGCTGACGTAGTCGGCGAGCTGTCGCACCACCCACAGTCCCATGCCGCCGGTGCCCGAGAGGGCCGGCCGGTGCAGCCGCGCCAGATGGGCCGCGGCGTCGAAACCCGGCCCCTCGTCGCGGACCTCGCAGGTGAGGCGATCGGCTGCCGCGAGGCGTACGGTGCCGTGGCCGCCGCCGTGCCGGATGGCGTTGATCAGGAGCTCGTTGACCGCGGTGATCCAGTCGTCGACCCGCTCGTCCTCCAGGCCGCAGCGGCGGCTGACGGCCTCGACGTCGTGCCGGACCTGCCGCAGGAGTGTGAGGTCGAACCTGGCCGCGAGCAGGGGACGCGCCATGGTGAGCGAGGGGTGCTCGCGGGTCGGATCCGCCATGACACCCTCCTTAGCCTCAGCTCCCGGTCCGCGACCTTACCCGGCCCGGACAGCGCTAACCGCGCCCGCATCTCTTCGCTCGAGAGCTGACCCCCGCCTTTGACGGCCTATGTACCCGAAAAGCCGGATTCTAAGCACTCGCAGCGTGAGGCCGCGGGGCGACTAGTGTGACGTCCGGGTGGCATAGCCGCAGGGGTGCCGACGCAGGGCAGGCAAGGGTCTAGGCTGCGTGCGTGACGTCCGTGGAGCCAGTCAGCGACGAGGAGCGGCTGCGCCGTATCGCCTCGATCGCGGACGCCTCGCTCTCGGACCTGCACGTCGCCGAGGTTCTCGACGAGCTTCTCGACCGCGCGCGCGAGCTGCTCAACGCCGACACAGCCGTCATCCTGCTCGCCGACGGGCACACCAACGAGCTGGTGGCCACGGCCGCCAAGGGTCTCGAGGAAGAGGTGCGGCGCAGCTTCCGCATCCGCGTGGGGCGCGGCTTCGCCGGCCGGGTCGCCGCCGGGCGGCAACCGGTGATCATCGACAACGTGACCCCGGCCGACGTCGTCAACCCCCTGCTGCTCGACAAGCAGATCCGGTCGCTGCTCGGCGTGCCGATGATCTCCGGGGGCCGGCTCGTCGGCGTCATGCACGTCGGCACGCTCACACCGCGGCGCTTCGGCGCGGAGGACATCCACCTGTTGCAGCTGGTCGCGGACCTGGCCGGCCAGGCCGCCCAGGCGCGGCTGCAGATCCTCGACCGCCAGGCGGCCCTGGCCCTGCAGCGCAGCCTGCTGCCCAGCCGGCTGCCCAGCCTGGCGGGGCTGGACCTGGCGGCCCGCTACATCCCCGGTCACGACCTCGGCATCGGCGGCGACTGGTACGACGTCTTCGAGCTGCCGACCGGCTGGGTGGGCGCCGTCATCGGCGACGTCTCGGGGCACGGGCTGCCGTCCGCGGTCGTCATGGGCCGCATTCGCAGCGCTCTGCGGGCGTACGCCCTGATCAGTGACGATCCCGCCGACGTCCTCACCGCGCTGGACCGCAAGATCCACCACTTCGAGGCCGGAACCCTCACGACAGCCACCTACGCCCTCGTCGCACCGGACCGGTCCACCATGCACATCTCGTCGGCGGGGCACCTGTTGCCCCTGCTCGCGGCGCCCGGGCAGCCCGCGCGGCTCGTGCAGGCCCGCGTCGACAGGCCGCTGGGAGTGGGCCAGCCCAAGGCCCCCCGCCACACCACCGAGCTGAGCCTGCCGCCCGGCGCAGCGCTCGTCTTCTACACCGACGGGCTCGTGGAGCGCCGCGGTGAGCTGATCGACGTCGGCATCGACCGGCTCGCCCGCGCCGCGGAACCGGGCCCGGCCGAGGACATGTGCAACCGCCTCATGCAGACCGCCGCCGACCAGGATCCCATCGACGACATCGCCCTGCTGATCGTGCGCCGCGCCGGCGAGTGACGCCGTCGCGGGTTGACCGCCCGCACTAGCCTGCCGTCGATGGTCAACCGATCGGACTCCGCGGAAGGTCCCGCTCGCCTGCCCGCCCTGCTCGCCGTCGTCGCCGCGGCCCTCGCCGCCGCCTTCGTGCTCGCCCCTCCCGCGCTGGTGCGGAGCAGCTCGGGCGCCGGCTTCGACGACCAGCGGCACCTCGTCGAGGCTCTCCGCCCGGCGTTCGCCGAGTACTGGCGCTCCGGCGGCCGCGACCTCTCGCCGGGCATGGCCGACGTGGTCGACTACTGGTTCCGCTACCACCTGGTCAAAGCGCTGATCGCGGCGATCGTGCTGGCCGTTCTCGGCGCGCTGTCCGTCCTGCTCTGGAAGGCGTTCCTGCGCTCCGGCACGGCGGCCGGGCGGGCCGGTCTCGCGTCGGCCGGCGTCCTCGTCACGATCCTCACGCTGTTCTCGACGGCGGTGCTGATGGCCAACGTCCAGGGCATGGTGGCGCCCTTCGCGTCGCTCTTCCCGCTGCTGACGGACGGCCCGGGCGCCGGTACGCCGCCCGGAACCCTCGAAGAGGTCCGGCAGAGCCTCGCCGGCTCGCTCGGCGGGACCGGCGGCACCCCGCCCGCTCTCGACGTCATGATCAGCGACTTCGCCCGCTACCACGAGGCGATGGCGGTGGTGGCCGCGGTCGTGACGGCCGTCCTCGGCGGTCTGAGCGTGCTGCTGTGGCGCAGGTTCGCGGCGACGCGGCGGTCCGAGCGGCGGACGAGGCGGTTACTGGGGGCGTACGGGGTGGGGTCGGTCGTGATGCCGCTGGTCGTCGCCGTGGTCGTCGTCGCGAACACGACCACCGCGGCCCACCCGGCGCCGGCGCTGCTGGCGTTCTTCGAGGGCGGTTGGTGACGGTTCGAGGGCCCGGCGGGCTCAAGATGGCGGCTGGGCCGCCGATTGTCCTGGGGCAACGGTCTGCAGGACAGCGAGGGGAGGCGCCGTGGCCCAGCAGCACCCGGAGGCGGCGCAGCAGCTCGCCGACCTGTTGCGGACCGCCCGCAAGTCGCTGGGGCTCGGGCTCGCCTTCCTCACCCGGTTGGACGACACGACGCAGCACCTGGAGGCCGTCGAGTCGTCGCTCCCCGACGTGTTCGTGGCCGGGATGAGCCAGCCTCGGGAGAACTCGTTCTGCCAGGCGGTGCTGGACGGGCGGCTGCCGCCGGTGATGGCGGACGTCACCGCGTACCCGGAGGCCTCGAAGCTGCCCGGGGCGCGGGTGCCGTGGCTGCGCAGTTTCGTCTCCGTGCCGGTGGTGCTCAGCGACGGTACCGTCTACGGCACCTTCTGCGCGGCCGGCTTCTCCGCGACTCCCGAGCTCACGACCCGGGACCGCGCCCTGATGGACGTCCTCTCCCACGCCGCCTCACTGATCATCGAGCCGGGCCTGCGCGAGCACGCCCGGCACGCCGAGATCGCCGAGCGCCTCGGGCCGGTCCTCGACGCCGGCGGCCCGGTCGTCCTGCTCCAGCCGATCGTCGACATGGTGAGCCGCCGCCGGGTCGGCGCCGAGGCGCTGAGCCGCTTCCCCCGGGAGTGGGACCTGCCCCCGGACCGCTGCTTCGCCGACGCCCACGCCATCGGCGAGGGGCACCGCCTGGAGCTGCTGGCCCTGCGCCGGGCCGCGGCCCATCTCGAGCGGGTACCGCACTACGTCACGATGAACGTCTCGCCGGCCACTCTGCTGACCAGGGCCTGCACCCGGCTGCTGCAGCGTTTCCCGCTGGAGCGGGTGGTGCTGGAGCTCTCCGAGCACGAGCCGGTCGACGACTACGACGCCCTCAAGGCCGTGCTGGCGCCGCTGCGCGCCCGCGGCATGCGGCTGGCGATCGACGACGTCGGCGCCGGCTTCTCGTCGCTGCGGCACATCGTCGTCACCGCCCCCGACGTCATCAAGCTCGACCGCAGCATCGTCACGGGCATCGGCGCCGACCCGGTGCTCAGCGTGGTGACCACCTCGCTGGTGGAACTCGCGCGGGCCACCGGCGCCACCGTGGTGGCCGAGGGAGTGGAGACCGAGTCCGACGCTGCCGCGCTGACCGCGGCCGGCGTCCGCCTGGGGCAGGGCTGGCTCTTCGGCCGGGCGACCAGCCCCGAGGAACTGCGCGAGGAGTACGCGGTAGCCGTCTCGTCCTGACTGCCACGTGGCAGGAATGGTGGGAACTACGTCATTGCTGACATCGCGGCGGGCGGCGAAGCTGGTGTCATGCCCGGCCGCAGCATTCTGATCATCGTGTTCGAGGGCGTCCAGAGCCTCGACGTCACGGGCCCCCTGGAGGTCTTCGCGGGAGCCGGCCCGTCCGCCTACCGCGTCAGCACGGCGAGCCCGGGCGGTGGGCCGGTGCGGACGTCGAGCGGCCTGGTGGTCGTTCCGGACCTCGACCTCTTCGCCGCCGCCGCGCCGGACACGGTGGTCGTGCCGGGCGGTGAGGGCACCCGGGAGGTGCCCGCGGCGGTGGTGGACTGGCTGCGGTGCCATGCCCCGCAGGCCCGCCGGGTGACGTCGGTGTGCAGCGGAGCGTTCCTGCTCGCCGAGGCGGGACTGCTGGCCGGCCGCCGGGCCACCACGCACTGGCGGGTGTGCGGCACCCTCGCCCGGCGCTACCCGGACGTCGAGGTCGACCCGCATCCCATCTTCGTCCGCGACGGGCCGGTCGCCACCTCGGCCGGCGTCACCACCGGCATCGACCTGGCGCTGGCCCTGGTGGAGGAGGATCTCGGCCGCGAGACCGCCCTCGCCATCGCGCGGCACCTGGTGATGTTCCTGCGCCGCCCGGGCGACCAGGCCCAGTTCAGCGTCCAGCTGGCCGCCCAGGCCGCCGCCCGGCCGGGCCTGCGCGAGCTCCAACGGTGGATCGCCGACAACCCGCAGGCCGACCTCAGTGTCGCGACCCTGGCGCGCCGGGCGAACCTCTCCGCGCGGCAGTTCGCCCGGGCCTTCGCCGCCGAGGTGGGTGAGACACCGGGCCGCTACGTCGCCAACGTACGGCTGGAGACGGCGCGACGCCTGCTGCAGGAGAGCGGCGACGGGCTGACCCGGGTCGCCGCCCGCTGCGGGTACGGCACGGCCGAGGCGATGCGCCGCGCCTTCATCCGCGAGCTGGGCGTCGCTCCCAGCGAGTACCGCCGCCGATTCTGAACCGGAGGAGAACGCCATGCAGATCGCCGTCCTGTTGTTCGACCGCCTCACCGCGCTCGACGCCGTCGGCCCGTACGACGTGCTCAGCCACCTTCCCGGGGCGTACGTCGTCTTCGTCGGCGAGCGGGCCGGGCCGGTCCGCACCGAGGTCGGCAGCCTCGCGCTGACCGCCGACCACACCCTGTCCGAGGTCGGCCGCCCGGACGTCGTGGTGGTGCCCGGCGGCCCCGGCCAGCGGGACCACATGGGCGACGGCCCCGTCTCCCGCTGGCTGCGCGCCGTGGACCGCACGAGCACGTGGACGACCTCCGTCTGCACCGGCTCGCTGCTGCTGGCCGCCGCCGGGCTGCTCACCGGGCGGCGCGCCACCACGCACTGGCTCGCGCACGACCAGCTGGCCCCGCTCGGCGCCGTCCCGGTGGCCGAGCGGGTGGTCACCGACGGCAAGTACATGACCGCCGCCGGCGTCTCCGCCGGGATCGACATGGCGTTCACGCTCGCCGGGCGCATCGCCGGTGCCGCGGTCGCGCAGGCGATCCAGCTCGCCCACGAGTACGCCCCCCGGCCGCCGTACCGGGCCGGCTCGCCACAGGACGCGCCGCCCGAGGTGCTCGCTGCTGTTCAGGCCCGCAAGCAGTTCATCCTCACCCGCCGCTGACCGGCGCGGCGCTCACTCGAAGATCGATGCGAGCGCCTCGACGAGCGCGCCGGCGTCGCCCTTCTCCTCGAACGCCGCCAGTGCGGTGTCGACCTCGGCGCTCTGCGCGGTGTCGACCACGACGCCGTGGGTCATCGAGCCGACCACGACGGTGGCCGGGTCCTGCCAGGCCGCCAGGGCCGTGGCCAGGTAGTCGTGGTACTTGGACTTGTCGGTGTCGATGCGCGCCGGCAGGGAGCCCTTCTTGACGGCGAGCGCCTCCTGGCCCTCGAGGGAGGCACAGGCGGCAAGCCACTTCTCGGCAGCGGCCCGATGCGGCGCACCCTTGGGCAGCGTGAACGTGTCGGACAGGAAGTTGAACACTCCGCTGGTGCCGGGGGAGACGACCGCGTCGTAGTCGACCTTGAACTTCAGGCTCTTGGCCCGGCCCAGGTACGCGTCCGCCCAGTCGCCCATGACGGTGTACGCCGCGTCCCCCGTGATCATCTTGTCGAGCGCCGACTGCCAGTCCCCGCCGACCGAGTCGACGTCGGACATGGCGAGCACCTTGTCGAACATCGTGACCGCCGCCCGGACGTCCGCCCCGCGCCAGCTGGTCTTCCCGTTCCACAGCCCGGTGTACTTCTCCGGGCCGAGCTCACCCAGCAGCACGTTCTCGAGCAGGTGCTTCTGGGTCCAGCTGGGGCCGATCGACAGCGGGATGACGTTCTTCGCCTTGAGCTTCGCGGCGACGGTCAGGAACTGCGACCACGTCGTCGGCGGCTTCGTGATCCCGGCGCTCTTCACCGTCCGCGGGTTGAACCACAGCACGTTGGAGCGGTGGATCGTGAGCGGGACGGAGTAGATCTTGCCGCCGATGGTGCCGGCTTCCAGGATCGACGCGGGGAACTTGTCCCGCCAGCCGTTCTGCTGGTACATGGCGGTCAGGTCCTCGACCTTGCCGGCCTGGATGTCGGCGGTCTGCTCCAGGCCGAGGTGCGTCTGGTACGAGTCGGGCGGGTCACCGGCCGCCAGGCGGCTGCTCAGCACGGTTCTCGCGTTGCCCCCGGCGCCGCCCGCGACCGCCGCGTTGATGAACTCGGTGGTCGGGTTGTCGCGCTTGAAGTAGGCGATCAGGGCCTCCAGGCCCTCCTTCTCGCCCGGGCCGTCCCACCATGAGAAGACCTCGACCTTGTCGGCCGCCTGCGCTCCGCCCTCGTCGCCTCCGCCCCCACAGGCCGCTACAACGGCCAGCAGAAGCCCCACCAGCAGGATGATCGGTCCCCGTCGGCGCCGGTGCATGGCACCACCCTTTCCGCCACCTCGGCGATTTTCAGCGTAGTAGTCGCCGCACTCGTTGATCAGCCATTCGCTTGATTGGCGGCGTCCGCGACCGATGGGAGAAGAGTCCGGAGTCGGTGGTGCGTGAAGGGAGGCAGCTGGTGCCGAGCACGTCGACACGCCCCGTCACACGCCGCCGCTCCCTGCTCAGCGCCCTCCTGCACCCCAAGCGCTTCTTCGCGGACCTGCGGATCAGCACCAAGATCGTGAGCGTCGCGCTCGTCGTCGCGTCGGTGTTCGCCGCGGTCGGCGTCACCGGCCTCGTGCGCATCAGAGACCTCGCCGCGCAGCAGGACTACCAGTACCGGACCAATGTGCTGGCGCTCTCCCACATGACCGACGCCCGGTCCGCCGTCGGCGCCCAGCTTGAGGCGGTCGTCTCGCACATCCTGAGCGAACCCGGGTTCTACCGGCACCAGTACGAGTCGATGATCGCGACGACGGACCAGCGGATCACGATCGACCTCCAGGAGCTGCACAAGCTGAACCTGGCCCGGCCGGAGGCGCGGGCGCTCGAGGCGTTCGGGTCCCTGCTCACGCTCTGGCGTACGGCCCGGGACACCGCGCTCGACGCGAGCCGCAACGGCGACCGGCAGAAGGCCACCACGATCCTGCTGGTGCGCTCGGAGGCGGTGGCCCGGTCGGTGAAGACCCGCGCCGACGCGGTCCTCAGCCAGCTCGTCGAATCGGTGGCCGCGGGCGCCCGGGCGTCGCTGTCCAGCAGCCGGGCCACCGAGCGGCTGATGCTGTTGTCGCTCGTGGCCGGCGCGTTCGTCGCCTTCACCCTGTCGGTGCTGGCGGCGCGCACGCTGTCCCGGCCGCTGCGCGAGGCCGTCGACGTGCTCACGGCGGTCGGCCGCGGCGACTTCAGCCGGCGGCTCACCGTGCGCGGCAACGACGAGGTCGGGCAGATGGGCCATGCCCTCAACAAGGCCCTCGTCGCGCTGCGGGATGCATTCTCCGGCCTGAAACATCAGGCCTATCACGACAACCTCACCGGGCTGGCCAACCGGGCCCTCCTGCGGGAGCTGCTGACGGACGCCTTTGCGCGTACGGGTCCCCACACGCACATGGCGCTGATCCTGATCGACCTCGACGGCTTCAAGCAGATCAACGACCTGTACGGCCACGGCGTGGGCGATGTCCTGCTGGTGGCCGTCGGCGAGCGCCTGCGCGAGGGCCTGCACCGCCCCGACGACACGGCCGCGCGCCTCGGCGGCGACGAGTTCGCGGTGCTGCTCGACGGGTTCGAGAAGCCCAGTGACGCCTACGAGGTGGCCGAACGGCTGCTCACCAGCATCGGTCAGCCCCTGCTGCTGCCCGAGGTGGAGCTCTTCCCCAAGGCCAGCATCGGCGTGGCGCTCTGGAACGGCCACACCGACATCGACGCCCTCATCCACGACGCCGACGTGGCGATGTACGCCGCGAAGGCCCAGGGCAAGCACAACGTCGTTCGATTCGAGCAGTTGAAGGCGATGACATGAGGCTAGGCGCAGCGGTTGCAGCAGGTCTGGTTCTTCTCGCCGGCACCGCGGGGTGCTCGCACGACACCCCGGCGGCCCAGTCCGGCTGTGACGCGTACGCCGGCTATCTCGGACACGCCGGCACCTCGGTGAGCATGTTCTCGTCGATCCGGGGCCTCGGCGTCCAGCAGGCCGAGCAGTCCTGGGCGGAGTTCGAGGACTGCACCGGCATCAGCATCCGCTTCGAGGGCACCGACGAGTTCGAGGCGGAGCTGCGGAAGCGCGTCGAGAAGGGCACCCCGCCGGACGTGGCGATCCTTCCGCAGCCCGGCATGCTCAGCGACCTGGCGAGGGCGGGAGCGGTGAAGCCGGCCTCGGACCAGGTGAAGGCCAACGTCTCCAAGTGGTTCTCGCCCGACTGGAGCCGCTACGGCACGGTCGACGACGTGCTCTACGCGGCCCCGTACACCGCGAACGTGAAGTCGTTCGTCTGGTACTCGCCCAAGCTGTTCAGCGCGCGCGGGTACGCCGTACCGAACACCTGGGCCGAGATGATCGCGCTGAGCGACCGGATCGCCGCCGACGGCATGAAGCCCTGGTGTGTCGGCATCGAGTCGGGGGCCGCGACCGGCTGGCCGGCCACCGACTGGCTGGAGGACGTGATGCTGCGCGAGTTCGGCGCCGACGTCTACGACCAGTGGGTAGGACACAAGATCCCGTTCGACGACCGGCGGGTGGCCCAGGCGCTGGACCGCGTCGGGCAGATCGTGCGCAACCCGGCCTACGTCCAGGGCGGGGTGAAGAGCATCGTCACCACCGGTTTCAAGGAGGCCGGCCTGCCGGTGCTGGAACGAAAATGCGCGATGTACCGGCAGGCGTCGTTCTACGCCGACGAGTGGCCCAAGAGCGCGACAATCGCCCCCGACGGCGACATCTTCGCCTTCGCGCTGCCGCCCGTCGACCCCGCCAAGGGCCGGCAGCTCCTGGTGGCCGGCGAGTTCGTCGGCGCGTTCACCGAGCGACCCGAAGTGCAGGCGGTGACGGCGTACCTGTCGACGCCGGACTGGGCGAACGAGCGGGCTCGGATCGGTGGCGCGGTGAGTGCCAACAAGGGGTTCGACCCGGCGAACGCGCAGACGTCCGTGGAGAAGCTCTCGGCCGGCCTGCTCACCGACGCGTCGGTGACCGTTCGCTTCGACGGCTCGGACCTGATGCCGGCGGCGGTGGGCGCCGGGACGTTCTGGACCGGCATGACCGAGTGGGTCAAGGGCGCGGACACCGAGAAGACTCTGCACCACATAGAGACCACCTGGCCCCGCTGACACCCGGCGCCCGGGCCGGGTGTCAGCGGCGCCTCGTCAGCCGGCGTGGTGCGCCCGCACGTACGCCTTGACCAGCTGCAGATTGTCGATCGCCTCGTCCACCAGCGGCAGCGTCTGCACCTCCTCGTGGCGATGGACGGCCCGCGAGTGCACCTCGTACCGGTCCAGCAGCGCCGCGGCCCGGTCCCGGCCGACGCGCGACACGCACGCGGCGACCGGATCGCCGTCGGCGCCGCCCGCGGGCAGGCAGGAGGCACCGAGTCGCGGCTGGTCCTGGGTGGCCGGCGTGCCGGCGCGCAGGTTCGCGGCGGCCCGCCGGTACGTCAGCCGTAGCGACATCGTGCCGGGCAGGTCGGCCGGCAGCGCGTCGCTGCCGTAGACCAGGGCACTGAGCTGCTCGTCGGTCTCCTTGGCCCGCGGGAAGCCCAGGTCGGTGTAGGCCTGGACGAGGCGCAGGCTCGTGTTCAGCGCCCGCGCCTCGGGCAGCGCCCCGGCCTGCAGCTTGTCCGCGACCAGGTCGAAGTACTGCGCCCGGCGCTCGTCGAGCAGCGCCTCGGCCGGCGCCACCCCCGCCCCGGCCGGGCTGACACCCGGTTCCGTCGCACCGAAGCCGCGGTCGGCTATGGCGCCGTCGGCCGGATGGCCGGTGCAGCGCGCGGGTACGGCGGGCGGGTCGCCGGCCTCCTGGGTCCAGCTGCACACGACGCGCTGGCTGCGGCCGGTCGTGGTCCGGCCGAGCACCTTGCCGGACGGGCCGGGCGAGGTCACGTACTCCTTGATGTCGACCATCCGGTCCTCCACCCGCTTCCAGTCCCTGATGAACACGACGGCACCGCCGTCGTGAGGGTCGTGGATCTGATGGGTCTGTCCCGCCACGTTGCGACCCGCGGACCATCGTGCGTCGTCCCAGCAGACCGAGTACGCCCAGCCGCCCGCGTACAGGCCGAGCAGCAACGGGTGGGGCAGGTTCCGGCCGGTGACGAAGTCCGGGGTCGGAATCGTGCCCGGCTGGCCCGCGCAGCCGCCGATCGTGGCGGGAACGGCGGTGAGCCGGTTGACGGACCCGTCGGTGGGATTGGTCGAGATCCGGCCGAGGTCCACGGACTGGTCGGCCGAGTCCCACAGCCGAAGCGGCCGGTTGCGGGCCATGACCTCGGGCTCGAGGCGGCTCAGGCTCGCGAGGAAGCGGCCCCGGGCGTCGGCGTTCTCGTCGAGCAGGCCGCGGAACAACGCGTTGGTCGCGACCCAGTCGCCGCTGCCCGGCGCGTCAGGCGCGCCGAACCGCTTCGCGGTGTCGCGGATCTGCCGTCCGGCGGCGAGGATCTGGTCGGCGCGCGCGTCGCCCTCGGTGGCGGCGAAGTCCGGGTTCTGGATGGCGGTGAGCGTGTACGCGCGTGCCGCCTCGCCCCACAGGTCGGCGTTCGGCGTGCGGACGCCCGTACCGGGTACGGAGTAGCCGTACCGGCCGGCCCGGCGTCACCGGATCGCTGGCCGAGCTCGACGCGGCGCTCGCGGTCGCGGGTGGCCACCCCGAGGTGCATCCCGCGATCCTCGGCCTGGTCCAGCACAACCGGTCCCAGTTGCTGCTGCGCACCGGCAGGTTGCGGGAGGCGCGCGACGGCTTCCGCGCCGCCTCCGTGACCCTGCAGCGTTCCGGCGCCGGCAGTGTCGCCTATCCGCTGACCGGGCTGGGGGAGGCGTACGAGCTGAGCGGTGCCCCGCTGCCGGCGCGCGCGTCGTACGAGGAGGCCGTCGAGGTCGCCACGACGGCCGGCAACGCGCAGGCCCTGGTGCCCGCGCTGTCCGGGCTCGCGAGGGTGCTGGCCGCCCTCGGCGACGACGCGGCCCTCCCGGTGGCGCAGCAGGCCCTCGCGGGGGCGACCGGGTTGACCGCGGCCGTCGCGGAAGCCGCGGCGGGCTGGGCCGCGCTCGCCGCCGGCGACCGCGGGGCCGCGGCCGCACACGCGGACCGCACGCTGGAGCTGGCGCGCGGGCAGCGCAACTTCACGGCCCTGGCCGAAGGCCTGGAGCTCGCGGCCATGGCCGGCGGCCCGGTCGGCGCCCCACAGCGGCTGAGCGACGCGGCGGCGATGTGGAAGGACGTCGGCGACCCGGTATCGCAGGCCCGGGTCGTCCTCGCGAAGGCCCGGTTCGAAGGCCGGCCGGCCGAGGTCGTCGCCGAGGACCGGCTGCGCACGCTGGGGTCCGACCCGGCCTCGGGCACCCGGTCGCTGGCCGGGCGGCTGCACGCCGCCCCGGTCGTCCGGGTGCTCGGCACCTTCACGGTGCTGCTCAACGGCCGTACCGTGCCGGTGGCCTCCTGGCAGAGCCGCAAGGCGCGCGACCTGCTCAAGGTGCTGGTCGCCCGGCGCGGGCGCCCGGCCACCCGCGAGGCGCTCGGGGAGCTGCTGTGGCCGGGGGAGGAGTCCGTGGCAAACCGGTTGTCGATCACGTTGTCGGTGCTCCGCAAGGTTCTCGACCCCGATCGGCGCGCGCCCGCGGACACCTACGTGGTCGCCGACGCTGCGGGTGTCCGCTACGACCCGGCGAACCTGCGCGTGGACGTCGACGGCTTCCTGCACCTGGTGACGGCCGGGGCCGCGGCGGCCCGCGCCGGGCGCGCCGAGGAGGCCCGCATCCTGTACGAGGCGGCCGTCGACGCCTACACCGGTGAGGTGCTGGACGACGAGCCCGACCTCGCCCCCGTGGTCCCGCTGCGCGACGAGGCCCGGGCCGCGTTCCTCGCGGCGGCCCGCGCCCTGGGCGAGCTGCGCGCGGCCGCCGGCGACGTGGACGGCGCGGTCAGCGCGTGGCTGCGCCTGCTGGAGGCCGACCCGTACGACGAGGACTGCTCGCTGCGCCTCATCGCCCTGCTCGCCGGCACCGGGCGGCACGGCGAGGCGGCCCGGCACCATCACCGGTACGCCGGCCGCATGCGGGAGCTGGGTGCGCCGGTCGTCCCGCTGGCCCGCGTGCGCACCGTACGTGGACACACGGATGTCCCGGCGCGGTGATCTCCGGCAGCATGCGGGGATGCAGAAATCTCTCGACGCGGCGATGGCCACGGCACGGTTCTGGCGGACCTACGCCTTCGACGGCGACTTCGAGCAGGAGGGCGAGCTCCTGGAGGAGGAACTCGGCGACGATCTGCGGATCTACCTGCCGGTCGGCGGCCGGTACCGGCTGCGCCTGGAGCCGTCGTTCGGCCTGGCTCTGCACGTGCTGAACCTCGTCGTGCTCGAGGAGTACGAGGACGAGGACGACGACGGGTGGGCGTACGAGATCGGTCACTGGGACCAGGCCCGCTGGCATCCGTGGTGCCTGCGGCGGGAGGAGGCGTCGGCCGTGGCGGCGTTCATGCGCGCCCACCCCGGTGACCACGGGCTGGAGAACGGCTGCACCGTGTCGCCGGACCTGGCCGAGCTGCTGCTGAGCCGGTTCGTCGGCCACGCCACCGATGACGCCGCGGGACTGGCCGCGCACCGTGCCGAGGTGGCCGGTCGGTTCCTCCGGATGGGCCTGTTCGACGCGGCCGAAGCCGAACGGGTCGCCGAGTCGATGGTCCGCACCCCGCCGGACCGGTACGCCTGGACCCGCTCACAGACCCACGGCTGGCTGTTCGGCGGCGACTACGGCTGCTACTCCAACCGCGACCTGGGCCACAGCCACTTCCCGTTCGACGACTTCGCGGCCTTCAGGGCGATGCTGGGGCTCGACGCCCGCTAACCGTGGATGCGCACGAGCATCCGGCCGCGTACGGAATCCTCGTCGATCGGCCCGTACTCGCGGGAGTCGACCGAGACGAGCCGGTGGTCGCCGAGGACGTAGAGCTCGCCGCGCCGCAAGGTGACGGTCGCGCACTCGGTCCGGTCCTCCTCGGCGACACCCCACAGGTACGGTTCGTCGAGAGGGCTGCCGTCGCGCCACACCTTGCCGTCGCGGCACTCGATGGTGTCGCCGGGCAGCCCGACCACCCGCTTGACGAAGGTGCGTGGGGCGGAACCGGCCTCGATCACCTTGGTGAACTCCACGACGTCGCCCCGGTGGATCCCGGTGAGCCGGTGGCCGATGCGGTCCACGAGGTACCGGTTGGCGACACCGAGCGTGGGCTCCATGCTGCCGCTCGGCATGTAGTGCACGGTGACGACGAAGGTGTTGACCACGAGCCCGCCCAACAGGCCCACCACGGCGACGGAGGCGACCCGGCGGCCGATGCGGATGTGCCGGGGGAGCTGCCGGATCCGGCCCCGGCGTTCCAGCCAGACCGCGCGAAGGCCACCGAGCAGCCAGCGTACGGCCTCCCAGCGTCCCCGGGTCTCACCGAACTCGGCCAGCACCGCCTCGCCCCACTCGCCGCCGCGCTCCCGCCGGCCTCGTACGGCGGCCCGCAGAAGGGCGTGGGCGGCTCCGCGTACCCGGGACGTCATGCCGCACCACCCGCGGTCCGGGTCCGCACGCTGGGGTTGACCGTCACCGGCCGGCGCGCGGACAGGCGTTGCCCGGCCAGGGCGACGCCGTCCGCGGTCAACCGGTAGAGGTGACGAGCCGGGCGACCCGGTTCGTCCGAGGGCTCCCACCTCGTCTCGAGCAGGCGCTGCTCGGTGAGGCGCATCAGGATCGGGTACAGCGTGCCCGACGCGAGCGCCGTCTCCTTGCTGAGGTCGTAGCCGTAACGCCATCGGGCGGGGTCCGCCATCAGCGCTGCGAACAGCGACAACGTCTGCGGGGAGGTGTGCGGGACGCGCGGCATGCCGAAACTCTACATATCTAGAGAATGCTTGTCGACCCCTCAGGCGGGCAGCTTCCACTGCTGGTTGGCGCCGCCGGTGCAGTCCCAGATCTGCAACGGCGTACGGTCCGCCGAGCTGACGCCGGTGGCATCCAGGCAGCGTCCGGAGTTCACGGCGCGCAGAGTGCCCCCGGTCGCCGTCCAGCGCTGGTTGTCGCCGCCGGTGCAGTCCCAGATCTGGACGCGGGTGCCGTTGGCGGTGCCCACGCCCGCCACGTCCAGGCACTTGCCGAGGGCGCGCAGCGTGCCGTCGCTGCCCACGGTCCACTGCTGGGCGGCGCTGCCGTTGCACGTGTAGAGCTGCGTCACGGTGCCGTTCGCCGGGTTGGCGCCGTCCACGTCGACGCACTTGCCGCCGTAGCCGGTGATCGTCCCGGTGGTGCCGGCCGGTGGGGTGGTGGGCGGTGTCACGCTGCCGGGCCAGGTGAAGGTGGCCATCGCGCCGGCGGGCAGCTGGTAGCCGAACGTCGAGCCGCCGTACGAGACCTGGAAGTTCTGGGTTCCCCCGCTGTTGACCGCGACCAGCGCGATCGACCCGTCGGGGTTGCGGAAGGCCACGTTCTCGATGCCGCCCTGTCCCTGGACCGTGGAGTCGATGCGCACGGCGCCAGGCTTGACGAACTTGCTGAGGTGGCCGAGGACGTAGTACTCGGCGTTGTAGGTCACGGAGCTGCCGTTGACCGTCACCACGCCCATGCAGTTGGTGCAGCTGCCGATGACCGGACCGTGATTGGTGTCCAAGGCCATGTTCCACAGCGACACGGTCCGCGCCCAGTTGCGGGTCGATCCGACGGCGAGGTTGCGGCCCTGCCACAGCAGGGAGTCCGCGAAGGTCCGCGACGTGTCGGAGGACTCGGTGCCGGAGCACTCCGTGAAGAAGACCTCCTTGGCGGGCTGCGCGTTGTGCACAGTGGACTGGGCGCTGGGGTCGCCGGCGTAGCAGTGCCACGCGGATCCGACGACGTTGCTGCCCGCGTTGGTGTTCACGGTCTGCGGGTACGACGTGTTGTCCCAGTTGTGGTCCCAGCCCAGGATCTTGGTGCTCAGCCCGGCCGTGCGCAGCTTCGGGCCGAGGTTGTTGATGATGTCGCTCTGCTGCTGAGCGGACATCAGCATGCCGGGATAGCCGGGCGGGGAGAACTGCGGCTCGTTCTGTACGCTCAGGTAGCCGATCGGCACGCCGGCGTTCTGGTACGCCTGGACGAACTTCACGAGGTAGTCGGCGTACGTGCCGTTCTGGGCGGTGTTGAGCGAGCCGCCGATCAGGTTGTTGTTGGTCTTCATCCAGGCCGGCGCGCTCCACGGCGTACCCATGAAGGTCAGGTTGGGGTTCAGCGACCGGGCCTGGGTGAGCAGCGGCAGGATGTAAGCCTGGTCGTGGGCGACCGAGAACCGGGACAGCGAGGGATCGGCCGAACCGTCGTCGTAGGTGTAGAAGGACCGGGAGAAGTCCGACGCGCCGATCGGCTGCCGGACGAAGCTGAGGCCGATGCCGTTCGAGCCGAACAGGTTGTTCATGATGGTGTTACGGCTCGCCGAGTTGTAGACGTTCCAGGCGGCGGCGTCGGTGAACGAGGCGCCGAAGCCGACCATCGACTGGTACGTGGTGTTCGGGTTCACCGTGATGACGGGCCCGCTGCCGGAGGTTCCGAACGCCACGTCGCCCTTCTGGGTCAGCAGGTTCGCGCGGTCCGGGGTCGTGAGCCACACGCTCGCCGCCGTGGCGGCCAGCGACGCGGGTGCGGCGGTGATCAGGTACGCGCCGGTGGCCGCGGTGAGAGCCACCGCGGCGCCAATGGCGCCCAGGCGCCGGGGACGGGTCATGGGGGGTCCTTCCTGCGGGGGTACGCCACGACCGAGGCGGTGGTCCGGGGATCCCTCGGTCTGAAACGTTTGTAACAACGCTGTAACGTCGTTAACAACAAGGACACCCTGCGGAAGGAGTGCTGTCAAGCCTTCCCTCTATGAAACAAGCTATGTAACTAGTCGCTCACGGGCGCCGGTCCGGTCGAACCGCGGACCACCAGCTCGGTCGCCAGCTCCACATGGAGCGCCTCGAGCTGGTGCTGCTCCAGCAGACGGATCATCAGCCCGACCGCGATGCGCCCCATCTCCTCGAGCGGCTGACGCACCGTCGTCAGGGGAGGCGTCGTCGCCTTCGCGAGGTCGATGTCGTCGAATCCCGTGACGGACAGATCGCCCGGCACCTTGAGCCCGCGTTCCGAGGCCGCGGCGAACACGCCGACCGCGACCTTGTCGTTGAAGCACACGATGGCGGTCGGCGGATCCGGCATGTCGAGCATCTCGCCGGCGGCCTGATGTCCGAACTGGGTGGTGGGCTCGGCGGAGCGGACGAGCGTCGGGTCCGTGAGGAGACCGACGTCGGCCAGTGCGGCGGTGTGGCCGGCCAGGCGGGCCTTGCCGGCGAGCCAGTTCTGGGGGCCGGCCAGCACGCCGATGCGGCGGTGCCCGAGGTGCAGCAGGTGCTCCGTCACGGCGTGCCCGCCGGAGGCATGGGCGGCGGACACGGCCGCGATGTCGCGCGGCGGTGGCGTGCGCGGGTCGACCACGACGAAGGGGAAGCCGACCCTCCTCAGGTTCTCGAGCTCGTCCCCCGGCTCCGGGGGCAGGATCAGGATCGCGCCACCCACCCCGGCCTGGGCCGGCAGGGTGGGCAGCACGGCCTCGCGCTGCGCCAGCTGGCCGGCGTCCAGGATCGGGTGGCGGCCGTGCAGCTGCAACGTCTCGGCGATCGAGGAGACGATGAGCCCGAAGTAGTCGGTGAGCTGGTACGGGCAGCGCACGAAGACCGCGGCACGGGCGGTGGCCGGGGCGTGGGCGGACGTGGCGCGGGGACGGGGAGCGCGCGGACCGAGGCGTTCCACGGCCGCCTGAACCAGCTCGCGGGTGTGCGGTGCGACGTGCGCGTAGCCGTTCAGTACGCGCGACACGGTGGCGATCGAGAGCCCGGTCTCCGCGGCGATGTCCCGGACCGTCGCGCCGCGCGGCGCCGGCCCCTTCGCCTGTTTCACGTCACGTTTCATGGCCGGAGTCTAACGTTTCAGTTCGTTTCAGGTGTTCGGTCATGGTCGGGTGCCTCGAGGGGCAGCCTTCCCGCCGGGGCCGATCCGCCTCGCGGTGACACCGCGTACTCGACGGCATGAGCACTCTCAAGAGGAAAATCGCTGTCGCTGCGGCCGGTGTGGTCGTGGCCGGCGTCTCCGCGGTCACCTACCAGGCGTCGGCGGCCGAAGCTCCGGGCGGGCTCCAGCCGCCGGACGGGCTGAAGGTCATCGGCATGTTCGTGGTCGGCGAGGGCACGCAGACCTACACCTGTGCCGGCGGGAAGTTCGCCGCTCCTTCCGTACCCGAAGCGGCCCTGTACGACGGCGCGAACCGCCGGATCCACCATTTCGGCGGCCCGACGTGGCAGTCGGAGGCCGACGGCTCCGCGATCACCGCGGGAGTGGTGACCTCGTCGCCGGTCCCCGGGGCGATCCCCGAGCTGCTGCTGGAGGTGAAGTCCCACTCCGGCCAGGGGATGCTGAGCACGGTGACGCACATCCAGCGGATGAACACGGCGGGCGGCGCCCCGCCGGCCACGCCGTGCACGGACGGGGAGAAGACCGCCGTGCCGTACAAGGCCAACTATGTCTTCTGGGGTAATTGATCCCAGTCGATCGGGCAGCGTGCGGCCGTGGCCTTCGCGCGGCCCGTCATGATGGCGGTACCTCCGGTGGGAGGTGGTGGCCCGGTGATCCAGCGGTGGTAGCCGGGCCACCCCACCGACTGTGGAAAACCGCAGTTCGATGCCACAGGTTGCCCCAGTTACACCGAGCCCCGGTCCTGGCAGCGTGAACAGCGCCAGCACACGACCCGAGGGGCGACAACAATGATCGAGGCACGCGGCCTCACGAAGAGATACGGCGACAAGCTCGCCGTCGACCGGCTGACCTTCACCGTACGCCCGGGCAGCGTCACCGGCTTCCTCGGCCCGAACGGGGCCGGCAAGTCCACGACCATGCGGATGATCCTGGGGCTCGACACGCCCACGAGCGGCTCGGTGCTGGTGAACGGCAAGCCCTACCGCGACCACACCGCGCCGCTGCGGGAGGCGGGGGCGCTGCTCGAGGCCCGCTCGGTCCACCCGGGACGCAGCGCGTACCACCACCTGCTGGCCCTCGCCCGCACGAGCGGCATCCGCCGCTCCCGGGTCGACGACGTCATCGAGGCCGTCGGCCTGTCGGCAACCGCCCGTAAGCGCGCCGGCACCTTCTCGCTCGGCATGGGACAGCGCCTCGGCATCGCCACGGCCCTGCTCGGCGACCCGCGCACGATCGTTCTCGACGAACCGCTCAACGGCCTCGACACCGAAGGCATCCGCTGGGTGCGCGCCCTCCTGCGCGTACTCGCCGCGGAGGACCGGACGGTGTTCGTCTCCTCGCACCTGATGAACGAGATGGCGCTCACCGCCCAGCACCTCATCGTCATCGGCCGCGGCCGCCTGATCGCGGACACCAGCGTGACGGACTTCGTCCGATCCCACAGCCGCAGCGTGGTACGGGTCCGCACCACCCGCCCGGACGCCCTCGCCGTCCGCCTGTCCGCCCCCGACGTCGACATCACGGCCGAACCGGGCGACACCCTCACCGTGTCCGGCCTGACCACCGACCAGATCGGGACGG
Source organism: Actinoplanes sp. NPDC049548 (assembly GCF_040676695.1). Lineage (NCBI taxonomy): Bacteria > Bacillati > Actinomycetota > Actinomycetes > Micromonosporales > Micromonosporaceae > Actinoplanes > Actinoplanes sp. NPDC049548. Next base: position 175,494 of record NZ_JBFAPM010000018.1, read on the forward strand.
CCGCCGCAGCGGCCGGCATCACGCTGCTCGAGCTCGCGGCCCAGCAGGCCTCACTGGAAGAGGCATTCATCGACCTGACCCGCGACGCCGTCGAGTACCGGGCGACCACCACGGAGGTGACGGCATGACGACCGGTGCCCTTCCCCGGTACCGGGGCGACCAGCGCGTCACCCTCCTCCGGGTCATCCACTCTGAGTGGACCAAGTTGCGCTCACTGCCGTCCACGGCCTGGTGCCTCGTGGCCACGGTCGCACTCGTGGTCGGCGTCGGGCTCGCGTACGCGACCCTCCGTGTCGCCCGCCCACCGGCAGACCCCGAGAGCTTCGACCCCACATCCGTGAGCCTCGCCGGCGTGCAGCTGGCCCCGTTCGCCCTCGGGGTCCTGGGCGTGCTCCTCATCTCGGGCGAGTACGCGACCGGCTCGATCCGGGTGACCCTCGCCGCGGTGCCCACCCGCCTGCCCGTGCTCGGAGGCAAGGCGGTGGCGTTCGGCCTCGCAGCCCTGATGCTCTGCGTCCCCACCGTGCTGGTGTCGTTCCTCGCCGGCCAGTCGGTCCTGTCGGCCGAGCACCTGGACACCACCCTCAGCGAACCGGGCGTCATGCGCGCCGTGCTCGGCAGCGCCTTGTTCCTGACGGCGGTCGGTCTCCTCGGCCTCGGCCTGGGCGCCCTGACCCGCAACACGGCGGGCGGCATCTCGGCGCTGTTCGGCCTGCTGTTCGCGCCCCAGCTGGTGCTCGGCCTGCTCCCGGAGTCCCTGTCCGACGCGGCCTACCGCTACCTGCCGACCCCGGCGGGCGCCGCCATCAGCGCGGTGCACCACGATCCGGTGACGCTCGGTCCGTGGGCCGGCTTCGGACTGTTCTGCCTCTACACCGCGATCGTGCTCGGCATGGCGGCCTGGGCACTGCGCCGCCGCGACGTATGACCCTTGACGCGTCCATGACCCGGGGGCCCGTGCCGGTTCGAACCCGAGCCGGCACGGGATTCGCCTCGGCGGCTCCGCCAGGCCTGGCAGGCGTCCTTCGGGGACCTGTTCCGGCGACGGTCGCTGTTCAGAACTTGCTTGTCACGCACTATCTGACCAGCGCAATGATGACGATGCGCTGCGGGGGCTATGGAGAGTCCTCAGCCGGGCGCGGTGGTGTGACGGCGCGACGTCGGGCCCGGACAGCCGAAAAGCTCGGCCAGTCCCGTGATGGCGAGCTGCCGATACACGAACTCACTCGGGTTGCGAACGACGAAACGGACGCCGGCCTGCTGAGCGGCGCCGTACCCGGCCACGAGCGCGCCGATGCCCGTCGAGTCCATGAAGATCAGATGCGCCAGGTCGACGACCAGCTCCCGCAGGCCGCCACGCTCGACCTGGTCGACGAGCACCTGCCGAAGCGACGCGGCGGTGTCCATGTCGAGCTCGCCGCGCACGCGGACGACGGTCTGGCTCTCCGTGCGGGTGGTGTCCACGACGGCTTCGCCCACGATCCGCTCCCTCCGTGCATCCGGCCTGCCGAAGGCCCGGCCGATCCGAGCCCCCCGTCCCATCCTGCGCCAGGCCGAGCCATCCCGCGACCGGAGAGCGGCAGCTCACAGGCCCGATCGCCCCGGGACGGCGACGCCGATCCCGCCGTCGCATCGAAGGCCGCCGATGAGGCCGCCGCGCGCCGACGCCTGCTGGCTGCGGCGGATCGCCGACGATCGGGAGCGACCTCACCGGCCGCGGCGTTCGGGCCCGGGGCGGGCTCGTCGCAGATCACCGTGGGCCACCGACCGCCACCGCCCTCTGGAGCCGCCGTGGCGACTCCTTGCCGCGGTTGCCGCTGGCTGCTGACGGCTGAGCGTTCGCCCGCGCCGCGCCGTTTGTCTCGGGGTCGGCTGACGCGGCCTGCTGACGGCTGAGCGCTTGCCGCCGCCTGCGGTGGCGCCGGGCCGACCGCCGCCGGGGGAGCAGGCTCGGCCGAAGCGTAGCGCTCGGTGCAGCCCGCATCCGTCACGCGCTCTGGGACTCGAAGTCCGCGCCGCAGCCGGCGCAGCGGATCGGTGCCTGGCGGAAGATGCCCGGCGCCACGCGGATCCGGCGGGGACAGCTGCACCGCGCTACCAGGTAGTTGCCGTTCGTGGTGCGGGGTGGGGGTGGCTGGGAAGCCGCTCGTAGCTCGTTCAGGCTGTGCCGATATATCGCCGCGGTGCGGGGAAGGAGACTCGTCCGCACCCATCCGCGGTTGGAGACGATCTCGGCGTGCAGCCCGAGCTCCTCCGCGAGGAGGCCGAACTCGCGGCGGTGGTAGCGCCCGGCGCTTCCGGTGTCGTCCAGACGGCGGATCTTGGCGAGGATGTGTGCCGCCTGGTGCAGGACGTCCGCCATGGCCCCGGCGGCGTCCAGAACTCCGTGCCGGTTGACCGCCAGGTGCACGGGGCTCTCACCGTCCGCCCCGGCCTCGAGACCGGTCGGCAGGCCCGCTCCGGCCTTCAGCCGGGCGAGCGCGAACACCTGCTGCCCGCACGGACCGCGCTGCGGAACGTACGCGATGGCGGCGTCGGCCGCGGGCAGGTCGCAGTGGCGTACGCGCACAGCCGCCCACGCGGCCTCGGCGGCGTGCAGGAGCGCTGGGGTGTTCGGCATGGGCGGCTACTCCGCGATGGAATCGAGGAGCCGTTTGCGCGTGCTGTCCAGCGCGAGGAACAGGGCTCCCTGCAGTACGGGCGCATCCGTCGTCTCAGTGGGAACGATGTCGGGCCCGGCGAGGGTGATGGCCGTCGTCTCACGGTGGACGATGTCGGCCAGGAGCTCGCCGCCGGTCGTGCCGATCGGTCCGGCCAGCACCACGAGCGGCGGATCCATGATCGCGCAGCAGGCTGCCACACCCAACGCGATCCGCCGCCCCAGCTCGTCGAGAAAGGAACGCCCGCCCGAGGAACGCGAGCCTTCGATGGGGAGTCCAGCGGCGCCGGCCGCGGGCTCAGCGGCTGCGACCTTCTCGACGGCTGAGCGGACGGCCTCGGCCGCGTCGCCCGCTTCGATGCCGTGCTCCGCCGCCAGCCGCAGCACGGCCTCCGCCCCGATCAGGCTCTGCATCCCGCCCCGGACCTCCGGCCGCGCCGGGTTGCGCGGCACTTCGCAGCCCGGCACCGGGAGGTATCCGAGTTCCCCGGCCGCCCCGTGCGCTCCCCGGAGCACCCGCCCGCCCACCACCGTCGCGAGTCCGACGCCGCGGCCGATCCAGAACAGGGCGAAGTCCGGCTGACCCACGGCCGCCCCGGCCTGGGCTTCCGCTACGGCCGCCAGGTTGACGTCGTTGGCGAGCTGGACCGGTTTGCCGGATGCCGTGCGGAGTTCGGCGCGCAGGCGGCCCGTCCAGGTGGGGAGGTCGGAGGTGTAGCCGGCCTCGCCGGTGAGCGGGTCGATCACCCCGGGTGTGCCGATGACGATGCCGTCGATGGCGCTCACGTCGAGGCCCGCTTCCTTCGCCGCGGCTTCGACGGCGGCGTGGGCCGTCGCGAGGGGGTCCGGTGCCTCCTCGAACCGTACGGTCGCGCGGGAGACGATGGCCCCGGTGATGTCGGCGCAGGCGATGGCGAGGCCGTCGGGGGTGAGTTCGGCGGCCATGACGTGGGCGCAGCGCGGGTCGAGGGCGTACACCTTCGCTTTAGGGCCGCGTTTGCCGTCGTCGTCGGTGCCGAGGGTGCGGATGAGGCCGCGTGTCGTGAGCCGCTCGACCATCTGGGACGCGGTGACCTTGCTGAGGCCGGTCAGTTCGCCGAGCCGCGTCCGGGTGAGGGTGCCGTGGGTGATGAACAGCCCGAGCGCGGCCCGGTCGTTGTGGGCGCGGAGGAACTCGGGGGTGCCCGGTGAGGGTGTGCCTGTCATGGTCGGTCCACAATAAGATTCATTGCCGTGGCGAGAGTCGGACGATGCCCTTAGGGGCAACGATTGTCGCGTCCTCTCCCTTTCATTAAGAAACCTCACTGTTAATGGCGGGGGCGTGCAGGCGGAAAATGAGTGGAATCGGCGGAAGCCGTTCTCGGAACAGGTGGAGGTCGTTGCTGCCGGCCGTCAGGGTCACCAGGTCGGTGTCCTCCGTCAGCGACGTCAGCTGCTGGGCCACGACGTCGGCCGACGTCGCGCCGCTGCACGCCGCGAGGGTCAGCGACACGTCCCCGGTGGCCCGCAGCTCGGCGTACGCGACCGCGGTCCGGCGGCACTCGTCGTCTCGGTGCCTGCGCCGACGCCCGCGGCGTACGAGTCGCCGAGGGCCACCATGTCGACCTTCGTGTCCGCGCGGGCCGCCGCCTGCCAGGCGATGACCGCGGTCGCCGCGGCAGCCGCGGCGAGGGAGGCGACGACGACCCCGGCACGGGCCGCACGGGACGGAAATAGGTTCACTGAATCCCTTGAATAGCTCTCGAACCGGCGCTTCTGCCGGCCGCTCGACGTTTCCATCGCACGCCGGCAGGGGACGGTTCGCTCCAACTGGTGCGCTATCCCTATAGGGCGGATTCGATGGCCCGGTGTGCTCCCCACCTCATTTCCGTTCACCGGTCCGATGTGAGCCTTCGCCACCGGCCGGGTCAGCCTTTCCGGAAGACGGTCACGGATAGCGCCGCGCAGGTGGTGCCGGCGGCGTCGGTGGCGCCGGAGGAGTCGAGGGCCCGGTGCCAGGTGCCGGGCGGCAGCGTGGCGGTGTACCCGCTGGTGCCCGGGTTGTAGACCACGACGGTGTCGTAGTCGGTCGGCGCGGCGGCGTTCCCGCTGATGGACGTGACGACGACCGAGCCGGAGGCCTTGGCCGAGACCTGGTTGCGGATGCTGTCCCAGCTGGTCAGGCGCAGTGCCGGGATCGACTTCCGTGCGGCGATGGCGTCCCTGTAGTACGCGAAGACCGCGGCGTTGGTCGTCTTGTCGCCCCAGTGGACCGCGTTCACGGCGTCCGGGGCCCGGTACGAGTTCATCGCCGTCTCGTAGTCGCCGCCGACCACCTTGGACCGCAGGAACTCGTCGCCCTCGGCGAGGAACGGGATGCCCTGCGAGGTCAGGACGATGCCGGCCGCGAACTTGTCGATCTGCCCCGCCCGGCCCGCCGCGCCCCCGGAGGCGCCGGAGTAGGTGATCTTGTCGTAGAGGTTGAGGTCGTCGTGCGCCGACACGTAGTTGATGCTCTGCTCGGGGTCGTACGCGAACGCGGGCGCCCACAGGTCGGGCAGGGCGCCGGTGCTCTTTGTGGCCAGCGGTGAGCCGCGCGTACCGAGGGCGACGGCCGAAGCGTTGCCGGCGCCGCCCATGTAGTTCATGATCCGGTCGCGGGTGCCGCCCTTGACGGCGTCGCGGTACGTGCCGTTGAAGACGCCGATGTGAGCGCCCCCCAGCGTGGGCACGGTGCCGTAGCGGACCTTGGCCGACTCGTCGGGATCGGTGCAGGCGCCGCACCAGGGCTCGCCGTACAGCAGAAGGTTGCGGTCGGCGTACCGGGTGGTGAGGTGGGTGCCCCAGGCGGCGGCGTTGGCGGCGCGGTGCACGCCGAGCAGGTCGAAGCGGAACCCGTCGACGTTGTACGTGCGTACCCAGTGCTCGAGCGAGTCGCGGATCATCCGCGCCACCATGGGGTTGCCGTCGTCGAGGGAGTTCCCGGTGCCGGACAGATCGGCGGGCGTGTAGTAGCGCGGGGTGATCGCCTGCAGGGCGTCCTTGCTGAACGTGTGGTTGTAGACGACGTCCATGACCACCCGGATGCCGGCCCGGTGGAAGCCGTTCACCATGTCCTTGAACTCGCGGATGCGGTCCTCGGGCGCCGTGTACTGCGAGTACTGCTCCTCGGGCACGTTGTAGTTCGCCGGGTCGTATCCCCAGTTGTACATGCTGGTGCTGAAGTCGAAGGCCGGCATGAGGTGCACGTGCGTGACACCCAGCTCCCTGAGGTGGTCCAGCCCGGTCGTCCGCCCGTTGTTCGTCGTCCCGGCCTGCACCAGGCCGAGGAACTTGCCGCGCTTCGCGGGGTCGACGCCGGAGCTCGCGTCGATCGTGAAGTCGCGGACGTGGAGCTCGTAGACGACCGCGTCCTCCCGGTTCACCAGCGCCGGCCGGTCCGCCCAGGTGCCGCCGGTGGGCAGGACGGCCGCGTCGTTGACGACGATGCCGCGGGTGGTGCCGGGTTCGACCATCTGCGCGTACGGGTCGCGCACCGCCGTACCGTTGATCCGGAACTGATAGGTCCTGCCCCGGAGGTCTCCGGTGACGACGACCTGGTAGACGTCGGTGTAGCCCGGGACGTCGGTGCGCGTGAGCGGGTGGACGGTGCCCCCGACGTCGACGGTGACGGCGCTGCTGTCGGGTGACCAGATCCGGAAGGTCGTCGCGGAGGGACGGTAGATCGCGCCGAGCGTGTCGAGCGGATCGGTCGCCGACGTGGCGCTGAGCCGGTGCGTGCCGGCCGTGTAGCTGAAGGTGGTGGCGTCTCCCGCGGCGGCGACGGTGAACGCGATGTTCGCACCGCCGGCGACGCCGTCCTGGCCGTAGTTCTCCGCCCACGCCAGCCCGACCGTGGCCTTGACCTCCCAGGTCCCGGGCGGGACGGCGGTGGTGGTGAAGGTGTACGTGCCGTCGCCGTCGACATCCTGCAACCAGGAGCGCAGGCAGTCGGCTGCCCAGTCGGCCGGGCATCCGAGCTCGGACTGGAACGACCCGGCGGCCGTCACGACCGCGGCGTTGACGGTGTCGGTGACCCAGTGGGTGACCGGGTCGTAGAGGAAGGTGACCGCCCGTCCGCCGGTGGGGATGACCAGCGGGATGTCCGGGCCGTCGGCGACCGCGTGGGCGCCGTAGTTCTCCGCCCAGCTGCCGTTGAGCGCCGCCTTGTAGGCGTAGCTGCCCGCCGGGACGGTGATAGTCGCCGACCATGAGCCGTCCGGGCGGGCGGACAGCTGTGCTGGAGCGCAGGTGAGGTCCCAGTCCTGGGCGCAGCCGAGCTCGCTGGTGAAGCTTCCGGCCACGGTCACCGTGGCCGGCGCCGCGTCCGCGACCCGGGCCTGCAGGACGCCGGCCGCGATGAGGACGGATGCAGCGATCCAGCCCGTGACTGTCCGACCTGGTCTGTGGGGGAATGGCACGTCGAGGCCTCCTCGGGGGAAGAAGAGGCCTCTATGAAGAACTTGTTACGAGACTAAGTCAAGGGTGACGAGCGCGAATTGTCGCCAGCAAGTAACTCGTGTTACTAAATCGTGCCCCCGAGGCCCCGTACGGGAGGCTCTTCGGGTAGGAACCGACTCGAGTCGATCATCCTCCGCTGGACAGGGCACCGGATGATCCGCGACCCGCTGGAGACTTATGTCCGCGCTCCGGCCCGGTCGGCGAGGAGCGCCGCCTGCGTGCGTGAGGACAGGTCGAGCTTGCGGAGGATGTTGCTGACATGGGTACGCGCAGTGCGCTCGCTGATGAACAGGGCGCGCGCGATGTCCTTGTTCGACAGACCCCGGCCGACCATGGCCAGTACCTCCCGTTCGCGGGTTGTCAGCTTCTCCAGGGACTCGGCGGGGGCCGGAGCCGGCTCGTCCGAGCGGTGTCCGGCCTCAGGTTGACGAGGCGGCGGGATGAGGCGACCGACCTCCGCCGGCCGCCGGAGCAGGCCGGCGGCGCTCAGGAAGTGCAGGAGGATCAGCGCCGCCCACGTCAGCGCCGCCCATAGCGGCCACCAGTAGTCGGCCCCGTAGTCCCGAAGCGGAGGGTGCGGGTCGCGCGTGACCTGCCACAACAGCAACGCGGCCGGGGCGAGGACCAGAGCAGCCAGGGCATGGGCGCGCCAGCGCGTGTCCCGCCACCCGCGCCGCCAGATTGGGTCGTCGTCCGGGAGATCCGCGAAGACGCCGTTCAGGTCCGCGCGGGTCCGTGCCTCCCCGGCCGCCTCCGTACGGGTCGTCAGCTCCTCGGAGGTCAACCGTCCGGCAACCCGGTGGGCGCGGAGCCGCGCGATGGCCTCCTGCCGGTCGGCATCGCTGAGCCGGTGATTCTCGTTCATGGTGCCGATTGTCCTCGACGTGCGCTCGGTCGGGTCCCGGCGCTGCTCCAGCCCGGTGGCTACGTCGAATGTCCCGCTCGGATACGGCATCGCGCCGATGTGGCGCGCCGGTCCGCACCGCCAGCCTTGATCCATCCGAGAGCTGGGGGGACCGACTCGTGATCAACACACCTAACGCGATCACCGCCGTCCGCACGGTGGTCGCGATGGCGCTGGCCGTGTCCGCGGTCGCGCGGCCGAGCGTCGCGCTCACTGCCGGGGCGTACGTGACGTACTGGGCCGGCGACATCCTCGACGGGTTCGCGGCCCGGCGGCTGGACCAGGAGACCCGCGCCGGGGCGGTGTTCGACATCGTCGCGGACCGGGCCTGCACGGCCCTGTGCGCGGCGGCGCTGCTCGTGCTGCGTCCGGACGTCGCGCTGCCGATCGCGGTGTTCCTGGCACAGTTCATGGTCGCGGACTGCCTGTTGAGCCTGTCCTTCCTCCGATGGCCGCTGCTCGGTCCCAACTACTTCGGGTCGGTGCACCGCGGCGTGTACCGGTGGAACTGGTCGCCGGCGGCCAAGGCCCTCAACACCGGTGGCGTGGTGGGCCTCGCCCTCCTGGCGCCCTCGCCGTGGTGGGCGACCGGCCTCGCCGCCGCGGTCGCCGTCGTCAAGGCCGCTTCGCTTGTCACGGTGAGCCGGTTGTGAACACGCCCCTCGTCCTGGTCACGGTTGCCGCCGCCGCATTCGTGTCGGCCTTCGTCCCGGTCTCGCCGATCGAGCCGTACCTCGTCGCCGTCGGGACCGCCGGACACCACGGCCCCGTGGCGCTGGGCGTCGCGGCCGGTGCCGGGCAGACGGCCGGGAAACTTCTCATCTTCGTGGCCACGCGTGCTGCCCTGCGCAGCGGGCGGCCCCAGCGGTGGCTGGCGGTCGTCGCCCGGCGCTTCAGCCGCCCGGCCTCCCGCCACCGACGTGGCTCCGGCCGCGGCGGTGCCCTGCGGCGCAGGCTGTCCGCGTGGGGGCGGTGGTTGACGGCCCTGCTCGACCGTCCGGCGCTGGCGGCTCCCGTCGTCCTCCTCAGCGCGGTGCTCGGTGTGCCGCCGCTGCTGGCAACGACGGTGTACGCCGCACGAACGCGCATCTCCGCTCCGGCCTTCACGCTCGCGTGCCTGCTCGGCCGCTCCGCCCGCTTCGTCGCGGTCGCCGCCGTCCCTTCCCTGCTGGTGACGCCGTAGAGCGAAGGCGCAGACGGCCGGGTAGTTCGGGCAGATCCGTGGATGCCCGCGCCGAAGAGCTGGCGCGGCACGCTCGTTCTCGGAGTTCACCGGGTAGCGGCGTCCGGTTGCCGGGACGGTTGCCGTCGTGGAGCGGCCGGGGTGCGGCGCCGCGGGGCCGGTCCTGCGGCAACCTGTCCGCTCCGGCGCTGGGCCGGAGCTGCACCTCCCGGCTCACAGACTCGCCTGGTGACGACACGACAGGACGTTCGACCAGCTCCGCAGCCCTTCTTCCGAGCCCGGCGGTCCGGCACCGCCACGCTCGCCGCGGTCCTCGCCGTGGCCCTGACGGTCGCCGGTACGCCCGAACCCGTCTCCGCTTCGGTGCCGAAGGTGGCGCAGAAGTGGTCGTCGCTGATGTACCACAGCCTCACGCCCAGCCCGGCGTACCTGCGGATCCGCAAGACCCTCGCCGCTCAGCGGGCCGCTCTCGTGACGCAGTCCGCCCGGGTCACCAAGGGCCGGACCGCGCACGCCGCGGCGCAGGCCGAGTTCGCCACCGCGGTGACCGCTGACGCGGCCGCCCGTACCCGGTATGCGATCGCGCGGGAGTCCCTGGCCAGCGCTCGCAACCGCCTGGCCGTGGTGTCGCAGCAGCGGCCCCGCAACGGGGGCGCGGTGGCCGGTGCCAAGGTCACCGTGACCGCGGCGGCCAAGTCGGTGACCACCAGCAGCGTCGAGGCCCGCAAGGCCGCCGTGGCGCTGAAGGCGGCGCAGGCCGCCGCCCGGACCGCCACCACCTACCTGGACCGGACGGTCGTCGCGTGGCAGCGCACCTCGGCGGCGATCCGGACGAACCAGCAGCGGCTCATCGCCCTCGACCGGTCCGCCCAGTACGCCGCCCAGGCCGCCGCCCTCAGCCGCGAGGTCGTCACCGAGGTCCGCGCCACGTTCAAGGTCGCCGACACCACCAGCGTGAACGGCATCACCGTGCACCGGAGTGTCGCGTTCTCGTTCCGGCGGATGATCGCCGACGCGCAGGCCGACGGGGTCGCCCTGTCCGGCGGCGGGTTCCGGACGAAGAAGCAGCAGATCGCGCTGCGCAAGTCGAACGGCTGCCCCGACGTGTGGACCGCGCCGCCGTCGTCGTGCCGGGTGCCGACCGCGATCCCCGGCCGGTCGCTGCACGAGCTGGGGCTGGCCATCGACATGACCTCCGGCGGGCGGACGCTCACCTCCGACAGCGCCGGGTTCCGGTGGCTGTCCGAGCACGCCGACGAGTACGGGTTCGTGAACCTGCCCTCGGAGCCGTGGCACTGGTCCATCACGGGCGGCTGAGCGGCGGCTGAGCGGGCGATCGCCGCGATCCGGCCCGGCAGTGCGGCCGGGCTGGATAGCGTGCAGGGATGCGGGCACTGCTGGGTGCAGGCATCATCGCCGTCATGATCGCGGCCGGGTGCGCGGGCCCCGCCGGTGACGGACGGCCGGCCGGCACCGCCGTCCCGGCCGTCGCCCCGAACGTCCCTCCCTCCACCGAACCGACCGGGGACTCGCCGGAGCAGTCCGTGCAGACGCGTGCCGGTGACTCGGGGGCCGCGGAAGCCGACATCAGGTTCGCGCAGACGATGATCCTGCACCACCGGCGGGCGGCGCAGCTGGCGACGCTGGCCCAGGAGCGCTCCGACGATCCCGAAGTGCAGTACATGGCGAAGACGATCAGGGTCCGTCAGGGGCCCGAGATGACCACGATGACCTCGTGGCTGACCGCGTGGGGCCGGCCGGTCGAGGGCCCGGCCGGGACGCCGCCCGCGGGCCTGGTCTCCGCCGCCGACCTGGCGGAGCTGAAAAGGATCGACAGTGCCCGCTTCGACGAGCGGTTCTGCACGATGATGATCGCCCACCATCGCGCCGCGGTCACCCTCGCCGAGGCCGAGCTGGCCGACGGTACGAGCATCGCGGCGAAGGAGCTCGCGAAGCGCATCCTGACCGTCCACCGCAGTGAGATCGAGCTGCTGAACGGCATCCTGGCGCAGCTGTAGAAAAAAATGTCGCCGGGTTGTCGATCGGGGCGGCCGGTTTTCGTAGCCCTGGTGAGAGGCCGGCACGGAGCCGGTATCCCGACTCACCGGAGGGCACAATGGCCACCATGAAGCAGTACCTGCTTGCCGTACACATGGTCGAGGGCGCGCCGACCCCGTCGGACGACGAGATCCAGACCCTCTACGCCCAGGTCGACCGGGTCAACAAGGAGTTGCAGGACGCCGGCGTGTGGGTCTTCGCCGGAGGTCTGCTGCCGGCCGAGACCGCCACGGTGGTCCGCAGCGAGAACGGCAGGACCACGATGACCGACGGGCCGTTCGCCGAGACGAAGGAGCAGCTGGGCGGCTTCTGGGTGCTCAAGTGCGAGGACCTGGACCAGGCGCTGAGCTGGGCGGCCAAGTGCGCGGAGGCGTGCGCCGGGCCCGTCGAGGTGCGGCCGTTCCAGGACGAGCCCGAGAGTTGACCGCCGCCCGCCCCTCCGCGGACCTGGACCGGATCTACCGGGCCGAGTACGGCCGCTGCGTGGCCACGCTCGTCCGCCTCCTCGGCGACGTCAACCTCGCCGAGGAGGCGGTCCAGGACGCCTTCGCGGCGGCCGTGGAGAAGTGGGACACCCTGCCGCCGAACCCGGGCGGGTGGATCGTGACCACCGCCCGGAACCGTGCCGTGGACCGGCTGCGCCGCGAGTCGACGCGCGAGGCCCGGCACGCTCAGGCGCTGCTGCTGCACCAGCGGGACGAGCCTCAGGAGGTGGGACCCGTGCGCGACGACCAGCTCCGGCTCATCTTCACCTGCTGCCATCCGGCGCTCGCCCCCGACGCCCGGACGGCCCTGACCCTGCGCCTGCTCGGCGGGCTGGAGGTGCCGGAGATCGCCCGGGCGTACCTGGTGCCGGAGGCCACCGTCGCCCAGCGCATCGTGCGCGCCAAGAAGAAGATCCGCGACGCCGGCATCCCGTACCGGGTGCCCGCCGCCGAGGAGCTGCCGGACCGGCTGCCGCCGGTGCTGACCGTGCTGTACCTGATGTTCAACGAGGGCTACGCCGCCACCACGGGCCCGCTGATCCGCACGGATCTGTGCGCCGAGGCGATCCGGCTGGCCCGGGAGCTCGCGGCCCTGATGCCCGACGAGCCGGAGGTGCTGGGGCTGCTCGCGCTGCTGCTGCTCACCGAGGCGCGCCGGCCCGCCCGGCTCGGTGCTACCGGCGAGCTGGTGCTGCTGCCCGACCAGGACCGGTCGCTGTGGAACCGGGCGCTCATCGCTGAGGGCCACGAGCTCGTCCGGCGCTGCCTGCGGCGCAACCGGCCGGGCCCCTACCAGCTCCAGGCGGCGATCAACGCCGTGCACACCGACGGGGCCGCCACCGACTGGCGGCAGGTCCTCGCGCTCTACGACCGGCTGCAGGCCCTGGTGCCGACACCGGTCGTCGCGCTCAACCGCGCGGTCGCCGTGGCCGAGGTGCACGGTCCGGCGGTGGCCCTGGCCACGCTCGAGGGCGTCGAGCTGCCGGGCTACCACCTGCTGCCCGCGACCCGCGCCGACCTGCTGGCCCGGCTCGGACGCGGGGCGGAGGCCGTCGCCGCGTACGACGAGGCGATCGCGCTGGCCGGCACCGAGACCGAGCGGGTCTTCCTCCGGGGCCGCCGCGCCCGGCTCGGCCTGCCCTGAGTCCTCGTCGGCGGGCGTTCAGGACGGGCGTGGACCGCTGGGAGGCAGTCCGCCCGGCGGGGTGCCGCCGGGGGCACCGGACGGCGCGCCGTCGCCGGTCAGCTGCCCGCCGGACGGTGTGGTCGCCGTGTCGACGCCGACATTCAGCGCGACGGTGTATCCCTGGCCCACGTCGCCGGTCACCGTGGCGAGCTGGAGGGCGGCCGAGTCGTTGCCGAACACGTTGTCGGAGGCGAGGCTGACCTGCGCCAGGTTGCCGGCGGAGGCCTCGTAGCCGGACTGCTGGTAGACCTTGTCGCACACGTCCTTCGGCAGCGCGACCTGCGACGTGGCGATGGCCTTCGCCGAGTCGGCGATGTCGTCCTTCGCCCGGTACACCTCGAAGTGGACGTGCGGCCACCGCCCGCTGTAACAGGCCGGGAAGATGCTGGTGAAGCGCACCTTGCCGTCGGTGTCGGCCACCTGAACGCCACGCAGGTAGTTCTGGTCCGTGACGCCCTCGGAGTACAGCGAGTACCGACCCTCGCGGTCGCAGTGCCACACGTAGACGGCGGCGCCGGCGAACGGCTGCCCGCGGTTGGCGAGGTCGGTGAGGGCGAGCTCGAGCGTCATGGGTACGCCGTCGGCCCTGCCGGTCGCCGTACCGAAACTCGGCCGGATGTCACTGCGGACGACGCCGCTCTGGTCGAGCACGTCGGGGCCGTTGGAGCCGTCGCCCGGATAGGGCCCGGCCGTCTCGTCGGGGATCTCGCCCGTCGGCGAGGGCGAGTACGACCACGTCGGCTTCGCCGTGCCGGGCTCCGGATCGCTGCAGGCGGCCAGGCCGAGCGTGGCGGCGCCGAGCCCGAGCGCCCGCAGCACCTGCCGGCGACCCAGCAGGGTGCCCAGGTCGAAACCCAGGCCCTGGTCGGTGAGCTCCTCGTCCGGCCGGGCGAGCGGGCGCCCCTCGTAGGTCGGCGGCATGGTCACACCTTCGCAGATCACCGGTCCCGCGTCCGCGAGATGCGGATAATAAGGGCGAAAACGGGTTACTGATGAGTCGGACCTTCTGTGCGTGCCTTTGCTGCCGATGGATCCGACGGAAGATCGTCCATCGGTGCTGGAGCTGGTTGTGCACTATTTCCGTGATGTCAGTGTCGGCAAGCGGCTCGCCTTGTCCTTCTGCGTCCTCACCGTGCTGATCCTGTCGGCCGCCGGTGCCGGCTGGTGGGGGCTGCGCCAGCAGGACGACGCCCAGCGCCGGCTCGCCGCCATGGAACGGGTCCGCGACGATGTGCAGCTGATGAAGTACTACGCGGCGGACGTCACCGGCTGGCAGGGCCTCGTGGCCGCCGACGCCGGCGCGTTCGGGTACGCGTACGCCACCGGCGCCGACGGCTACAACCGCCAGGGCGAGCTGAAGTCGAAGGACGCCATCTACGCCACCTACGCCGCGGCGCACACCGGCGACATGACCCCGGCCGAGCGCGCCAAGTTCGCCGAGCTCAAGCCCGCGTGGGACGACTTCTTCAAGTGGGACGCCACGCTCATGGAATGGCTGCGGCCGGACACCCAGGAGGCCCGCGCCAAGGTCATGACGAGCATCAACGGCGGCGAGGCGGCCGAGTCGTACGGCAAGGTCCTGGACATCACGGCCGAGCTCGAGAAGTCGGTCGACGCGCGGGTCGCGTCCCTGCGCAAGGAGGCGGCCGACGCCCGGACGGCGAGCCTGCTGGTGCTGGGCGGCGCGCTCGCCGTGGCCCTCGTGCTCGCGGTCCTGATGAGCATCCTGGTCACGCGTTCCGTCGTACGCCCGCTGTCCGTGGTCGTCGACGCGCTGCACCGCCTCGCCCAGCGGGACCTGACCGCCCGGGCCGAGGTCCGGTCCCGGGACGAGATGGGCCGCCTCGGCGAGGCGCTCAACAGCACCGCCGCCGCCCTGCGTGAGACCGTCGCCACCATCGCCGGGCACGCCGGCACCCTGTCGGCCGCGTCGGAGGAGCTGTCCGTGGTGTCGACGCAGATCGCCGCCTCCGCGGAGGAGGCCGACGCCCAGGCCAACGTGGTGACGGGCGCCGCCGACCAGGTGTCGGGCAACGTCAACACCCTGGCTGCCGGCAGCGAGGAGATGGGCCTGTCCATCCAGGAGATCGCCCGCAACGCCGGCGAGGCGGCCCGGACCGCCGCCGAGGCGGTCACCGCCGCCCGGGACACCACGGCCACGGTCGGCAAGCTGGGCACGTCGTCGGCGGAGATCGGCGACGTGGTCAAGGTGATCACCGCCATCGCCGAGCAGACCAACCTGCTCGCGCTCAACGCCACCATCGAGGCGGCCCGCGCCGGGGAGATGGGCAAGGGCTTCGCGGTGGTCGCCGGTGAGGTCAAGGACCTGGCTCAGGAGACGGCGAAGGCCACCGAGGACATCGCCCGGCGGGTGCAGTCGATCCAGGCCGACACCGACAGCGCGGTGGGGGCGATCGGGCGGATCAGCGACGTGATCGGCCGGATCAGCGACTCCCAGAACCTCATCGCGGCGGCCGTGGAGGAGCAGACCGCCACGGCCTCCGAGATGAGCCGCAACGTCGCCGAGGCGGCGACGGGCAGCCGCGAGATCGCCGAGAACATGGCCGGGGTCGCGGTGGCGGTCCGCACCACCGCGACCGGCGTCACCCAGGCCCAGCAGGCCTCGGCCGACCTCGCGACCATGAGCAACGAGCTGCACCAGCTCGTCGCCGGCTTCCGCGTTTAGGGCGTGTTCTGCCGGCCATGACGGCCTGCGACGGGCCCAGCTTCCGCCTCGCGGCGCGGTCCGGACGGCCGGATACAACTGTGAGGATGGTGGGGTGCTGCCTGGGGTTGG
>NZ_JBFAPM010000019.1:0-177074 GCF_040676695.1 Actinoplanes sp. NPDC049548
CCCACCGGCAGACCACCCGGACCCGCACCGAAAACGAAGAACCCCTGAACCCACAACCGTGGGTTCAGGGGTTTCCGATGTCTTGAGACATCACACTCGTAGCGGGGACAGGATTTGAACCTGCGACCTCTGGGTTATGAGCCCAGCGAGCTACCGAGCTGCTCCACCCCGCGTCGGCCTGGCAACGTTAGCACGGCCCGTTCTCAGCGGCGGAAGCGGGCCACCGTCTCCTGGATCGCCGGGCCGGTTGCCGATGATGCCTGTGCCCAGGATTCGAACTCGAGGCTGGCGGCGAAGTCGGCCGTCGTCGCTGTGCGTACCGATGTCTTGATGTCGCGGGCGAGGGACGGGTCCAGGGCTGCCCAGCGTGCGGCCCGGTCGTGGGCCGCGGCCAGCGGGTCGTCGGCCAGGGTGCCGGCCAGGCCGATGCGGACCGCTTCCGGTCCGTCGACGCTGCCGCCGTCCAGGAGGAGCTGCAATGCTCGCTCGGGGCCGAGGGCGCGGGTCAGGAACCAGGTGCAGCCGCCGCCGGGGTGCAGGCCGATCTTCGTGAACGGGGCGATGAGCTGCGCGTGCGGGCCGACGATGCGGGTGTCGCAGGCCATCGCGAGGTTGAGGCCGGCGCCGACCGCGGGGCCCTGGATCGCGGCGATGGTCGGGATCGGCAGGGCGAGGACGCGCAGGAAGCTGTCGTAGACGCGGTGCAGGTCGGTGCGGATGTCGGCTACCGCGCGGCCGGTGTCGCCGAAGAGGGCGGGCAGGTCGGCTCCCGCGCAGAAGGCCGTGCCTGCTCCCGCGATGACCAGGGTGCGCGCGTCCGGGTCGGCGGCGACCTCGGCGATGGCCGCGGCAAGGCCGTCTCGCAGGTCCGTGTCGAGGGCGTTGCGGCGGTCCGGGTCGTTCAGGGTGATGGTCCAGCGGCCGTCGTCCGTACGGGTGCGGAGCACCTTGGCGTGGCCTGCGTCATGATCGGGCACGCGGTCACCGTAAGACACTGCGGCCCCCGGCGGGGGGAGCCGGGGGCCGCAGTGGTGGGTGACCGTCAGCAGTACGTGACGCCGCTGCCCTTGCCCCACTTGCAGGAGTCGATCGACTTGCCGGTGTTGGTGCGCAGGGAAGCCGTGTCGCCGCCGTTGTTCCACACGTAGCCGGTGCGGTTCCAGTAGCGGTGCTGCGAGTCCGGCTTGCCGTTGGTGCCCTTGCCGGTGTGCACGTACACGTACTTGCCGGCGGCCACCTTGTAGTCGCTCGAGATGGTGTAGACGTGGTTGGCCGCGTCGCGCACCGTCCAGCCCTTGAGGTTGATGGTCCGCGACGTCTTGTTGGTGAGGCGGACCCACTCGGCGTTGAGGCTGGTGTTGCTGCCGCTGTCGGTACCCGGCGAGTTGTACTGGATCTTGGTGAACTGGACGTCGCCGGCCTTGACCGCCGGGGTCGACGGCGTGGTGGGGGCCGGCGTCGTCGGGGTGGGGGTGGTCGTGCCGCCGCCACTGCCGGAACCGCTGCCCACGTTGAGCGAGACGGTCTCGGTCTGTCCCTTGAGCAGGTTGTTCTCCGGGTCGGCGTCGATGACCGCGCGGTAGGACTTCGTGCCGGAGCCCTGGCCGCTGATCGAGGTGGAGAAGGTCGCGGCGCCCTCGGACGTGGCGCCGGTGGCGACGTCGCTCCAGCTTCCGCCGTCTCCGCGCTGGATGTGCACGCGGAGGCCGGGCTGGGCCGGGTTGGCCGAGACGTTGACGTTCACCGTGCCGTTGTTCGCGGTCATCGTCATCGTCGGCACGATGCCCATCGCGACCGAGATCCGGTTGGAGTCGACGCCGCCGGCCTTCACGTAGAAGCGGAAGCCCGAGTCCAGGATCCGGCTGAGCGACCACTTGCCGGAGCTGGTAGCGGTGGTGGTGACGTAGCCGCCCCGGTCGTAGTCGGGTGACGGGTAGAAGTCGTTGAAGACGTACGCCGACTCGTAGAGCGCGACGGTGGAGCCGGCGGGGGCGGTTCCCGTGAGAGTGATGGGGCCGTAACCCTGGCGGCTCGCCGGCGCCGAGATGGTGGGCGCGTCGGCGGCGGCCGCGGGCGCGGCGAGGCCGAGGGCGGCGGCGCAACCCAGAGCGGCGAACAGGGCCGTCTTCCGTGCACGCATCAGCGAGATCTCCTTGCAGGTGGGGGCGGACCCCAGGGAGCTTAGGGATCATCACCTTCCGTAGTCACCCGTCTTGTCGGTCCTGGTTATTGGCCGGTCGGTGGAGCGCGGAGGCGACGGAGAGTCACTTTCCGTCATCGGGGTCGGTGACGCCACGTAACGGGAAAAAGCCACGGATCGGACGGCGCTAAGGTTGCTCCGTGACCGATCTGGTGCTGCGTGCGGATTGCGGCCGGTGCGCTGGACTCTGCTGCGTTGCGCCCGCCTTCGCCAAGTCGTCCGACTTCGCGATCGACAAGCCGGCCGGGCGGGCCTGCCCCAACCTGCGCGACGACTTCCGCTGCGGCATCCACGACCGGCTCCCGCAGCAGGGCTTCCCGGGCTGCGTCGTCTTCGACTGCTTCGGCGCCGGCCAGCAGGTCACTCAGGTGACCTTCGGCGGCCGCGACTGGCGCGGCACGCCCGGCATCGCCGGAACGATGTTCGCGGTGCTTCCGGTGATGCGCCAGCTCCACGAACTTCTCTGGTACGTGACGGAGGCGCTGGCCATTCCGGCGGCGAGCCGCCTGCACGCGAGACTGCGGGCAGCGCAGGAGCAGACCGTCGCGCTCACCAGGGGTACGCCCGAAGAGCTGCTCGCCCTCGATCTGGACGGCTGTCGGCGCACCGTGAACCCGCTCCTGCAGAAGGCGAGCGAACTGGCCCGTGCCGGGGTGAAGACACGCCGCGCCGACCACCGCGGCGCCCACCTGATCGGCCGCCGGATGCGGGGCGCTAACCTGCGGGGCGCCAGCCTGCGCGGTGCGCTGCTGATCGGGGCGGATCTGCGCGATGCCGATCTGCGGACGGCTGACTTCACCGGCGCCGACCTGCGCGGCACCGATCTGCGGGGTGCCGATCTCACGGATGCGTTGTTCCTGACGGAGTCGCAGCTGAAGGCCGCGGTGACCGACGGGACGACCCGGATCGGCCGGACGGGTCAGGAGGGGCGGCGCCAGGTACGGTCGGCCACCGAGGCGCACGGCTGAACGATCGCGCTGACGCCGACGGCGACCCGGGCACCCCGGACGTCGACGCACTCGCCGGTCAGCAGGCTCACCAGTCTGCCGTCGTCGAGGCGGAACAGCTGGGCGCGGTTATCGTTGCAGGTCGCGAGCTGTAGCGGCGTACCCAGCGCGGTCTCGGCGCCCGCGACGTCCATGCACTGGCCCGCCGCGCGCAGGGTGCCGTCGCCCGGGGCCTGCCACTGCTGGGCGGCGCCGCCGTCGCAGCGCTTCAGCACCAACGGAGCGCCGTCGGTCGGAGTGTTCGCCGCGAGGCAGAGGGTCGGGTCGTTCGCCACGATGCTCGACGGGTACGCCGGCGGCGGCGCGGCCACCGCCGAGGGCGGATCGGTGGCGACCAGTGACACCGCCCCGGCGGCCAGGGCGGCGATGGCGAGCACGGCACCCGCGACGACGACCGCCACGGGACGGCGGCCGGTGGGCTGCGGTTCCGCTGTCCAGAGCGCCGCGGGGCTGAGCGTCCGCTCCGGCGGCCGGCGCAGCCACCACCACCAGGCGGCCACGGCGCAGCCCAGCAAAAGCACGCCACCGGTGGCGAGGAGTGCCCACTTCCACCATTGCGGGCCGCTGTGCCGCACCGGGATGGCGGCAGCCGGCAGGGGTGAGACGGAGGGCCCGAGCGAGGGTGTGACCACCGGAGTGGGCAGGGCCCCGGTCCGTACGCCCTCGCCCTTGGCGTCCGGTGGCAGCTGCAGGACCCAGCCCGGCAGGATGGTGTCCGGGTCGGTCGTCCGCTGGCCGTCCGGCTGCAACCGGCCCTCGTTCAGCTCGAAGATCTCGTGGTTGCGGTCGCCCGAGCCCAGGAACCGTTCGGCGATCTCGAACAGGAACTCGGGCTCGCCGTCGTAGCTGTCCCGGACGACGTAGAACTTGACGGGCGCGGCGGAGGGTGCCGCGTCGACCGGCGACGGGCACGCCAGTGCCGCGAGGGCGGCGAGCGCGAGGGCGAGAAGCAGGCGGCGGAGCATCAGGGGGCAGCGTACGGCCGGGTCCGGGCCCGTGCAGAGTTTCTTCCCGGACGTACCGGCGAAACCGGCCCGAGCGCACCCGCGGCCCTAGGATCGATCACCATGCAGGTGCCTGGTCTCGTCTGGACGCTGACCGTGGTCGGCATCGTCGCCCTCGTCCTCTTCGACTTCGCCTTCCACGCCCGGCGGGCACACATCCCGTCGCTGCGGGAGGCCGCCGTCTGGTCCGGCGTGTACGTCGGCCTGGCGATCCTCTTCGGCCTCGGCGTCCTCACCCTCGGCGGCCGCGACATGGGTGCCGAGTACTTCGCCGGCTGGGTCACCGAGTACGCGCTGTCGGTCGACAACCTGTTCGTCTTCCTGGTGCTGCTGGGCAGCTTCAAGGTGCCCCGGGCCGACCAGCAGAAGGTGCTGCTCTTCGGCATCGTCTTCTCGCTCGTCGCCCGTACCGGCTTCATCTTCCTGGGCGCGGCGCTGATCAACTCGTTCGCCTGGGTCTTCTACCTGTTCGGGCTGATCCTGCTGATCACCGCCGGCAACCTGCTCAAGGGCGAGGACGACGAGGGCCGCTCGGCCGACAACGTGGTGATCCGGATCGCCCGGCGGTTCCTGCGCACCTCCGAGGCGTACGACGGGGACAAGCTCTTCACCGTCCAGGACGGCAAGCGGGTCATGACGCCGATGCTGCTGGTCATGGTGGCCATCGGTGGCACCGACGTCCTGTTCGCCCTGGACTCGATCCCGGCCATCTTCGGCCTGACCCAGAGCGTCTACCTGGTCTTCACCGCCACCGCGTTCTCGCTGCTGGGCCTGCGCCAGCTCTACTTCCTGCTCGACGGGCTGCTCGACCGGCTCATCTACCTCTCGTACGGGCTGGCCGCGATCCTCGCCTTCATCGGCGTGAAGCTGATCCTGCACGCGCTGCACGAGAACAACGTGCCGTTCATCAACGGCGGCGAGCACATCGACGTGGTGGAGATCAGCACCGTGACGTCCCTGGCGGTCATCATCGGCGTGCTGACGGTCACGGTGGTCGCGTCGCTGCTGAGCCCGAAGGGCCGGGCGCGGACGTACGCGGCGGCGGCGCGCCGGCACGCGGCGGAGTTCCTCGACGTCGAGACCGACCCGAAGTACTGCGACGAGATCTACCACAAGCTGCTCGACGAGGAGGCGCACCTGAAGCGGCTGCCGGAGAGGTACCGGGCCCGGATCCGGCAGGAGGACGAGCTCATGCAGCTGCTGGACAAGGCGCACCGGCGGCACGACGAGCGGGTCCTGGCGGGCGCCTGCTTCCGTCCCTGAACGCGGCAGGGCTCAGCGGTTGCGGTTGCCGCGGGTGGTGGCGCCCAGCTCCTGGTCCGGGCGACGGGCTGCCGCCTTGCCCCGGCCCGAGTTGGCGGCGAAGCGGGCGGAGGCGCGCCGGACGCGCTCGGCGCGGGCGGTGAGGTCCGTCGTCGGCTCGTTCGATCGGTCCGGTTCGGCGTCGCCGGCCACCAGATGCGCGACCCGGGAGGCCAGATCGGCGGCGCGGGACGCCAGGTCGGGCTCGGCGCGCTGGGTGGCCTCCTCGGCCGCGGCGGCCTGCAGCGCCCGCGCCTCGTCGGCGGCCAGCCCGGGCCGATAGCCGGGCAGCCGCCCGATGCCGTCGCCGCTCGATACGGAAGCCGCGGCGCCGGCGTCGCCGCCATCAGCGCCGTAGGCAACGAAGGCGTCATGAGCGGCAGGGTCGGGGCGCCACGCAGCGGAGACGTCGTGGCGGGAGGGTTCGTGGGTGGCCGGGTCGGAGCGCCACGCGGCGACCTCGGCGTGACCCGCGCGGTGCGCCGGAGGGCGGCCGGCGGTCGGCTCGGAGGCGGTGGCGGACTCCACGAGGATCGCCTCGGGCTCGTAGGCTCCTGGCTCCTGGCGGGGGACCGGCAGGGCTCCCAGCAGCGACACCGTCTGCCCCTCGCCGCCCTGGAAGTTGGTGAACTCGGGGCCGATCAGCAGCCGGGACAGCATCCGGGCCTGCGGTATGGACAGGCCCAGCTTGTCCGCGTTGTCCATCCGGAAGCGGGCGATCGCGTGGCGGATGACGTTGGCGAGCCGGTCCGCGTCGCCCACCTCGGCCAGCTCGCCGCCGGCCAGGACGAGCGCCGGGAACGAACCGTCGGCGCCGCCGCAGACCAGCTGGATCTGGGTGACGGCCGCGGCTCGGCCGGGCGTGCGGGAGCCCGGCTGGACCCGGACGTGCTGCGGGTACAGCCAGCGCAGCTCGCCCGAGGTGATCTCCAGGTCGTCGGGGGACTCCGAGGACGTGTACGCGTACCCGAGGCGCCGGTCCGTGACGAGCACCTCGGTGGTCTCGGGCAGAGTCCAGCGGGGGAGCGAGGCCGCGCGGTCGAACGCGTACTCGGCGACGGCGCAGCGGCCGCGCCAGAGGGCCCGCTCCCCACCCTGGAGCGGACCGAAGGCGTCGGGCAGCGGCTGCGAGTGCTGGTCCGGCATCCCTCGATTAGATCCAGACGCGGAAGGCCGAGACAAGTCGTTGCACTGTCAAATTTCCGTATGACGACACGACGGCACAGCGGTGCTGAATCGGTTGAACTTTCGGCCGACGCGAGCCGTACTCGTGTCTAGGGCTTCGTGGTGAACAGCCCCTCGGGCGGGGCGGGGGACGGCACCGCGTCGGCGTCGGTGGCGGCCGCGCGCCCGCCGGTGAATCGATCAAGGTCGGTTTCCACGCGGCCCGGGAACCAGTCGCCGGCGGCGCGCCGGCTCAGCTCCGCCACCGGCAGCGGGGTGCGCCCGGCCAGGACGACGAGGTTCCCGAAGCGGCGGCCCCGCAGCACCGCGGCGTCCGCGACGAGGCAGGCCTGCGGCAGCACCGCGCGGATCGTGGCCACCTGGGAACGCGCGTACGCCAGCGGCGGCCCGTCCGCCACGTTCGCGATGAGCCGCCCGCCGGGGCCGAGGACCCGGGCCACCTCCCGGACGAACTCCACCGACGCCAGGTGGGCGGGGGTGCGGGAGCCCGCGAACACGTCCACGATCGCCACGTCGTACCCGCCGTCGCGCATGCCCGTGACGGCCTCCCGCGCGTCTCCCACCCGTACCCGGAGCTTGGCCTTGGGGTCCCAGGGCAGAGCCGTGCGAACAAGGTCGACCAGGGGTCCGTCGATCTCCACCACCCGCTGCGGCGAGCCCGGCCGGGTCGCCGCGACGTAGCGGGGCAGCGTCAGCGCCCCGCCGCCCAGATGCAGGACCCGTAGCGGCGTCCCCGGCGGCGCGACCAGGTCGATGGCCGCCGCCATCCGGCGGATGTACTCGAACTCGAGATGCGTGGGGTCGCCCAGGTCGACGTGTGACTGCGGCGCGCCGTCCAGCAGCAGCGTCCAGCCGCCCGGGCGGTCCGGGTCCGGCACCAGCTCCGCGACGCCGGAGCCGACGGTTTCGACGCGTCGCTCGCCTCGCCTGCGCTGTGCCACGGCTGCACAGTATGTCGGTTGCGGTTCGGTAGCACGGGGCCGGGAACCCGACAAAGGTCCGACCGTCCGCCGACGAGCAGGACGTGACGGCCTCGGACTTCCTTCCCAGCGACCCGTTGCTGCACCTGCTGCGCCGTGCCACGTACGGTCCGACCGTGGCCTCGACGGCCGAGATCCGCCGCCTCGGGGCCAAGGCGTGGCTCGAGCGGCAGCTGAAGCCGGCCGCGATCGACGACAAGCTCGCCGACGGCCTGGTCGCCCGCTTCCCGCTGAGCGGCCTGACCATAGACAGCGTCCGCGCCCGGTCGCGGGCGGGCGTGTTCCGCCAGTACGGCTGGGAGGCCATGTACGACGTGGCCGCCGCCACCGTCGCCCGCGCGATCTGGAGCGAGCGCCAGCTGTTCGAGGTGATGGTCGCCTTCTGGTCCAACCACCTGCACATCGCCTGCCCGGCCGGCGAGGTCTGGGACAACCGTCCCGACTACGACCGCAGGGTGATCCGCGCGCACGCGCTGGGCCGCTTCTCCGACCTGCTCAAGGCCAGTGCGCGGCACCCGGCGATGCTCATGTACCTGGACAACCGGTTCTCCACCCGCGAGGCGCCGAACGAGAACTACGGCCGGGAGCTGCTCGAGCTGCACACCGTCGGGCTGGGCTACACGGAGGCCGACGTCAAGAACGCCGCCCGGCTGCTCACCGGCCTGACCGTCAGCTGGGAGACCGGCCGCTACGTGTACGACGCCGCCCGGCACGCCACCGGCGCGGTGAAGGTGCTCGGCTTCCGGCACGCCAACCGGACCGCGTCCGGCGGCCAGGCGGCGGTCCTGGCCATGCTCGACTACCTGGCCCTGCACCCGCGCACCGCGAAGCGGATCGCCACCAAGCTGTGCGTCCGGTTCGTCGCCGACGAGCCGCCGGCCTCGCTGGTCAGCAAGCTGACGAAGGTCTACCTCGACAACAAGAGCGCCATCGTGCCGGTGCTGCGCGCGCTGTTCACCTCGGACGAGTTCGCCGCCTCGGTCGGCGCCAAGACGCGGACGCCGTACGAGGACATCGTGGCCACCGTGCGCACGCTCGGGTTCGGGCCGGAGGTGTCCGGGACGAAGGGCATCATGGCGCTCTACTGGACCGCCAACGACGCCGGCCACGCGCCCATGGCCTGGAAACCCCCGAACGGCTATCCGGACGTGGCGTCCGCCTGGGCGTCGCCGTCGGCGCAGGTGACCCGGTGGAACGCCCACCTGAACATCACCGGCGGGTGGTGGCCCACCACGCTGCAACGGCCGGCCTCGCTGGTCAAAGACCTCGTGGGCAGCACCCTGCCGGCCACGTACGGCGGCCTGATCGACGTCCTGGCCACCCGGCTGGTCGGGCGCACCCTCGCGCCTCAGCACACCGCGGCGCTCACCGCATTCTTCGGCAAGACGCCCGCCAGCCCGCTCAAGGCCGGTGACGGGGCGGCGGGATGGCTGTTCCCGTACCTGGTGGCTCTGGTGCTCGACTCTCCCTACTTCGCGCTGAGGTGACCGTGATGGCTGACCAGGACTGCGGCTGCACGATCAGCCGGCGCACGCTGCTCGGGGCCGGCGCGGCCGGGGTCTTCGCGGGCTTCGCCGGCGACCAGCTCGCGACCCAGTTCGCGTACGCGTCACCCGGCTACCAGGGCGATGTCTTCGTGCTGCTGTCCCTGCGCGGCGGCTTCGACGGGCTGTCCGCCGTCGTGCCGCACGGCGACCCGGCGTACTACAAGGCCCGGCCCGGGATCGCCGTGCCCAAGGCGCGGCTGATCGGTGGCGACGCGGCCTTCGGGCTGAACCCGGCGCTCGCGCCGCTGCTGCCGTTCTGGAAGGGCGGGAGCCTGGCGGCCGTCCAGGCCGTGGGGCAGCCGGCGCCGAACCGTTCGCACTTCTCCGCGATGGAGGAGCTGGAGCGGGCCGCTCCGGGCACCACCCTGCGGACCGGCTGGCTCGACCGGATGCTGGGCGGGCTCGGCGCGAGCGGCTCCTTCGACGCGGTCTCGGTCGGCGGCTCCATGCCGGCCCGGGTGCTCGCCGGGCCCACCCCGGACCTCGGGCTCAAGGCCGTCGACAAGTTCGTGCTGTCCGGCGAGTGGACCAACCGGCCCATGGCGCAGACCATCGCGGCGCTCTACGCGGACGCACCCGATGCTCTGGCCGCCACCGCGGCGACGGCGACGTCTGCGCTGGCGACCGCCGCCCAGCTGCAGGCCGCCGGATACACGCCGGCGAACGGTGCCGCGTATCCGGACAGCGAGCTCGGCAGGGCGTTGCGCGAGGTGGCCCGGTTGGTGAAGGCCGACGTCGGGTTGATGAGCGCCTGCGTGGACTCCGGCGAATGGGACATGCACGAGAACCTGGGCACGGCGACGACCGGCAAGCGGATGTTCGACCACCTCACCGACTTCGCCAAGGCCCTGGCGGCGTTCGCCACCGACCTCGGGCCGGCCGGCCTGGGCCGGGTCACGCTCGTCACGATCAGCGAGTTCGGCCGGCGCGTCGCGGAGAACGGCTCCGGCGGACTGGACCACGGGTACGGCAACGCCATGTTCGTGCTCGGCGGCGGCGTCAAGGGCGGCAAGGTGTACGGCCGCTGGCCCGGCCTCGCGGCGAGCCGGCTCGTCAACGGCGACCTGGCCGTCACCACCGACTACCGGGCCGTGATCGGCGAGATCCTGCGCGCCCGCTGCGGCGTCTCGAACCTCACCGGCGTCTTCCCCGGCGTGAAAGCCTCCACGCTGGGACTGGTGCGCTCGCGCTAGGACCGGCGCAGCGCGAAGCGGACCCGGTTCAGCCCGTCGCCCTGGTGGATCGTCAGCGAGTCACAGAGCTGCTGGACGAGCCACAGTCCCATGCCGCCGGGCTTGCCGGGGCGCGGCGGTAGATACCCGGCCAGCGGCCCCGGCCCGGCGCCGTCGTCGGTCACCTCGCCCACGACGGCGTCGGCGGTCACCCAGACGCACAGCTCACGGCTGGTGCCGCCGTACCGGATGCCGTTGGTGGCGAGCTCGCTGACCGTGAGCACGAGGCTGTCCACCCGGTCCGGGGAGAGCCAGTCCTCGGCCGTTGCCCGCTGCCGGACCAGCGCCCGCAGCCCCGCCACCGCGCCGGCGATCGGCACCGCCAGCACCGGTTCGCCGTCGACCGGCCACGGCGCCTCCGGCAGCCCGGCCAGGAACGTCTCGGGTGACTCGTAGCCGGTGCTGTCGTGCCAGTCGCCGTCGTGCAGCCGCGGGTGGGTGCGGATCGCGGTGGTGACCAGCGCGGTCGGCAGGACGCGGCGGTCGTACGGACACACCAGGTGCCCGTTCAGCTCGGCGAGGCTGCGGTTGAGCGCCGACTCGAAGCGCAGCCACGGATCGTACGGGTCGGCGAAGGGGATCTGCCCCACCAGCCGCACGAACGGGCTGCCGTCCGCCGCGGCGGAGCGCAGGATCTGGGCCCAGCCGGCGATCGTCCGGACCGGACGGACGTACCACTCGTGCGCGGGCAGGAACCGCACGGAGCCGGCGTGCTCGGCGAGGGCGTCCCGCAGCAGCCCGATGCCTTCCGGGCCGGCGGCGACCGCCACCACCTCACCGCGTTCCAGGCCGTCGCGGACGAAGCCGCACAGCGTGGCGGCATACGCCGCATCGGTGTCATAGAGGAACGCCGAGTGGGTGAACACCACCGAGCCACCTCCGACCACCGCCGATCGACCACGGTAACACCCGGCCCGGGCGGGCCTGTCCGCTGAGCGAGGTGGGAGCACCGCCTGGGGGTGAAAGCGGCAGCCGGAAACATGAAAACCCCCTGCCGTCGCCGCGGCCCGTTCCACACTGGGCGCGTTCAACGATTGCGGGGGTGAACGGTGTCGGGTACGGGGACCAGCGCGCTGGCCGAGATCATCGGCGACGGGCCGAGGCGGCCGGCCGAACCGCCGGCGGCCGGGGACATGACGGCCATCCTCGCCGCCGCCCAGCACCGGGCCGGGCCGCCGCTGAAGATCCGCCGGCACAACTCCGACGAGGGGCCGGCGTACTGGCGCTGGGACTGCGCCAACTGTGGAGAGTACGGCGGTGGACGGCACCACCGCGACGCGGTCAGCCGGGCGATGCGGCACTGCGCGGAGCATCCGGAGCACCGCTCGTCGCTGCTCCCGCCGGCGCGGTGCCGGGAACGCGACCACCGGCTGGCCGTCCACCCGATGCTGTTCGCGCTCGACGACGACCCGCCGCCCCCGCCGCTCGCCATCTGACGGCGGCGGGGGGCGCCGGGGTCACTGCTGGGTGTCGCCCTCGCCCGTCCGGGCCTGCGCCTGGTCGACGCCCTGGTCGATCTTGTCCGAGTACTTGTTGCCGGTGCGCTGGTCGATCTGGTCGCCGGCCTTCTCGAGGCCCTGGTCGACCTGCTCGTCGTGCTTGTCGGCGAAGTCCTTGGCCTGGTCCATGAAGCCCATGGTGTCGTCCTTTCGTCTGGAGCGATCGCCCATGACCTTCCCGGGACCGCGCGCCGAAAACCTCAGGGACGGGTGTCGCCGTCGCCCGTACGCTTCTGGGCCTCGTCGACACCCCGGTCGATCTGGTCGGTGTACTTGTGCCCGGTCCGCTTGTCGACCTCGTCGCCGAGCTTCTCGAGCACCTGGTCGACCTGCTTGTCATGCTTGTCGGCGAACTCCTTCGCCTTGTCCAGGAAGCTCATCGGGACCCACCCTTCCTCGCGCTCAGCACCTGGGCCACCCGCGCCACCCGCGGGTCCGCCACGATCTGTTCCAGGCTAGTGCGCAGCGGCATGCGCCAGTTCGGGTACTCGTCCGTCGTGCCGGGCAGGTTCGGCTGGTCGAGCTCGCCCAGCACGTCGTAGAGGGCCGCGGTGACGAACCGGCACGGGGTCCGCGCGAGGAACTCGTGCATCGCGACGACGATCTCCTCGGGCGTGCTCGACGCCGTGATCAGGCCCTCCTCGGTGAGGCGGGCGAGGAGCTGGCCGCGGTCCTTCTCCGCGTACGCCCGCTCGTCCTCGACCGGACCGGCGAGCTGGCCCAGCTCGGCGCGGACCCGCACCTGCTCGCCGGCCAGGAAGCCGGCCGCGGTCGGCAGGTCGTGAGTGGAGATGCTGGCCAGGGCGTTGCGGGGGTAGCGCGCGGCGGGCAGGTAACCCTCGTCCGGGTCGTCCTTGTAGTCGCGGGTGAACCACAGCACGGCCGAGCCGAGCATGTTCATCTTCTCGAGCGTCTCGGTCATCACCGGCAGCACCGTGCCCAGGTCCTCGCCGATCACGACGGCGCCCGCCCGGTGGGCCTCCAGCGCCAGGATGCCGAGCATCGCGTCCGGGTCGTAGTGCACGTACGTGCCCTCGTCCGGCCCCATGCCCGGCGGCACCCACCAGAGCCGCCACAGGCCCGCGACATGGTCCACCCGCAGGCCGCCGGCGTGCCGGAAGATGCGGCGGAGCATGTCGCGGTAGGCCGCGTAGCCGGTCTCGATGAGCTGGTCGGGCCGCCAGGCCGCCAGTCCCCAGTCCTGCCCGAGCTGGTTGAAGGCGTCCGGGGGCGCGCCCGCATGCACGCCGGCGGCCAGGACGTCCTGCAGCAGCCAGCCGTCCGCGCCGCTCGGGTCGATGCCCACGGCCAGGTCGTGCACGACGCCGACCGGCATGCCCTGCGCCCGGGCCGCCTCGTTGGCGGCGTCCAGCTGTTCGTTGAGCAGCTGCTGCAGCCACACGTGGAAGGCGACGCGGTCACCCTTGCGTGCGGCGCGCACCTCGGCGGTGTCGGGCCGGCGGAACTGCTCCGGCCATTCCTGCCAGTTGGCGCCGTGCTCCTCGGCCAGGGTGCAGAAGACGGCGAAGTCCGTGAGGCCGGGATCGGCGTCCAGGTCGACCTCGCCGGCCAGCGGCCACAGCAGCTCGAGGGCGGCCCGCTTCGCCTGCCACACGGCGCTGTAGTCGATCAGCCCGTCCGGCGTGGGGTCGGGCTTCAGCGCGTCCACCCGCGCCCGCAGCGCCGCGTCGGCCCGGCCGTACGCGTCCGTCGCGGAGACCCGCAGATACAGCGGGTTGGCGAAGCGCCGGCTGGACGGCGAATACGGCGACGACGGTACGGGCAGCGTCGGCGTGACGGCGTGCAGCGGGTTGAGCAGGACGAGCCCCGCGCCGTGGCTTCCCTCGACGAACGTACGCAGGTCGCCGAGGTCCCCCATGCCCCAGGACGCGTCCGAGTGCAGGGCGTAGAGCTGCACCATCCAGCCCCACGTCTCCGGCGGCTCGGGCAGCCGGGCCGGCACCACGACCAGCGTCACCTCCTGCCCGCCGGTACGCAGCGTGTGCCAGCCGAGCGGAAGGTCGCCGGGCACCTCGTCGGCCTCGCGCGACGTACCGTCCTCGAGCAGGATCGTCGCGGAACCCGGCAGCGGCCGTGTCTCGCCCTCCTTGACCACGATCGTCCCCGGCAGGCGCTGCTGTTCCCGCGCGGTGCGGACGGCGGCCAGCTCCCGGGCTATCGACTCCGGCGTCGTAGCGTCCACCCCGAGCAGTCCCAGCACTGCAGCGACCGACGCGGCCGCTACGTCCTTGCGCTCGCGATGCCAGTCCTCGTACCAGGTCGCCACCCCGTGCGCCTCCGCCAGTGCGGTCAGCTCAGCGTCCACTCACGCCCCCTCGTCGTCGGTCCTCACCGCATACCCTGCCCTGAAAGTCCTAGTCCCGGGAGGCGGGTCTTGCGAAGGTCCGCCAGACTGGGGCGCATGTCTCCTGCAGTGAAGTGGTGGGCCCGGCTCAGCGCGGCCGTCACGGGCGCCGTTCTCACGCTCGTGGTCCCCGTGCACGCCTGGGCGGCGAGCAAGGGCGTCGACGGGCTCGCCGTCGAGGCGGTGAAGTACCGCCGGCGGCGCAGCGGCTTCGGCTTCTTCCCGATCTTCGGCGGCCTGTGCTGCCTGCTGGTCGTCGGCGGCATCGTGCTGGCGGTCGTCCTGATTTCCCGGAACCGCAAACGCCGCTGAGCCTGCGCCCCTACCTTCGAAGGGTGGGGATGCGGGCGAAGGCGGTCGCGCTGGGCGTGGGGGTCGCGGCGCTGTGCACGGTCCCGCTGGTCATCACGGTGACCGCGGACGCCGCCCCCGACGTGCTGCTCTCGCGCAACCATCCGGTTCTCGCCTCCAGTGCCAAGGACGCCGCCCGTACCGGGACCATGGCGGTCGACGGTGACACGACCACGCGGTGGACCACCTCGACGCCGGCCGGGACGCAGTGGCTGCGCCTCGACCTCGGCCGGCTGCAGGCGGTCACCCGGGTGCGGCTCGTGTGGGATCAGGCGTACGCGCGGGCGTACCGGCTGCAGCTCTCGGCCGACGGCACCCGCTGGACCGACCTGTCGCGGGTGACCGGCGGCGACGGCGGCGTCGACGACCAGAGGCGGCTCAAGGGCACCGGCCGTTACCTGCGGCTGCTGGCCCTCCAACGCGCCTGGGCGTCCGGCTATTCACTGCGCGAGATGCAGGTGTACGGGCCAGGGCCGGCCGTCGCGGCCACACCCGTGCGGAGCGCGCCGGTCACGGTGCCCGCAGCGGCGGCCGGGCTGACCGACTCCCGCAAGAAGGAGCTGGCGTTCCAGCTGGTCTCCAGCGCGGAGAACTCCACGCTCAACTGGCGCTCGCAGTTCGGCTACATCGAGGACATCGGCGACGGGCGCGGCTACACGGCGGGCATCATCGGCTTCTGCTCCGGTACGTCGGACATGCTGGCGGTGGTCACGGAGTACACCCAGCGCTCGCCCGGGAACCGGCTCGCCAAGTACCTGCCGGCCCTGCGCGCGGTGGACGGTTCCGACTCGCACGCCGGCCTCGACCCGGGCTTCACCGCGGCGTGGAAGGCGGCCGCCGCGGACCTTCTGTTTCAGAAGGTCCAGGAGGACGAACGGGACCAGCTGTACTTCGACCCCGCGGTCACGCTGGCGACCTCGGACGGGCTGCGGGCGCTGGGCCAGTTCGCGTACTACGACGCGGCGGTCATGCACGGCATGTCGGGACTGCGCGGGATCCGGGCGGCGGCGATGCGCGTCGCGAAGACCCCCAAGCAGGGCGGCGACGAGAACGAGTGGCTGAACGCCTTCCTCAACGCCCGGGTCGCCGAGATGCGCACCGAGGAGGCACACAGCGACGTGACCCGCGTCGAGACCGCCCAGCGCGCCTTCCTCAAGGCCGGCAACTTCGACCTCAACGCCCCCCTCACGTGGAGCGTCTACGGCGACAAGTACTCGGTCGCCTCCTGACAGCCGGGCCGGCAGGAAACCGGCCCGGCTCTCACATCAAGCCTTCGTCCACTTCTGGTTCGTCGTGCCGCCGCAGTCCCAGAGCTGCAGCTGGGCGCCGTTGGCGCTGTTCCAGTCCTTGATGTCGACGCACCGGTTGGCGGAGACGTTCACCAGGTCGCCCGCGGCCGACAGCGTGAACCTCTGGACCGGGTTGCCGTTGCAGGTCACGAGCTGTATCGGCGTGCCGTTGGTGAGTGCGCCGCCCACCGGGTCCATGCACTTGTTCAACGCCCGCATCGTGCCGTCGCTCTGCGGCGCCCACTTCTGCGCGGCGCTGCCGTTGCAGTCGTACATCTGCAGCCGGGCACCGTCCACCGGGTTCGCGCCCGGGATGTCGATGCAGCGGCCGCTGAAGTTCGACTTGAGTGCGGTGGCGCCGGACGGGGTGCCCGGGTCGTTGTTCCACGCCGAGACGCGGACGTAGTCGACGAGCATCGTCTGCGGGAACTGGGTGGTCCCGTCCGGGTAGCCCGGCCAGTAACCACCGACCGCCACGTTTAGGATCATGAAGAAGTTGTGGTCGAAGACCCACTGGTCGCCGCCGAGGTTCGACGGGGTGACCCGGAAGTACTCGGTGCCGTCGAGGTACCAGACGATCAGGTTGGGGGACCAGTCGACCCGGTACGTGTGGAAGGCGTCGCCGAGCGGGGCGCCGATCGTGCGGTTGCCGCCGATGCCCTCGGCGCCGGAGTAGCCGGGGCCGTGCACGGTGCCGTAGACCGTGTTGGGCGCGTTGCCGACGTTCTCCATGATGTCGATCTCGCCCGTGTTCGGCCAGCTGTTGCCGCCGAGCATCCAGAACGCCGGCCAGATGCCCTGACCCTTGGGGATCTTGATGCTGGCCTCGAAACGGCCGTACGTCTGGCTGAACTTGTCCGCGGTCAGAATGCGGCCGGACGTGTACTGACACGTGCCGTAGTGGCACTGGTAGTTGGCCGGGTTCTCGCGCCGCGCAGTGATAGCGAGGTGGCCCTGACCGTCCTGGCGCACGTTGTTCGTCGAGTTGGTGTAGTACTGCTGCTCGTTGTTGCCCCAGCCGCTGCCGCCGATGTCGAACTTCCACTTCGCCGGGTCGACGGAAGTGCCGGCCGCGCCGTTGAACTCGTCGGACCAGGTGATGCCGCCGATCGCGGCCGCGGCGGTGTCGTTACGGGAGGTGGCGACGAGGCCACCCGAGACAGTGACCGCGACGACCGCCGCGGCGAGCAGAATTCGCGCTTTGCGCATGGGGATGAGCCTCCGGGGGAAGAGGTTTCTAACTTGTTAAGCAGTGTTTACAAATCCACTGCTGACAGTCAATAGAAACCGGTTCCGGAACCGCCGGAGGCCGCTTGTTACAACTTCTTGAAGAGGTTGGCGAGCTTGTTCGGCTCCCAGCCGGGCAGCGACGTGTGCGCCTCGAGCACCTCGTAGGTGTCGCCCTTGAACTTGACGAGGTCACCCTTCGCGTAGTCGGTGAAGGGCTTCCACTCCTTCGCCGCCTTGGCCGGTGGGGTCGTCGGCGCCTTGGTCGGCGGGGTGGTGGTCGCCGGCGGGCTGGTGGGCTCCTGCGTCGGCGGGGTCGTCGGCTCCTGGGTGGGCGGCGTGGTGGGTGGCGTCGTGGGCTCCTGCGTCGGCGGAGTTGTCGGCTCCTGCGTCGGCGGGGTGGTGGGCTCCTCCGCGCCTTCCTCGAGCGCGCCGAGATCCACGGAGTCCACGGCCATGCGCGCCGGCAGGTCGGCGGCGTCGGCGTCGGTCACCACCAGGCTCAGTCGCAACCGGAAGGCCTGCCTGGCGACTGTGCTCGCCACCTGCTGCACTTCCTCGCCGTCGACCGACAGCGTGACCGACTGGGGCGTCCACGCCACCGCGTACGTGTGGAACTCGCCGTCGGTGACCGGGTCGGCCAGCAGGTTGAGCGAGCCGCCGCTCAGCAGCCCCGCACCGACCAGCTCGAACGCCGGGCGCAGGCCGTCGCTGTCGGGCACGCGTACCTTCGCCTCGACCTGCCCCGAGTCGCGGCGGAAGGTGCTGCGGCTCAGCAGCCGAGCCGAGGTGAGACCGCTGCGGTCGCTCTCCCGGGCCGTGATCACGAGATTGCCGTCGCCGTCCAGCTCCGCGTTGCGGGTGCTCTGACGGAACATGAGCCCGTTCGTGCGGCTCTCCTCCAGCGACCACTTGCGGGGATCCACGGTGCTGCCCTGGCGGCCGCCGAAGTCGTCGGAGAAGGAGTCCTGCGACGACGGCTGGAGCAGGTTCAGTCCGCCGATGCCGAAGGTGCCGCCGCCGGGGCGGTTACGCGTCGAGGCGTCCGCGCTGTCGTTACGGGTCGGCAGCCAGATCGCGGTGGCCAGACCGGCGGTCAGCACCGCAAAAGTGACGACATTACGAGGACGCAGCCAGGCAGGCTGCTGCTGCGCGCTGTATCGCGGCACGGGGGGACCTCCGGGGGCGGTGAGGCTGTCAGAGAGACCTAAGAAGATTCCCGAGCAAAGGTCAAGTACTCCTTCGAGAAACCATAAGAACATTCAGATTTTCTCATTGCCGGTACGGCTGGAGATGCGTACGGCCGTACCGTCGGGTCCGGTTTTGATCTCGAATGTGTCGGTGAGCTCCCGGACGAGATAAAGACCCCACCCGCCCGGCTCGTCGGGAGCGGGCTTGTCCGGGCGGATCGCCCCCAGACCGGCACCGTGATCCCGCACCTCACAGAAGACCGAGCCCTCCGCGCACCACACCGCGACATGCCCGGTGCCGCCGCCATGGCGTACGGCATTGGTCAGCAGCTCGTTGACGGCGACGACGAAATCACCCAGCCGGTCACCGCCCAGCCCCGACTCGCCGGCCCGGGCCGCGACGACATGCCGCAGCGCGGTGACCCGGCTGCGGTCGAACGCCTCGGAGACGAGCAAATCACTGATGCCTCCGACGGTAAGCGAAGCCTGATCATTCCGCTGGGTGAGTAGGGTCGGCCCATGGCGGAAACAAGTGGGCTGCAGACCCCGCTGTGGCGCGCGATCGCCGTCTACCGCATCGCGGCACTCGTGTACGTCGCGATCCTCGTGGTCCGCAACGTCCAGGTCTACGAGCGGCCGATGCTCGCCTGGCCGGTGCTCGCCCTCACCGCCGCCTGGACCGTCTTCACCACCTACGCGTACGCCGTACCGGAACGCCGCAAGGCGCCGCTGCTCGTCGCCGACCTGCTCGTGACAATGGCCGTCATGGCCTCCAGCGCCTGGATCGTCGGATCCGACGCGCTCAAGGACGGCAAACCCACCCTGGCCGTGGCGTGGCACGTCGCCCCCGTGATCGCCTGGGCGGTCGCGGGCGGAAGGCGCTGGGGCATCGCCGCCGCGCTCGCCATGGGAGCCACCGACCTGGTGGTGCGCAACCACTTCGACCAGGCCGCGTACACCGGCACGGTGCTGATGCTGCTCGCCGCGCTCGCCGTCGGATACCTGGTCGGCATCGCGGAAGTGTCCCAGCGGCGCCTCGAACGCGCCATCCAGCTGGAAGCGGCCACCCGGGAACGGGAACGACTGGCCCGCGACATCCACGACTCCGTCCTGCAGGTACTGGCGCTGGTCAAACGGCGCGGCGCCGGCCTCGACGGGGAAGCGGGGGAGCTCGCGCGGCTGGCAGGGGAGCAGGAGGCGGCGCTGCGGACACTGGTCACGGGGCGTAATGCTGAGCCGGTCGACGAGAAGGCCGACGTGGATCTGATGACGTTGCTGGACCCGTACGCGTCAGCCACGGTGTCCGTCGCGGCGCCGGCCGGGGCGGTCCGGCTACCCTCGCGAGCTGCTTCCGAGATCGCGGCCGCCGTCGCGGCTGCGCTGGACAACGTGACCAAGCACTGCGCGCCCGGGACGAAGGTGTGGGTGCTGGTGGAGGACGAGCCGGCGTCGGTGACGGTGAGTGTGCGGGACGACGGGTGCGGGATCGCGCCCGACCGGCTGGCCGAAGCGGAGTCCCAAGGGCGGCTCGGGGTGGCGCAGTCGATCCGCGGCCGGATCTCGGACATCCACGGGACGGTGCGGATCACGTCCGCTCCTGATCAGGGCACCGAGGTGGAGATGACCGTTCCCCGGTCGTCGTGAGGGCTCCCCGAGGCTCGTCGTAGGGTGGCCACGTGGCGATCAGGGTGATGGTGGTGGACGACCACCCGATGTGGCGGGACGGGGTGGCCCGGGACCTGGCGGCGGCCGGATACGAGGTCGTGGCCACCACCGGGGAAGGGCGGCAGGCGGTCCGGATCGCCGGGGCTGCGCGGCCCGACGTCGTCGTGCTCGACCTGCAACTGCCCGACATCTCCGGAGTCGAGGTCATCAACGGGTTGTTGGCGGCTGTGCCCGGGGTGCGGGTGCTCATGCTGTCGGCCAGTGGAGAGCAGCAGAGCGTGCTCGACGCGGTGAAGGCCGGGGCCTCCGGGTATCTGCTGAAGTCCGCGGGACAGGCAGAGTTCCTCGATGCCGTGGGGCGGACGGCTGCGGGGGACACGGTCTTCACGCCTGGGCTGGCCGGGTTGGTGCTGGGGGAGTTCCGGCGGCTCGCGGTCGAGCCGGTGGGGGACGATGGGATGGCGCCGAAGCTGACCGAGCGGGAGACCGAGGTGCTTCGGTTGGTGGCAAAGGGGCTGTCGTACCGGCAGATTGCGGAACGGTTGGTGCTCAGTCATCGGACCGTGCAGAACCATGTGCAGAACACGTTGGGGAAGTTGCAGCTTCATAATCGCGTGGAATTGACCCGGTATGCGATTGAGAAAGGTTTGGATTAGGGGGTTTTTGCGCCTCTGTTCTGGCTTGCGTTGGGTTGGTCGCGCTTGACCCTGGGCTGGGTGGGTCGCGTACACCCCGGTGGTGGCTGGGGTGGTTGCATGCGGCTGCTGTGCTTGCTGGCCTTCGCTTCGCTCGGCGGGCACTGCGCCCCGGGGAGCCTGTGTCGAGGGCGCCAAAACGAACCACGGCTTCGCCTCGTCCGTTTTGGCGCCCTCGACACAGGCGGGCGCAGTGCGACTTTGGTTGCGGTTCGACCATGGTGGGGCTTGGCTGCCACCGCGCTTTGGGGCGGCCGTTATCAGGTGGGATGCCCGTTGGGGTGGGGCTTTTACCCGCGGTGGTCGGCCCCGTGGGCACGACCGTAGGCACGTGACCGACCCGGGTCGTGGCACGACCGTGGGCACGTGACCGGCCCGGTGGTGGGCGCGGAACAACCCGGGCTTGGCCTTGGGGGGGCCTGCCCGGGTTGCCTTTGTGGGTGTTGTCAGCGGTAGTGGGGGGCGTTGGTTTCGTGCATGGCGGCTTCTTCGGCTGAGGCGCCGCCGCCGGCGGCTCCGGCGTCGTAGGCGATGCTGTCGGGTTCTGTGTCGGTGCCGTAGCCTTCGTCCGGTTCGACGAGGCGGCCTACCGGGGTGGGGGCGTCGTCGTCGAGTTGGCCGTCGTCGTAGAGGGAGACTGCCGAGTTGGGGTCCGAGGTGGGGCTCTGGCCCCAGACGTCGGCGTCGAGGCGGCGCTGCTCCGGGTCGTCGACGGTGTCGTCGAGCGGGTCCCGGCGGGGCGGGAGGGGGTCCTCGGCGCCCACGTCGGGTTCCTCCTGGCTCAGGCGGTAGTCGAGCGATTCGCCCTCGCGCTGCTCCTCCGCGGTGTCGCCGTAGCGGTTCGAGCCGCCCGGGCCGACGCCGGGAAGCGCCGCCGGGTCGGGGCCGTCGGACCAGCGGGGGCTGTCCACCTCGTCGTACGCGTTCGAGTCGTCGTCCGCGGTCTCGGGCAGGCCGGACGCCTCCGGGTCGGACACCTCGGTCGGGAAGTCGTCGTCTCGCA
The DNA here is from genome assembly GCF_040676695.1 of Actinoplanes sp. NPDC049548. Taxonomy (NCBI): domain Bacteria; kingdom Bacillati; phylum Actinomycetota; class Actinomycetes; order Micromonosporales; family Micromonosporaceae; genus Actinoplanes; species Actinoplanes sp. NPDC049548. The sequence goes on from NZ_JBFAPM010000019.1 coordinate 21,742, forward strand.
TACCCGCTGCTTACCCCCGGGTGTGGCCTGCCATGCCTGCGGCCGGCACATCGTCGTCAGTGGTCGCCGGTGCCGTCGAGGGCCGCCCACACGACCTTGCCGTCCGGGACCGCCAGGCTGCCCCAGCGGTTCGCGACCGAGTCGATCAGGAGCAGGCCGCGGCCGCCGTACGAGGTGACCGGGACCGGGCCGCCGGTGAAGCGCGGCAGATGCGGCGAACGGTCGCGGACGGCCACGGTCAAGCCGGCGCCGTGCAGGCCCAGCAGCACCGTCATCGCCGTACGGGCGTGCGCGACCACGTTGTTGACCATCTCGGTGACGACGATGCACGCCGGACCGGCCATGGCGGGCAGCTCCCAGCGGGCGCACGCCTCCGTGACCAGCTCCCGGGAGCGGCGGGCCGCACCCATGACCGGCTCCAGGGCGGCGGTCAGGAAATGCTCGGGAACCGGCGAGCCGAGGGCCGCGAAGGCCTCCTCGGGGCTGGGCCAGATCGGCAGGCCCGCCTCCTGCCACGTCCCGGAGTCGCCGGTGGCGCACAGCACCAGATGGGCGTTGGGCCAGTCGGACGTCAGCCGGGCCACGTCGCGCAGCACGGCGACCGCCTCCGGGTGGCCCACGGTCAGGTCACGCACGTCGACGACGAGCGCCTCGGGCTGGCCGGCGAGGACGTCGAGGAGGGCTGAGTGCACCGCCGGAGCGGAGTCGGCGTCGAGCACCCCGGCCAGCCGGACGACAAGATAGGTCTGCCCGCCGTCGACCAGGTGTCGAACCTCGCTCGGCATGATCACTCCAGGAGGGGTTGGTCAGTGCACGGACCCGAACGTGTTTAGGACGGTTTGGGGTATTCGGTGCATAAGCGAAGCCTCGTCATGCGCTCGAAGTACCCCGCGGATCGCCGCTCATGCACGGCTCAGCGGGCGGCCGGGTGCAGGCGCGCACGCTCGGCCCGCCGGCCCGATGCCGGCTGGGCGGTCGCGTGGTGGTGCTGCGGTTCGGCGTACCTGGTCAAAGCGATGACGGCCGCGAGCGTGACGACGAAGCCGATCCCCGCGAGCCACTCGCGTCCGGGATGGATGCGGTCGCCGAGCAGCAGCAGGCCGACGATCGCGGCCGGCACGGCGCCGGCGGCGTCCATCGCGGCGACTGCGGCGGTGGTCGAGCCCCGCTGCATGGCGAGTCCGAGCAGCAGCTGACCGACGATCGAGTGGGCGATCAGCAGGTAGAGCAGCGGGTCGGTGCAGAAGCCGGCCACCGACTGTTCCATCGCCAGCGGACGGGCCGCGATCGCCGCGGCCGAGAACGCGATGCCCGCCAGGGAACCGAGCACGACGGAGCCCATCGCGCCGTGCAGCCGTACCGCGAAGAAGCCCAGCACCCCGATGACCGCGACCGCGACGGCCAGGCCGATCACTCCGGAGGCCCCGAGCTGGCGCGAGTGCGCCGGCTGAGCCGACAGGACCAGCGCGGTGATGCCACCGAGCAGCAGCGCGAGCAGCGCCACCTCCGCGACCGGCAGGGTCCACTTCAGCAGCAGGACGCCGAGCAGGGCCGTGACCCCGAGGCCCGCCGCCACGCTCGCCTGCACCAGGAACAACGGCAGGTCGCGGCGGGCCAGGAACGCCAGGACGAAGCCCAGGACCTGGCAGACCAACCCGAGCAGGTACGTACGGTGACAGGCGAGCCGGACCAGCAGCTGCGGGTCGAAGGTGTGATGGACGCTGGTCCGCGTGGCGGCCACGGACTGCAGCAGGTTCGCCACCCCGTACGCGGCGATCATCGCTGCGAGGAACAACCAGCCTGCGGACATCACCTGAGCGAGGATAGACCAGCTTCGGAGCGGCTCGGAGGACGAACGGTCCGTCAGGCCCGGCCGCGGGCCAGCCGGGCGAGGATCTCCTCGTGCAGGTGACCGTTGGTAGCGACGGCACTGCCGTCCCCCGGCGCCCGCTGTCCGGCCAGATCGGTGAAGGCGCCGCCGGCCTCGACGACGATGGGGATCAGCGCGGCCACGTCCCACAGCGACAGCTCCGGCTCGACCATGACGTCCAGGGCGCCCTCGGCCAGCAGCATGTAGCCGTAGAAGTCCCCGTAGGCGCGGCTGCGCCAGGTCGCGCGCATGAGGTCGAGCATCGGTGCGAGGTAGCCGGCCTCCTCCCAGCCGGTCAGGCTCGAGTAGCAGAAGCTGGCGTCGCCGAGCTTGCGCACCCCGGACACCGACAGCTTGGTGGCGGCCCGCTGGTGCTTGCCCGCGTACGCCCCGTGGCCGAGCGCGCCCCACCAGCGACGGCCGAGGGCCGGCGCGGAGACCAGCCCGGCGACCGGCCGCTCGCCCTCCATGAGGGCGATGAGCGTGCCCCACACCGGGACGCCGCGGATGAAGTTCTTGGTGCCGTCGATCGGGTCGATCACCCAGTGCCGGTTGCCCGCCCCGGCCGGCGCGGTGGAGCTGCCGAACTCCTCGCCGATCACGCCGTCGCGCGGCCGGGCGCGGCTCAGCGTCGCCCGGATCGCCTGCTCGACGGCGGTGTCGGCGTCGGAGACCGGGGTCAGGTCCGGCTTGGACTCGACGTGCAGGTCGAGAGCCCGGAACCGGGCCATGGAGATCGAGTCGGCGGTGTCGGCCAGCAGGTGGGCGAGCGCGAGGTCATCGGCGTACGAAGCCATGCGGGCAAGGTAGCCGATCGTCACTCGGCCTGGTCGCGCACGTCCAGCTCCCCGGCGCGGCTGCTCAGAAGCCTCCGGTACGACGCCAGCCGGCGCGGGTCGGCCTTGCCCGCCGCGACCCAGGCATCCAGCGCACAGTCGACGTCGGTGCCCGCGTGCCCACAGTTGGGCGGGCAGTCCACCGTGCCCTCGACCAGGTCCGGGAACCCGTGCAGCAGGCTCTCCGCGCTCACGTGCGCCAGGCCGAAGCTGCGGATCCCGGGCGTGTCGATGATCCAGCCCGGGTCGCCCTTCTTCTTGACCCGCGGCAGGCGCAGCGCGACCGCGCTGGTCGACGTGTGCCGGCCCTTGCCCACCGCGCTGACCACGCCGACCGCCCGCAGCGCGTCCGGCACCAGCCTGTTCACCAGCGTGGACTTGCCGACGCCGGAGTGCCCGACCAGCACCGAGATGCGGTCGGCGAGGTGCTCGCGCAGCTCGCCGAGGTCGCTGTCCGGCTCGACCAGCACGTACGGCAGGTCCAGCTCGGCGTAGTAGTCGAGCACCGCGGCCGGGCCGGCGAGGTCGGCCTTGGTCAGGCACAGCAGCGGCTCGACGTCCGCGTCGTACGCGGCCACCAGGCACCGGTCGATGAAGCCGGTCCGCGGCGGCGGGTCGGCCAGCGCGCTGACGATGACGAGCTGGTCGGCGTTGGCGACCACGACCCGTTCCAGCCGGCCCTCGGGCGTGGTGTCGTCGTCGTCCGCCGTGCGCCGCAGCACCGAGGTGCGTTCCGCGATGCGCACGATGCGGGCCAGCGCGCCCGGTGCCCCGGAGACGTCGCCGACCAGCGCGACCCGGTCGCCGACGACGACGGACTTGCGGCCGAGCTCGCGGGCGCGCATCGCCGTGACGATGTCGGCCTCGCTCTCGGCGTCCTCGCGGACGCAGCCGTAGCGGCCGCGGTCGACCGTGATCACGAGCGCGTCGACGGCATCCTCGTGCTTGGGCCGGGTCCGGGTACGCGGGCGCGACGACCGGCCCGGACGGATCCGGACGTCGTCCTCGTCGTACTCCCGCTTGCGCGCCGGCAGGTCAGCCCCCCGTCACCAGGCCGGCCCAGAGCTCGGGGAACTCGGGCAGGGTCTTGGACGTACACGCTACGTCGGTGAGCGCGATCCCCTCCACGGCCAGGCCGATGACGGCGGCGGCGTGGGCCATGCGGTGGTCCGCGTACGTCTCGAAGGTGGCCGCCCGCAGCGGGCCGGGAGTGATCTCCAGGCCGTCGGGGTGCTCGACCACCCCGGCGCCCACCTTGCCGAGCTCGCGGGCGAGCGCGGCGATGCGGTCGGTCTCGTGACCCCGGATGTGCGCGACGCCGCGCAGCGACGACGGCGAGTCGGCGAGGGCGGCCAGCGCGGCGACGACCGGGGTCAGCTCGCTCACCTCGGACAGGTCGGCGTCGATGCCGTGCAGCCGGCCGGTGCCGCGCACGGTGAGCCCGTCGTCGCTCTGGCTCACCTCGGCGCCGAGGTCGGTGAGCAGGGCGCTGAGCACCCCGACCGGCTGCCAGCTCTCGCGCGGCCAGCCCGCCAGCGTCACCGTGCCCCCGGTCACCATGGCCGCGGCGAAGAACGGTGCCGCCCCGGAGAGGTCCGGCTCGATCTGCCAGCTCCGCCCGCGCAGCGGTCCCGGCTCGACGGTCCAGACGTCCGGCACGCTCTCGTCGACGCTCGCGCCGGCCGCGCGCAGCATGTGGGTGGTCATCCGCAGGTGCGGCGCCGACGGTACGGGCGGGCCCTCGTGCCGCAGCACCAGGCCCTTCGAGAAGCGCGGTGCGGACAGCAGCAGGCCGGACACGAACTGGCTGGAGCCCGAGGCGTCGATGACGGCCGAGCCGCCCGGCAGCGTGCCGGTGCCGCGTACGACGAGCGGCAGCCCGCCCGTGGGCGACGCGTCGATGTCGGCCCCGAGGGACCGCAGCGCCTCGACGATCGGCCGCAGCGGACGGTTGCGGGCGTGCGGGTCGCCGTCGAAGGTGACAGTGCCCTCGGCGAGCGCGGCCACCGGCGGGGCGAAGCGCATGATGGTGCCGGCCAGCCCGACGTCCACCGTGGCCGGACCGCGCAACGGGCGTGGCTCGACCGGCCAGGTCTCCGTGCCGGAGGTGTCGATCCCGGTGCCGAGCGCCTGCAGTCCGGCCGCCATCAGGGTGGTGTCGCGGGCGCGCAGCGGCCGGCGGATCTGCGAGGGTCCGTCGGCGAGGGCGCTCAGCACCAGGGCCCGCGCGGTCATCGACTTGGAGCCCGGCAGCCGCACGGTGGCGGCGACGGGTCCTTCGGCGACGGGCGCGGTCCAGGGCCGGGGTTCTGCGGTCACGGCCCCATTCTGCCGTGCCCTTTCGGGGAGTTTGCTTCGGTACGGCCCCGACGGGTCAGCAGGCGCATCGGCGCGGGCGTAGGGTCTGCGGGCATGTGCGGGCGATACGCGACGACGAAGAGCGAGGCCGACCTCGGCGAGCTCTTCGATGCCGTCGCCGTGGCCGAGGCGCCCGCCGCCAGCTGGAACGTGGCGCCCACCGATCCCGTTCCGCTGATCCGCATGTCGCAGCGCCAGGACGGCCGGGTGGTCGACACCGCGCGCTGGGGCCTGGTGCCGCCGTGGGCCACCGACCTGCGTGCCGGAGCTCGCATGATCAACGCCCGGTCCGAGACCGTGGCGACCTCCCCGGCGTTCGCTGCGTCCTTCCAGCGCCGCCGCTGCCTGGTGCCCGCCGACGGCTGGTACGAGTGGGTGCGCACGGGCAAGCAGCGCCAGGCGTATTTCATGACCCCGCTGGACTCGTCGGTCCTGGCGTTCGCCGGCATCTGGACGATGTGGCGGGGCGAGACGCTGACCTGCAGTGTGCTGACCACGGCCGCGCTCGGCGGGCTCAAGGCCGTGCACGACCGCATGCCGCTGATCCTGCCGCGGGAGCGCTGGGAGCCCTGGCTGGCCGGCGGCGGTGATCCGGGTGAGTTGCTGCGTCCGCTGTCCGAAGCCGCGCTCGAGTCGATCGAGGTGCGCCCGGTCCGCCCGGATGTCGGAAATGTGCGTAACAACGGTCCGCAACTGACGACTCCGGAGGCCGCTCCCGAGAAAGCGGCGACCCTCTTCTGACGGGTCACGTTTTTAGATCGAAAGGCTGTCCGAATTGCCGCATCTCGGCAAAAGGTGAGGGATCTTTGCCCTTAATGCGAGCATTTCTCTCTGCCAACTTTGTTTCGAGATAGACAAGACCCTTGTTCTGATCTTCCTCCGTGCGATAGAAACCAGCGCCGGTGTGGTGACGGTGCGCACGGTGCGGATCGCCTCGCCACGGCTCTACCGGTACCCACGGGGGAGGTGGGCTGATGACACGTGCTCGTATGCCGCGTCCACACGAAGTCGCCATCGCAAGGCGTGATCCGAGGCTTCTCGCAGCGATCGAGGAGCGCCGATCCGACGAGGCCTGGCGCACACGCGGCGCCTGCCGCAGCGTCGACCCGGAAACGTTCTTCCCGGCTCCGAACGAACCCACCGAGGGCGCGGTAGCGCTCTGCGGCACCTGCGACGTCCAGGGACCGTGCCTGGCGTGGGCGCTGCAGGTCGGCGACTGTCACGGGGTCTGGGGCGGCACCACGCCGCGGGAGCGTCGCGCGATGCTCGTCGCCTGGCGCGAACGGGTCCAGCCCAACGGCGACCCGGTCGACGACGGGCCGGACGAGGAAGACCGCCGCTTGCTCACCTTGGAGCCGGTCAGCCGGTAACCATAGGAGCTGTGCGCAGCTTCGAGATCGACACACCGCGGGGGCCGGCGCGGGTCCAGGTCGTGGATCCCGCCGGTCCGCCCGTCAGCCTGCTCGTGCTCGGCCACGGCGCCGGGGGAGACGTGGACGCGCCGGACATCACGGCCGTGCGGGACGTCGCCGTCGCCGGCGGGGTGCGGGTGGTCCTCGTGACCCAGCCCTACCGCGTGGCCGGCCGCCGTGCCCCGGCGCCCGCGGGCCACCTCGACGAGGCGTGGACCGCCGTCGTGGGCGAGGTCCGGGACCAGGCGCTTCCGCTGATCCTCGGCGGCCGCTCCAGCGGGGCCCGGGTCGCCTGCCGTACGGCGTCCGCGCTCGGTGCCGCCGGCGTCCTCGCGCTCGCCTTCCCGCTGCACCCGCCCGGCAAGCCCGACCGCAGCCGGGCGGACGAGCTGCCCGCCACGCTGCCGACCCTGGTCGTCAACGGCGACCGTGACCCGTTCGGCGTGCCCGAGCCCGTCGGGGCCGTCGAGGTGGCCGTACGCCCCGGAGCCGTCCACGACCTCCGCCGCGACCTGCCCGGCACCGCCGAGATCGTGGCCGGATGGTTGCGCCGGCACCGCTGGGCGCGGTAAGGCGGAATGCGGACATGCAAGTTGCGGTTACACCACCCGGATGATGCAAGTCGGAAGGGGTTGATGAGGTGCGAGCCGGATTCGCCGAGCGCGACGGCCTGCAGGCGCGCAAGGTGCAGCAGCTGCTGCACTCACCCGAGTGGCCCGCGGTGTCGCCGGCGCTTGTCGCCCCATCGGTGAGCGTCAGCACACCGGCGGTTTTTGAGTCTGCTGACGGGGCACTACCCGTATCCTCGGCGGGGCGGTCGAGGGGAGACGTGCGGGTGACGCCAACAGAGCGGGTAGGACGCGGCGAGCGGACCGAGGAGCGCAGGGCGCGCTTCGAGCGGGACGCGCTGCCGTTCGTCGACCAGTTGTACGCCGCAGGGCTGCGCATGACGCGTAACCCGGCGGACGCCGAGGACCTGGTGCAGGAGACGTTCCTGAAGGCGTTCTCCGCGTTCCACCAGTTCGAGGAGGGCACCAACCTCAAGGCGTGGTTGTACCGGATCCTCACCAACACCTACATCAACTCGTACAGGCGCAAGCAGCGCCAGCCCGTGCAGGCGCCGACCGAGGAGATCTCGGACTGGCAGCTCGCCTCGAGCGAGTCGCACACCTCCGCGGGCCTGCGCTCGGCCGAGACCGAGGCGCTGGACCGGCTGCCCGACAGCGACATCAAGGACGCGCTGCAGCAGCTGCCCGAGGAGTTCCGCCTGGCCGTCTACCTCGCCGATGTCGAGGGTTTCTCGTACAAGGAGATCGCCGACATCATGGGTACGCCCATCGGAACCGTCATGTCCCGCCTGCACCGCGGGCGCCGCAACCTGCGCAAGCTGCTCGAGCAGTACGCCGTGGACCGCGGCATCACCCGCAGCTCCACCACGCCTGCCGCACAGGAGGCGTGAGCGACGTGAGCGACGAGGACCACAAGACCGACTGCAGCGTCGTCATCAGCGAGGTCTACCTCTACCTGGACCTGGAATGCAGCGACGAACGCCGCAAGCTGATCCAGAAGCACCTGGACGACTGCTCCGACTGTCTGCGCGAGTACGGTATCGAGCACGAGGTGAAGGCGCTCGTCGCCCGCTGCTGCGGCGACGAGACGGCGCCGAAGGAGCTGCGCGACCGGCTCCGGCTCAAGCTGAGCGAGTACGTGGTCGAGGTCGAGAGCCACGAGTACCTGCCGTAAAGGCTGCCCGACACGACAAGGGCCCGCAGCGTTGCGCTGCGGGCCCTTCGTCACTCCACGGCTCAGGAGTTGGGACGCTTGCCGTGGTTGGCGGAGCTCTTCTTCCGAGCCTTCTTCTTACGAGCCTTCTTGGCCATGTCGTTCTCCTGTGGTCCGGTGAAGTCCAACCCGCCGATGGTAATGGGCGCCCCATATGCCCCCGCGGGCGCTCCGTGATTGGATACGGTCACCCCGACAGCGTTGACGGAGAGGACTGCACCATGGCCGACGAGATCCGTGCCGAGATGGTGGCCAACGTGTGGAAGGTCGTGGCGGCGCCCGGCGCCGACGTGGCCGAGGGCGACACGCTGGTGATCCTCGAGTCCATGAAGATGGAGATCCCGGTGATCGCCGAGTCGGACGGGAAGGTCTCCCAGCTCGCGGTCCACGAGGGCGACGTGGTGCAGGAGGGCGACCTCATCGCCGTCATCGAGTAGGGCGGTTCAGCGGCCGGAGAGCCAGCGCCGCAGCCGGCCCGCCACCCGGCGACGCTGCCGCGGGATCAGCGGGCCGGTGTAGTTCTCCTCCGCCTTGATGATCGCCGTCGCGCGCTCCCGGACCGCGGGTGCCATGTCCGGAGTCGCGAGCGCCAGGTGGGCGATCGACCAGGCCAGCCCTGCCGTGGCGGCCGCCTCGTCGAGGCGGCCGGCGACCAGCGTGGCCACGTCGGTGCGCGCGGACGGGTCGACCCAGGCGTACGTGACCAGCGCGAAGAGTGCCGCCTCGGTGATCCGGTCGAGGCCGCCCGTCGCCAGCTCGACCAGCAGCCGCCGCCGGCTCGACTCCGCCCACGGTTCCTCGGTGCCGTGGTGCAGCAGCCCCAGGCAGGCCCACACCTGGGCGCACCGGCTCCACAGGGCCGGGTCGTGGGCGGCCAGCGCCCGGCCGACCTCGTCGTCCGGTGCTTCCGGCGGGGCGGCGACCAGCGCCAGCAGGTCCTCCGGCTCGACCAGGACCAGGCCGAGCGCGGCGTCGTACGCGGCCGGCGGGCTCGGCCACAGCGGGTGTGCCACCCGGCGGAGCCGCTCCACCGCCGCGGGGCTCGGCGCGCCGGCCACGAACGGCTCGCGCTCCGGGTCCGGCGGTGTGTCGGGAGCCGACGGCACCCGGCTGAGCCAGGGCTGGTCCGCGCAGCATTCGGCCAGGTCGGTGTGCTCGTGGGTGTCGTCGATGTGGTCACGCTGGAAGTCCGCGAGCCGCACCAGGTGGGCGAGGTCGCCGTCGGCCCGGTAGCGCAGGCGGTGGCCGGTGTGGACCGCGCAGTCGTCGTCGGGGTTCTTGGCGAGGGCCCGGTCGATCCAGGCCAGGGCGTCGTCCATCCGCCCGTGGTCGGCGAGGGTGCCGGCGATGTCCGCGTACACGGAGAGGTCGTCGGGGTCGTACATGACGGCTCGGCGCAGCGCCGCGAGGGACTCCGGGATGCGGCCCGCGGTGCGGTAGGCGTACCCGAGCCAGATCTCCGCCAGTTTCGACGGCCGCAGCCGCGCTCCCCGGGCCGCCCACTGCACCGCCTGCGGGGCCTCGCCGAGCCGGCGCGCCAGCGCCGAGCCGGCGCCGAGCAGCAGAGCGTGCTCGGGGTGGGCCTCCACGGCATGGCGCACCAGCGTCAGGTACGGCCGCAGCGCCGCCTGACCCGCCTCGGGCGCCGGATCACCGACCGCCGTGCACAGCTGCATGACGATCCGGGCGAGCAGGCCGGGATCCATGCGCGCGCCGAGGTCCGGATCGCTGACCCAGGGCACGCCGGCCCAGTCGACGCCCGGCGTGTGCCCGCTCGCCGCCGCCAGCAGCGGCAGACCGTCCTCGGGGCGACCCGCCGCGGCGAGCAGGTGTGCCCGGGCAACCACCGTGCCCACGAAGGCGTGCTGCTCGAGCGGGAACAGCTCGAGGCCGCCGTCCTCGCGGGCGGCCAGGCGGCTCAGCAGCTCGTGGATCTCCGGCAGTGTCGGCGCGTGCGCGATCGCGCCGGCCAGGTGATCGGCGGCGTGATGCACCTCGCCGCGCTCGAGGGCCGCGCGGGCCTGCTCGAGGTCGCGGTCGGCGGAGCGCCGGGGGTCGTCCATGGCCAAGCCCTTCTCACCGCGCGGGCCTCGTGCGAGCTGGTGGCACGCGGTATGCCACCGACGCGAGCCTAGGCGACGACGCTCGATATGTCAGTCCCGTCCATGTGCGCAGTCGTGCTCAATACGTTGCGATACAGCGTCGAAACGTGCAAGAATGAGCACCGTACGAGCGAGAGTGCGCAGCAGGGGAGGATCAGTGACGCAGCGAGGCCAGGGCATGGCGGCCGACATCGCCGAACAACCGGCGGGCTATGCGAGATTGCTCGAGGGCGAGCCGGCATCCGCCATCGCCGCGGTGGCCGCCCGGATCGCCGACCAGCGGCCCAAGCACGTGGTTTTCGTCGGCCGGGGCACGTCCGACCACGCCGCGCTCTACGGCGCCTACCTGACCGAGATCCGCCTCGGCATCCCGGTCGGCCTGGCGTCGCCCAGCGCCATCACGCTCTACGGCGCCCGGCCCGACCTGACCGGCGCGCTCGTCGTCGGGGTCAGCCAGAGCGGCGGCTCGCCCGACCTCACCGAGGTGCTGAAAGTCGCCCGGGAGAGTGGTGCCCTCACCCTCGCGGTGACCAACAACCCGGCCTCCACGCTGGCCTCCACCGCGGAGCTGTCCGTCGACGTGGCCGCCGGGCACGAGCGCGCGGTCGCCGCCACCAAGACGTACACCGCCGAGCTGCTGGCGCTGCTCCTGCTGGTCGAGGGCATCCGCAACGGCGACGGCACGCTGCCCGCCGACGAACGCGGGGCGCTGGAGAAGCTGCCCGCACTCGCCGAGCAGACGCTGGGCGAGCGAGGGGCCGACGAGCTGGCCCAGCGCTACCGGTTCGCCTCGCGGATGGTCACCACCGGCCGGGGGTACGCGTACCCGACGGCCCGCGAGACGGCGCTCAAGCTGATGGAGACGTCGTACCTGCCGGCGCTCGCCTTCTCCGGTGCCGACCTGCTGCACGGCCCGCTCGCGATGACCGACCCGGACGTGCCCGTGCTGGCCGTCGTGGGCAACGGCCCCGGCGGCAGCTCGATGGCCGACGTGGTCACCCGGCTCGGCGAACGCCGCGCCGACGTGGTGACGATCGGCGCCCACGACATTCCCGGTGCGGCCGGCCGGCTGGCCGTCCCCGAGGTCGACGAGCGGTACGCCCCCCTGCTCGACATCCTCCCCCTGCAGAAGCTGGCCCTCGCCCTGGCGCTGGCCCGCGGTGAGGACCCGGACGCACCCCGCGGGCTGAAGAAGGTCACCGCCACCCTCTGATCACACGGCGCGCGGCGTGGACATGGCAGGCTTGGTCCGTGTCCACGCTGCGCGATCTCGCCGAAGAGCACACCGCCCTCGGTCCGGCCGACATCGACCACCTGACCCGGCTCGCCGGCGACTGGCAGCTGCTGTCCGACCTGTCCTTCGCCGACCTGCTGCTCTGGGTGCCCGTGCGCACCGAGCCGGGCCGGCCCCGCGACTTCCTCTGCGTCGCCCAGGTGCGCCCGACCACCGCGCCGACGGCGTACCAGGACGACCAGGTGGGCAAGATCGTCGGCGGCCCGGAGGTGGCCCACCTCGACATCGCGTACGCCCAGGGCCGCATCTGGCGCGAGGGCGACCCGGTCTGGTACGGCGACACCCCGGCCCGCCACGAGGCCATCCCGGTCCGGCTGCGCGGCGAGGACGAGAACATCGAGGTCGTCGCGGTGATCGGCCGCGACACCAACCTCTCCACCGCCCGTACGCCCAGCCAGCTCGAGCTGAACTACCTGACCACCGCCGACGACCTGGCCCAGATGGTGGCCGACGGCACCTTCCCCCCGAAGCGGCACCAGGGCGAGACCACGTCGGCGCCGCGGGTCGGCGACGGCCTCATCCGCCTCGACGCCGGCGGCAAGGTCACCTACGCCAGCCCGAACGCCCAGTCGGCGTACCGGCGGCTCGGCTTCAACGCCCACCTCGTCGGCGAGGAGCTGTCGGTGCTCTCCAGCCGGCTCGCCGCCGACCCGCTGGAGGGTACGGACGCCGCCGAGCGCATCCTCACCTCCCTGCGCGGCGAGTCACCGCCCCGCAAGGAGGTCGAGGCCCGCGGCGCCACGGTGCTGATGCGCGCCCTGCCGCTCATGCCCGCGGGGGTGCCGATCGGCGCGCTGGTGCTGGTCCGCGACGTGACGGACGTCCGCCGCCGGGACCGCGCGCTGATGACCAAGGACGCGACCATCCGCGAGATCCACCACCGGGTCAAGAACAACCTGCAGACCGTCGCGGCCCTCCTGCGGCTGCAGGCCCGGCGGGTCGACGCGCCCGAGGCCAAGATGGCCCTGGAGGAATCGGTACGCCGGGTCGCCTCCATCGCCCTGGTGCACGAGACCCTCTCCATGTCCAGCGAGGAAGCGGTCGAGTTCGACGGCATCGTGGACCGGGTGGCGACCGCCGCCACCGAGGTCGCGGCCACCGAGATGACCGTGAAGATGCGCCGCGAGGGCACGTTCGGCGTCCTGCCCGCGGAGATCGCCACATCGCTGGTCATGGTCCTCAACGAGCTGCTCATCAACGCGGTTGAGCACGGCTTCCCGGCGCCGCCCGAGGAAGGCGGCCCGTCGGTCACCCCGCCGGAGCCGGTCGGTGAGGTGGTGGTGTCGGCGCACCGCTTCCGCAAACAGCTGCACGTCACCGTCGCGGACAACGGCCAGGGGCTGCCGGAGGACTTCAGGGCGGACGCGAGCGGGCGCCTCGGCCTGCAGATCGTCCGGGCCCTCGCCACCGGCGAGCTGCGCGGCAGCATCGAGCTGCGCAACCGCGCGGGCGGCGGCACCGAGGCCGTCCTCGTCGTACCCCTGGGCAAACGCTAGATTGAGCGCCCGGCAGGCGGGTACGCGTCGACCATGACCGATCCGAATGACGATCTCAGCAGCGTGGCCGACCCCGGCTCGATGAGCGACTCCGAGGACGGCGGCGGCGACCTTTCCTACGACGAGGTCCACCAGGCCGACGAGGGCGGTCCCGGGATCCCGGGCGAGGCCGCGGACGGTTTCGCGGCGCAGGAAACCCCACCCGACTGACCCTCCTAGCGCCGGACGAACAGCACGATCGTGAAGCCGTCCACCCGGGTTTGCAGTGCTTCCTCGTAGCCGGCCGTCAGCGCCGCACGTTGCGCGTCGGTGAGCTGATCCGTCACGCCTGCCCGGCGTCCTGTCTCCAGATTGTCCCCGCTCACGGTCCAGATCCGGTCCGTGCCGCGAAGGCAGGCGGCCGGGTCCGCGCATTCGGTCGCCCACAGGGACGCGCTGGCCACCTGGTCGCTCTGCAGCAGCACGTCCCGGGGCGCGTCCGCGCCGAGGTAGCGGTGCAGGGCGATGTCGGTGAAGTGCCAGCCCTGCCGTGGCGCGTAGATGATGCCGTCGCCCGGGCGGGCGTTCGCCTCGATCACCGCCGCTGCCCGCCGGTAGTCGAAGGGCGAGTGGCTGCGGCGGATCTCGTCCTGCACCGGGAGTCCGATCAGGCCGAGCGCCACCACGACGGTCACGCCCACCGGCAGGTGCAACCCGGTCAATGCCTGCCCGGCCAGTGCGCACAGCAGCGGCACCACGAAGAACAGGTAGCGGCCGACGAACATCGGCGTGACCAGCTGGTCGACGGCGTACAGGACGAGGACCGGGAGCAGCGCCGAGAGGAACAGCGGCACCGCCGGGCGTTCGCGAAGGGCGGTCACGGCCAGCGCGCACACCGCGCCGCCGATCACCCCGGACAGGAAGACCGTCTGCGCGATGGTCGCCAGGTCGGCGGGTTCGGCCGCGAACAGCCAGCTCAGCTGCAGCCCGCGCTGTCCGAGGCCGAGCAGGGTGAATGGCAGCATCCCACCGGCCGCCACCACGACCGCCGTCAGCCATCGCAGCAGCAGCCGGCGGTTCATCGTCGCCACCGTCACCGCATGGCCTAGGACCAGCAGCAACGCGACCTCGTGGGACCACCCCAAGAGCAAGATCCCGATTCCGTACGCGAGCCAGCGCCGCCACCGCGCACCGTCGAGCGCCCGGATCAGCAGCAGGGTCGACAGGGCGGCGAAGAGGCCCGCGAAGGCGTACCCGCGAGCCTCCTGCGCATAACGGGACACCACCGGCACCACGGCGACCATGAGCCCGGCGAGGAGCGCGGCCTGCGTGCCCCACAACCGCCGAGCGAGCAGAGCGGTGACCGCGGCCGTGGCCGTGGCGGCGAGCAGCGACGGTAGCCGCAGGGCGAGCGCCGAGTCGCCGGCCACCCGCACCGTGACGTGCTCGAGCAGGTAGTACGGCAGCGTCACGCCGTCGATGTGCCGGCCCAGCGCGAAGATCTGTGGCACCGTACGCGTCGCCGCACTCCAGGTGGCGAGCTCGTCCCGCCACAGCTGAGGCTCCGCCGCCCGGTACGCCACCACGAGCCCGGTCACGACCGTCGGTGCGAGCCAGCAGAGCAGCTGCGCCAGGCGCGACACGCGGACGTCCGTGCCGGCCACGGGTGCCGGCAGCGGCGGTGCCTCGCGCGTCAGCGTCGTCTGCACCACCTCAGGCTCGCAGGTCAGGCTGTGTGCCGCTCCGTTCCCGGGGAATCGGGGGCGTTCGATGGGGTAGGCGGTCGAAGGGTGGGCGCCGACACACTCCCGAAATCTGGACCGCACTGGCCGAGAATGGCCGCGCGTGAGAGGCTTACCGGCATGACCGCTGCAGTTGACCGCCGCTTCGTGGCCCGGCGCCACGTCGACTACGGCCGTGTCCGCAGCGCGATGTGTCCGGCTTCCTGACGCCGCCCGACTGATTTATCGGGCGCGCACGACGCGCCGGCTTCCTCCAGACACTGATGTCGCGGGATCTGCCGTGAGCGTCCTCGCGTGCCCACGAGTCCCGGAGGATCGCCGACATGGCGCCCAGCAACACCCCCGCAGCGCCCGCCGCCGCCCGCCCCCGCAAGGCGCGCGGCGAGGGCCAGTGGGCGCTCGGACACCGCGAGCCGCTGAACCCGAACGAGCGGATGAAGAAGGACGACAACCCGCTCAACGTCCGGGCCCGGATCGAGAACATCTACGCCCACACCGGCTTCGCGGGCATCGACCCGCAGGACCTCCGCGGACGTTTCCGCTGGTGGGGCCTCTACACCCAGCGCAAGGCGGGCATCGACGGCGGCCGGACGGCCGTGCTCGAGCCGCACGAGCTCGAGGACGAGTACTTCATGCTCCGCGTCCGCATCGACGGCGGCGCGCTCAACCTCGCCCAGCTGCGCACCATCGCCGAGATCTCCACCGAGTTCGGCCGCGACTCCGCCGACATCACCGACCGGCAGAACATCCAGCTGCACTGGATCCGCATCGAGGACGTGCCGGAGATCTGGCGCCGGCTCGAGGCGGTCGGCCTGGAGACCACCGAGGCGTGCGGCGACTGCCCCCGCGTCGTGCTGGGCAGCCCGGTCGCCGGCATCTCGACCGAAGAGGTCGTCGACGCCACGCCCGCGATCGACGCCATCGTCGAGCGCTACCTCGGCGACACCCGCTACTCCAACCTGCCCCGCAAGTTCAAGACGTCGATCTCGTGGCTGGCCGACACGCCGCACGAGGTGAACGACATCTCCCTGCTCGGCGTCGTGCACCCGCAGCACGGGCCCGGTTTCGACCTCTGGGTCGGCGGCGGCCTCTCCACCAACCCGCGCCTCGCCGAGCGGCTCGGCGTCTGGGTGCCGCTGGAGGAGATCCCCGAGGTGTGGGAAGGCGTCGTCGGCATCTTCCGCGACTACGGCTACCGGCGCCTGCGCAACCGCGCCCGGCTGAAGTTCCTGCTCGCCGACTGGGGCGTGGCGAAGTTCCGCGAAGTCCTCGAGAAGGAATACCTCGGCCGCGCCCTCATCGACGGGCCGCCGCCGGCGCTGCCCGAGAAGCCGATCGATCACATCGGCGTGCACAAGCAGGTCGACGGGCGTAACTACGTCGGCGCGGCGCCGGTCGTCGGGCGCACCTCCGGAACGCAGCTCAGCCGGCTGGCCGACCTGGTGGCGGCGCACGGATCGGACCGGGTACGCCTCACCCCGTACCAGAAGCTGTTGGTTCTCGACATCGCCGACGACCAGGTGGAACCGTTGGTCGCGGGCCTGCGCGGCATCGGGCTGGAGGCCCGGCCCTCGGCCTGGCGGCGCGGCACCATGGCCTGCACCGGCATCGAGTACTGCAAGCTCGCGATCGTCGAGACCAAGGCCCGCGGCGAGGAGCTGGTGGCCCGCCTCGAGGACCGGATCAAGGACTTCGACGCCGACATCTCGATCCACATCAACGGCTGCCCGAACGCGTGCGCCCGGACCCAGGTCGCCGACATCGGGCTCAAGGGCCAGCTGGTCATGAACGCCCACGGGGAGCAGGTCGAGGGCTTCCAGATCCACCTCGGCGGTGGGCTGGGCATGGCGCAGGGCCAGACGGCCGGCTTCGGCCGCAAGCTGCGGGGGCTCAAGGCCACCGCCGAAGAGCTTCCCGAGTACGTCGAGAGGCTCGCTCGTCGCTACCTGGAGGGGCGCACCGACGGCGAGACGTTCGCCGACTGGGTCGTCCGGGCCGACGAGGAGTTGCTCAAATGAGTGACGCCAGGAGTACCCCGCTGTACTGCCCCTACTGCGGCGAAGAGGACCTCTATCCCAACGAGGCCTCGCACGGGGCGTGGGAGTGCCACTCCTGCGCCCGAGTCTTCACGGTCAAGTTCAACGGGCTGCTTTCCAAGGGAGTGAACCGATGACTGTCGTGACCGCCGCCAACCTCGGCCTGGTCAACCTGGGCTCTCCCGCGCCCTCTTCTACGGATCCGACCCGCCGGTCCCGCGCCTCCCTCCAGGCGCTTGCCGCGGAGGGCGCCGCGCTTCTCGCGGACGCGCCGGCCGAGGAGATCGCGCGCTGGGCCACGTCCACCTTCGGGGACCGGTTCTGCGTGACCAGCTCGATGGCCGACGCGGTCGTTGCGCACCTCTTCTCGCGCGTCGCGCCCGGCGTCGACGTGGTCTTCCTCGACACAGGCCTGCACTTCCCCGAGACGCTGAAGATCCGCGACATCGTGGCCCGCACGATGGACGTCAACGTCCGCTCCATCCGGCCCCGGATGACCGTCGGCCAGCAGGACGGCGAGTTCGGCCCCCGGCTCTTCGCCCGCAGCCCCGACGAGTGCTGCTACCTGCGCAAGGTCGAGCCGCTCGAGCGCGCCCTCGCCGACTACGACTCCTGGGCCACCGGCCTGCGCCGCGACGAGTCCCCGACCCGCGCGAACACCCCGGTCGTGGCCTTCGACGCGAAGAAGGGCAAGGTCAAGGTCAACCCGATCGCGGCGTGGACCCAGGCCGACGTCGACCGGTACATCTCCCGCTGGAACGTCCCGGTCAACGAGCTCTTCAAGAAGGGGTACGGCTCGATCGGCTGCTGGCCCTGCACCCGGCGTACCAAGGCCGGCGAGGACCCGAGAGCGGGCCGCTGGGCGATGTTCGAGAAGACCGAGTGCGGCCTGCACCTGTGACTGGCGTCGTCCTCGTCGCCCACGGCAGCCGCGACCCCCGCGCCGGCCAGGCAACGGAAGCGCTGGCGTCGGCGGTGCGTGCCCGGCACCCGCAGTGGGACATCCGAGCCTCGTACCTCGACCACAGCGTGCCGCGGCCGCGCCAGGTCCTGGCATCGTTCGAGGCGGCCGGGCATCAGCGGGCCGTCATGGTGCCGCTGCTGCTGACGTCGGCCTATCACGGCCGGGTCGATGTGCCGGGTGAGATCACCGCTGCGCGGGCGGAGGGGGTACGGCTGGACGTCGAGCTGACCGATGTGCTCGGGGTGGCCGGCGGACGGGTGCCGGAGCTGTTGCTGGCTGCCTTGGTGAGCAGACTGGAGTCGGCATGTTCGTCGGCCGGATCGTCGTCGGCGGGCTCTCGTTCGGCCGGCTTTTCGACCGCCGGCGTTTCGACGGCCGCGGTGGCGGCCGGCGGCCTTGACGCGTTGGTGCTGGCGGCTGCTGGGACGCGTAGTGCCGAGGCTCGGGCGACCGTGGAACAGGCCGCGGCGGCGCTCGGTGATCGGCTGGGGCTTCCGTGCTCGGTCGCCTATGCCTCCGCGGCGCCACCGCTGTCGGGCGACGTCGTGCGGGAGCTGCGAGCGGCCGGGCATGAGCGGATCGGGCTCGTGTCGTACTTCCTGGCGCCCGGGCTGCTGTGGGATGCCACGGTGGGGTCGGCGCGAGAGGCGGGGGTCGATGTCGTGACCCAGCCGCTGACCGACGTGGCCGAGCTCGCGGCGCTGGTCTCGGACCGGGTCGCGGGGGTCGTGGCTCGGGCGGAGGCCTTGCACGCGGCCTGATTCCGCCTGGCGGCCTGCCTTGGGCAGGGTGGCGCCGTTCGCTCGGCTTCGTTCGGCCTGGTGGCTTGCCTTCGGGCAGCGTCTTTTGGTGGTGGCGCCGTTCGCTCGGCTTCGTCCGGCCTGGCGGCTTGCCTCAGCAGGTCCTTCAGCGGTGGGCGCTGTGCGGTCGGCGTAGCTGTCGCGACGGGTCTGTTCGGTGCTCTATGACGTGGGTGACAGTGCGTGGTGTCGATGATCACTCGGTTCCCGGGTTGTCGGAGCCGGAAACGCGTGTCGTGGCCGACTGGTGCTCCACATCGGAGAGTGAGCGGTTGAAGACTAATGGTGTCAACGATGGCGACGATTTCGAGATCATTTCGCAAAGGCCGCGTGATCTCATTCGCGCCCCGCGTCGCCATTGCTTGGGGTAATCGGATGGAAACGGTGGATGACCCTGGACAGCACGACGCCCCGGCACCGTCATGGGCCCGGGGCGCGAATGCTGTGAGGGATTGTTCAGGCGGTGGGAGCGCCGACCCGAAGGCCGCCGCGACGCTTGACGGCGCGCCGCTCGTCCTCGCTCATACCGCCCCATACGCCGGCGTCCTGACCCGACTCGAGGGCCCACTGAAGGCACGACTCGGTCACGGGGCACCGGCGGCACACGGCCTTGGCCTGCTCGACCTGCAGGAGCGCGGGGCCGGACGTCCCGATCGGGAAGAACAGCTCCGGGTCCTCGTCGCGGCAGATCGCATCGTGGCGCCAGTCCATGGCGGCAACACTCCTTGTTTCGGATGGGGTAGTGAAAATGGTGCGGACTTACTGACTTACTTTTATCTGCATACGCCGTGACGACCGACGGACAGCGTTCGTACGATCACCAGTGCGTGAGCAAGCTTTGTGCAGGAGGCCGTTTCGCGCCTTCTGGATTAGGAACGCGGGCGAGCGGCATCCGGTTACTTCTTATTGCTTGTGAATGCTTTCACGAACTCCCGCGATGTCAAGGGTAGCGCTCGGAAAATCTCCGGGCGGGTGAGCTAGCTCACGACCCTTTTGTCCGGTTCCGCGGCTTCCCCCGGGACCGGCGCATGAACGCTCCCATCAATGTAGTACGGTACCCGCCGCATTGCCGAGCTTTTGCTCGCGAATCTGTAACGGATCGTGAGGGCTGCTCCCCGTGGGCCTACCCCATCCTCAGCAGATCACACGTAGCGCCTCGGGGACGGACAGGAAGTGCACTTTCTGGCGCTCGCCCAGGTAGTCCCCATCGAGCTGGAACGCCTGCGGGCGCGCGGCGACGACGGTGAACTCGTCCTGGTCGTGCAGCCGGAGAACATTGCGGCCATGCGGATCGGCGCGTCGCGAGGTCATCTGGGTAACTGTCCGTGTTGTACTGGCCACTCCTAGGCTACGAAGGGCCAGTACGTCAAGTCCCCGGTCGAACGATGCCTGCGGGTTGGGGTTGATCGGACGGTCCCCGACATAGGTCCAGGGGGCCGTGTTCTGGATGATGACCGTCCCCAGGTTCGTTTCCGGTTCCTCGCCCGGGCGTTCGATCGACAAGGGCGGCGCCTTGCGATCCTCACCCGAGATCACCTGACTGATGAGCGAGCGGAGATAAAGGGCAGGAGTGGACGTACGGCCGCGCAAACGCGCCTGTTCCACCCGCCGGGTCACCGCGGCGTCCAGACCCACTCCGGCCGTGAAGGTGAAGTAACGGTCGTCGGCCCGGCCGAGGCCGATCACCCGGTGCCGCCCGGACCGCAACCCGTCCAGGATCACGCCGGTGCCCTCGACCCAGTCGCGCGGCAGACCGAGCGCCCGCGCGAAGACGTTCGTGGAGCCGCCGGGCACGACCGCGAGCGCGGGTAACCGGTAGGCCGGCGACGTACCGCGGGAGGTGAGGCCGGGATCGGCGGTCATCAGCCCGTTGACGGCCTCGTTGATCGTGCCGTCGCCGCCCAGCGTGACCACCACGTCGACGCCGCTCTCCGCCGCCTTGCGCGCCAGCGCCGTCGCGTGACCGCGCTTGAGGGTGTACTCCACCGACAACTCGACCTGGCTGCGCAGCGCCCGGACCAGCACGTCCCGGCTGCGCTCACTCGTCGTGGTGGCCTTGGGGTTAACCACCAGTAACGCTCGCATGGGCGGCACTGTACCTCCCGAATCCCCGGCGAGCTGGCCGGTATCGTACAGCGGTGACCCCTCCGGATGTTCGATCTCCCGCGACTCTGGCCTGGGCGGTGCGCCTGCTCTTCGCCGAGAGTGCGGGGCTTGCGGTGCTCACGGCGTACCTTGTCTATCTGGATCTGACGGCAGAAGCCGGCAGCATCGCGGTGGCCATCTCGCTCACGGTGCTGGCCGCCATCGGCGCCGGCACCGTCTTCCTGGTCGCCCGCGCGCTGGCGCGGCGGTCCGCGCGAGCCCGGGGCCCGGCGATCGTGGTCCAGCTCTTCGTCATCGCGACCGGCGGGTTCCTGCTGCAGACAGGGCCGGCGTGGGCGGGGGTGGCGATGATGGTGCTCGGGGTGGGCGTCGCGGTGCTGTGCCTGCTGCCGCCGACGACTACCGCGCTGGGGCTCGACTGATGCCATCAGCCCTTCCCACCAGCGCGGAAAGGCCTACGCTGAGTGGGGCGGATCACAAGGGGGTGAGCGAGTGACCGGATCGACGGTGCGCCCGCCGGCATACCAGCTACTGGCCGACGAGCTCCGCGAGGAGATCACGTCGGGTCGGCTCCAGCCCGGCGAGCGCCTGCCACCGGAGCCGGAGCTGTGCGTGCGCTCGGGTGTGAGCCGCAGCACCGTACGCGAAGCCCTGCGCCTGCTCGCCAGCCAGCACCTGATCGTCACCACGCGCGGCGTGACGGGCGGCAGCTTCGTCGCCCACCCCGATGCCGAACAACTCTCCGAGGCGCTGTCCACAGGCCTGACGCTGCTCACCAACTCAGCCGAGGTAGGCCTCACCGACCTGCTCGAGCTCCGCCGAGCGGTGGAGATCCCCGCGGCGGGCCTGGCGGCACAGCGACGCACGGATGCACACCTGGTCGAGATGCGCGGCGCGATGTTCGACCCCGACCTGGACGAGCTCGAGACGATGCTGGCCGCGCATGCCGCGTTCCACGCGGCGGTGGTGTCGGCCACGTGCAACCCGCTGTTCGAGCTGGTGACCCGGCCGCTGTACCACGTCACGTACGGGGAAGACGTCGTGGAGACGCTGCCGGAGGGGTACTGGGCGCGGATCGACGCTGATCACCGGGATCTGCTGGTGTGCGTGCGGAACCGGGACGCGGCCGCGGCGATGGAGGTCGGGCGGCGACACCTGGACTACATCACCGAGGCCACGGCGCGCTGAGCGCTGGGCCGTTCAGGTTTTCTGAGCGCTGGGCAGTTCAGTTTTCGGTGCGGCGGGTCAGGAGCCTGATCGTGGCGTGCCGGCCGGTCGCTTCGGCGGAGGCGGACGTCGTCAGCGCTGTCAGCACCTTCCATGCGAACGACGACTCCGACGGCAGCCGGGCGCCCCGCACCGTCGCGACCGTGACCTCGACCGTGAGGGCGTCGTCGGTGACCGCGAAGCGGCACTCGAGGTCGGCGCCGCGGGTGGCGATCGCCAGCAGCATCGCGCACGCCTCGTCGACGGCGATGCGCAGGTCCTCGATCTCGTCGAGCGCGAAGTGCAGGCGGGCCGCGAGGCCTGCGGTGGCCGTTCGCAGCACACCGAGGTAGCCGCCGTCGGCGGGCACGGTGAGCAGAACGACGTCGTCACCGAACGCCGGCTCCGAATGCGTTGTCTGAAGCTGAGTCACCGACCCCATCCTCCCGATGGTCGAGACTCTAGCGCCTGACGGGCGACGCCCGCTCGGCGAGTCGGTGCAGCGCGGCGCCGGTCAGCCGGTAGGGAAGCCAGTTTTCGGAGGCAGAGGCCCCGATGGCGGCATAGAAGTCGGCTGCGGGATTCCAGTCGAGCATCACCCAGTCGAGGCGCCGGTATCCCCGCTCGACGCAGATCCGGGCGAGTTCGGCGAGGAGCGCGGCGCCCGCCCCGGAGCCGCGGTGGCCCGGCCGGACGTACAGGTCCTCGAGGTAGATCCCGTGGACCCCTTCCCAGGTGGAGAAGTTGAGGAACCACAGGGCCATGCCGTAAGGAGCGTCGTCCTGGTCGACAGCCACGTGAGCGAACAGGGCCGGCTGCGGCCCGAACAACGCTGCTGCCAGCTGAGCTTCGGTCAGGTGGCACGACTGCGGTTCACGCTCGAACTCGGCCAGCTCGTGAACCATGGAGACCATGGCCGGCACGTCCGGGGGGCGCGCCGGCCGGATCCGTGACGCCGACGGGACGCCGTGGGCGTCCCGTCGACCTCGTGGAGCCGCCTCGCGGATCATCGGGCGTCCGTCGCCGAGATGATCGGCATGTCCGCCCGGCCGCTCCGAAGGTGCGAGTGGCTCCGTCGTTTCGCTCACGCCTGCTTGGTCTCCCAGAAGATCTTCGAGATCTCCTCGATCTTCGCCAGCAGCTGCTCGCCCACGGCCGGGTCCATGGAGCCCTTGGCCCCGGAGGCGCCGGCGAGCTTGGTGGCCTCGTTGAACAGCTGGTTCAGGTTCGGGTACTTCTCGAAGTGCGGCGCCTTGAAGTAGTCCGTCCAGAGCACCCACAGGTGGTGCTTGACCAGGTCGGCCCGCTGCTCCTTGATCATGATGGCGCGAGTGCGGAACTCGGGGTCGGTGTTCGCCTGGTACTTCTCGGCGATGGCCTTCACCGACTCCGCCTCGATGCGAGCCTGAGCGGGGTCGTAGACCCCACAGGGCAGGTCGCAGTGCGCGCTGACCACAGTGCGCGGCGTGAAGATACGCGGAAGTCGCATCGGGACCCCTCCATGAGTTTGCGATGATCCGATCTGACACTACCCCTTACACGTACACGCATACTCCACGCGGGATTGATGCCATGAGGTTGCAACTGCCGCTCTTCGCCGTACTGGTGCAAGGGCCCTCCATGGCACCCACCCTGCGCTCGGGAGACGCCCTGATCGTCAGGCGGACGCGGCGCGTCCGGGAGGGCGACGTCGTGGTGGCGCGCTTCCGCTCCCGGCCCGACCTGCTCGTCGTGAAACGCGCGGTCCGTGCCCAGGACCAGGGATGGTGGCTACGAGGTGACAACGACTTCGTCACGGACGACTCGCGAGCGTACGGGGTGGCGGATGTCATCGGACGTGTGATGTTTCGCTACTGGCCTCGCCCGGGTCGGCTAAGTTAATGTCCAGTAACCACAGCACACCGAAGTCTTGTGGTTGCTTCACCGGGTGACCCCCGCATCGCACGTCGGTTCGCGCAGACTCGCGCATCAGGACCGGCTGGCACACCGACGTTCCGATGCGTTGTCTGGAGTCCCTGTGTCTTTCTTCAGTTTCGAGATCGATCCCGCGCTGGCCGCTGACCCCGTCTTCGACCTGCACAAGCGGGGCAAGATGGCCGTTGCCGCCACCGTCCCCCTGGCGAGCCGCGACGACCTGTCCCTGGCGTACACGCCGGGGGTGGCCCGGGTCTGCGAGGCGATCGCCGCCGACGAGGACCTGCACTACGACTACACGTGGACGGGCAACACCGTCGCGGTGGTGACGGACGGCTCCGCGGTCCTGGGCCTGGGCAACATCGGCCCGAAGGCCGCGATGCCGGTCATGGAGGGCAAGGCGGTGCTGTTCAAGCAGTTCGGCGGCGTCGACGCGGTGCCGATCTGCCTCGACACCCAGGACGTCGAGGGCATCATCGCCGTGGTGAAGGCCCTCGGCCCGTCGTTCGGCGGCATCAACCTCGAGGACATCAGCGCCCCGCGCTGCTTCGAGATCGAACGCCGCCTCGACGAGGCCCTGGACATCCCGGTCTTCCACGACGACCAGCACGGCACCGCGATCGTCGTGCTCGCCGCCCTGCGCAACGCCGTCGCCCTGCTCGGCCGCCGCTTCGCGGACCTGCGCGTCGTCATCAGCGGCGCCGGAGCAGCGGGCGTGGCCATCGCCGACACGCTGATCGCGGCGGGCATCGAGGGCGCCAACATGATCGTCTGCGACTCCCAGGGCATCATCCACGCCGACCGCCCGGGCCTGAGCGGCGTCAAGGAAGCGCTGGCGCAGGGAACGAACTACTCCGGGCGTACGGGAGGCATCAAGGAGGCGCTGATCGGCGCCGACGTCCTCATCGGGGTCTCCGGCGGCTCGATCCCCGAGACGGCGCTGGCCGGCATGGCCCCCGGAGCGATCATCTTCGCACTGGCCAACCCCACGCCCGAGGTCCCGCCGGCGATCGCCCACAAGTACGCGTCGATCGTGGCCACCGGCCGCAGCGACTTCCCCAACCAGATCAACAACGTGCTGGCGTTCCCGGGCATCTTCCGCGGAGCCCTGGACGCCCGCGCCACCCGCATCACGGAACGCATGAAGGTGGCCGCGGCGGAGGCGATCGCCGAGGTGATCTCGGACGATCTGCGGCCGGACCAGATCGTGCCGTCGGCGCTCGACCCCCGGGTCGCGCCGGCGGTGGCGGCAGCAGTTGCGCGGGCGGCCGAGCGTGACGGGGTCGCCCGGATGACGGGGGTGGCCGACTCGCCGGTCCCCACGTCGCCGATCCCGACGTCGTCGGCTCCGGTCCGGCCGGCGCCTGCGGTGACTTTGACGGGGTCCACCGTTCCGGCTCATTCCTGACGCCTCCTCGGCTTCTGCGGTTTCGTTCTCTCTTCCCGGTGGGCTTTGGGGCGGGGCGGCCGGTCCTTCGGGGCGGCCGCCCCGCTGTTGTCGGGCTGGCTGCCTCGCTGTTGTCGGGCTGGCTGCCTCGCTGGTGTCGGGCTGGCTGCCTCGCTGGTGTCGGGGCGGCTGCGAGCTGTTGGTGGTGAGCGGGTTGCTGATTGATTCTTGCGCCTGCGGGCCGGCGACCGGCGGTTATCCACAATGGGCGCTGTTGTACGTCCATCCGGGTCTCGACCTGCGCCCGCCTATCCACATTCGGTGCCTCGGCCGCTTATCCACAGCGGGAGCGTGGTGGGTGGCGTGGCCCCGAGCCGGTGACTAGCGTTCCTGGCATGCGCGCCGCCTACGCCAGTGCCACGAAACCGGACGAACCGCTCGCCGCCCTCACGGTCGGCGACCTGCCCGAGCCCTCACCGCCCGAGGGCTGGGTGACGGTCGACGTCCGCGCCAGCTCGCTCAACCACCATGAGATCTGGTCGTTGCGAGGGGTGGGCCTCCCGGCCGACCGGCTCCCGATGATCCTGGGCTGTGACGCGTCCGGGGTGGACGCTCAGGGCAACGAGGTCGTCGTCTACCCCGTCATCCAGGACCCGCAGGATCCCCGCGGCTTCTCGTTGCTGTCCGAGCGCTGGCCGGGCACGCTGGCCGAGCGCGTGGCCGTTCCGGCGGAGAACCTGGTGCCCAAGCCGGCGGGCATCTCGTTTCTGGATGCGGCGTGCCTGCCGACAGCGTGGCTGACGGCGTACCACATGCTCACCGCCCGCGGCCGCGTCGCCGATGCGGAAGCGGTCCTGGTCCAGGGAGCGGGCGGCGGCGTGGCCACCGCCGCGGTCGTGCTGGCAACAGCCCTGGGCAAACGCGTGTACGCGACCAGCCGAGACGCCGCCAAGCGGGACAAGATCGCCGAGCTGGGCGCGACAGCGGTGGAGCCGGGCGCCCGGCTCCCGGAACGCGTCCAAGTGGTGATCGAGTCTGTCGGCGCACCCACCTTCGAGCACTCCCTGAAGTGCGCCGCCCCGGGCGCCCGCATCGTGGTCTGCGGTGCAACCGGCGGCCCGTTCCCGAAGGTCGATCTCCGTCGCGTCTTCATGATGCAACTCGAAATTCTGGGCAGCACGATGGGAACGGCCGACGAGCTCGCAGGCCTGCTCGAGCTGTGCGTCAGCAAGAACATCCGCCCCGTCATCGACTCGACGTACGGCTTCTCGGCGGTGTCGGACGCGTTCGCCCGGCTGAACTCGGGGGAGGTGTTCGGCAAGGTAGCCATCGATCACCTGCACTGACGCCGGCGCCGGGCCGCAGCATCATGCGGCTTGTCGGTCGAGCCCAGGGGCGTCGCCGACGGTGATCGACGACAGACGTTCGCCTGCTGCCGCCTCCGGTGGGCGCCGGCGCCGGCCATCCAAAGTGCCGCTGCCTCCCTTAGCGCGGCCGTCCGGTCTGCCGGCCTTGGTCGCCAGCGCTGGACGGATCCGCATCCGAGGTCAGAGGCGGTCCGTCAGGTTTCTGGTCGCGGCAAGGCGCTTCCCGGCAGCCGCGTCGTCGTAGAGCGACCAGCGCCAGAAGTCAGTCGTCGTCGCGGCCACGATCGAGAAGTCCTTGCCGGCCCGCGTGGTGTGCCCGCCCTGCGGCAGTGTCAGCATCGCCTTCGGCCACGGTATGGCCTCGAAGGCGGCCAGCCCGTCGGCGTACTGCACTGTTCGGTCGAGCTTGCCGTGCACGAACAGCACCGGCGTCTCCGGCCCCGAGAACGGTGAAGGCAGCACCTGCCGCCCGGCGAGCACGACGGCGGCCTTCAGGCGATTGTCGCGGTTGCCGGAGAGCATGCCGAGCGTGGTGATGCCGCCGCCCGAGTGCCCGGCCGCGGCCACGTGGTTCTCGTCCAGCCGGTTCCCGAGGGGGTCGCCGCTCCTGCCGTTGAGGGCGAGGACTTTGGTGAGGACGTACGAGGCGTCAGCGGGCTGGTTGACCAGGTCGAGCACGTTGAAGTCCGAAACGCCGTGGGAAGTGTGCGGGTAGGCGGCGCCGGCGACGACGAAGCCGGCTCGGGCCCAGCGCTTCAGGAGGGAGGCGTAGTCGCTCGGCTGGCTGGTCAGGCCATGACTGAAGACGATGACCGGGAACGGCCCGTCGCCGTCCGCCGGATACCAGACCGTCGTCGGCAGCGGCCGGTCCTTGCCCCGGGTGAGCTTCAATTTCCGTACGGCGACAGCGAACGTCCGCTCCGGCGCCCCACCCGCCGGATCAGGGGCCGCCGCGTCAGAAGTGCTGGACGGTTTGGGACGGATCGGTGCCGAGATGCCCGGCGCCGCGGACGGTTCGTCGGCGTCGTCCGTGTGGGACGAACACGAGCTGAGAAGTCCGACGACGGTCACGGCGGCGCTCAAGAATGCAACCGCCCGGCGTCTCACCCGCCCATTGTGCCCGCGCTTGCGGACCCTCGTCCGGTGATCGTCGCTGACGCCGACGTCCGGAGCCGCGCCCGGCGCGAACGGATGGGGTGCCGAGCTTGCGGCGATGCCACCCCGTTGGCACGGGCCCGGTTGGCTGCAGCGGTGGTCGGCGACGCGCTCGGCGCGCTGCACGAGGCCGGGCGACCGCAGCGCTCCGTCCGGCCGAGGGTCGGTGGTAGCCGTACTGTCGGATGGCCGGGCGGGTGCGATGGCAGACGCCGACGAACTCGCCGATCACGTTCGGTTGACGATCTGCTTTCACGGCGTTAGCGAGGCCGTCGAAGGTGCGGCTCGGGACCGTCAATGTGTGCTGCCGGACACTCCCACGGATGGGTGAATCTGGCGTTACCCTCACGAACGCCCTGGTGAGGGCCCACTGGGCCTGGATCGGAGGCCTACGCCTTCGCTATGGTCGTCCGCATGTCTGACAACAGCGTCGACCCGAGCGGCAACACCGAGGCCTTCCGTGCCTTCACGCAGAAAGCCCCCGAGGAGCCTGCGGCAGCCTCGAAGACCCCGCTGATCGTCGGCGGCGCTGTGGTCGCGGTCGTACTGATCGCGCTCATCGCCTGGCTCGCCCTCGGCTGACGCGAGAGCCTCGCGGTAGGGGCCCGACCGCGGTGGCCCACGGCCGAGCGCTGCACAGTCGCGGCTCGGTTCACCTCGGGCGTCCGCGTGAGCGGGCATCCTCAGAGATGTGCGCCGTCCGGCTCGAGGGCGTTTCTGGCCTGTTCGGCGATCTCGAGCTCCTCGTCCGTCGGGACCACGCAGACCCGCACCTTCGAGCCGTCCGCGGAGATGACGGGGTCGCCGCGCTGGTTGCGGGTCTCGTCGATCTCGATGCCCAGTGCGGACAGGCCCTTCAGGGCCTCGGCGCGGACGGCGGGGGAGTTCTCGCCCACGCCTGCGGTGAAGGTGATCGCGTCTGCGCGGCCCAGGACGGCGAGGTACGAGCCCACATACTCCCTCAGGCGGCGGCAGTACACGTCGAAGGCCAGGGTGGCTGCGGGGTCGCCGGCCGCGCGCCGGCGTTGGACTTCTCGCATGTCGTTCGCGTCGGCCATGCCTTGGAGGCCGGCGTTGCGGGTGAGGGAGTGTTCGATCTCTTCGATCGGCAGGCCGGCAACTCGGTGCAGGTGGAAGATCACCGTGGGGTCGATGTCGCCGCAGCGGGTGCCCATGACCAGGCCGGACAGGGGTGACATGCCCATGGATGTGGCTACGCTGCGACCGCCTTGGACGGCGCATACGCTGGCGCCGTTGCCGAGGTGCAGGGTGATCACGTTGGCCTGGTCGGAGGGTAGGCCCAGGAGCTCCGCGGTTCGGCGCGCGACGTACGCGTGAGATGTGCCGTGGAATCCGTAGCGCCGGATCTGCCAGCGTGCGGCCAGCTCCGTGTCGATGGCGTAGGTGACGCCGTCCGGGGCGATGCTCTGGTGGAAGGCCGTGTCGAAGACCGCGACCTGGGGGATGTCCGGCAGCAGCTTGCGGGCGACGGCGATGCCGCTCAGCGCGGAGGGGTTGTGCAGGGGCGCCAGTGGCACCAGGCCTTCGACCGCCGCTACCACCTCGTCGTCGATCACGGTCGGGGCGCTGAACAGGCTGCCGCCGTGCACGACGCGATGGCCGACCGCCCGCAGGCCGGACAGGTCGACCGATCCCATCACCTGCTGCAGCGCCGCGGTGTGGTCCGCAGCGCCGCCGCCCGGCTCGCCGATCCGCTCGATCAACCCCTTGGCCAAGGTCACGAACGTCCACGAGGCCGGCCCGGTCGAGGTGGCGTCCGGGGCCCCTTGGAACAGGCGATACTTGACGGAGGACGAGCCACAGTTCAGGACCAGGATCTTCATGACCGTGCCTGGATCGCCGTGATGGCCACTGTGTTCACGATGTCCTTCACCGTCGCACCGCGGGAGAGGTCGTTCACCGGGCGGCGGAGGCCCTGCATGACCGGGCCCACGGCGACCGCGTTCGCCGAGCGTTGGACCGCCTTGTACGTGTTGTTGCCGGTGTTCAGGTCCGGGAAGACGAAGACCGTGGCCTTGCCTGCCACCGGACTGTCCGGGAGCTTGGTGGCCGCTACGGCCGGGTCGATCGCGGCGTCGTACTGGATCGGGCCTTCCACTGGCAGGTCGGGACGGCGGTCGCGGACCAGGGCGGTGGCGGCCGCGACCTTTTCGACGTCGGCGCCCGCGCCTGAGCTGCCGGTGGAGTAGGACAGCATCGCGACTCTGGGTTCTATGCCGAAGGCTGCTGCGGTCTGTGCCGAGGAGAGGGCGATGTCGGCCAGCTGGGCGGCGTCCGGGTCGGGGTTGACGGCGCAGTCGCCGTACACGAGGACGCGGTCGGCGAGGAGCATGAAGAAGACGCTCGACGCGACCGACACCTCGGGGACCGTTTTGATGATCTCGAAGGCCGGGCGGATGGTGGCGGCGGTGGTGTGGGTGGCGCCGGAGACCATGCCGTCGGCGAGGCCCGCAGCGACCATCATGGTGCCGAAGTAGTTGACGTCGCGGACCACGTCGTAGGCGAGGTCGAGGGTGACGGCCCGGTGTTTGCGCAGCTCCGCGTAGCGTTCGGCGAAGTCGTCGCGCCAGGTGCTGGTGGCCGGGTCGACCAGGCGGGCGGCCCCGATCTCCACGCCGAGCTCGCGGGCCCGCCGGGTGATCTCGGCCGGGTCGCCGAGCAAGGTGAGGTCGGCGACGCCGCGGCGCAGCAGGGTCTCGGTGGCGCGCAGGATGCGTTCCTCGGTGCCCTCCGGCAGGACGAGGTGCCGGCGGTCGGCGCGGGCGCGGTCGATGAGGTCGTTCTCGAACATCAGCGGGGTGACGCGGCTGGAGCGGGTGACGTCGAGCAGGCGGTTGAGCTCCGCGGTGTCGACGTGCTCCTCGAACGCGCCGAGCGCCGCCTCCACCTTGCGCGGGGTGCCGGTGCTGAGCCGGGCCTGGATCCGGCCGGCGGCGCTGATCGTGTGGTAGCTGTCGGTCTGCACGACGAGCATCGCGAGGCCGGTGTTGAGGCGCTCGATCACGCGGACGGCGCGCGGGTCGGGGAACTCGCCGATGGTCAGCACCAGGCCGGCCAGGGTGACGTTGCCGGCGGCGTGTGCGGCACTCGCGGCGACGAGCAGGTCGGCGCGGTCGCCGGGGGTGATCACCAGCGCCCCGTCGGTGAGGTGGTCGAGCACCGCGGGCACGTGAGCGGCCCCGACCACGTAGTCGAGCACGTCCCGGTCCAGGGCGGCCTCGCCGCCGGTCACGACGGTCGCGTCGAGCGCCGCGGCGACCTCGGCCACGGTCGGCGCCGCCACGGCCGGCACCTCGGGGATCGTCCAGACCGGCACGGGCAGGCCGTCCGGGGAGGGAACCCCGTCGGGCACCCGGTTGGCGATCACGGCCAGCACCGTCGCATTGAGATCGACGAGCGAGTGGTACGCCGAGCGCACGGCAGCACCGAGATCCGCCCGCCGCCCCTGCCCGCTGACCACCGGCACCACCACGCTGCCGAACTCGGTGGCGAGGCGGGCGTTGAAGGCCAGCTCCCGGGGCAGCTCGTCGTGGGTCTCGTCCTGCCCGTCGGAGAAGTCGCTGCCCACCACGACGACCGAGGCGCACTGCCGCTCGACGGCACGGTAGCGCTCGACGATGCGGGAGATCAGCTCTTCGCGGCGCCCGTCGGCGACCAGGGCGGTGGCCTCGGTCATCGTGACGCCGTAGGAGTCGTCGTAGCCGGCGGCCAGCGGGTAACGGCTGGTCAGCAGGGTGAGCAGCGGGTCCTTGCCGGCGCCCGGCAGCAGCGGCCGGAACACGCCGATCCGGGCGACCTGCCGGGACAGGAGCTCGACGAGCCCGAGCGCGACGGTTCCCTTGCCGACAGCCGGACCGAGCCCGGCGACGTAGACGCTGCTAGCCACAGGCTCAACCTACCGGCCTGGCCATGATCGTGCCGGGGGTCGGCCGACCCTGTGGACAAGGCCGGAAGTCCTAGCGCAGGTACCGTTCCGGGCCTTCCAGGAACCGCCGCCAGTGGGCGACGATCTCCAGCGACTCCCAGGTGGTCCGCCGGATCCCGGACGCGCTCAGCTCGAGGATCGTTGCGCCGGGCAGGGCGGTGAGCAGGGGTGAGTGGGTCGCCACGACGACCTGGGCGCCGTCGGAGCGCAGGTCGTCCAGGCGGGCGAGCAGTCCGAGCGTCGACGTGAAGGACAGCGGCGCCTCGGGTTCGTCCATCAGGTAGAAGCCGTAGCCGCGGAACTTGCGGGCCAGGAGCTCGAGGAAGCCCTCGCCGTGGCTGCGGTCGTGCAGGTCACCGTCCGGGGATCCCGGCAGGTTCTCCAGGTACGTGTAGAGCCCGTGCATGGTCTCGGCCCGCAGGAAGTACGCGTTCGCCCGCCGCCCGGGTGTGCGGACCACCTTCAACGCCTCTCCCAGCGGCGACTCGGTCACCCGGCTGCTGTGCCGGGCGTCGCGCGAGCCGCCCTCGGGGTTGAGGCCGTGGGCGACGGCGAGCGCCTCGATCAGGGTCGACTTCCCCGAGCCGTTCTCGCCGACGAGGAAGGTCACGCCGGCGGGGATGTTCAGGCCGTGCTCGAGCAGGGCCGCCACCGCCGGTATCCGGGCCCACCACGCGCTCCGGTCGATGAGAGCGTCCGGATCCAGCTCTACGCGCCTGATGGGACGCGCTTCACTCCTCATCGTCCTCGTCGTCGCGGGCGAGCCAGGTCGCGAAGCGCTCGATCGGGGTCTCGAACTCGGGGTTGACGTCCACGAACGTGCGCAGCTGTTCGGCCACCCACTCCAGCGTCACGGTCTCCCCGCCGCGCCGCTCGACCAGCTCTTCGATGCCTCGATCGGTGAAGTACATGGCTGGATCCTATGCAGCAGCGCCCCGCCGGAGACCGACGGGGCGCTGCGTCAGTTCACGATCAGGGGCGGGGAAGCGCCGCCTCGATCAGGGCGGACTGCTCGGCCTCGTGCAGCTTGGCCGAGCCGACCGCGGGGGCGGCCGCCGCCGGGCGGGAGATGCGGCGCAGCCGGACGCCCTCGAGGTGCTCCAGCAGGTTGAGGGCGACGAACGACCAGGCACCCTGGTTGGCCGGCTCCTCCTGCACCCAGGCGAAGTCCTCGGCCTCGGGGAACTGGTTGAGGACGGCCTTGAGCTCGTCGACCGGCAGCGGGTAGATCTGCTCCATCCGGATGATCGCCGTGTCGGTGTTGCCGCGCTCGGCGCGGGCCTGCAGGAGGTCGTAGTAGACCTTGCCGGAGCAGAGCAGGACGCGCTTGACGCCCGACGCCTCCAGCGGCGTGCCGTTGATGCCCGCGTCGCCCAGGACCGGCTGGAACGTGCCGCTGGTGAAGTCGGCGACCGACGACACGGCGAGCTTGTGGCGCAGCAGGGACTTGGGGGAGAAGACGACCAGCGGCTTGCGCTTGCTCGACAGGGCCTGGCGGCGCAGCAGGTGGAAGTAGTTGGCCGGGGTGGTCGGGTTGGCCACCCGCATGTTGTCCTGCGCGCACAGCTGCAGGAAGCGCTCGGGGCGGCCGGACGAGTGGTCCGGGCCCTGGCCCTCCTGGCCGTGCGGGAGGAGCAGCACCAGCGACGACTGCTGGCCCCACTTCACCTCGCCGGAGGAGATGAACTCGTCGACGATGGACTGGGCGCCGTTGACGAAGTCGCCGAACTGCGCCTCCCACAGGACCAGCGCGTCCGGGTTCTCCACCGAGTAGCCGTACTCGAAGCCCATCGCCGCGTACTCGCTGAGCAGCGAGTCGTGGACGAAGAAGCGGGCGTTGCCGGTGGCCAGCGTGGACAGCGGCAGGAAGTCGTCGCCGGTCTTGGCGTCGACGATGGAGGCGTGCCGCGACGTGAAGGTGCCGCGGCGCGAGTCCTGGCCGGCCAGCCGGACGGTGACGCCCTGGCTGAGCAGCGAGCCGAACGCGATCAGCTCGCCGAAGCCCCAGTCGATGCCGCCGTCGGTGGCCATCTTGGCGCGCCGCTCGAGCAGCTGCTGGACGCGCTTGTGCGGCGTGAAGCCCTCCGGCAGGTCGACGTGCGCCTGCCCGACGGACTTGACGACGGCCGCGTCGACCGCGGTGTCGACTCGGGGATCCGGCTCCTCGGCCGGGGTGGGGCGCACCCGCGGGGGCGAACCCGCCGAGTCGCGGGTCGCCTTGAAGACCTGCTCGAGCTGCGTCTGGTAGTCGCGCAGCTGTTCCTGGGCGTCGTCCACGGTGATGTCGCCGCGGCCGATCAGCTCCTCGGTGTACAGCTTGCGGACGGAGCGCTTGGTGTCGATGATCTGGTACATCCGCGGGTTGGTCATCGACGGGTCGTCGCCCTCGTTGTGGCCGCGGCGGCGGTAGCAGACGAGGTCGATGACGACGTCCTTGTTGAACGCCTGGCGGTACTCGAAGGCGAGCTTGGCCACCCGTACGACGGCCTCGGGGTCGTCGCCGTTCACGTGGAAGATCGGCGCCTGGATCATGCGCGCCACGTCGGTCGAGTAGAGGGACGAGCGGCTGTACTCCGGGGCGGTGGTGAAGCCGACCTGGTTGTTGACCACCACGTGGACGGTGCCGCCGGTGCGGTAGCCACGCAGCTGCGACAGGTTGAGCGTCTCCGCCACCACGCCCTGACCGGCGAACGCGGCGTCGCCGTGGACCAGGACCGGCAGCACCGTGTAGCCGTGCAGGCCGAGGTCGAGGCGGTCCTGCTTGGCGCGGACGATGCCCTCGAGTACGGGGTCGACGGCCTCGAGATGGGACGGGTTGGCCACCACGCTGACGGTCGTGGAGTTCTCGCCGTCGGGCGTCGTGTACTTGCCCGTCTGGCCGAGGTGGTACTTCACGTCGCCCGAGCCGTGCGCCGACCGCGGGTCCATCTGGCCTTCGAACTCGTTGAAGATCTTCTCGTACGGCTTGCCGACGATGTTCGCGAGCACGTTGAGCCGGCCGCGGTGGGCCATGCCGATGACCATCTCGTCGAGGCCGGCCTCGGCCGAGGACTGCAGGACGGCGTCGAGCAGCGGGATCAGCGACTCGCCGCCCTCGAGGGAGAAGCGCTTCTGGCCGACGTACTTGGTCTGCAGGAAGGTCTCGAACGCCTCGGCGGCGTTGAGCCGGTTGAGCACGTGCTTCTGCTCGTCCTGGTCCGGCTTCGTGTACTTGATCTCGATCCGGTCCTGGATCCAGCGCCGCTCCTCGGGGCCCTGGATGTGCATGTACTCGATGCCGACCCGGCGGCAGTAGGTGTCGCGCAGCACGCCGAGCACGTCGCGCAGCTTCATCTTCTGCTTGCCGGCGAAGCCGCCGACCGGGAAGGTCCGGTCCAGGTCCCAGAGGGTCAGGCCGTGCTGCAGCACGTCCAGGTCCGGGTGCCGCCGGATCTTGAACTCCAGCGGGTCGGTGTCGGCCATCAGGTGGCCGCGGACCCGGTACGCGTGGATGAGCTCGACGACCCGGGCGGCCTTGTCGATCTGCCCCTCGGAGGTACGGGCGACGTCGCGCACCCACCGCACCGGCTCGTACGGGATCCGCAGCGAGGTGAAGATGTCGTCGTAGAACGAGTGCTCGCCGAGCAGGAACTCGTGCATGGACTTGAGGAACTCGCCAGACTGCGCGCCCTGGATGACCCGGTGGTCGTAGGTGCTGGTCAGCGTGGTGACCTTGCTGACGCCGTGGTCGGAGAGGGTCTCGTCGGACATGCCGGAGTACGGCGCGGGGTACTCCATCGCGCCGACGCCGATGATGGCGCTCTGGCCGGTCATCAGGCGCGGGATCGAGTGCACCGTGCCGATGCCGCCCGGGTTGGTGAGCGAGATCGTCGTGCCGGCGTAGTCGTCCATGGTCAGCTCGTTGCGGCGGGCGCGCCGGACCACGTCCTCGTACGCCTGCCAGAACTGCCGGAAGTCCATCTGCTCGCAGTTCTTGATGGACGGCACGACGAGCGAGCGCGAGCCGTCCTTCTTCGCGAGGTCGATGGCGATGCCGAGGTTGATGTGCTCGGGCTGCACCAGCGCGGGCTTGCCGTCGATCTCGGCGAAGGAGTTGTTCATCTCCGGGTGCGCCATGACGGAGCGGACCAGCGCCCACCCGATGAGGTGGGTGAAGCTGACCTTGCCGCCGCGGCCCCGCGCGAGGTGGTTGTTGACCACGATGCGGTTGTCGACCAGCAGCTTGGCCGGGACGGCGCGCACCGAGGTGGCGGTCGGCACCTCGAGCGAGGCGTCCATGTTCTGCACGATGCGGGCGGCGACGCCGCGCAGCGTGGTGACCTTCGCGCCGGCCGGGGTCTTGCCGTTGGCGGCGGCCTTGGCGGGCGCCGGGGCGGGCTGCGCGGCGGGGGCCGGGGTGGCGGCCGGCTGGGCCGCCGGAGCGGGCGTGGCCGGGACGGTCGGCTTGACGGGCGCGACGGTCGAGGCGGCGGGAGCATCGGTGCCGGCCTTCTCGGCGGTGGCCTTCGCGTTGGCGGCCGTGGCCTCGTCGGGCGTCACGATCGAGCCCGTGGCCGTGGCCGGCTTGTAGTCGGCGAAGAAGTCGTGCCAGGCGGGGTCGACGCTGGTGGGGTCGGCCAGGTAGCGCTGGTACATCTCGTCGACGATCCACTCGTTGGGACCGAAGTCCGCGAGTGGATTCTCATGCGAAGTCTGCTGGGTCGACACTTCCGTGTTCGCCTCTTTCACCATGTTGTCAGCACGCGACGTTCGTCACAGGGGACGAAGGATTCGGCGTCAAGGCTACGCCGTGGGATCGGCGTAGCCATGCGCACGTCCGGACTGTGACTAACGGATGAGGCTCAAGAGAGATGTGTCACCTGATGGATCGTCAGGTGATGTCCCGTTTCTTCGTGATCAAGGTCCCGAGGCCGCCCGCCACCACCGCGTAGCCGATGAGCACCACGGCACCCACCCAGCGCGGCGGGTTACCCGGCAGCTCGGTGCCGGAGATCATCAGCTGCGACGCCGCCGTCGGGATCAGGACCTGCAGTTTCTCGAACCACCGGGCGACGTGCTCGCTGAGCAGGTAGAAGACCAGCCCGACCGCCGAGGTGCCCACCGTGTAGAGGATGGCGAGGGTCAGCGTCGCCGCGATCTGGCTGCGGATCAGCACGCCGGCCCCGACGCCCAGGACCGCCCAGAGCACGAACGCCAGCGCGTTCAGCCCGATCGCCCGCCACACCGCCGGCTCGCCGAGCTGGACGCCGAAGTCCAGGGCGCTC
Organism: Actinoplanes sp. NPDC049548; assembly: GCF_040676695.1. Classification (NCBI taxonomy): domain Bacteria; kingdom Bacillati; phylum Actinomycetota; class Actinomycetes; order Micromonosporales; family Micromonosporaceae; genus Actinoplanes; species Actinoplanes sp. NPDC049548. Next base: position 58,758 of record NZ_JBFAPM010000019.1, read on the forward strand.
AGGATGATCGGGGCGAACACCAGGTTGAACAGGGTGGTGAGCGCCCAGACCACCAGGCCGACGACGATCGCGGCCGCGAACTTGGCCAGGATGACCGCCTCGCGCCGCGGCGTCACCAGGAACGTGGTGGTGGCCGTCAGGTGGAAGAACTCGCTGGTCACGATGATGGCGCAGAGCAGCAGGACGATCAGTACGCCCATGAACTGGCCGCTCGTGTACAGGTTGGTCGCCACGTTGATCGGCTGCAGGGCGGCGTCGATCTGCGCCTGCTGCGAGTCGGGAGCCCCGGTCTCCCCGGCGGGCACCGTGGCGGACGCCCAGTTGAGCAGCAGGCTGGCCGCGTACAGCGGGATGAGGATCAGGCCCATGATCCACCACAGCGAGGTGGTGCGGATCTTGAAGAGCTCGGCTCGGACCAGGTTCATCGGATGCCCGCCTTTCCGGCCGTCAGCTGCAGGAACGCCTGCTCGAGGTCGCCGCGTTCGCCGGTCAGCTCGTGCAGCTCGACCGAGGCGGTGAAGGCGGCGTGCCCGATCGCGGCCGGTTCGGCGCCGCTGACCAGCAGCGACCCGTCGGGCTGCGGCGTCGCGACGGCGTTCAGCGCGTCCAGCGCGGCGATCAGCTTCTCCGGGTGCGGCGTCCGGACCCGGACCTGGGCCGCGCCCATCGCGCCGAGCACGTCGTCGACCGGTCCCTGGCGGACCAGCCGGCCGGCGGCCACGATCACGACGTCGTCGGCGAGCTGCTGCATCTCGCCCAGCAGGTGGCTGGAGACCAGCACCGTGCGTCCCTCGCCGGCGAGCGCCTTGAGCAGGTCGCGCATCCAGCGGATGCCTTCCGGGTCGAGCCCGTTGGCGGGCTCGTCGAGGATCAGCACGCGCGGGTCTCCCAGCATCGCCGCGGCGATGCCCAGCCGCTGCTTCATGCCCAGCGAGTAGCCCTTGAACTTCCGGTTCCCCGCCGGCGTCAGCCCGACGATGGCGAGGGCCTCGTCGGCCCGGGTGTCCGGCAGGCCCGCCGCGCGGCAGATCATCCGCAGGTGGTTGCGCCCGGTGCGGCCGCGGTGCGCGCTGGACGCCTCGAGGACGGCACCCACCGTGCGGATCGGGTCGGGCAGCTCTGTATACCGGTGGCCGCCGAGCGTCGCGGTGCCGGCGGTCGGGGTGACGAGGCCGAGCAGCATGCGCAGCGTGGTGGTCTTGCCGGCGCCGTTGGGGCCGAGAAAGCCCGTCACCCGCCCCGGGCGCACGGTGAAGGAGAGGTCGTCGACCGCTCGCAGTTGCTTGTAGTGCTTCGTGAGGTGGGAGACCACGATCTCCCCTGACCCGGCCGTCAACGCTCACTCCTCCCCGTCGGATGAATGGATCAACTTACCGGTTCAGCGCTATCCATGTGGCCCGTGCTCGTCCCATCCGCGTGCCGTCCGGGGCGTACACGGTGGAATCCACGATGGCTTTGCGTCCTTCGGCGCTGACCGGGGCGCCGACGACCACGCAGAGGTCGCCCGGAGCGGGGAGCGCGTCGACCGCCACGGCGATCCGGCCGAGGAGGTAGACCCGGCCGGTCTGCAGGGCCGACCAACCACCCGGGCAGTCGAGGGCGGCCCACATGGTCTCGACCGTGACGTCGGCCGGAACCCGCCACGCCGCCGCGAGCCGCCCGTCGGGCAGCGGGCCCGGGAAGATCCGCAGGCCGTCGGGGTGGTCGGGGCCGCAGACGTAGCAGGTGGGGAACGGGTGCTCGGTGTGGCCGGGATAGGGACCGGCCGCGGCAGGGTCGGCGGACGGCACACCCGGACCGGCGTCCGCATCGGCCACCACCTCGGCGACGAGCGTGCCGGCGGGGTCGACGACCTTGCCGTCCGTCACGGTCAGCTCGGTGTCCAGCGGTGGTGGGACACGCAGCGTCACCTGGAAGGGCCGGCCGTCGGCGCCCGCGCCGGAGGCGACGGCGAAGGCCCCGGCGGACCATCCGCCGTTGCCGGAGGCGGGCGGGCCGTGGAAACGCGCGGGGATCAGCATGCCGGAGACCCTCTCACGCGCGTGCGACACAAAGGCGTTCACTCAGCGGTCACCCGGCACCACCCGGTGCGCCACGCCGTCGGCAATCGCGAGCCTTACACAGTTCTCATGACGGTACTGATGACCGCTGCCGCACCCACCGGGACCACCGGCTACTCGCTCCTCATCGCCGACGACGCCGGTCAGGTCGCGGCTGCGCAGCGCTTGCGCCACGACGTCTTCGCCGCCGAGCTCGGCGCCACCCTGCGGGGCGCGACGGCCGACGGGCGGGACGTGGACGAGTTCGACGACTTCTGCGACCACCTGATCGTCCGCGACGACGCGACCGGCGACGTGGTCGGCACCTACCGGATGATGACCCCTGAGGGCGCCGCGCGTGCCGGCCGCCGCTACGGCGACGGCGAGTTCGACCTGAGCGGCCTGCGCCCGTTGCGCGACCAGCTCGTGGAGACCGGCCGTTCCTGCGTGCACCCCGCCCACCGCTCGGGCGCCGTGGTGAACCTCATGTGGGCCGGCATCGCGCGCTACCTGCACCTGAACAACCTGCGCTGGCTGGGCGGCTGCGCGTCGGTGTCGCTCGCCGACGGCGGGCACACGGCCGCCGGCGTCTGGGCCCGGGTGCAGAGCCGGCACATGTCACCGCCCGCGCTGCGGGTCCGTCCGCGCCACAACTGGCTGGCCGGGACCACGCTCGTCGGCGATCCCAGGGTGCAGCCCCCGCCGCTGCTGAAGGGCTACCTGCGGCTGGGCAGCTGGGTCTGCGGCGAGCCCGCGTACGACCCGGACTTCGAGTGCGCGGACTTCTACGTGCTGTTCTCCATGGACCGGATGGACCGCCGCTACCGGCGGCACTTCCTGGGAGCCACGCGATGATCTGGCAGCCCGTGTCGGCGTGCGGTCCACAGTGCCGGCCCGGGGGAGACGATGCCGTGAACGGGGCCGCCACGGTGGTGCGGTTGGTGACTGCTGCCGCCGTACTGATCAGCGGTCTGATGCTGGTGCCGCTGTTGCGTGGCGTCGCACTGCGGACCGTGGCCCGCGCCCTGCTCGCGGCCCTGGGGGTGAAGCTGGTGTGGCGCGGCCCGGCACCGCGGCCGGGCAGCCTGCTCGTGGCGAACCACGTCTCGTGGCTGGACGTGCTCGCCCTGCTCGCGGTGGCGCCGATGACGCTCGTCGCCAAGCGCGAGGTGGGCACGTGGCCGGCCGTCGGTGCGCTGGCCCGGGCCGCCGGGGTGATCTTCGTCGACCGCGCGCGGCCGAAACGCCTTCCCGCGACGGTGGGCGAGGTCACTGCGGCGCTGCGGGCCGGTCGCTCGGTCGCCGTCTTCCCGGAGGGCACGACGTTCTGCGGCGCCGAGGGCGGCGCGTTCCGACCCGCGGTGTTCCAGGCCGCGGTCGACGCTCAGGTCCCCGTCATGCCGATCACCATCCGGTACGCGTCCCCGTCCGCCTCCTTCATCGGTGACGACACGCTGTGGGCATCGGTACGCCGCGTGGCAGCACTGCGCGGACTCACCGTGACGCTCGTGGGATCCGCCGCACTGCGCCCCGAACCGGGCGCCGACCGCCGTTCCCTGGCCCGGGCGGCACAGGCGTCCGCGGGGGTCCGCACCGCGACCTTCGGCCTCGCCGCTTAGCGCGCTCACAGAAAACTTTCAGGCAGCGTGCAGCGCGACCGCAGCGACCTGCGTGAAGATGGAGCCCATGGCCGCTACACAGACCCAGGGCAAGCAGAGCGAGGCGAAGCTCCTCGTCGTCGAGGACGACGCCAACATCCTTGAGCTGCTCTCCGCCAGTCTCCGCTTCGCCGGGTTCGACGTCAGCACCGCGACCAGCGGCAGCGCCGCCGTCAGCGCGGCCAAGAACGCCACGCCCGATCTCGTCGTGCTCGACGTCATGCTGCCCGACCTCGACGGCTTCGAGGTCATCCGGCTGATGCGCGAGGGCGGCCAGCGCACGCCGGTGGTGTTCCTGACCGCCCGCGACGGCACCGACGACAAGATCCGGGGGCTCACCCTCGGCGGCGACGACTACGTGACCAAGCCCTTCAGCCTGGAGGAGCTCACCGCCCGCATCCGGGCCGTGCTGCGCCGCACCACGGCCGGTGACGAGGAGCCCTCGCGCCTGGTCTTCGCCGACCTCGAGCTCGACGAGGAGACGCACGAGGTCTACCGCGCCGGCCAGCGCGTGCAGCTCTCGCCGACGGAGTTCAAGCTGCTGCGCTACCTCATGCTCAACGCCAACCGGGTGCTCTCCAAGGCGCAGATACTCGACCACGTGTGGAAGTACGACTTCCGGGGCGACGACAACATCGTGGAGTCGTACATCTCCTACCTGCGCCGCAAGGTGGACAACGTGCAGCCGCGCCTGATCCACACGCTCCGCGGCGTCGGGTACGTGCTCCGCAAACCCGCCGTCTGAGCACCGGTGACCCTCACCGACCGGGTCCGCAGTCACGTCCCGCTGCAGACCGGGCTGCGCCGGGTGCCGCTGCGCACCAAGCTCGTCGCCTCCGTCCTCGCCCTGGTCTTCGCGGCGCTGACCCTGATCAGCGCCGCGAGCACGTACGCCCTGCACACCTACCTGGTCAGTCGCATGGACCAGCAGCTGGACCAGTTCACCCACGTGCTGGACGTGCTCGACTACAACGAGCGGGTCATCCTGCCGACGGACTACTACGTCAACCTGACCACGGTCGACGGGGTGGGCAACCCGGCGAACGAGAAGTACGACCAGAGGCTGAAGCCGTCGCAGCTGCCCCCGCTCGTCAAGGGCGTCGACAACGTCAACAAGCGCGTCGGCAAGCCGTACACGGCGCATTCGGCGGACGGTCAGGTGCACTGGCGGATGCTGGTGACCTATGTCGACGGGTCGGTGCTGCACGTGGCGCAGCGGCTCGTGGGGATCGACGACGCGATCAGGCGGCTGGTCTGGGTCGACACGCTGGTGGGGGCGGGGGTGCTGTTCGCGCTCGCGGCGGTCGGTGCGGCCATCGTGCGCCAGAGCCTCATCCCGCTGGTGCAGATCGAGCGCACCGCCGCTGCCATCGCGGCCGGGGACCTTACTCAGCGCGTACCCGATCCCGAACCCGACCAGGGTGAGCCACAGACGGAGCTGGGCCGGCTGTCGCGCGCGTTGAACGCCATGCTCGCGCAGATCGAGGCTGCCTTCACCGCGCGGGCGCTGTCGGAGACGGCAGCCCGCGCGGCGGAGTCGCAGGCGCGCGACGCGGCCGAGGCGGCCCAGGCTTCCGAGGCGCGAGCGGTGCGCTCGGAGGAGAAGATGCGGCAGTTCGTCGCGGACGCCTCGCACGAGCTGCGCACCCCGCTGACGTCCATCCGTGGCTTCGCCGAGCTCTACCGTCAGGGCGCGGTGGCCGATCCCGAGGACACGGCGAAGATCCTGCGCCGGATCGAGGACGAGGCGGCCCGGATGGGGCTGCTCGTCGAGGACCTGCTGCTGCTCGCCCGGCTCGACCGGGAACGGCCGGTCACGCTGGCGCCGGTGGAGCTTCCTGTGCTCGCGCTGGACGCGGTGCAGGCGGCGCAGGCCATCGCGCCCGATCGGACGATCACGCTGGACATCCGTGACGCGCCCGAGCGACTCGTCGCGTACGGGGACGACGCGCGGCTGCGGCAGGTGATCGGCAACCTGATGACGAACGCCATCAGGCACACCCCGCAGGACGCCTCCGTGACGCTGTCGCTGTCCACCGGGGAGGGCAACCGGGCCGTCGTCGAGGTCGCGGACACCGGCCCCGGGCTGACGGCTGAGCAGCAGGAACACGTCTTCGAGCGGTTCTATCGGGCGGACGAGGCGCGGACCCGGCGTACCGACCGGGAGGCGACCGGGACGGGCCTCGGACTGGCCATCGTGGCGGCCATCGTCCGGGCCCACCACGGCACCGTGGAGGTCATCAGCGAACCCGGTCAGGGAGCGACTTTCCGGGTCTCTCTGCCCGCCCTCGTTCCGGACGAATCATGATCTTCCGGGCGCTTCGCCATTCACAGAAAACCTTCAGGGTCAGCACAGGTCAGTCGGAGCGGTCGGGGGCAATGTTGTCCCCATGAACGAGCACGAGACCAACCCGCAGCGGCACGAGAACTCCTCTTCCGAGGAGCAGTCGCACCGGCCCGCGGACGCCTTCCCCGCAGGTAGCAGCCCGGAGCGGGGACAGTCCGACGCGACGGCCCCGCAGCCCGTGGTGAGCCAGCCGGCGTCCTGGCAGGCGCAGCCGCAGCCGCCCGCGTCGCCGTGGCAGCAGGGCCCCCAGCAGCCCGTGCCGGGTCAGCCCTACCCGGCACAGCAGTATCCGCAGACGGCTCCCCAGCCCGCCTACGCCGGCGGCTACCAGGGGCCGCAGCCCGGCCAGGAGCAGTGGAACAGCGCGCCGCGCGCCGACGCCCCGATCTGGGCGGCCTCTGTCGGCAGCGAGCCCGAGCGCGATCCGGCCCGGTCCGGCCGGGGCCGTCGCACCCTGGTGACGGGCGCGCTCGCCCTGCTGATCGCCCTCGGTGCCGGCGGAGTCGGCGCCGCCACCGCCCTCGCGCTCCACGACGACAGCCGGCCGGCCACGCTGCAGACCGCCAACTCCCCGGTCACCCGGGTCGTCGACCGCTCGTCGCTGGCTCAGATCGTCTCGGCGGTCAAGGACAGCGTCGTGTCGATCACGACCGGCAGCGGGGAGGGCTCCGGCGTCGTCCTCAACGACCAGGGCTTCATCGTCACCAACAACCACGTGGTCGCCACCGCGCAGGGCAAGACTGTCACGGTCATCTTCGCCAACGGCAAGAAGGCCGAGGGCACCATCACCGGCACCGACCCGCGGACCGACCTGGCGGTGGTCAAGGTGGACGGCGTCGACGACCTCAAGCCCGCCAAGCTCGGCTCCAGCGCGGGCATGCAGGTCGGCGACACCGTGCTGGCCATCGGCAGCCCGCTGGGCCTGGAGGGCTCGGTGACCGAGGGCATCATCAGCGCCAAGGACCGTACGATCCAGTCCGGCGGCGAGGACCAGCAGACCCCGCAGAACCCGTTCGGCGGTCAGCAGCAGCAGTCGCAGGGCACCCAGTCGATGTCCGGCCTGCTGCAGACCGACGCCCCGATCAACCCCGGCAACTCGGGCGGCGCGCTGGTCAACACCAACGGCGAGGTCATCGGCATCAACTCCGCCATCGCGACCTCCGGGTCCAGCAACGGCAACATCGGCCTCGGCTTCGCGATCCCGAGCGACAAGGTCCAGTCGGTGGTGCAGGCCCTCATGAAGGGCGAGAAGGTCAGCCACCCCGCGCTGGGCGTCAGCGTCACCGAGGCCGAGGGCGGCGGCGCCCAGGTCAGCCTGGTGAGCCCGAACAGCGCGGCGGCGAAGGCCGGCATCGAGCAGGGCGACGTCATCAAGTCGGTGAACGGCAAGGCGGTCAACGACTCCGACGACCTGGTGGGGATCATCCAGGCCGCCAAGGTCGGCGACAAGGTCTCGATCACGTTCGCCCGTAACGGCCAGGAGCAGACGGTCAACGCCACGCTCGCCGAGGCTTCCTGAAGACGCATCCCGGTGCCGCCGGGCCATCGAGCGGCACCACCTCCCCACGCGGTGGGTGGTCATGACCAAGGGGGTTGGTCATGACCACCCACCGCACCTTTTTGTCGACTCTGAGCGATATATCCTGTTCAGCGGCAAATCGGGGGCTCGCGTTCGGCCCGGCCGACCGCCTACTCTCCATTCGCCATCGTGGAGTGGAAGGCCGACCCGAGTGACCTACGTCGAAACCCGGATGAACGTCTGGGAAGCCCTGGCGGGACGCCCGCCGGGTGAGCCACTCGGACCCGCCGACCCCGGCCTGTGGGGCGCGGTCGTCGACCGGCTCAACCCCGCACGGGCCAAGCCGGTGCTGCGGGCGGGGGTCGAGGCCGCCGAGCTGACCAGCGTCCGCGGTGCCACGTACGTGATGCTCCGCTCTCCCGACGACGGCGGCCGCGCCTGCTATCTGCGGCTGACGCCGGAGGAGTGGCAGCTCGCGCTGATGATGGACGGCACACACACCGTGGCCCGCCTCGTGGCCGAGTTCGCCCGTCTCGCCGGACGGCTCGCGCCGGACCAGGTCCGCCGCGTCGTCGCCGACCTCGCCGGCAACCGCATGCTCGAGGAGCTGCCGGTCGACGCCTTCCGCCCGCTGCAGGAGCTCGACCGCAAGCCGCTGCCCCAGCGGGTCGGCAGGGGACTGCTCGCCGCCGCGCGCGGGCGGCGCATGCTCGTCCTCGACATCGACCGGGCCATCACCGCGCTCTACCGAGGTGGCGGCAAGCTGCTGTTCACCAAGGCGGCCGCGATCGTGCTGTCGGTGCTCGCGCTGGCCGGCGTCGGGCTCTTCGTCGCGACGTGGTGGCGGGGCAGCCAGGCGGTGTTCCTGACCGGTGGGTCGTACCTGCTCGGCGCCGTCGTCCTGCTGCTGCTGAACCTGCTCGCCCTCGCCAGCCACGAGCTCGGCCACGCCCTGGCCACCAAACACGCCGGACGCGAGGTCCCGGCCGCCGGCCTGCTCGTGTACTTCGGCATCCCCTCCGTGTTCGTCGACACCACGGACGTGTGGATGGCCGGGCGGCGGGCACGGATGCTGGTCACCGCGGCCGGGCCGGCGACAGGGCTCATCCTCGCCGGCTCCGTGCAGCTGGTCGGGCTGGCCGTGCCCGCGCTCGGCCCGCTCGCCTTCAAGCTCGCCTTCGTCTGGTACCTCAACGTGCTGTTCAACCTGAACCCGTTGCTGGCACTCGACGGCTACTACCTGCTGATGGACTGGCTGGAGATCCCCAACCTGCGCGGCCGCGGCCTCGCCTGGGTCACTTCGCGGCTACGGGGACGCCCGCCCGCGTGGGGCGGACTGGACCGGGAGGGCCGCATCGTCGCCCTCTACGGCATCCTGGCCGTGCTCTGGCTGGCGATCGCGGCCAACCTCGCGTACCGGATCTGGGCCGACCGGGTGGCCGGGCTGGCCACCGGGCTCTGGCACAGCGGGGCCGGCGGAAAGCTCCTGCTGGTCCTCGTCGTGGGCGGCCTCTGCGTACCGCTGGTCTACCTGGCCGTCGCCTGGGCGGCGCGCTGGTGGCAGCGTGCCCGGGTGCGCGCCACCGAGAAGCGGCGGGAAGCGGACGCGCCGCGCCGGCTCGCCGCCCTGCGCACCTCCGACCTGGGCGGCCTGCCCGAGGCCGCGCTGGCCGGTCTCGCCGCACGAGCCCGATGGGTACGCCCACCGTCCGGCACCCAGATGGTGCTGGCGGGCAGCACCCAGCAGGCCGTGTACGTCGTCGTCGACGGCGCCATGCAGGCCCGCAAGCCCGGCGACCCGGGCGGCACGATCCGCCACCACGTCGGCGCGGGCGGGGTCGTCGGCCTCGCCAACGCGCTCACCGGCCGGCCCACCTCGCTGGACTGGCACACTGCGGGCACCACGCTGCTGGCCGTACCGACCGCGACCGTGGCGACCGTGGTCGGTCCGCTGCCCGGTCCGCCGCCCGTCGACCGGGCCGAGGCCGAGGCGCTGTTCGCCGACACGCCGGCGCTGGCCGGGCTCGCCGGGGACGAACGGCTCGCGCTGATCGCCTCCGCCCACCCCGTGGACCTCGAGCCCGGGGCGCCGGTCGAGCTGCCGGGACCCACCCATGCGGTCGTCGTCGAGTCCGGCGTGATCGCCATGCCCGACGGGTTGGAGCTGCGCCGCGGCACGCTCATCGGGCCGGTCGGGGACGGCAGCCCCGGTGCGGTCGCGCAGACGCGCACGCCCACCCGGCTCTGGGTGATCCCGGACGCCGCCGACCTGCCGCCGCTGGTCGGCGCGCCCGGGCGGCTCGCCCGGCCCGCCATGGCCGACCGAGCGGCAGCCGCCACCGGCGTGCACTCCGCCGGCGTCTACCCGCCGCTGGCGGTGCCGCCGGGGCCGCCGGACGGCACCGAGGACCCCGAGGTGGACCGCCGGTTCGAGCGCCGCATGTGGTGGCTCGTGCTCCTGCTGCTCCTGTTGTCGCTGCTGCTCACCGCGATGAACTTCGCACCCGGGCCGGCCTGGGCCGAGATGCCCACCGACCGGGCGCTGCTGACCTCCGACCGCGGCACGGTCACCGCCACCATCGATGGCCGGACCGTGCGCCTGGCCGAGGGCGACCGTCGCTACGTCGACCAGGGTGCTGTCGTCCTGGTGCCGGCGAAGTCGACCGGCCGGCTCACCTTCCAGGGCGGCTCGGCGACGCTGCTCTGTGCGGGTACCCAGACCGAGATCGGCCGGCTCTACACCGACGCTGGGCGCCGGCGGGTGCCGCACGGTGCGCTGACCGTACGCAGCGGGCGCATCCTGGCCGACACGGGCAGCACGAGTGGGGCGTACCAGCCGCTCAACCTGAGCGTGGCCCGGGCGTCCGGCGGCGAGGTCACCAACGACGACGCCGCGTGGTTCGCGGTCGACCCGGGCGCGGTCAGCGTCGCGACCGGCCGCGTGTACGTGGCCGGCGCCCCCGCGACGGCTGACGCGAGCACGCTCAGCTGCGGCGACGGCGTACCGGTGGAACCGCCCGCCGGATCGCCGAGCGAGTCGCCCGCCGAGGAGCCCTCCGACCTGCCGACGGTGACGCCGTCGCTGGGATCCGTGACCCCGACCGAGACGACCGCCGCGCCGGAGCCGACCACCGACCCGGCCCGCCCGGTGACCCCGGACCAGCCGGACCCGACGACCACGCCACCGACGACCCGGCCGACCACCGTGCCGCCCACCACGATCCGGCCCACCACGCGGCCGACGACGCGGCCCACGACGCCACCCACCACGACCCGGCCCACGGACGACCCGTCCACGCCGCCGTCCGACCCCCCGTCCACCAACCCGTCGCCGTCCACGTCGACGTCCACGCCGCCCGTGATTGGATGAGCCGTGCTCTGTTTCTTCTGCGCCAAGGCGGCGCGCGGCAGCTGCCGGTTCTGCGGTCGCGGGGTGTGCGAGGACCACGCGCGTTTCGGGCCGTACCTTCTCCAGGTCAGCCGGTCCGCGAGCCGGGACCGGGCCGAGGCGCTGGTGGTGGAGGACGCGGTCCAGTGCGGCACCTGCCGGCCGCGGCCGCAGCCGGTCGCCATGCCGGAGCTGGACTGATCGGCACGACCGTGGGATACCGCCGGGTGGACGCCGCCGCCTAGCTTGGTGGCCATGAGCGATTTCGACGCCGTGCTGGAACGGTTGCTCACCGACCCGGCGTTCCAGGCGCACCTGGCCCGCGACCCTCGGACGGCACTGGCCGGTTACGCGCTCGACGCCGCCGAGGTCGACATCCTGCATCAGCAGATCGGCACCGATGCCGGGGCGGCGCTGGCCGCGGTCGAGGACCGGGTCACCAAGTCCAGCACCTTCGGGCTGTTCGGCTCCTTCGGCGGCCTGGGCTCCGTGACCGACAGCATCGGTGCGCACTCCGGTCCCTCCATGGGGAGCGCGGCGGTGCCCGCCGACGGCGCGGCCGGGATCGGTCCGGGCACCGCGGGTCAGTCCGGGCTCGGGGAGTGGTCGGAGTTCGGTACGGCCGCAGGACTCGTCGCGAACGCCGCCGTGGAGCACCCCGCCCACGGCCTGGGCGACGCACCGGGGGCCTGGGGAGCGGGGGGTGGCGGCGTACCGGCGCACACGGGTCTGGGATCCGCACCCGGGCCGGAGGAAGGCCCGGACCTGGACGGCCTGCCGGCGGTCTCGGGCTTCGGCGACGCTCCACGCAGCGGGTTCGGCGAGGCGCACAGCGGCCACGGCCACGCCGAGGAGCTCCGGGCGCCGAAGGGCTACCACAACCGGGTCGACGCGGACGGGGACGGCAGGCTCGACGCGTCCACCTACCGCGGTCACCGCGGCGGCGGCGCGGAGATTCTCGTCGACCTCAACGACGACGGGCGGACGGACTTCGTCGGCGTCGACAAGGACCTCGACAACCGCGTCGACTACGCGGACTACGACAAGGACCACGACGGCACGTTCGAGAAGCGCATGTTCGACGACGACGGCGACGGCTTCCTGGACCGCTCCGTCTGGCACTAGGACCGACCGGCCCCCACTATGGGAGGCATGGTCGCTATCGCGGCCCGGGCCCTCACGAAGGTCTTCGACGACGGCACGGTGGCCGTGGCCGGCGTCGACCTGGAGGTGGCCGCGGGCGAGTTCCTGGTGCTGCTCGGCCCGACCGGCTGCGGCAAGTCGACGCTGCTGCGGCTGCTGGCGGGCGTCGAACAGCCCACCGGCGGCGAAGTGCTGTTCGACGGCGTACCGGTGACCGAGATCGAGCCGCGCGACCGGGAAATCGCCATGATCTTCCAGGCGTACGCGCTGTACCCGCATCTCACCGTCGCGCAGAACATCGGCTTTCCGCTGCGGGCCGGGCCCATGCCGTCCGCGGACATCGCCGCGCGGGTCGCCGAGGTGGCGCGGCTCGTCGGCGTGGACGACCTGCTCAGCCGCTACCCGCAGCACCTGTCGGGCGGCCAGCAGCAGCGGGTCGCGATGGCCCGGGCGCTGGTCCGGCACCCGTCGGTGTTCCTGCTGGACGAACCGCTGTCGAACGTGGACGCCACCTCGCGGGCCGCCCTCCGCGGCGAGATCGTGGCGCTGGCCCGCAGGCTGGGGGTCACCACGATCTACGTGACCCACGACCAGGTCGACGCGATGAGCATGGCCGACCGCGTCGCGGTGCTGCGCCGCGGCGTGCTCCAGCAGGTCGGTCCGCCGGCCCAGGTGTACGCCGACCCGGACACCGTCTTCGTCGCGGCCTTCGTCGGCACGCCGCGCACCAGCCTCCTCGAGGCCGCCGTGTACGCCGACGCCGACCGGGTGCTGCTCGACCTGGGCTCGCAGGTGCTGGAGTTCCCCGCCGGGGATCCGCGGACGGCGGCGCTGGGCGGGCACCACACCGCGCGGGTGACGGTCGCGATCCGGGCGCTGCCGGTGGACGCGCCGGGCCCGATGACCTTGAACGGCACGGTGCGCTCGGTGGAGAACCTGGGGCACGAACTGATCGCCCACCTCGACGTGGGTGGCGTGCCGACGCCGGTGGAGACGTCGCACCTGGAGATCCCGTCGGTGCCCCGGCAACGGACGCCCGCCGACCGGTCACCGTACGGCCTGCATCCGGCGCACGACCTGACCGAGCCGCCACCTCTGGGCGAGGTGATGGTCCGCGTGCCGGCGCCGGGGCGCGTGGCGGCGGGCGAGGAGCTGACTGTCGGCGTACGGGTGGAGGATCTCCTGCTGTTCGACCGCTCGGGGCAGCGGATCAGATTTGCGGAACCGGCTCTGGACAGAATCAGTTAACAGTCCTAATAATTGGCCAACTGTCGATATACCGACGTGGAGGCCATCCCCCCATGCGCCGATCCCTGCTTCTCGCCGCCTCTGCCCTGCTCGCGGCGTCCGCTTCCGTCGTCTACATAGCCTCTTCCGCCGATGCCGCGGCCGCCTGCGCGGCGGCCTGGAGCCCCACGGCCGTCTACACCAAGGACATGACCGCTTCGCAGTCCGGTCACAACTACACCGCGAAGTGGTGGACCCAGAACGAGAGCCCGGCTACCCACAGCGGTCAGTGGGACGTGTGGATCGACAACGGCGCGTGCGGCGGCACCACACCGCCGACCACCCCGCCCACCACGTCACCGACCACCCCGCCGACCACCCCGCCCACGACTCCTCCCACCACGCCGCCGACCACGCCACCGACAACCCCGCCTCCTGTGACGGGCCTGCCGAAGCACGCGCTCATCGGTTACCTGCACGCGAGCTTCGCGAACGGCTCGGGCTACCTGCGGATGGCCGACGTGCCGGCCGACTGGGACATCATCAACCTGGCCTTCGGTGAGCCGACCTCGGCGACCTCCGGCGACATCCGCTTCACCCTGTGCCCGGCGACCGAGTGCCCCGGCGTGGAGACCGAGGCGGAGTTCATCAGCGCCATCAAGGCCAAGCGCACGGCGGGCAAGAAGGTCCTCCTCTCGATCGGCGGCGCCAACGGCCAGGTCCAGCTCACCACGACCGCGGCCCGCGACAAGTTCGTCAGCTCGGTCAGCGCCATCATCGACAAGTACGGCCTCGACGGCGTGGACGTCGACTTCGAGGGCCACTCGCTGTCGCTGAACACCGGCGACACCGATTTCAAGAACCCGACCACCCCGGTGATCGTCAACCTGATCGCGGCCCTCAAGTCCCTCAAGGCCCGGTACGGCGCGGGCTTCGTGCTGACCATGGCCCCGGAGACCTTCTTCGTCCAGCTCGGCTACCAGTACTACGGCTCGGGCCCGTGGGGCGGCCAGGACCCGCGGGCGGGCTCGTACCTGCCGGTGATCTACGCGATGCGCAACGACCTGACGGTGCTGCACGTCCAGGACTACAACAGCGGCTCGATCATGGGTCTGGACAACCAGTACCACAGCATGGGCGGGGCGGACTTCCACATCGCGATGACCGACATGCTCCTCGCGGGCTTCCCCGTCGCGGGCAACACCGCCAACATGTTCCCGGCCCTGCGTGAGGACCAGGTCGCCTTCGGAGCCCCGTCCTCGGTGAGCGCCGGCAACGGGTACGTGGCCCCGGCCGGAGTGCAGCAGGCGGTGAACTGCCTCGTCAAGAATTCGAACTGCGGTGGGTACACGGTGCGCAGCGGCACCAACCCGAACTTCCGCGGGCTGATGACGTGGTCGATCAACTGGGACAAGTTCTACGGGTGGGAGTTCCGGAACAGCCACGAGCTGTTCCTCAACGCCCTCTGACGAACCTGCCTGAGGCGACGGTCTGCCGCGTGCGGGCCGTCGCCTCTTTCGTCGACTTTGAACGGCGCAAGGGCCGGCGGGGGAGCTGGCGGCATGTGAATAGATCGGGCATTTCCGAGTTTCGACCGGTACTCGTCGGTAACTTGGCCCGTCATGAGGACATCGACAGTGATCGGCGCCCTGAGCGCCCTGGTCGCGGCCGTCGCCGTGGCGTCGCCCGCCGAGGCGGCACCCCGCGATGCGGCGCTCCAGCTGCACGTGGACAGCACGAGCGACGCGCCCGACCGCGAGCCGGGCGACGGGCGATGCGCCGCCGACGACGGGGCCTGCACCCTGCGGGCGGCCATCATGGAGGCGAACACCGCCCCGGGCTCGACCATCGTCATCCCGGCGGGCCGGTTCGCCCTCTCGATCCCGCCGCTGTTCGGCAAGGCCTTCACCGACTACACCCTGGCCGACGCGGCGCACGGCAACCTGAAGATCTTCAAGCCCACCACCGTGACGGGCGCGGGCCGCGACCGCACGATCATCGACGGCGCCCAGCTCGACCGCGTCTTCACCGTCCTGAACCCGGCGTCCATCACCGACGTCACTATCACCGGCGGCGTGTCGGCTCCGGTGGCGTCGCTCTACAACTACTACGGCGGCGGCGCGGCGCTGAACTCCTCCGACCTGACGATGGAGAGGGTCCGGCTGACCGGCAACCGGGCCCGCTTCGGTGGTGCGGTGCAGAACATCCCGTTCACCTCCTTCACCCTCCGGGACAGCCTCGTCGACGGCAACGAGGCCGGTGAGGCCGGCGGCCTCCGCTTCGACTGGCGGGGGCGCATCGAGCGATCGACGATCACCGGCAACCGCGTGACCAACCCTTACGACCCGACCCGGCCCGGGGAGCTGGCCGGCCTGGGCGGCGGCATCGACGTGCGGGGCACCGAGACCGTGGCGGTGATCGACTCGACCGTCACCGACAACTACGCCGAGGACGGTGGTGGCGGGATCAACATCACGCTGGGCTACGTTCCCGGCCCGGAGAACCCTCTCGGTCCCGGTCGGGTCACGTTGGAGCGGACAGTGGTCAGCGGCAACACGACCAGCCATGGGTCGCAGAACTGCCGTGCGGTGTGGGCTCGGATCGTGGACCTGGGCGGCAACACCGACTCCGACGGCACGTGCGGAGGCCGATCGTAAGTTTGCAGCCCGAAGGGACGCGCGTCGCCCGCACACCGGCCCCGGCCGGCCGGGCGGCGCGTTTCCGCTCGGTCGGGCCGCCCGATGAGCCCGCTGCGGCTGCGGGCTGATGATGGCAGGGGAAATCGAGATCATTCCGCCCCTGTGGACAACGGTCTCCGCACCCCCGCGACGTGGAACGATGGCTGCATGGTCGACAAGCCGGTCGCGTTCGTGCTGGGTGGTGGCGGGGTTCTCGGTGCCGTCCAGGTCGGCATGCTGCGGGCGCTCTTCCGGGCCGGCTACCGGCCCGACGTCGTCGTGGGCACCTCGATCGGCGCCGTCAACGGGGCTCTGGTCGCCGCCGATCCGAGCGAGGCCGTGACCGATCGCCTGGTGCGGCTCTGGTCGTCGCCCGAGGCCGCCGAGGTGTACGGCGACTCGCTCGCCCGGCAGCTCAGGAGGTTCGCCGCTCGCACGCACCTGCACTCGCCGCTGCCGCTGCGGCGCCTGCTCGGGGCGGAGCTGGGTGAGCAGGCCGCGTTCGCCGACCTCAAGGTGCCGTTCCGGTGCTGCGCCGCCAGCATCGAGCGGGCCGCCGAGCACTGGTTCGACAGTGGTCCGTTGGTTGACGCCGTGCTCGCCTCGTCGTCGGTGCCGGGGTTGCTGCCTCCGATGGAGATCGGCGGGGAGCATTTCGTCGACGGCGGCATCGTCAACTCCATCCCGATCGGGGAGGCGGTCCGGATCGGGGCGAAGCTGATCTTCGTGCTGCAGGTCGGCCGGATCGAACGCCCGCTCACCGTGCCCCGGCGGCCGTGGGAGGTGGCGCAGGTGGCCTTCGAGATCGCTCGGCGGCATCGGTTCGCGCGCGAGCTTGCGTCGTTGCCCGACGATGTGCGGGTGCACGTCCTACCTACCGGTGGCGGTGAGAGCCGGGACGACTCCCCGTGGGCATACCGGGACATGGCGGCCGCGGGGCGCCGGATCAGCCGGGCGTACACGGCTTCCCGGCGTTATCTGGCCGCGAACGTCTCGCCCGCTCCGAGCGACGGCGCCTGATGCTCGCGCCGCAGTGGGTCCGTCGGCTGGTCATCGCACCGTCGGTGGTGATCCTTGCGGTCGTGCTGCTGACCACGCTGCCGGTGTGGCTCCTGCTGGCCCTCGCGGCCTCGCCGTTCGTCGCGGGTCACCTGCGGCTGCCGCGTCTGGCGTTCCTCGGCATCGTCTACATCGTCTGGGACGCGGCGGCCCTCGTCGGCCTCGCCGTGCTGTGGGTGGCGTCCGGCTTCGGATGGAAGATCCGTACGCCGGCGTTCCAGCGGGCGCACTACGTGCTGACCGGTGCGTTCCTCCGCGCGCTGTTCTGGGTGGCGAAGTGGTCCCTGCACCTCAGCATCGACGTCGTCGGCACCGACCCGGACACGGGCATGCCCGGCCGTCCCGAGATCGTGGTCAGCCGGCACGCGGGGCCGGGGGACTCTTTCGTCCTGATCCATGCGCTGGTCAACTGGTTCGAACGCGAGCCGCGTATCGTGCTCAAGGCCACCCTCCAGTGGGACCCGGCGGTGGACATCCTGCTGAACCGCCTGCCCAACAGGTTCATCAGCCCGGGCCGTCCCGGCGTGGCCGACCTCGAGCAGCACGTCGGGGGCCTGGCGACCGGCCTCGACCACAACGACGCCTTCGTCATCTTCCCCGAGGGCGGAAACTTCACCCCGCACCGTCGCCTGCGTGCGATCGACCGGTTGCGTGACCGCGGTCTCGAGACCATGGCCGTACGGGCGGAGAACCTGCGCAACCTCCTCCCGCCGAAGCCGGGCGGCCTGCTCGCGGCCATCGACGCGGCCCCGGACGCCGGCGTGATCTTCGTGGCCCACACCGGCCTCGACAAGTTGATCACCGTGGGCGACGTGTGGCGGGAGCTGCCCATGGACAAGCAGCTCATCATGCGATTCTGGAGCGTGCCGCCGGAGGAGATCCCGGCCGGCGAGGAGGAGCGGGTCACCTGGCTGTACGACTGGTGGGCCCGCATCGACGCCTGGATCGACGAGCACCGGCCCCTGGCGCGCCCACTCGGCACCGACTGGGCCGCCCGCCACGACAGGCGAGACCGGCACGGGCGTGCCCGCCGCTCCGGGACGGCGCCCGGCTGAGTGAGTGCATGGTCGTTCGCCTTTCGCCCTCAGGGGAATCGCTGGGCGTGGCGGTCGTTACCGGGGAAGGTAGGAGGGTCTGATGCCGGGTGGGTGCCGCACCCTTCCGGCTGGTGCGAGAGGGTGGGTCCATGAGTGTTGACGACTTCGTGATGCGGGCGGGTGGCGCATCCTTTGACGACCAGGTCTTCGAGCGGCTGCTCCGGGAGCGCATCATCTTCCTCGGCAGCGAGGTCAACGACGAGGTGACCAACCGCATCTGCGCCCAGATGCTGCTGCTCGCCTCCGCCGACAGCGAGAAGGACATCGCCCTGTACATCAACTCGCCGGGTGGGTCCATCAGCGCCGGCATGGCCGTGTACGACACGATGCAGTACATCAAGAACGACGTGGCCACGATCGCCATGGGGATGGCGGCGTCGATGGGGCAGTTCCTGCTCTGCGCCGGGACGCCCGGCAAGCGGTACGCGCTGCCGCACGCCCGGGTGATGATGCACCAGCTCTCCGGCGGCATCGGTGGCACCGCGGCCGACATCGCGATCCAGGCCGAGAGCATGCTGCACATCAAGAAGGTCATGAACGAGCGGATCGCCTTCCACACCGGGCACACCCCCGAGGAGATCGAGATCGACTCGGACCGGGACCGCTGGTTCACGGCGCAGGAGGCCAAGGACTACGGCATCGTCGACCACGTGATCTCCAAGGCGGCGGACGTGACCGCCACGTCCGCGCTGGTCTGACGCTTCTCCTCGAACGGGCGTACGGGTGACCGTGCGCCCGTTTGTGTGTCTTCGGGGCCGCGGGGGTATAGCCAGGGCATCCCCCGAAGGTTTGAAGGAGGTGCTGACGTGAGGCTTCCGACGTTCTCCCGCCAGTCCGACACCAGCGCCGAGACCGATACCCCCACCAAGTCCGGAGCAGTCCAGGCCGGCCGCGCCGAGAACCTGGCCGACGCCGACCGCGACCGGGCGGCCACCGAGCGAGCCGCCGACCGCGCGGCCACCGAGCGAGCCGCCGCCGACCGGGCCGCGGACCGCGCCGCCGCCCGGACGGAAGAAAGCCGCGCCGCCCAGACACAGATGAGGCGCGCGCAGGAGGAGAGCCGGACGGCGGAGCGCCGGACCGAAGACCGGGACCGCACGACACCCATGCCGCTCGTCGACGACGACAAGACGCGGCACGCCGACCGCGACGCCGACCGGAAGATCGACCGAGGCGCTGAGCGGTACACCGGTCGCGACGCCGACCGCCCGGTCGAAGCCGGTCCGAAGCCGCGAGCCAGCCTGCTCGCCACCCTGGGACTGATCACCGGCGTGGCCGGCACCCTGCTCGTGCTCTCCGGGCCGCTGCTCGGCTACGGCATCGGCGTCGCCGGGCTCGCCCTGGTCCTCTCGATCGCCGGCATCCGCGCCACCGGCAAGCGGCACGTGGCCGGTAAGACCGACGCGTTGATCGGCATGGTGCTGGCATTGGCCGCCATCGTCGTCGGGGTGCTGGCGCTCACCGGGTCGCTGTCCTGGCTGGGTACCGACATGCAGCCGGTCAACAGTCTCCGAGAGTGGCTTGATACACAGTTTGTGGACCGCTTCTGACGGGTATCTGACATTCACCGGCGGCGATTCGCCGCCGGTGCTCCTCGGAACCGGGGCGGCCAGCAGCCGTCCCGCCCCGAAATCATCCGGCGGTGCGCCGGAAAGAGCGGGAACAAGCCGATCGGCGATCACCGTCGACCGACTCGGGACGGGACCGCAACGTTGGCCGGGGGCGGCGGTTCGCCGCCCCCGACGCGTGTGCAACGAATCGTCGCGCACGCGCGGGATGACGCAACGATTCACCGCCGTGCGCAACGCTGGTCAGGGGCTTACGCAGGCCTTTCGCGCTTACCGTTTTCGCATGACGACTGCTGCCCCGCGCCGATACCTGATGTGCCGGCCCACATACTTCGCGGTCACGTACCGGATCAATCCGTGGATGGACCCGACCGCGCCGTACGACAACGCCCTGGCCGTCAGTCAGTGGGAGAACCTGCGGCAGACGTTTCTCGGGCTGGGCCACACCGTCGACCTGATCGACCCGCTGCCCGGCCTGCCGGACATGGTGTTCGCCGCCAATGGCGCCACCGTGGTCGACGGCAAGGTGCTCGCCGTGCAGTTCCGCGACGCCGAGCGGGCCGACGAGGCGCCCGCATACAAGGCGTGGTTCGAGAACGCCGGGTTCCAGGTCTTCGACTCGAAGCACACCAATGAGGGCGAGGGCGACATCCTGCTCGCCGGCGACGTGCTGCTCGCGGGTACCGGCTTCCGGACCGCCCACGCCGCGCACGCCCAGACCCAGGAGGTCTTCGGCCGGCCGGTCATCACGCTTCAGCTGGTCGACCCGGCGTACTACCACCTCGACACCGCGCTGTGCGTGCTGGACGAGAACAACATCGCCTACCTGCCGTCCGCGTTCTCGCCGGGTTCGCAGGCCGTGCTGCGCCGCCTCTTCCCGAACGCCGTCATCGCCACGCCGGCCGACGCGGAGGTCCTGGGCCTCAACGCCGTCAGCGATGGCCGTACCGTTGTCCTTCCGGTCCAGGCCACCGCGCTGACCGCCGCCCTGCAGGCGGCCGGCTACCAGACCGTCGGGGTCGATGTGAGCGAGCTGCGCAAGGCCGGCGGCGGACCGAAGTGCTGCACCCTGGAGGTTCGTTCATGACCGACCTGGACATGCGTACGCCCGGAGCGCTCGCGGACGCCGAGCGCTGGACGGCGCACAACTACCACCCGCTGCCCGTGGTGATCGCCGATGCCGAGGGTGCCTGGGTCACCGACGTCGACGGCCGCCGCTACCTGGACTTCCTCGCCGGCTACTCGGCGCTGAACTTCGGTCACCGCCACCCCGGCCTGATCGCGGCCGCGCACGCGCAGCTAGACCGGCTCACGCTGACCAGCCGCGCGTTCGTGCACGACCAGTTCGCCGAGTTCTGCCACCGCCTCGCCGACCTGTGCGGCAAGGAGCTCGTGCTGCCGATGAACACCGGCGCCGAGGCCGTCGAGACCGGCATCAAGGTTGCCCGCAAGTGGGGCTACCAGGTCAAGGGCGTGCCGGACGGGCAGGCGGAGATCATCGTCGCCGCGGACAACTTCCACGGCCGGACCACGACGATCATCAGCTTCTCGACGGACCCGGACGCGCGGAACGATTTCGGGCCGTACACCCCCGGCTTCACGATCGTTCCGTACGGCGACAGCGACGCGCTCGCCGCCGCGATCACCCCGAACACCGTCGCCGTGCTGCTCGAGCCCATCCAGGGTGAGGCCGGTGTGCTCGTTCCGCCGCCGGGCTACCTCGCCGGCGTACGGCAGCTGTGCACCGACAACAACGTGCTGTTCATCGCGGACGAGATCCAGTCCGGGCTGGGGCGTACGGGTAAGACCTTCGCGATCGAGCACGAGGGTGTCGTCCCGGACATGTACCTGCTCGGCAAGGCGCTGGGCGGCGGCATCGTGCCGGTGTCGGCGGTCGCCGCGAACCGGGACGTGCTCGGGGTGCTCAAGCCCGGCGAGCACGGCTCGACGTTCGGCGGCAACCCGCTGGCCTGCGCGGTCGGCACCGAGGTCGTCAAGCTCCTCGAGACCGGCGAGTTCCAGCGGCGCTCCGCCGAGCTGGGCGCCCGGCTGCACGAGGGCCTGAACGCCCTGATCGGGCGCGGTGTCCTCGCCGTGCGCGGGCGGGGCCTGTGGGCCGGTGTCGACATCGACCCGGCGCGGTTGACCGGGCGGCAGGCCGTGGAGCGCCTCGCCGAGCGCGGCGTGCTGGCCAAGGACACCCACGGCTCGACGATCCGGCTCGCCCCGCCGCTGGTCGTCACCGAGGCCGACCTGGATCACGCGCTCGCGCAGCTCGCCGCGATCCTGTAAGCGCAACCCCCGCTGAGCGGGCCGCAGTCCTGTGAGAGGGGGGCGGTGGAGAGCGGCGGCCTTCGGGCCGCCGCTCTTACCGTTCGAACTTGCGGATCGCCATCGTGGGCGCCTCGGCCATCACCGAGTGCGGCTGCGTCACCCCGCCCGAGCTCCACAGCTTGGCGCGGCCCACGTGCACGTTCGCGTACAGCTCGACCACGTCGTCCGGGCCGAGGGCGCGCGTCTCGTCGCGGTTGAGGGTGATCCGCTGGTCGTCGTCGAACGAGCCGTTCGGGCGGATACCGGTGCCGTTGGTGCTCACGTCCTGCGCGCTCAACTCGCCGCTGCGCAGCGCCAGCCGGACGTGGCCGCGGCTGATCCATTTGCGGGCGTCGTCGCTGAGCCACTGGCCGAGCATGACGCCGCCGCCCTCCGGTGCCCGGCCCACCACCACGGGGTTCTCGGTCGAGACCACGAAACGCTGACGGATGATGCCGTCGATGCGTACCGAAAGAACCTCGACGGCCGGGCGCGGGCCCGCGTCGCGCAACCGGGCGCCGTGCCGGGGACAGGTCGGTACGCCGCCGCGCAGCGACGGTGGCGGCTGGGAGACCGGGCTGGTGGTCTTGCGCATGTCGGCGAACGGGCTGTCCGGGTCGCCGCCCGAGCCGTACGCGCTGCAGTTCGACTCGGGACAGCCCCAGACGCGGGCGAGCAGCTTCTGACCCGTCGGGGAGGGCTCGGCCACCGCCGGCACCTCGCCGCGGCCGATGCGCGCGACCAGCACCGGGCCGCCGGCGCCGGGCACGGCGGCCAGGAGCCGGCCGGGCTCCTCGATCCAGGGGCGACGGTCGCGGAACTGCTCGGCGCGGCTGCGCGTGAGCACCGGCAGGCCCAGCAGCTCGGCGACCTCGAACACCCGGTCGTCGAGCTGGGGCACCACCTCGACCACGCCGTCGTCGGCCCAGCGGCGCACCACCATGCGCTCGTTGGAGGTCAGGTCGGCGTCGGAGAGCAGGCCCCGGGGGACCACCGCGTACACCGGGACGTTCTCCTCGGCGACGTGCCGGCCGAGCGCGTCGATGACCAGGCCCAGCCGCAGCATGCTCGCGGGGCGACCGCCGTCGAGGTCGGCGTACCGGACGATCTCCGAGAGGTCGACCACCGCCCGGGCGAGCGCCGGGTCGGTGGTGAGACGCGCTTCGATGGCGTCGAGGACCTTGCTGACCTCGAACCTCACGTGGCCTCCCCCTGGATACGCGTGCGACTGCCCCGGCCATCATGCCGTCTGGGGGCGTCGGCGACCAAGCAGGGGTGGATCAGGAGGCGTCGGCGACGATCCGGTCGATGCGGTTCGCCAGGGCGATGTCCCGGGTCGTCACGCCGCCCGCGGAATGGGTGCTGCAGCGGAACGTGAGCGTGCGCCAGCGGATGTCGATGTCGGGGTGGTGGTCCATCTCCTCGGCCACCTCCGCCACCCGGTCGACCACCGCGATCGCCGCGGGGAAGCTGCGCAGGCCCACGGTGCGGACGATCGAGTCGGGGCCGCCCTCCCAGCCGTCCAGGACTGCCACGGCGTTGCGTACCGAGTCGGCGTCGAGCAGGTCACCCATGACTCGAGCTTAGTCGTCGCGAGCCCCCGCCCGTCGCTGACCGCGACCGGAATGTCGCACGTTCCGCCGGGGCGGCGCCCGGAGCGGCCCGATGGCGGCCCGGCGGAATGTCGCACGGTTCCGCTACGGTGGGCGCCGACATGCGGCAGGACGGGGAGGAAACCCAATGACCAATCGACGGCTGGCGATCGCGGGACTCGCGCTGGTCGCGACACTCGGCCTGACCGGCTGCGGGCCCGAGAAGGACACCGCGGCCACGAACGGCGGGAACGGCTCGGGCGTCGCGGCCACGCAGGCGGCCGCGAAGCAGGACGCGGCCGCCGATCTGGCCGCCGCGGCGCAGAAGCTCAGCGAGCAGAGCATGAAGATCGACATGGACATGGCCGGCGCCATGAGCATGACGGGTGTGGCCGACCCCAAGGCCGGCACCGCCAAGATGTCGATGGAGATGGGCGCGCTCGGCAAGGGCACCGGGATCGAGATGCGCAAGATCGGCGACGACCTCTACATGAAGTTCGGCGGCTCGATGGGCAAGATGCTCGGCGGCGGCAGCTCGGCGAAGCCCTGGATGCACATCGACGCCACCAAGCTCGCCGAGGGCAGCAACTTCAAGCTGCCGAAGGACGACCCGGCCGGCTCCAAGGCGATGATCGCGGCCATGACCCAGGTCGAGCGCGTCGGCGACACCGGCTTCAAGGGCACCCTCGACCTGACGAAGTCGCCCCGCTACAGCAAGAACAAGGGGCTCGAGGCGCTGGGCGACAAGGCGACGAAGATCCCCTTCACGGCGAAGAAGGACGCTGAGGGACGCCTCGTCGAGCTGACGCTCGACATGAGCAGCCTCGGTGCGGGCGGCGGCAAGGTGACGACGAAGTACTTCGACTTCGGTACGCCGGTCTCCGTGGAGGCGCCGTCGGCGTCGGAGGTGCAGGAGGCGCCGAGCCAGCTCTCGGGCATCCTCAACGCCTGATCCAGGCAGGTCGATGGCCGGGTGGACCGACGTCCGCCCGGCCATCGCTGTTTGGCGCCGCCGACGATCGGGCATTGGGTGAGCCTTCGTCACGCCGGCGATGCAGGGAGGATCGACATGCGTACGGCTCGTGCCAGCCTGGGCCTGGCTTCGATGGCCGCGGTGGCTCTCGCCATCGGTGGCTGTTCCGGCGACGGGAACGCGACCCCGAACGCCGGCAGCTCGGCGACGGCCGCGCCCAGCCAGTCCGCGGACGTGGGTCCGGCCGACCCGGCCGCTGCCTCGGCTCTCGCCGACGCCGCGGCCAAGCTGGGGACGACCAGCTTCAAGGTGACCGTGACCAACGGGCCCGGGCTCAAGCTGATCGGGCTCATGGACGCGCCCCACGGTGTCGGCACCGGGACGCTGACGGCCACCGGGCCCAACACCGAGATCCAGGTCAAGACGCTGCTGGTCGACAAGGACCTCTACGTGCAGGTCCCGGGCGTCACCAAGGCCGGCACGTGGACCCACCTCGACGTGTCCCGCCTGCCCGAGGGCGCGAACGTCGGCCTGCGTCCCGGCCAGATCGATCCGGCCAACACCGCGCAGCTGCTCAGCTCCACCACGGACGTCCAGCAGGTCGACCCCCGCAACTACAAGGGCACGCTGGACCTCACCAAGGCCGCCGGCGTGGCGGGTGTGGACCAGAAGATGATCAGTACGTGGGGAGCCCAGGCCCAGGACGTCCCGTTCACCGCGGGCCTGGACGAGCAGGGCCGCCTCTCCGCCGTCACCGTCCAGCTCCCGGCCGTGAACGGGCAGCAGGCCCAGCCGCTCGAGGTGCTGTACACCGACTACGGCACCACGGTCGACGCCCAGCGCCCGCCGGCCTCGGAGATCACCGAGGCGCCGGACAGCCTCTACACCAGCCTCGGCGGCTGAGCCGCAAGCCTTGAAGCCCCCGCCCCCGGCGGGGGCTTCACCATGGGCGGGGCCGATCGCTCGATGCATCGGCTACCGTTGCGGACCGTGCCAGAGGGACACACCATTCACCGGCTCGCCGCCCGTCACCGCGAGCTGTTCGCCGGCCACGCCGTCACCGTCGACAGTCCGCAGGGGCGGTTCGCCGCCGGGGCGGCCCTGCTGACCGGTCGCCGGCTGGCCGACACCGAGGCGTACGGCAAGCACCTGCTCCACCACTTCGAGGGCGACCGGAGCCTGCACATCCACCTCGGCCTCTACGGGAAGTTCGCCGACGGCGTGCCGCCCCTGCCGGAGCCGGTCGGCCAGGTGCGGATGCGGATGGCGGGCGGAGGGCACTGGCTCGAGCTGCGCGGCCCCACCGCCTGCGAGGTGCTCGATCCCGGCGAGGTGGCGGTGCTGCGGGCGCGGCTGGGACAGGACCCGCTGCGGGACGACGCGGACCCGCTCATCGCGTACGCCCGGATCAGGAGCAGCACCAAGCCGGTGTTCGCCCTCCTGCTGGACCAGACGGTGGTCGCCGGGTGTGGCTTGATCTACGCCAACGAGGTGCTGTTCCGGGCCGGGCTCGCCCCCACCAAGCCGGGGCGCGCGATCTCGGCGGTGTGCTGGCAGGAGATGTGGGACGACCTGCGGGCGCTGATGAAGGAGGGCGTGGTGCGCGGCCGCATCGACACGGTGCACACCGCCCACACGCCGGAGGCCATGCAGCGCGCGCCGCGGGTCGACCGCCACGGTGGTGAGGTGTACGTGTACCGCCGCCCCGGCCAGCCCTGCCTGGTCTGCGGGACCGCGGTGCAGCGGGGGCCGATGGCCGGGCGCAACCTCTACTGGTGCCCGACCTGTCAGCCCGGCTCCTGACCCTCCGGGGCGGAGGCGGGCGCGGAGGCCGGCGGCGTCGCGGCCGGCGGCTCCGGCTGTGAGGGCAGGCCCAGCGTGAAGTTCTCCTTCAGCCACGGCAGCAGCTTCTCGTACGCCGTGATCGTGTCGGGCTGGTTGAAGTCGTGGGAGAGCACGATCGAACCGGGCCGGACGTGGTCCTGGACGCCCTTGACGACCTTCTCCACGTGGGCGGCGTCGTCCTCGTCCTCGGTGTGTTCCCAGTCGCGGGGGTCGACCTCCCAGTAGAGGGACGTCATGCCGTCGGCGTAGGCGTTCTGAACCAGCCGGTCGGTGAAGTTGCCGCCCGGGGCCCGGAAGAACGGGATGTCCGCGTCCGGGACCGCCGCGCGGATGGCCTCGTTGGTGCGGGCCAGGTCCGCCTGGATCTTCTCCGGCTTGTCCTTGCCGATCGTCAGGCTGTGGCTCCACGTGTGGTTGCAGAGCGTGTGTCCGTCCGCGGCGATCTGCCGGACCATGTCGGGATGCCGCTGAGCCTGCACGCCGACAAGGCAGAACGTCGCCTTGACGTGGTTCTCGCGGAGCAGTTCGAGGATCTTCGGGGTCTGCACCGGGTCGGGGCCGTCGTCGAAGGTGAGCGCCACCGTGGACGTGCCCGTGGTCCGCAGCGACTGGGCCGGTCCGGTGCCCTCCGGCACCACGATGGCCGGCGGCTTCTCTTCGGTGGCGCCGCCGGGCGGCGTGGCGGCGGGCGGTTTGGGCCCGGCCGGCCGGCCGGCGGGCGGCGCCGAGGCGGGCGCCTCCTTCGCCGGTGTGCCCTGCTTGGCGGGGGCGGCGGGGGTGTTCTTGCCCGGCTTCTTGCCGGGCGCCTTGGTGGCGGTCGCGGCGGCATGGTCGGCGGCGTTCACCGGGTTGAGGTCGGTGTTGCCGCTCTGGCGCATCGGCAGCACGACGAGCGTGAGACCGACCGCGACGAGGGCGGCGAGCAGTGCCTGCTGGCGGTGCCGGCCGATGAGCAGCCAGGACTCGATGGGCAGGGTGCCGGGGGCGCGGTGGGCGCCGGTGGCGGGTCGCTTGGCGCTGTCGGCGAGGGCCCAGTCACGCACCGCGCCGGCGGCCACGCGCACCGCGGGCAGCGGCCGCACGGTGATGGCGAGCTGGTCGGCGGCGGCATGCCGGCCGCGGGGACGCCGCGCCGCGCGCGAAGGGGCCGGGTCGCCAGAGGCGCCGCGGGAAGAGCCGGCGCGGGAGGCCGCGCGAGGGGAGGACGAGCGCGGCGTGAGGCCCAGCGCCGGGCGCCGGCCGCCCGCTCTCCGCTCGGTCGAGGGGGCACGCAGGACGGTCGGGTCGGCCAGCGACTCCGGTCGCCGGTGCCGGCCCAGGGTGGTCTCGCCGTCGAGCACGGTCACGTGCGGGAAGCCGCCGGTGCCGCCGGTCAGCGCGTCCACGCGCACGCGCGAAGCCGGTCCGGCCGCGTGTCGCGAGCCTTGCTGCGGCGCCGTACTTTCGGGGGATTGCGGCGGCATCCGTCATGCCTACCCTGCGGCAAGATCGAAAACGAGACCGCATTCGTGATCACTAGGTGGCCGAAAGTAATCACCGCAGGTAGAAGGCTCGAGATCGGTTCTGAATCATGAAGACAGTTCGGACGGTGCCTCCCGAACGGGGTCAGCGCGACGCGTGGACCTCGTCCGTCGCCTTGCGCGCCGCGATCAGCACCGGGTCCCAGACCGGGGAGAACGGCGGCGCGTAGCTGAGATCGAGGGCCGTCATCTCCTCCACCGTCATGCGGTTCCAGACCGCTATCGCCAAGGAGTCGATGCGCTTGGCGGCCTCCTCGCGCCCGACGATCTGCCCGCCGAGGAGCATGCCCGTGCGCCGCTCCGCGATCAGCTTGACGACCATCGTGCCGGCGCCGGGGTAGTAGCCCGCCCGGCTGGTCGACTCCACCGAGGCGGTCACGAACTCGAAGCCGGCCGCGGTCGCCTCCTTCTCCGTGAGGCCGGTACGTGCGACCTCCAGCTCGCACACCTTCGTCACCGCCGTACCGATGACTCCCGGGAACGTCGCGTAGCCGCCGCCGATGTTGATGCCCGCCACCCGGCCCTGCTTGTTCGCGTGGGTGCCCAGCGGTACGTGCGCGGGCTGGCCGCTGATCCGGTGGACGGTCTGCACGCAGTCCCCGGCCGCCCACACCCCGTCGACGTGCCCCCGCGGACCCACCACGCGCATCTGCAGGTCGGTACGCAGCCCGCCGGTCACCCCGAGCGGGATGCCCGAGGACTCCGCGAGCGCCGTGTTCGGCCGTACGCCCAGACCGAGCACCACGATGTCGGCCGGCAGCGTCCCGTCCGGGGTGACCACCGCCGTGACCCTGCCCTGCGCACTTTCCAGGCCCTGCACGTGGGTGTCCGTGCGCACTTCGATGCCGAGCCCGCGGATCGCCTCCGCGACCCGTTCGCCCATGTCGGGATCCACCGTGGACATCGGCTGCGGTGCCTTCTCCAGCAGGGTCACCGCCAGCCCGCGCCGGACCATCGCCTCGGCCATCTCGACGCCCACGTAGCCGCCGCCGATCACGACGGCCCGGCGCGGCCGGGGTTGCTCGTCGAGCCAGGCGTGGATGGCCTCGCCGTCGTCGAGGGTCTGCACGCCGAAGACCCCGCCGGCGTCGACGCGGGCCCAGTCCGGGGTGACCGGGACGGCGCCGGCCGCGTACACGAGCTCGTCGAAGCCCTCGCGGTGTTCGCCGCCGCCGTCGAGGTCCCGGGCGATCACCTCGCGCCGGTCCAGGTCGATCGCCACGACCTCGTGCCGCAGGCGTACGGCGATGCCCGCCTTCGCGAAGGCGGCGGGGTCCCGGGCGATCAGGGCGTCGCGGTCGGTCACCGCCCCGCCGATCCAGTACGGGATCCCGCAGGCGGAGTACGAGGTGTAGTGGCCCCGTTCGAACGCGACGATCTCGAGCTCGTCCGGACCCTTGCGCTTGCGCGCCTGGGAGGCCGCGGACATCCCCGCGGCATCCCCGCCGATGACGACCAGCCTCACCGCTCGCCCGCGGTGGTCCGGGCCAGCCAGTCGACCACGTCGGAGATCGTGCCGTTCTGGGACAGCAGGGCACGCTGGCGGGCCGAGCCGGTGCCGTGCGCCCGCAGCCGGCCCATCAGCACCGTGGCCAGCTCCAGGTCGCCGTGGCGCTCGAGCTCGGGGCGGACGTAGTCGAAGAGCTGCCGCATCAGCCGCCAGGCCGGGCGCGGCTCCCGGGTGGCCATGTCGATGTTGAGACCCTCCAGGCCGTCGTGCGCCGCCCGCCAGTGCGCGGCGCGCAACAGCGGGTGCGGCACGTCCGGGGCCTGCTTGCCGTCGTGGACGTCACCCAGGATCGTGCCCACCAGCGCGCGGGCGAGGGCGGCCAGCAGGATGGTGTCGTCCAGCGAGGGGCACACGTCGCCCATACGGATCTCGACCGTGGGGTAGTTCGCGGACAGCCGGGCGTACCAGTAGAGCATTCCCTCGTCGAGCATCGCGCCGCTCGCCTCGAGGTCCGAGATCATCGTCTCGTAGTGCTCGTGGGATTCCAGGTACGGCGTGGGGCCGACCGTGGGCCAGCGTTCCCACAGCATCGAGCGCCAGCTCGCGTACCCGGTGTCGCGGCCGCCGAAGAAGGGCGAGTTGGCCGTCGCCGCCTGCAAGATCGGCAGCCAGGGCCGCAGGTGGTTGAGGACCTGCACGCCGGTCTCCGGGTCGGGGACGCTGACGTGTACGTGCATGCCGTTGAGGCCGGCGCCGGGGGAGAGGTCGCCGAAGCGTTCCCGCATCCGGTGGTAGCGCGGCTTGTCGACCACCCGCGTGTGCGGACCGGAGGCCGGTGCCGCACCGACCGCCACGATGCGGGCGCCCGCCGCCTGCGCCGCGGTGGCGAGGCCGGCGCGCAGCCGCCTCATCGCGTCGAAGAGGCTGCCCAGCTCCAGCTGCGGCGGGCTGGCCGTCTCGATCTGGCTGCGCATGTACTCGTGCTGGACCGAGTCGCGCACATCCTCGCCGAGGTGGTCGAAGACCTCCTCGACCGCCTCGACCGCGCGGGGTTCCACCGCGTCGACCAGGAGGTATTCCTCTTCCACGCCAAGGGTCAGCAACCCCTGAGCCTGTGCCTCGTCGGCCAGCTCCTCGGAGATCGTGGTTGTCTCCGCCGCAGTCCCCGGTGTCGCCATGCGCCGCAAGTACCCTCCGTCGATCGCGGGAAAACGAGTGTTGCCTTACAGGCGTAGCGTGAGATTCGTGCTGCTGCTGGGGTTCTGGGCTCTTGTCGCCCTGCCGGGCCCCGCGACCTCGTCCCCGCACCTGCTGCTCGGGCTCGCCGTGGTCGCGGCGGCCCTGCTCGTGGTGGCCGCGGCGGCCGGTCTGCCGGCGTCGCCGCCGCGGGTCGCCACCCGCGCCTGTGCCCCACGTGGACGGTCCGGGAGCCGGCCCCTGCCCCGCCTGCTCGATCCGGACGCGGCCGGGCGGCCGCGTCCAAGGGCACCCGCGGCGTCCCCGGTGGTCGCGCTCCGCTAGGGCCCGGCCACCTCCGCGTCTTGTCACTCTCAGACCGCAGGGGTACGCCCATGTCCATGTCGTCTGCGCTGGACGCCGTCACCGGTGTCGCGCATTCCGCCCTCGAGGGTCTCGCCGCCTTCCTCGCCCCGGCCACCGGTACGTTCGCCGCCGCCCTGGCCATCGTCGTGTTCACCGTCGCCGTCCGTCTGCTCATCAGCCCGCTCACGTGGCTGCAGGTCCGTTCCGCGAAGCGGGGCGCCGCCCTGGCGCCGGAGCTCGCCGTCCTGCGCGAGCGGCACCGCGACGATCCGGTCCGGCTTGCCACCGAGACACTCGCGCTGCAGCGTGCGAACGGGGCCAGTCCGTTCGCCGCTCTGTTGCCCGCGCTCGCCCAGGCGCCGTTCTTCATGCTCATGTACCACGTGGTGCAGCCCGGTGCCGGTGCGCCCACCGGAGTCCTCGCGGGGCAGTTGTTCGGCGTACCGCTGACCGCGCACCTTGCGGCGGGTCTTCCTGTCTTCGCGGTGCTGCTCGTCCTCGCCGGGCTGCTGGCGTGGTGGTCGTCGCGGCGGGCGCGGCGGCTGATGCCGGCGGACAACCCGCTCGGCGCGATCATGACCAAGCTGCCGTACCTGAGCGTGGCGGCGGTGGCCTGGCTGCCGCTGGCCGGCGGTCTGTATCTCGTCACATCCGCCGCCTGGACGGCGCTGGAACAGCTGGTCATGCGCCGGTGACGAATCGACAGTTCTTAATGTTGACAACTCGCCGTAACACCCAGGAAACTTTCTGAGAGCGCTCTCTCGTCTGTCACGACTGCCCTGGGAGGCGTCGTCATGAGAATTCGTCGCCGTATCCTCGCCGCCGCGGCGGTCACCGCCGCCCTCACCGCATCCACCGCTGCCGCCGTGTCCGCCCAGGCCGCCCTGCCCCCGGTGCCCTCCGGGTGGACGCAGATATGGGCCGACGACTTCACCGGGCCGGCCAACACCCTCCCCAGCTCCGCCAACTGGATCATCGACACCGGCACCAGCTACCCCGGCGGGCCGGCGCAGTGGGGCACCGGGGAGATCCAGACCTACACGAACAGCACCAGCAACCTCTCGCAGGACGGTGCCGGCAACCTGCGCATCACGCCGATCCGCAGCGGCTCCGGTCAGTGGACCTCCGCGCGGATCGAGACCCAGCGCAGCAACTTCAAGGCGCCGGACGGCGGGGTGCTACGCATCGAGGGCCGGATCCAGATGCCCAACGTGACCGGTGCCGAGGCCGCCGGCTACTGGCCCGCCTTCTGGGCCCTCGGCGCGCCGTACCGCGGGAACTACCAGAACTGGCCGTCGGTCGGCGAGTTCGACGTCATGGAGAACGTCAACGGCATCAACGCCGTCTGGGGCGTGCTGCACTGCGGCGTGAACCCGGGCGGGCCCTGCAACGAGACGCTGGGCATCGGCACCAACCGGGCGTGCCCCGGGTCGAGCTGCCAGTCGGCCTTCCACACGTACGCCTTCGAGTGGGACCGCAGCGTCAGCCCCAACCAGATGCGCTGGTACGTCGACGGCCAGCAGTTCCACTCGGTCAGCCAGAGCCAGATCGGTGAGCCGCACTGGACGAACATGACCGGGCACGCCGGCTACTTCATCCTCCTCAACGTGGCGATGGGCGGCGCCTTCCCGAACGGCGTGGCCGGCTCGGCGACCCCGACCGGCTCGACCGCCTCGGGCCGTCCGATGCTCGTGGACTACGTGGCCGTGTACAGCCGCGGCGGTGGCACCACACCGCCGCCGACCGACCCGCCGCCGACGGGTGGCTCGCGGGACGCGTACGGCACGATCCAGGCCGAGTCGTACGACGCCGCGTCCGCCGTGGGCAAGGAGGCGTGCTCCGAGGGTGGCGAGGACGTCGGCTGGCTCAGCAACGGCGACTGGCTGCAGTACAACGGCGTCGAGTTCGGTACGGGCGGCGTCCGCGACTTCGTGGGCCGCGTGGCATCCGGCGCGGCCGGGGGAGTGAGCGGCCTGGTCGAGGTGCGCATCGACAGCCGCAGCAACGCGCCGATCGGCTCCTTCGCGCTCGCGAACACCGGCGGCTGGCAGTCGTGGCGCTCGGTTGCGGGTGGTGCGGCGAACGTGACCGGACGGCACACCGTCTTCCTCACCTTCACCAGTGGGCAGCCCGCCGACTTCGTGAACGTCAACTGGTTCCAGTTCCGCAGGTAGCGACTTTCTTCAATACGTACGCGGAAGGGCCGGGAGCGCTACCAGCACTTCCGGCCCTGGCGCTTAATAGAAAGTTAAGTTCACGGATGCCTTTACTTCCTCTGTTAACACTCCTAATAATTGGCCAACCCACCTTGGCACCCGTGGAAGGCCCACCCCCATGCGCCGATCCTTCCTCCTCGCCACGGCAGCCCTGCTGGCTGCCGCCGGCTCCGCCGTCTACATAGGCTCGTCGGCCAGCGCCGCAGCCGCCTGCGCCCCCGCTTGGAGTTCAACGGCGGTTTACACCAACGGAATGACCGCTTCGCAGTCCGGCCACAACTTCACGGCTAAGTGGTGGACCCAGAATGAGAGCCCGGCGACCCATAGCGGTCAGTGGGACGTCTGGGCCGACAATGGCACCTGCGGAGGCACCACGCCCCCGACCACTCCGCCCACGACGCCCCCGACGACCCCTCCCAACACGCCCCCGACCACACCGCCCACCACGCCCCCGACCACACCGCCGCCCGCCGGCCCGCTGCCGTCGCACTTCGTCACCGGCTACTGGCAGAACTTCGACAACCCGGCGAACGAGATCAAGCTCGCCGCGGTGCCGAACACTTACGACCTGATCGCGGTGGCCTTCGCCGACGCCACGAGCACCCCCGGCGCGGTCTCCTTCCACATCGACCCGGGCCTGTCGGCCAGCGTCGGCGGCTACACCGACGCCCAGTTCAAGGCGGACGTGGCGACGCTGCACTCGCGCGGCAAGAAGGTCGTCATCTCGGTCGGCGGCGAGAAGGGCTCGGTGTCGGTCAGCGACTCGGCCGCGGCCACCAACTTCGCCAACTCGGTGCACTCGCTGATCCAGACGTACGGCTTCGACGGCGTCGACATCGACCTCGAGAACGGCCTCAACCCGACCTACATGGCCCAGGCGCTGCGGAGCCTGCGAGCCAAGGTGGGCGCGAGCCTGATCATCACGATGGCGCCGCAGACCATCGACATGCAGAACCCGGCGGGCTCGTACTTCAAGCTCGCGCTCGACATCAAGGACATCCTGACGGTCGTCCACACGCAGTTCTACAACTCGGGCGCGATGCTCGGGTGCGACAACAACGCCGCGTACGGCCAGGGCACGGTCAACTTCATCGTCGCCCTGACCTGCATCCAGCTCGAGGCCGGCCTGCGCCCCGACCAGGTCGCGATCGGGCTGCCGGCGACGAGCAGCGCGGCCGGCGGCGGCTACGTCTCCCCGTCGGTCGTCAACCAGGCACTGGACTGCCTGGCCCGTGGCACCAACTGCGGCTCCTTCCGGCCGCCGCACACCTACCCCGGCCTCCGTGGCGCGATGACCTGGTCCATCAACTGGGACGTCACCGCCGGCAACGGATGGGCCAACGCCGTCTCCCCCCACGTCCACGCCCTGCCCTGACCGGAGAATCCCCATGCGACTGAAGATGAGATACCTGGCCGCCCTCGCCGTGGCCCTGACCGGAACCGCCGCCGCGGTCATCCCGATGACCGCGTCCAACGCCGCCGTGGCCTGTGCCCCCGCCTGGAGCGCGAGCGCCGTCTACACCAACGGCATGACCGCCTCGCAGTCCGGCCACAACTACACCGCGAAGTGGTGGACGCAGAACGAGAGCCCGGCCACGCACAGCGGCCAGTGGGACGTGTGGGCGGACAACGGGGCCTGTGGCGGCACCACGCCTCCTCCCACCGACCCGACCGACCCGCCGCCCACCACCGGCACCAAGATGGCGTCGTCGCCGTACATCTACCCCGGCTGGGGCAACCCGCCGGCGCCGTCGACGGTGATGAACGCGACCGGCATCAAGGCGTTCACCATCGCCTTCGTCCTGGCCAACGGCTGTAACCCGGTCTGGGACGGCGAGGGTGGCCTCACCGGCGGCGTGCACGAGAGCACGATCAACGCGATCAAGTCGGCCGGCGGCAGCGTGGTCCCGTCGATCGGCGGCTGGCAGGGCAACAAGCTCGGCCCGAACTGCTCGACGCCCGAGGCGCTCGCCGGCGCGTACCAGAAGGTCATCGACACCTTCGGCCTCAAGGCGATCGACATCGACATCGAGAACACCGACGAGTTCGAGAACACGGTCGTCCAGGACCGCATCCTCAACGCCCTGAAGATCGTCAAGCAGCGCAACTCGTCCGTGAAGACGATCCTGACCTTCGGCACCACGACCTCCGGCCCGTCCTACTACGGCACCCGGCTCGTCCAGCAGGCCAAGGCGCTCGGCGCGAACATCGACATCTTCACCCAGATGCCGTTCGACTTCGGCGGCGGCGCGAACATGTACCAGAGCACGGTGAACGCGTCCGAGGGCCTGAAGAACCTGCTCAAGACCACCTTCGGCTACGACGACGCGCAGGCGTACTCGCACATGGGCATCTCCGGCATGAACGGCCTCTCCGACCAGCAGGAGCTGACCACCCCGGCCACGTGGACCCAGATCCGCGACTACGCCAAGAGCAAGGGCTTCGCCCGCTTCACGTTCTGGGCGGTCAACCGGGACCGTGGCTGCCCCGGCGGCGGCGTGGTGTCCAACTGCTCCGGCATCGCCCAGTCCGACTGGGAGTTCACCCGGATCAGCGCCGGCTTCTGACCCTCCTCAGGGACGTCCGTGCGGCCGTGGATCTCAGCGATCCGCGGCCGCGCGGCGGCGTTTGCGGACCTTCTTGACGACCCAGTTGCCGACGGCCAGCACGATCAACGCCCAGACGCCGTAGTTGATCCAGTTGCTGTACTGCTCGACGTTCTGCCAGCGTGAGCCGAGCGCGTACCCGGCGCCGACGAAGATGCAGTTCCAGACGCCGCTGCCGATCGTGGTGAAGAGCGTGAACTGCCCGAGCGGCATGTGGTTGGCGCCGGCCGGGATCGAGATCAGGCTGCGCACCACCGGCGCCATCCGCCCGAAGAGGACGGCGCCACGTTCGTGCCGCTCGAACCACCGGTCCGCGGTGTCCAGGTCGTCCGCGTCCACCAGCGGGATGCGGTCGAGCCAGCGGCGCAGGCGGTCCTCGCCGAGCGCGTACCCGAGCCAGTAGAGCGCCAGCGCACCCAGCACCGAGCCGGCGGTCGCCGCCACCGTCACCAGGATCAGGTTGACCCGGCCCTCGCTCGCGAGATAGCCGGCCATGGAGAGCACGATCTCGCTCGGAATCGGCGGGATGAGGTTCTCGAGAGCGACGAGCAGGCCCACGCCCACGGCGCCCAGGGACTCGATCACCGAGGCGACCCAGCCGGTCAGCCCGCCGAGGTTGCCCAGATCGGTCTCCGCGGCGAGGACGTGCGGCACGCTCATGGACTTCTGGTACCCGCCATCGACGGTACGAACCGTCTCGCGTATGTACCCGTCAGCGGTCAGCGCCGGCCGACCCCGGCCGAGGCCGCCGACCTGCTGTGGTCCGGGCTGGTGGCGCACCTCAGACCCGGCGTCCGCGGCCTGCGCGACATGCGGTGGCGCGACGCCGCCGGAGTGGCCGGACTGCTGGCGGCGACGGTGCCGGCCGCGATCGCCCTGCGGCGGATGAGCCTCCACATGTGGATGGTGTGGCCCGCGGACACCCCCGACCAGCCGCGCACGCTCCTGTGGGACGTGCAGATCCGCGCCCTCGGGTGGCTCCTCGTCGTCATCGTGCTCTTCGCCGGGCTACGTCGTACCGGTGCGGCGCTCGCGGTCGTCGCCACCGCGGGCGAGATCGCGATGATCGGATCCTGGTCCGACGAATGGCGCTGGGTCGCGATGGGCCGGCTCCTGGTGCTCGCGCCCCTGATCGCCCTCCTTCTGGTGGTGGTCCGCCGGGCGCGGAAGCCGGTACTGCTGCTCGGGCGGTGGGGCGCGCTGACCTCTGTCGGCGGCATCATGCTGGCCGGCGCCGTCGCCGGCGAGCCGTGGCAGACGCGCCCGCCCTGGCTGCCACTGTTCGGATATCCGGTGGCCGCGGTGGTGCTGCCGGCCGGCCTGCGCCGGCTGGATGCCGGCGTACGCCGCCCCGTTCTCGTGCTGCTGGCGACCCTGCCGGCGGTGCTGTTCGCGCAGACGTGGTTCGCCGAGGCCGCAGCAGTGCCCGTGCTGGCCGCCGTGACCGTCCTGGGTGGCTTCGTCCTGCGCGACAAGCTCCCGCGTTTCGCCGGACGGTGACGGGGTTACAGAGCACGGCATGAGCGACCGGTGGTACGAGAAGGCCGTCATCTACTGCCTCGACATCGACACGTACGCCGACTCCGACGGCGACGGCGTCGGCGACATCCGCGGGCTGATCGGGCGGCTCGACTACCTCGCCCGGCTGGGCATCACCTGCCTGTGGCTCAACCCCATCCACCCCTCGCCCAACCGTGACGACGGGTACGACGTCGAGGACTTCTACAACGTCGACCCGCGCTTCGGCAGCCTGGGCGACTTCGCCGAACTGCTGCACCAGGCCGGCAACCGGGGCATCAAGGTGATCATCGACCTGGTCGTCAACCACACCTCCGACCGGCACCCGTGGTTCCAGTCGGCGCGGTCCTCGCCCGACTCGCCGTACCGTGACTGGTATGTCTGGTCCGAGACCCAGCCGCCGGACCGCCACCAGGGCATGGTCTTCCCGGGCGAGCAGAGTGAGACCTGGACCTACGACCGCACCGCCAAGCAGTGGTACTACCACCGGTTCTACAAGTTCCAGCCGGACCTGAACATCAAGAACCCGCGGGTCCGCGAGGAGATCAAGAAGATCTGCGCGTTCTGGCTGCAGCTGGGCGTCGCCGGGTTCCGGATGGACGCGGTGCCGTTCATCATCGAGGAGACCGAGCCCGGCAACCCGAACTCGCCCAAGGACCTGGAGTTCCTCAGCGAGCTGCGCCAGCACATCCAGTGGCGCAAGGGCGACGCCGTGCTGCTGGCCGAGGCCAACGTCGAGCCGGCCGAGCTGAAACACTTCTTCGGCGACGGCGGTGGCTCGTCCAACCGCATCCACATGCTGTTCGACTTCATGCTCAACGGGCGGCTCATGCTCGCGCTCGCCCGCCGCAACCCCGAGCCGATCATCGAGGCGTTGCGGGAGACTCCGGCGCTGCCGGAGGGCGGCCAGTGGGCCACCTTCCTGCGCAACCACGACGAGGTCGACCTCTCCCGGCTCACCGCCGAGCAGCGCAACGACGTCTTCGCCGAGTTCGGGCCGGACGAGACCATGCAGCTCTACGGCCGCGGCATCCGGCGCCGGCTCGCTCCCATGCTCGGCGGCGACCGGCGGCGCATCGAGCTGGCGTACGCGCTGCAGTTCAGCCTGCGCGGCACCCCGGTGCTGCGCTACGGCGAGGAGATCGGCATGGGCGACGACCTCTCGCAGGAGGGGCGCAACGCCATCCGTACGCCGATGCAGTGGTCCAACCTGCCCAACGGCGGCTTCTCCACGGCTCAGCCCGGCGATCTGGTCCGCCCGGTGGTCTCCGACCCCGAGTACGGCTACGACAAGGTCAACGTCACGCTCCAGCGCCACGACCGGACCTCGCTGCTGTCGTGGTTCGAGCGGATGATCCGCACCCTGCGCGAGGCGCCCGAGGTGGGCAGCGGCACCTGCACCCACGTCGACGTCCCGGTGCCCACGGGTGTGCTGGTGCACCGGGCGGACGACCGTACGGGAACCATGCTCTTCATCCACAACCTCGGGCCGGACGACGGCGTCGTGGACCTGCGCAGCCTGGAGCCGGAGGCGGAGTTCCCCAACGACGTGCTGGCCGACAGCGAGTACCCGGACCCGGGCAAGCTCGACGCCCTGGCCGTCAAGGGCTACGGCTACCGCTGGATCCGCCTGTGCCGCAAGCCCTGAGCCGAGGCCGGCCGGCGTCTTGAACTAGCTGCACTCCGAGTGAAAAAGAGCACGAGCCGAGTGGTAACTCGCCGGTAACTTCTGGGCTAGAGTCGGCCTCCAGAGAGATCTGCGACAGCTGTGGGAGGCCACGAAATGACCCAGCCGAGTCGGGTAGCCATCGTCACCGGAGCCGCACGGGGCATCGGCGAGGCGACCGCGCGCAAGCTCGCCGCCGACGGTATGGCCGTCGCGGTCGTCGACCTCGACGAGGGTGCGTGCGCGAGCGCCGTGACGGCCATCCACGACGCGGGCGGCACCGCCCTCGCCGTCGGCGCCGATGTGTCGAACTCCGAGCAGGTCACGGCCGCCGTCGAGAAGGTCGTGAACGAGCTCGGCGCGCCGACCGTGCTGGTGAACAACGCCGGCGTGCTGCGCGACAACCTGCTGTTCAAGATGAGCGACGACGACTGGGAGACCGTCATGGCGGTGCACCTGCGCGGCGCGTTCCTCTTCAGCCGGGCGGTGCAGAAGCACATGGTCGACGCCGGCTGGGGGCGCATCGTCAGCCTGTCCAGCACCTCCGCGCTCGGCAACCGGGGCCAGGCCAACTATGCCGCCGCCAAGGCCGGGCTGCAGGGCTTCACCAAGACGCTCGCCATCGAGCTGGGCCGCTTCGGCATCACCGCCAACGCGGTCGCGCCGGGTTTCATCGTGACCGACATGACGGCCGCGACCGCCGCGCGCGTCGGCGTGGACTTCGCGGACTTCGAGAAGGCGGCCATCAGTCAGATTCCCGTCGGCCGGGCGGGGCGCCCCGAAGACGTCGCGAACACCGTATCCTTCCTGGTCAGTGAGGGAGCCGGGTTCGTGTCCGGCCAGGTGATCTACGTGGCGGGCGGACCACGGGCGTAGCGGCTTGCCTTGATCGGGGTCGCTACACATGATGGAGCGACCCCGAAGCGTGAAAGGGCGGTAAAGCCGACAGTGAACCGACGGATGAGCTCTCGGAGCGTGGCTCTGACCAGCACGTTCCTGCTGTTGGCCGCGGGGGGCACGGCGGCCTGCGACAACGGCGACGACTACCAGGACGAGGGCTTCTACTGCGCCGACGAGAACGGCGTGATCGTCGACGAGGACTACTGCGACGATGACGACGGTGGCGGCGGCTTCGGCGGAGGCTTCTTCATCTGGCATTCGACGAGCTACCGGTCCGGCTACCCGGTCGGTTCGAGGCTGCCGGCCGGCGGGTCGAAGTTCGCCTACAACGACAAGGCCGCCCGGTCGTCCTTCGGTCTGCCCTCGTCCGGCCGGATCAGCAACGGCACGGTGAAGACCAGCGTCGTCGGCAAGGGCGGCAGCGGTTCCTCCAGCAGGTCGGGCGGCTGAGCTTGCGGCGGATTCCGTACGGGCCGGTCCGCGACGGCTGGCGGCTCACCAACTACAGCCTCGGACTCACGTACAACGACACCGAGCTGCCCGACGGGACGATGATCTCGTACTGGCAGGAGGGGCCGTACTACGACTTCACCGAGGCCGAGATCGAGGAGCTGGAGACCGCCACGACGGTCCTCAACAGCATGTGCCTCGACGCCGGCGACTGGATGGTCAAGCAGTGCCCCCGGAACACCGCGCAGGGCCGTCGTGACGGCTACTTCGCGTCGGTCTGCACCCCGGAGACCTGCTTCCTGACGAAGATCGGCATTCCCGAGTACGCCCACGAGCAGATCATCCGTACCTGGTTCGACGGCGACGCCGAAACCTGGACCCACTACGACAAGGACCCGGACGGCCGCCTGCCGATGCAGACGCCGGACTACTCGCCGAGCGTCTACGGTCGCTTCGACCTCTGGTACAACGGCGCCGGCAGCGTGCCGCGCCTGCTGGAGTACAACGCCCAGACGCCGACGTCCCTCGTCGAGGCGGCGGTGATCCAGTGGCACTGGGTCGACCAGACCAACCTCACCCAGCATCCGTGGCGGCAGTGGAACTCCATCCATGACCGCCTCGTCGGCTGGGAGGCCGCGGACGGCGAGCCGGCCAACCCGGGCGCCTGGAAACGCAACATCGGCAAGCTGCGCGAGGCCCGGCCCTGGCTCCCGGAGAAACCCAAGATCTTCTTCGCGTACGAGACCAGCGAGACCACCGGCGAGGACCGGATGAACGTGGCCTACCTGATGGCCACGGCGGAGGAGGCGGGCTTCCCGGTCGAGCTCATCGCCATGAGCCAGATCGGCTGGGACGTGGCCGGCGACCGCGTCCTCTTCGTCCCGGCCCCCGGCCAGGAACACAAGGCCGAGCCGATCGACGTCATCTTCATGCTGTATCCGTGGGAGTGGTTCTGGAACGAGGAGGGCGGCAAGGCCTTCTTCCGCAACATGGCCGACCCCACGAAACGCGGCACGGTCTGGATCGAGCCCCCGTACAAGGCGGCCCTGCTCGGCAACAAGGCCCTCCTGCCGGTCCTGTGGAAACTCTTCGGCGACGACCCGGAACGCGGCAAGTACCTGCTCCCGGCGTACTTCGCGGAGTCGTCGTCGGCCGCCAAGCTGACCTCGTACGCGAAGAAGCCGATCTGGGGCCGCGAGGGCGGCTCGGTCACGCTGGTCAAGGACGGCGTCACGATCTCCGAGAACCCGACGGAGTACGGCGCGGACGGGCGTTTCGTGGTCCAGGAGCTGCTGGAGCTGCCGTCGTTCGAAGGCCTCGAGGGCGTGGTGCACCCGGTCATCGGCTCCTGGCTGATCGACGGCGAGCCGGCCGGCATGGGCATCCGCGAAGGCCTCGGCGAGGACGGCCTCGTCACGAAGGACCGCTGCAACTTCGTGCCGCACATCATCAGCTGAAGCGCGGCCCGGCTGCTGAAGTCTTTTGCAAAAGTCTTCAGCAGCCGGACGGCCGCGCCGGCCAGGTGAGGAAACGGTCGTAGAGGCAGCCGATCGTTCCGTCCGGGTTGTCATGGCACGCTTCGACGAAGCAGGTCGTCAGGTAGACCATCAGGGAGACCCGCGCGCCGGCATATTCCGCGGTGAGTTCCAGCCGGCGTGTCGGACACGGCCACGCCAAGCTACACCCACCGCAGATCCAGCTCGGTCGCACCGGTTGATGCACCGACAAGTCCACCACCACCCGTAGCGTCGCGCACAGCGTCTGCGCAAGAAACGTACGGGCGGGGAAGGGACACCTGAACGTCCCGCGGGCCACTGAGCGGGGCACTTCTGTGGTGTCGAAACGTCCCCCTCACGTCCACTACCGTGAACCCATGAGCGTTCGGTTGCGAACCGCAATGCGGCGCGCCCAACTCGATCCCGCCGCGCTCGCGGCGGCTGTCGGCGTGGACGTCAAGACCGTCAACCGTTGGCTCACCGGCCGGCTTCCTCATCAGCGGACCCGACTTGCAGTGGC
Source organism: Actinoplanes sp. NPDC049548 (assembly GCF_040676695.1). Taxonomy (NCBI): domain Bacteria; kingdom Bacillati; phylum Actinomycetota; class Actinomycetes; order Micromonosporales; family Micromonosporaceae; genus Actinoplanes; species Actinoplanes sp. NPDC049548. The sequence goes on from NZ_JBFAPM010000019.1 coordinate 101,088, forward strand.
TGAGATGCTCGGCGAAACGGAAGCCGAAATCTGGCCGCAAGCCCGTCCCGATCTCGCGCCCGGATCGGAGTCGACCGCCGAAGTCGTGGGTGCCTACGCGCACCGCGCAGACATTCCTCAGCACCTTTGGACTGCCTTGCTCACGGGTGCCACCGAAAGGATTGACCTCTGGGGTACGCCTACCCGTTCATCCTGGAGCTTCTGCCCTACACCATGACGCGTCTCGCCGAGAAGGCCGCCTCCGGCGCGCGGATCCGGTTGGCTTTCGCCGACCCGGATTGTGCGCATGTCGCCGAACGCGACGCTCTCGAGCAGATCGGCGGCACCCTTCCGGGGCGCATCCGGAACGCCCTCAACTTCTGTGAGCCATTGCGCGAGGAACGCGGAGTGGAGATCGGGCTGCACACCGTTCACCTGTACAACTCGGTGTTTCGCTTCGACCAGCAGATGATCGTCACGCCGCATCTCTTCCGAGCACGTGGGTATCAGCACCCTGCCTTGCATCTGCGGGATCTCTCTCCGCACGGCATTTTTGCTTCATTCGCGGACCAGTTCGAGCAGGTCTGGCAGACCACGACGCCGTACGAGCGAGGCGACTTCCGGTGACCGGCCGCCGTGACTACTACCATGACCCCGACGCGCCCGCGGCGAACAGTCTGGTCCCGGGCGGTTCGGCGCTCGTGGTCGACGGGGACGGCCGTGTGTTGATGCAGCGCCGCGCGGATTCCGGCAACTGGGCGCTGCCGGGCGGCACCATGGACATCGGCGAGACACTCGGCGAGTGCATCGTTCGGGAGGTCCGGGAAGAGACCGGGCTGGCGATCACCGTCATCGGGCTGCTCGGGATCTACACCGACCCCGGGCATGTCATCGCGTACGCCGACGGCGAGGTGCGGCAGGAGTTCAACGTGACGTACCTGGGCCGCGTGGTCGGCGGCAGTGTTGCCGTGAGTGACGAGTCCACGGATGTCCGATTCGTCGATCCTGCAGAGTTCGACGACATGCCGATCCATGAGAGTGTTCGACTACGGCTGCGCCACTACGCGGAGCGCCGGACGAGCCCTTACCTGGGGTGATCGGACGCTAGCCGGTGTAGAGGGCGAGAACCTGGTCGGCCACGCAGGCCGGGCGGCTCTCGCCCTCGATCTCCGCTGTCGTGCGGGCCACGATCCGGGCTCCGGAGGGCATGCGGCGCGACTGGAGCAGAGTGACCACGCCCCGGAGGCGGGAGCCTGCCCGGACCGGTGCCTTGAACCGGACCTTGTCGAAGCCGCCGTTGGCCACGTAGCTCACGCCGTCGACCTGGACGACCTCGGTCAGGAAGGTCATGCACAGCGAGAGCGTCAGCGCGCCGTGCGCGATCGTCCCGCCGAACGGGCCCTCCCGCGCGGCGCGTTCCGGGTCGACGTGGATCCATTGGTGGTCGCCGGTGACCTCGGCGAACGAGTCGATGCGGGCCTGGTCGACCGGATGCCAGCCGCTGGTGCCCAGGACGTCCCGGCTGAGCAGGTCGTCGAGGCCGGTGAAGCGGGTCACGGCCGGGGCCGGTTCCGCCAGAGCCACCAGAGGCCGATGAAGGGCAGGACGAGCGGCACGTAGCCGTAGCCGCTGCCATAGCGGGACCAGACCGTGTCGTCGGGGAAGGCGACCGCGTCGGCGATGCTCAGGGTGCCCACGATCAGCACTCCGAGGAGCTCGATCGAGCAGCTCCCCAGGGCGATGAGCCGGCCTCGGGCGCCGCCGCGGGCGAGGCCCACCGTGGCGGCGAGGTAGACCAGGCCGGCGAAGGCCGACAGCAGGTACGCGAGCGGCGCCTCGGAGAAGTGGGTCGTGATCTGGACGAGGGCGCGGGCGCTCGCCGAGAGGGCGAAGATGCCGTACACGAGGAGCAGGACGCGGCCCAGGCCGGAGCCGATGGCGGCGTCGCGGGGGCGGGCCGGGGCGGGGGTGGGCTGATCAGCCACCGGTCACCTCCGCGATCTGCTGCAGGCGCAGCACCAGGACCGGCAGCACCAGGCAGGCGACGCCGAGGATGAGGGTGCCCCAGCGGGTCGGTTCCAGGCGGGCCAGGTAGACCGCCGTGGGGGCGAAGGCGATCGTGGTGATCAGGTAGCCGACGAAGGTGGTCCACTCGCTGGGGCGGTCGCCGATGAAGAGGCCGACGACCGCGACGACGACGAGGACCGCTACCAGGGCGCCGAGGCCGAGCATGGCCCACAGGTCGGCGTTGCTCGGGGCGCGGTCGAGGGCCGTGCGGACCAGGTACCAGACCCCCAGCGCGAGGGCCAGCACGATCACGGCGATCGAGAGCGGGCCGTTCATCACCGGCACAGCGTACTGATCAGTCCGGGCGTGTTAGCTTTCGGCCGGGTGATCTGCGGCGGAAGGCGGCTCGGCGATGCGGTTCGGACTCTTCGGTACGGGGCCCTGGGCTCACCAGGCGCACGCTCCGGCGCTGGCGGCGCATGACGACGTCGAGTTCGTCGGTGTGTGGGGCCGCAGTGCGGACAAGGCGGGTGCGCTCGCCGAGGAGTACGGCGCCAAGGCGTACGCGGAGGTCGACGCGTTGATCGCCGACGTGGATGCGATCGCCGTGGCGTTGCCGCCCGGCGTGCAGTCGGAGATCGCGCTGAAGGCGGCCCGGGCGGGCAAGCATCTGCTGCTCGACAAGCCGGTGGCGTTCACACCGGCGGCGGCCGACGAGATCGTGGCCGCGGCGGCGGAGAAGGAGGTCGCGAGCGTCGTCTTCTTCACCCGGCGGTTCATGCCGCAGATCCAGGAGTTCGTCGACCGGGCTCGGGCCACCGGCGGCTGGCTGGAGGCACGCATCGAGCACCTGGGCTCGATCTTCCAGCCGGGGAACCCGTTCGGGGAGTCGGCGTGGCGCAAGGAGAGCGGCGGGCTGTGGGACGTGGGGCCGCACGCGATCGCCCTGGTGCTGCCGGTGCTCGGGCCCGTCGGTGAGGTGACCGCGTTGGCCGGCGCCCGGGACATGACCCACATCCTCATGCGGCACACCGGCGGCGCGATCAGCTCGATGACCCTCTCGGTCGACGCGCCGGCCAAGATCGAGCGGGAGGACGCCGCCCTGTTCGGGGAGTCCGGCGTCGCCACCGTGCCGCCGGTGCCGTGGTTGCCGGTGGAGGCGTTCGGGCGGGCGATCGACGCGCTGATCGGCGCCGCGAAGGGCGGTTCGGCGTCGCCGCTGGACGTCCGGTTCGGCGCCGAGGTCGTGCGGATCCTGGCCGCGGCGGCCGAGTCGATCAGCGAGGGACGCACCGTCAGACTCGGCTGACGCCGGCCTGCGACGAAGATCACACCGTTAGCCGATCGGGATGCTGATCGGTCCCTTTGGGGTGCTTATGTGAGAGTTCTTCGTGCCGATGGAGGTGAACCTGAGATCACGCATCGTTTCCTCGTCGAGGCTCGCCCTTGACATGATCGGTGACGCTCCTCGGGTCCATGCCACAGCGGTCACGAGGGGACGTCCATGGTCTCGGCAGCGCACGCCGTCACCCGCTCGGCCGTCCTCCGGCCGCCCGGGTTCCGGACCTGCCGATGAACCGGCGAACCCTGCTCCGGACCGCCCTCGCCGGCGCGGCCGGCGTCGCCGCCGGGGTCGCCGGGACGCGGGAGCTGCCGTCGTGGTTCGGCTGGGACCAGCCACCGGTACGCGGCGGGTACGCGGCCGCCGCCGACGACCTCACCGCGATCAAGCACGCCGACGTGGCGATCCGCTACCGGGTCGAGACCACCGAGCCGGTGGTGGCCTTCACGTTCGACGACGGCCCGGCCCCGCAGTGGACGCCGATGGTGCTCGACGCGCTGGAGGCCGCGGGCGTGCCGGCGACCTTCTTCATGGTCGGGCAGAACCTCGCCGACCACGCCGACCTCGTCCGCGGCCGGCTGGCCCGGCACGAGGTGGGCAACCACTCGTGGTCGCACGCCGACCTGGCGACGCTCGACCTGCAGGACGTCTGCGACGAGCTCGACCGCACGCACGAGGCGATCAAGCAGTACACCGGGCGTACCGCCACGCTGATGCGGCCGCCGTTCGGGCACCTGGGCGGGTCGACCGCGCTCGCCGCGGCCCGCGCCGGCTACGACATCGTGCTGTGGTCCGAGGAGATGCACGAGATCAGGTACAAGAACGACCCGGCCGCGCAGGCCCGCTTCATCGTCGACGCCGTCAAGCCGGGGGACATCATCCTGGCTCACGACGCGGGCGACGACCGCCGCCTCGTCACCGTGCACGGCCTCGCCGCCATGTTCGACGGGCTGCGGCGCCGCGGCTTCCGCTTCGTGACGGTCTCCGAGCTTATCGCGGTCGGGGCGGGCGGCCGGTCGGCCGCCACGCCCCTCTGAGGCGCCGCGCTAGCGGCAGCGCCACAGCAGCGGCTGGTTCTGCACGTCGTCGCCGATGACGTATCCCGCCGCGATTAGCCCGTCGTCGCTGAAGCTGCTCACCAGGTAGTTGGGATTCTCGGCCGCCTTCGGGTACTGCGGCAGCACCGTCGCCACGCCGCCCTCGCTCGTGATGACCGGAAGCGATGCGGTTCCCAGCACCCAGCCGTTCGCTGCGACCTTCTCGGCCCGGCCCGAGTCGTCGGGCAGCCGCTCGTACCGGCCGGTGGCGATGCGGTAGCGGAACGTCTTGAAGGAGCGGCTGCCCGCACTGTCGATGACGCTGCTGCCCACGACCCAGCCGTCCCGGATGGCTGCCGGCCAGAACATGTCGGCCTTCGTCCCGTCGACGTCGGGCAACGGCATCTTCCGGGAGCTGCCGTCGGCGAACCAGAGGTAGCCCGTACCCTCCTTGCCCTTCGCCTCCACGGTGCCCAGGACGGTGCCGGTCTCGTCGATGTCGATCGCGGCGCCCGCCTGGGTGCCTGCCGGGACCGGGAGCTGCTGGGGCTGGGCTGTACGCGACGTCCAGCGTGCGGGCATACCCTCCAGAGCCGGACCCAGGCTGCCGACGATCACGCCTCGCTCGTTGATCGCGGACGCGGCGCCCTCTCCGCCCTTGAGCTGCGTCGCCTTGCCGTCGGCGTACACGTAGGGCCGGCTCTCCGGGACGAAGCTGGAGCCGACCGCCACGCCGTGCGAGTTGATGTCCGCCAGCTCCTGGTCGCTGCCGCCGATCTCCACCGTGGCGGCGAGCTTGCCGTCGCGCCACACCACCAGCGGATAGGACATGTCGCCGCGGGTCGGATAGGTCCGGCCCACGTGCCAGCGCCCGCTCGGGTCGCCGCCGGTCACCAGGGCCTTCTTGACGCCGTCGGTGGGCAGCCGGGTGACGCGGCAGTCCCGTGGCCGGGCCGGTGGCGCGGCGGCCGTGACCGACGGCGCCGGGGTGGCGACCGTGCGCGGGGCGGGTGCCGGGCGGTCGAGGGCGGCCACCGCCAGCGTGCCGCCCGCCGCGGTGGTGGCGGTCAGCGCCACGATCGCCGTTGCGCTCGCCCACCAGCGCGTACGGCGTCGGCGGCGGCCCTCGGCCATGGCCCGGGCCACGTCCATCCGGGCCGGGCCGGTGGGTTCCCCCGCGAGCGGGCGCAGGAGGGCGACGGCGTACCGCTCGTCGTCGGTGTGCTCGTTCACGATGAGCTGCCAATCTCGAGGGGGTGGCCGAGGAGGCGGCGCAGGGCCGCGAGTCCGCGCGCGGTCTGGCTCTTCACCGTGCCCTCGCTGCATCCGAGTGCCCGGGCGACGTCCGCCACCGGCTGGTCGCAGAGGAACCGCAGCACCAGGACGGCCTGCTGCCGGGGCGGCACCTTGGACAGGGCGGCGCGCAGGACCGTGCGCTCCTCGACGTCCGCGTGCGCCGCGCTCGGTGGTGCCTGCCGGTCCGGTGGGGCGCCGAGCCGGACCTTCCACCAGCCACGGCGCTTCTCGTCGAGGAAGGTGCGGACCAGCATCGAGTGCACGTACCCGTCGAGGTTGTCGACCCGGCTGATCCGCGGCCACCTCGCGTAGAGCTTGGTGATGGTCTCCTGCACCAGGTCATCGGCCTCGTGCGTGTCGCCGCAGAGCAGATAGGCGGTACGCCGCAGCGCCGCCGCCCGCCCGTGGACGTACGCCACGTACTGCGTGTCCGATCCGTCAGTCATCCTCAGCTCTCCGTCCGCCCGTCCCCCAGTAGACGGCGATTCGCGGGGAACGGTTGTATGGACCCATCCGCGTAGCCGCCCGCGCCGAATCGGCGTTGAACGCGCGGGACGACGGAGAGGCGGAACCGATGACCGAGCACGGCGCTGCCCGGCGGCCGGACCACCTCTCGGCGGTCCCGCCGCCGCCCACGGACGTCGGCGACCTGTTACGCGCGACCGCCCGCGGTGACGAGACGGCCTTCGGGCGACTCTACGACCTGGTCGCCCCGCGCGTGTACGGCCTGATCCGGCGGGTGCTGCGCGATCCGGCCCAGGCCGAGGAGGTCGCCCAGGAGGTGCTGGTCGAGGTGTGGCGTACGGCCGCGCGCTTCGACGCGTCCCGCGGTTCCGCCACGGCGTGGGTGTTCACCATCGCGCACCGCCGCGCGGTCGACCGGGTCCGGGCCGAGCAGGCCGCCGCCGACCGCACCATGAAGGTCGGGGTCGCGTCCGTCGACACCCCGTACGACGAGGTCGTGGACGAGGTGTCCGGCCGGCTCGAGCGTCAGCAGGTGCGGCGCTGCATGGACGACCTCACCGAGCTGCAGCGCCAGGCCGTGACGCTCGCGTACTACCAGGGCCACTCGTACCGCGAGGTGGCCGACCTGCTCGGCACGCCGCTGCCCACGGTCAAGACCCGGATGCGCGACGGCCTGATCCGCCTGCGCGACTGCCTGGGCGTGGAGGTGACCGCATGAGCTCGACGGATGTGCATGCACTGGTCGGCGCCTACGCGCTGGACGCGCTCGACGACCTGGAGCGGGCGGCCTTCGAACGGCACATGGCCGACTGCGCCGCCTGCCGCACCGAGGCCGCCGAGCTGCGGGAGACGGCGGCCCGGATGGCGGACAGCACGTGGTCGGTGCCGCCGCCGCGGCTGCGTACCGAGGTGATGGCGGCGATCGGCCGCACCCGGCAGGTGTCGCCGGCCGAGCCCGGCGCGCCGCAGGGCCCGGCGCGGCCGGCGCGGTGGCGCCGGTATTCGCTGGCCGCCGCGGCGGCCCTCGTCCTGGCCGCCGGCACGGGCGCGACCGTCTATGCCGTCCAGGATCAGCGGGTACGGGACGAGCGCGCGATCGTCGCGGCGGCGCAACGGTACGAGGCTCGCGTGCAGGACATCCTCTCGGCGCCCGACGTGGTCGTCCGAACCTCACCGATGCGCGGTGGCGGCAAGGTGACCGTCGCGTCGTCGGCGTCCCGCAACGCCGGTGTGGTGCTGCTGGGCGCGGACCGTCCCCCGGCGCCCGATCAGGCTTTCCAGCTGTGGACCGTCCGGGGCACCACGCCGACCAGTGCGGGCGTCCTGGCCGCGGGAGAGGGTTCGGCGGTGCACATCGTCGACGGTCTGCCGGGGAACAGCGGTTTGGGCGTGACGTTGGAGCCGGCCGGTGGCTCGGCCACGCCGACGCAGCCGTTGGTCGCGCAAGTTCCGTTGGTGTGAGACCCATCCGGCGGGCAAACAGGTGCGAATCAGTAGTAGGGAACGAACTACTACTGAGGGGTACGAAATGCGCACCACGCAGCTCACCGCCGTCGCCGCGGCCATCCTGTTCACCGGTTCGCTGGCAGCCTGCGGCGGCGACTCCACCTCGGACGATGCGCCCGCGGCGGCCGCACCGATGGCCACCTCCGCGGCGCCCATGACGTCGTCGCCGGCCATGGACACCATGACCAACTTCGGCGCCGGCTGTTCCGCGGTGCCGACCGACTCGTCGAACCCCGGCAGCTTCGCCGCCATGGCGCAGGTGCCGGTCGCGACGGCCGCCTCCGGCAACCCGGTGCTGTCCACCCTGGTCGGCGCCGTCAAGAAGGCCGGCCTGGTGGACTCGCTCAACACCGCCCCGGCGATCACCGTGTTCGCGCCGGCCGACTCCGCGTTCGACAAGATCCCGTCGGCGCAGCTCAAGAAGGTGCTGGCCGACAAGAAGACCCTGACCAGCATCCTGACCTACCACGTGGTGCCGGAGAAGCTCGCCCCGGCCGACCTCGCCGGCTCGCACAAGACGCTCGAGGGTGACGAGATCACGGTCACCGGCAGCGGCATGGACTTCAAGGTCGGCGAGGCCTCGGTGGTCTGCGGCAACGTGCAGACCGCGAACGCGACGGTCTACATCATCGACTCCGTCCTGATGCCGAAGAGCTGAGCCGTGCTCAGGCGTACCGGACGGCCGGCGCTGACCGGCGTCCTCTCCGCCGCCCTCGGGGTGGCTGCCGCGGAACTGCTCGCGGCGGCCACCCGGCCGGCGGCCGGACCCCTGGTCGCGGTCGGTGGGGCGGTGATCGACGCGACGCCCACCGGGGTCAAGGAGCTCGCGGTCCGGACGCTCGGCACCGCCGACAAGCCGGTGCTCCTGGGCGGCATCGTTTTCGTCCTCGCCGCCTTCACCGCCGCGGTGGGCGTCCTGACCGTCCGCCGCCGCTGGGTGGCGTTCGCCGGGGCCGCGGTCTTCGGCCTGGCCGGGGCGGCCGCCGCCCTGTCCCGGCCGGCCTCCATGAGCTACGACGCGGTGCCGTCGCTGCTGGGCGCGGCGATCGCGGGCGGCACGCTCTGGACCTGGTCCCGATCCCGGCCGGCCTCGGCGGACCGGCGCGCTTTCCTGCGGATCGCCCTGATGGTCACCGGCGGCGCGATCCTGGCGGGCGGTGCGGCGAAAACCGTCGAAAGGGTACGCGGAGGAGCCGTCGCGAAGTCCCGTGCGCGGATCGACCTCCCGCCACCGGCCGACCCGGCGAAGCCACTGCCCACCGGGGTGGCACCCGGCTTCTATTCCGACGATTTGTACCGGGTCGACACCGCGCTGAGCCTGCCGAGGGTGGACGTGGGCACCTGGTCGCTACGGGTCCACGGCATGGTCCGCCGCGAGACGGTCCTGTCCTTCGAGGACCTGCTCGAGCGGCCGCTGATCGAGCGCGACATCACCCTCAACTGCGTGTCGAACGAGGTCGGCGGCCCGTACGTCGGCACGGTCCGGTGGCTGGGCGTACCGCTGGCGCCGTTGCTCGCGGAGCTGGGCGTCGACCCGGCGGCGGACCAGCTGGTGGCGCGCTCGGTGGAAGGCATGACCATCGGCACGCCGGTCGCCACGATCCTCGACGGCCGCGACGCGATGCTCTGCGTCGGCATGAACGGCGAGCCGCTCCCGATCGAGCACGGTTTCCCGGTGCGCATGCTCACGCCCGGTCTGTACGGCTATGCCGGTGCCTGCAAGTGGGTGGCCGAGCTGGAGCTGACCACGTTCGCCGACTTCGACGCGTACTGGGTTCGGCGTGGCTGGGCGGCCCGCGGCCCGGTCAAGACCGCCTCACGGATCGACAAGCCGCGGCCCTTCGCCCGCGTGCCGGCGGGGAAGGCGACCGTCGCCGGGGTGGCCTGGGCGCAGGGACGAGGCATCCGCACCGTCGAGGTACGCGTCGACGACCGGCCCTGGCAGAAGGCGGAGCTGCTGCCCGTGACGTCCTCGGACACCTGGGTGCAGTGGCGCTACGAGTGGGCGGCCACGCCGGGGGCGCACACGCTGGCCGTACGCGCCACCGACGGCACCGGCGAGGTGCAGAGCGAGGACCGGGCCACGCCCTTCCCCAGCGGCGCCACCGGCTGGCACACCATCACCGCGACGGTGGAGTGAGGACGGCTCAGGGCACCGTACGCTCGATCGCCGCGGCGCCGTCGCGTTCGAGCTCTCGCCGAGCCCGCTCGATGTTCTCCGGCGTCGGATCCCACCCCTTGGCCACGGCGAGGTCGACCGGTTCCCACGGCTGGTCGGCGCCGGTGCGGATCGCCGGCTCCTGACCCGGCTCCAGGAACTGCGGGTTCTCGGAGTCCGGCCCGCCGCCCGTGACGAACGCGTCCACGGCGACGTCGTCCTCGATGGCCTCGGCGACCTCCGGTGTCTCCTCGAGCGGTGTCCGGTTCTGCTCGGTCATAGCTCCTCCACGGTGGCGGGCTGCCGGAACGTTCCCCTCCCGGCATACCCCCTCCGCGCCCGGTGGAAAACTGGCTATCGATGCATCGGACGGCCCAGCGAGCGTGATTCGGACAACCGCCGCGCGCATCGGATGGACGGTGTGTAGCGGGACGAATACATTTCTGCGGTGTCATGTGTGGGCGCGTTCCGGCGGGGATCGCGCGCACCGTGGCGAGGGGAACGTGAAATGAGCGAATGCTGGCACGTCCGGCAGTGGCCGGATCTGATCGCCCAGGACCGGACGAGGTGAGCGGGCTCCCCGACGCCGAGCGGGACGCCGATGAGGTGGTCCGCCTGCTGGCGGTCCTCGCCGCCCGGCTGCGCGCCCGCGACCTGGACCTCGGCGACGACCAGGAGCTGATCGCCCTGCTGGCCGAGGACGGCGGTGCGGCGGCGAGCCGGGTCCTCGCGTATCTGCGCGCGTTGCAGGGCTCCGGAGACGGCGTGGCCACCGCGGTGCCGCCCCGGCTGGGCCCGTGGCGTGACTGGGTGCCGCCACGCGGCAACGTCTTCGGCGCTCCGGCGGGACCGGTGCCCCGGGTCGAGGAGTTCCCGCGCCCACGCCGGCGCCGCGACCCCGGCGAATAGGGGTCAGTGCCGGCCGCGCAGCGTCTCCGAGGGTGCGACACCGAAGCGCGCCCGGTACGCCGAGGCGAACCTGCCCAGATGAGCGAAGCCCCACCGGTGGGCGACGGCCGCCACCGTCGTGCGAGACGGGTCCTCGCGCCGCAGCGCCTCGTGCGCCCGTGCCAGGCGGACCTGCAGCAGGTACGTCATCGGGGCGCACCCCACGTACCGCCGGAAGCCCTCCTGTAGCGACCGCACGCTGACGCCGGCGACCTGAGCGAGGTCCGCGACGCTGAACGGGCGCTCCGGCTCGTCCTGCATCACGTCGATGGCCCGTTGCACGGCGCGCGGCGGCCCGGCGGCCGCCGGAGCGGTCAGCTCGGCGGTGTACCGGTGCGGAACGCTCAGCAGCAGCCCACTGAGGACGCTGCGGCGCATCTGCTCGGCGATGAGCGGCTGCCGGAGCAGGCTCGCCGGCTGGCCGATCTCGCCGCGCAGCATCAGGACGAGCGTCTTCCAGCTGCGCGCGGGCCCGCAGCTCAGGTCGACGAGGGGCGGCAGGTCGATGGGGCCGCTGACCGCGCGCCCGAGCAGCGTCGCCAGCTCCGCCTCCAGCGCCGGCCGCTCGATGCGTACGTCGAGCTCGGCCGAGCCGGCCGTGTGCAGGCTGTAGACCGGCTTGCCGGGGCCGTACACCACGGCCGTCCCGGGCTTGGCGGTGAGCTCTTGGCCGGCGTGCCGCGCGTGCACCCGGCCGGTCGTCGGGATGGTCACGTGGTACGCGTCCAGCTCGGTGGCGACGAGCGTCACCGGGGCGCCGAAACCCAGGTGGCCGACGGTCAGCGGTCCGAGTTGGATCACATCGGCGCGGAACTCGAACCCCTCGGCGCCCTCCGGTGCACCGACTGCCAGCGGATAGTAGAAGCGGGTCACCAGCGACCGCGTGTCGTCGAGGTCGACACTGCAGAAACTCGCCGTGGCGCGGGTTGCGGACGAGGCCGTGACCGTCCTGAAGTGAGCGTCACTCATCTCGTACGGCACTCCTGCGCATACGGTGAGTATTCGGACCGGGTAGGGACTCGTCAATGTCCGCCGCGAGCCGGTGACCGATCCAGCACATTCCGGCCATATGAACTACTCTGGCGTTCCGCGCCTACCTGGCGTAACTTGCAGACCAGCGGATTGTTGTCGTGGACGCGGACGTCCGACCGGGCCGGGGTGAGGTACCGGGTTGCACGGGCTGGTTCCAGAAGCGTCCCGCAGAACGTTCGGCGTCGCCCGCACGACGCCAGGAAGAGGGCAGCCGTGTATCTGCCGATCACCACTCGCCAGTTGGCCGACGGCACGGTCGAGATCGCCCCGAGCGGCGAGATCGACCTCGACAACGCCCACGTCATGCGGGACGCCGTGAACGACGTCCTGACCTCGCAGACGCCGGGCCGGATAGACCTCGACCTCCAACGGGTGATGTTGATCGACAGTATCGGCATCGGCATCCTGGTCGCCTGCTTCCACGCCGCGGCCGCCTCCGGGGTCAAGCTCGTGGTGAGCCACCCCAGCCCCACCGTCTACCGCCAGCTCTGGATCTCCGGGCTGGTCGGGCTGCTCGGCTGCGCCGAGCCCCCCACCCCGCGGACGTCCGTCGGCCTTCGCCCCAGCTGAACCGCCGCAGGTCGCCGCGCGGACGGGAACGCACCCGCTGGATTTGCCGGTCCAGCGGCCTGCGGAGACCGGTCCGGTCGGCGATCTCCCGGTCGGCGAGAATCGGCGGATGCCGGTTCTGCGCTCCATCGCCTTGTTCCTGCTCGCCGCCCTCGCCGAGATCGGCGGGGCGTGGCTGGTCTGGCAGGGCGTGCGGGAGCACCGCGGCCTTCTCCTCGCCGGTGCCGGCGTACTGGCCCTCGGCGCTTACGGGTTCGTGGCCACGCTGCAGCCGGACCCCAACTTCGGCCGGATCCTGGCCGCGTACGGCGGGGTGTTCGTCGCCGGGTCGCTCGGCTGGGGGATGGTGGTCGACGGCTTCCGGCCGGACCGCTGGGACCTGATCGGCGCGGCCCTGTGCCTGCTCGGCGTCGGCGTGATCATGTATGCCCCGCGGGCAGCGTGATCCTCGCGGTGGACGGGCGTTGAAGAGTCATGTGGCGGCGCGTGACGGTCGGAATCCTGCTCCTGTACGCCGCGGCGGTCGTCGCCATCACGATCTTCCCGATCCGGGTGCATCCGGCGTCGTACTGGGCCGGGGAGCCGTTCATGACGATGGTGCACTGGATCCCCGGCGACGTGGACGGGCCGAGCTTCACGCTGAACGTCATCATGTTCATCCCGTTCGGCGTGCTGCTGCCGCTGCTCCGGCCGGCCGCGGACGGGCTGCGAGCGATCGGCCTGCGCGCCCTGGCGGCCAGCGCGGCGATCGAGTCGGTGCAGCTGGTGCTCGGGCTCACCCTCGGCAGCCGGCGCACCATCGACGTCAACGACCTGATCGCCAACACCGCCGGGGCGCTGGCCGGGCTGCTCATCCTGCGACTGGCGGTGCCGTCGGCCGCTCACCGCGCAGGTGCCTGTGCAGGAAGTCCGCGGTCACCTGAGCGGCCCGAGTGACGATCGGCTCCACGTCGTAGAAGTCGATGTGCTCGCGGGCGTCCAGCCAGTGGATCTCCTTCTCGCCAGGGGCGGCGGCGAACATCGCCTCGGCCAGGTCGGGCGAGCAGTAGTCATCCTTGCGTCCGTGCACGATGAGCAGCGGCGTCTCGGTCAGCAGCGGCGCGGCGCCCAGCGCGTCGAAGGTCATGAGGGCGTGCAGCGAGCCCTTGGTGACCCGGTTCTCCCAGCGGTCGGCGTACCCCCGCGCGGTGCCGTAATAGGCAAATGGCTCGTCACCACCCATAGCGGCGGGGCCGTTCCCGGGTGCCACGGCCGGAAGGAACTCGTCGTACGCGTCGATGAAGCTCCGGAGCGCGCCCCGGTAGGCGACGGGGTCCCGGGCGAACCAGGCGGGGCTGTTGTACGCGCCCGCGATGCCGGCCACTGCGCGTACCCGGGGATCTGACGCTGCCGCGCGCATCGCATAGCCGGCGCCGAGGCACACGCCCACCACCGCCACCCGGTCGCGGTCGAGCAGGCGCACGGCGGCGCGCAGGTCGGAGAGCTTGCCCTGGCTGTCCTCATGCGAGCGCCGACCGTCGCTGGCGCCGAAACCGCGGTGGTCGAAAGCCAGGGTGGTGAAGCCGCGCCGTGCCAGCTCCTCGGCGTAGCGGCCCACGACCTGCTCCTTCACGCCGCTGAACGGGCCCGTCAGCACCACCGCCCCGGGGCCGTCGCCGCGCAGGGTCCCGGCCAGCGTCAGGCCGTCGGCGGTGAAGGTCACTTCTTCGGTACGGATCTCAGTCACACCCCGACGCTAGGCTGCACCGCAAAGCGCTGCCCAGAGGGCACTTCCGGGTGCCCATCGTCGGACGGGGGTCAAGGTGGCACTGGTCGTCCCGGACGTGCTGGAAGAGAGCTGCGTGACGCGGCAGGCGCTGGAGCGGCTCGCCGCGAAGTGGCGGGTTCTGCTGATCTACGCGCTGCTGGACGGGCCGCACCGCCCGGCCGCCCTGCGCCGGCGGCTGCCGGGGATAACCCAGAAGGTGCTGACGTCCTCGCTGCGCGACATGGAAGCGGACGGCCTCATCTCCCGGCAGGTGCTCAAACAGGCACCACCGCAGCACGTCGAGTACGAGCTGACGCCGCTGGGCCGGACGCTGGAGGAACCGCTCGCCGCGATCTGCCGCTGGGCCCTGGACGCCGGCTCAGATCAGTAGGTCCGGCTCCACCTGGTGGATCTTGACCGGCATGCCGTCGGGCGTCTCCACGTGCAGGCGGGTGCCGAGGTCCGGGTCCACGGCCAGCCGGACGACGGTGACGCCCCGGTCGCGCAGCATCTTCTCGAGGCGCTCGAGCGGCATGGTGGCGGAGAAGTTGAGCTCCACGGTGCTCTCGCCGCGAGCGGGGTCCGGCGGACGGGTGACCAGCCCGATCTGGGCGGTGCCGACCTGCATGAGGACCCACTCGCCGTCCCGCTCGCCGTGGATCAGCTCGCCGCCGAGCCGCTCGTAGAAGGTCACGGCGTCGGCCATCTCGGCGACGTGGACCATCGGCTGCAGCTGGAGGCCGGGGAGTAGCGGGCGCGGAGAGGGTACTCGCGCGACGCCGCGCTTCGGCAGGTCAGTGCGGGGCGTGGGGACCGGTTGGGCCGCGTCGGAGTCGTGCGGTCGGGAGGTGGTCGCGGTCTGCGACTCGGGTCGGGCAGCGCCCGGACGGTTGGGCGCGGTTTCCCTGGCGTCCGCGGTTTCCCTGGCGTCAGCGGGTTTCCCGGCGTTCGCGGCTTCGGAAGACGAGATCCCGGCATCCCCGCGAGAGATCTGAGCTTCGGGGGTGGCCTCTGCGGCTTGCGGCTGCGGCGTGTCGGTGGTGACGTCGGCGGTGTCGTCCGGGTCCTGGCCGGTGAGGAAGGGCGGGGGGATCGGGCGCGGGTCGGCGGGACTCTGTGCCGGGCCGGCCGAGATGGGGCGGCGCGGGCCCGGGGTGGCGGCCGTGGGGGCGGTGCGGGGAGCCGGGGGCACGGCGGGGTGCCGGCCCCGGTGGTTCGCCGTCTTGCCACCGGCGGTCACCGGTCGTTCCTTGGCCATGGCGGACTCCTGTCGGGCAACTGTCGGCGCCGGCGGAAATGCCGCCACCGACAGGCTCAACGACCCGTACCGCTCATCGATTCATTTCCCGCCGGACCGGCCGAGGCCCGGATCCGACGAACGACCAGGAGTCCCCCGATTCCGGGCACCCCGGCCAGCAGCCGCGTCCGGCCGTCCCGGGACTCCCGCAGCGTGGCTCCCAGGACCACCAGGTACGCGCACCCGTGCACCGGCCCGAGCAGCGACGCGACGGCCGCCCAGTGCACGGTGGCGAGGTTCGCCAGCAGCAGGATCAGCGAGACGAGCTCCACCCGGGCGGCGATGCGCAGCGGCATCTCTCACGCCCCCGTCGTCGAGCCGGGCCGGACGATCATCAGCACCACGACCACCGCCCACAGCAGGTTGAAGATCCCGGTGACCATGCCGAGCCGCCCGGGCGTGGTCGCGGCCGGGGCGGTCAGGGTCGCGGCCTGGGCGGGCAGGATCGCGAAGACGAGCACCGCCGCGGCGAGCGCGGTGAGGACCATCGCGACGACCAACCAGGCCTCGGTCAGCACGCCGAGGCTGCTCGCAGTCGCGAGGCCGAAGACGGGTACGAGGATGCCGAGGCCTGCGTACACCCGGCAGATCCGGTGCAGGGTGCGCAGCACCGCGACGCCGCGTCCGCCGGGATCGTCGGCGCCGAGGCGCCGGGTCGCTGGGGGGAACATGCCGGCGGCGACGGTCACCGGGCCGACGGCCACGATCGCGGCCAGGACGTGCAGGGACAGGAGCAGTTTTGTCACGGTTCCCGACCGTAGGGAGCACGGATATCCGCCAACAGTGGCGGGAATGCCAGATGCCCACGGATTCCCGCCAGCGCCCGCACTACGCTGGTCCGCCATGCACGTCGTGGCCGTACTCGCGCTCGACGGGGTCGTCGCCTTCGACCTCGCCACCCCGCTGGAGGTCTTCGCCCGGACCCGGCTCCCCGACGGCTCCGCGGCGTACGACGTGCGGGTCTGCGGCCCCGAACCGGAGATCGACGCGGGGGCTTTCGTGCTCCGGCCCCGGTACGGGCTGGACGTCCTCGGCGTCGCGGACACCGTCATCGTCCCGGGAATCGTGGACGTTGCTGCGCCCGTACCGGACAAGGTCGTGGCCGGCCTGCGAACGGCCGCGGCGCGCGGCACCCGGATCGCGTCCATCTGCGCGGGCGCGTTCGTGCTGGCCGGGGCCGGGCTGCTCGACGGCCGGCGCGCGACCACGCACTGGATCGCGGCGGACCGGCTGGCCGAGCGGTTCCCGGCGGTCCAGGTCGACCCGGCCGTCCTGTACGTCGACGACGGGCAGCTCCTCACCTCCGCGGGCGCGGCCGCCGGCCTGGACCTCTGCCTGCACATGATCCGCCGCGACCACGGCTCGGCGGTCGCGGCCGACGCGGCCCGGCTGTCGGTGATGCCGCTGGAACGCGAGGGCGGCCAGGCGCAGTTCATCGTGCCGGAGCAACCGCCGGCGCCGCGGGGCTCCACGATGGAACCGCTGCTGCGCTGGCTCGAGGAGAACGCCGGCCGGGAGCTGACCATGGCGCAGATCGCCGCGCACGCGGGGATGAGTACGCGCACCCTCAACCGCCGCTTCCGCGAGCAGACCGGTACGACGCCGCTGCAGTGGCTGCACCTGGCTCGGATCCGCCGTGCGCAGCACCTGTTGGAGACGACGGGGGACGGGGTGGACCGGATCGGGGCGCGGGTCGGGTTCGGGTCGCCGACGGCGTTCCGCGACCGGTTCAAGCGGGTGGTGGGAACGAGCCCGCACGCCTACCGGCACGCGTTCCGCTCCCGCTGCTAGCCGAGCAGCCGGCGGCGCTCCGCCTCGCGGTCACGGGCCGCGGTCAGTCCGGGGGTGAGCAGGCCGCAGAAGATCATGGCCAGCGCGGCCAGCCACGCCCACCAGGGAACCACCGAGTGCGGGCCGATCACCGCGCTCACCCAGTCGTACGCCGGATCGATGTATGCGTCCATGTGGCCTCCCTGCCGCCGGATCGGCCCCCACCATCGGCCGGGCGCGGCACGGGCTTAGCACTTCTGGCCGTGGGGTTGTCCCGGCCGGGCTGGGGTAATCCGGAGGATAAGTGCGTACCGGACAGGAGAATGCTGATGACCACCGACCGGGTTCAGACCGAGGCCGCCGAGGGACAGCGGGACCGTCGCTTCCACGGCGGCGCGCCCGAGCACCTGGACGACGACGAGTTGCAGCGGCGGACCGAGGCCGAGCGGGTCGAGGCGGGCCTGCAGCCGTACGACCCCGACGACGTGCCGCCCGCCACGGACTGATCACGGCACGGGGCTGACCAGCACCGGGACGCCGGCGACACACGTCACCCGCATCCGGATGCGGCTCGCGCCGTGGCGGAAGACGGCGACCGCGGCGAGTGCGGGCCCCGGGTTGACCCGGTCGAGCTCGTACGGGTCGACAGCCGCCCACGCGACGAGCGTCACCCGGCTTCACGGTGCCCCCGCTGGACCGGAACGTCGTGGCTGTGGCCGCCGGCTCGGACGGGCTCGGGCTCACCGGCGGCTCCGACGTCGGTGCCGTGGTGCGCTGCGTCGGCGGGACGCTGGTCGCCCGCGACGTCGGTGCGGTGGTGCCACGCGTCGACCTCGTCGTCCTCGTGGGCGTCGTCGGCTCCCCCTTCGGACTGGGGGACGCCCCGGCCGAGGTGGCGGCCGTCGGTATGTCGCTGCCGCCCTGCGCGTCCTGCGGGAGGAACGCCCAGGTCGCGCCCGCCGCTACGAGGGCGCCCGCCACGCCTGCGACCAGCAGTCGCCGGCTCCGGCGGGGTGCCGCAACGACGGCTGACGGCTGCGCGGAGCGGACGACCGGACCCTCGGTGAGCACGCGCGCGACCTCGGCGGCGCTGGGACGCTCGGCCGGCTCCTTGCGCAGGCAGCGGTCGACCAGCGCGGCGATCTCCGGCGCCACCCCGGGCAACGGTGGCAGCGGATCCGGTTCCACCGTGACATGGGCGGTCAGCATCTGCGTGGTGGTGTCGACGCTCCACGGGGAGTCGCCCGCCAGCAGCCGGTAGAGGAGCACGCCCAGGGCGTAGACGTCCGAGGCCGGCTCGACGGCGTCGCCGGTCAGCCGCTCCGGGGCCAGATAGGCCGGCGTGCCCAGCAGCTCCTCGTCCGGCACGGCCGGGCCGGCGGCGGCCGCCAGACCGAAGTCGACGACTTTGACGCCGTCCGCGGTCACCATGACGTTGGCCGGCTTGATGTCGCGGTGCACCAGGCCGTGGGCGTGAGCCGCGGCCAGCGCCGCCGCGACCTGCGCTCCGATCCGGCAGATCTCCTGCGGGTCCAGCAGGCCGTGCCGCGCCCGCTGCTGCAGCGTCAGGCCGTGGACCAGCTCCATGACCACGTACGGGACGGGCAGGCCGTTCTGCCGAGCCTCGCCGTAGTCGTACACCTGGGCGATGTGCGGGTGGGAGAACGTGGCGGCGGCGCGGGCCTCGTCGCGGATACGGGACCGGGACGCGGCGTCCCCGGCGTACCGTCCGGCCAGCAGTTTGATCGCCACCGTGCGGCCGAGGACCTCGTCGCGGGCGCGCCAGACCACCGCCATGCCACCGCTGCCGAGCTGGTCGAGCAGGGTGTAGCGGTCACCGAGCCTGCGCTGCTGCACCTCCACCCGAGGCAGTCTGCCTTCCCGGGCGCCGCAGCGCACCACCTGCGCTTGCACTCGGCCGCCCGCGCTTCGAGGATGGGGCGATGCGCCGGCCGATGACCTCCCTCGTGGGCCGCGCGCTGCGGCTGCCACCGCCCCGCACCGCGTACGCGGTCGACCACGACGTCGCCATCCCGATGCGCGACGGCGTCCTGCTCCGAGCCGCCCACTACGCACCCGCCGGCAAGGCGCGGGGCACGGTGCTGGTGCGTACGCCCTACGGGCGCGGGCTGCCGGCCTCGCTGCTGCAGGGGCACATGCTGGCCGCGCGGGGCTACCACGTGGTGGTCAGCAGCGTCCGAGGCACGTTCGGCTCCGGCGGCACGTTCGTCCCGATGGCGCAGGAGGCGGCCGACGGGCAGGACACGGTCGCGTGGCTGCGCACGTGCGACTGGTTCGACGGCCGCCTCGCCACGCTCGGCGGCTCGTACCTGGGCTGGACGCAGTGGACGCTGCTGCAGGACCCGCCGCCGGAGCTGCGGACCGCGATCATCGCGGTCGGCCCGCACGACTTCCGCAGCGCGGTCTACGGAACCGGCGCCTTCACCCTCGGCGACTTTCTCAGCTGGAGCCACCAGATCGCCGGGCAGGAGGAACGCGGCCTGCGCCGGGTCCGCGGCATGGCCACCGCGGCCCGCCGGATCCGTCCCGGCCTCCATGGTCTGCCCCTCGCCGACGCCGCCGACCCGGTCCTGCGCGGCCGGGCACCGTGGTACCGCGAGTGGCTCGCGCACCACGAGGAGACCGACCCGTTCTGGGAGCCGATGCGCGCGGGCGTGGCACTGGAGCGCGTGCCGGTGCCGGTCATGCTCATCAGCGGCTGGCAGGACCTGTTCCTCGACCAGACCCTGGACCAGTACGCCGCCCTGCGCGCCCGCGGACTGGAGGTATCGCTGCTCGTGGGCCCGTGGACCCACATCGGCGTGGCGACCAAGGGCGCACCCCGGACGGAGCCGGCCGCGCTGGCATGGCTCGACCGTCACCTGGCCGGCGACCCGGGCCCGGCGGCGTCGGTGAACGTGTTCCGCACCGGCGAGAACAAGTGGCACGACCTCCCGGACTGGCCGCCGGCCACCACCCCGCTCCGGTACGGCCTGGGAGCGGACGGCACGCTCACCAGCGGCCCGGCGGTCCGGCCCGGAACGGTGTCCTTCCGGTACGACCCGGCGGACCCCACGCCGTCGGTGGGCGGCCGGGTGCTGTCGGGCTCGATGGGCGTCCGCGACAACCGCGCCCTCGAGGCCCGCGCCGACGTCGTCACCTTCACCACCGCACCCCTCACCGAGGACCTCGACGTGGCCGGCTCGCCGACGGTCTCCCTGACGATGTCGCTGGACAACCCGTACGCGGACGTCTTCGCGCGGCTGTGCGACGTCGACCCCGCCGGCCGTTCCCGCAACTTCACCGACGCCCTGCGCCGCCTCGACCCGGCGGCGCCCGGTGGGCCGGTGGAGCTCCGCCTGGACCAGTGCTTCCACCGCGTGCCGGCCGGTCACCGGCTCCGGCTGCAGATCTCGGGCGGGGCGCATCCGCGGTACGCCAGGAACCTCGGCACCGACGGCACCCCGGCGGACGGCTCGAAACTGGCGCCGTCGGTACGCACCATCGACTGCGCGCATTCGTCCGTGGTTCTGCCCGTGATGGGGTGAGCTCGTGAAGGTGTGGTGAGAGCGGCCGGTGATCGGCCCGGACGCCGCTACCTTCGGCGGCCATGGACACCCCGGACGTACTCGTCGTCGGCGCCGGCCTCGCCGGTCTGCACACCGCTCGGCTGCTGGCCCAGCAGGGTCATGACGTGCTGGTCGTCGACCGCCGGCGCCGGCTCGACTCCGGCATCCGGACGACGGGGATCTTCGTCCGGCGGACGCTCGAGGACTTCCCGGTGCCGGATGAGCTGCTGGGGCCGCCGATCCGCCGGGTGGTGCTCTATCCGCCGTCGCTGCGCCGGCCGGTCGAGCTCGTCAGCTCGCGGGATGAGTTCCGGGTCGCCGATATGGCCGGGGTCTATGCGCATGCGCTCGCCTTGGCGGTGGCCGCCGGGGCACGGGTGCGGCTAGGGGTGGCGTATCCGGTGGCGGGCGTACGGGCGCGCTTCACGATCGGAGCGGACGGTGCACGCTCGACGGTTGCGCGCCGGCTCGGGCTGGACGTCAACCGGGAGCTGATCGTGGGGGTGGAGGAGGTCTACCCGGTGGCTGGTGGGCTGGGGCCGCCGACGTTTCACTGCGTGGTGGATCCGAGGCTGGCGCCCGGATATCTCGGCTGGGTTGTCGACGATGGACGGCATGCGCACGTCGGGCTGGCCGGGCGGCCGGAGCGGCTCGCCGGACCGCTGCCGGAGCTGCTGCGAGCCTTCGGCATGGCATTCGACGCGAGCGCGAACGCGGGCTCGGGCTCGGGTTTGGGTTTGGGTTTGGGCGGAGATGCGGCTTTCGGTGCAGTGCCGGTCGGCGGTGGCAACTCCGGCGGGCGGCCGGTGGAGGGTGGGGTGCCGGTTGGCGGCGTCCGTTCCGGTGGGTTGCCGGCGGCGGCTGGGCCGGTGCGGCGGCGTGGTGGGCCGATTCCGGTCGGTGGCGTGCTGCGCCGGATCGCCTGCCCCTCGGGCTTGCTGGTCGGCGACGCGGCGGGCGCGGTGTCACCGCTGACCGCCGGCGGGCTGGACCCCTGCCTGCGCCTGTCGTCGCTGGCCGCGGCCGTGACCGCGGACTATCTGCGCACCGGGGATCCGGCCGTGCTGCGGCACTATGACGGAGCAGCGCTGCGGGCACGCTTCCGGGGGCGGCTGGCGATGCGCCACGGGTTGTCCGCGGTGCGGTCCCGGGCGCTGACCGAGGCGGCCTTCGGTCTGTTGCGCACCCCCATGGGCCGGGCGGCCGCGGCGCGGGTGCTGTTCGGTGACGGCTCCTTCCCTGATGTGCGGATCGAGCGGTCTACGCCTCTTCGGTGGGGTGCTTCATCCACCACTCGGTGAACTGCCGTGCCTGACCTGCCTGGTCGAGGCGCAACACCCACATGTTGCTGTAGGTGCGGGCCGGCGGCGTCGTGTAGTGCGTCGTCGCCTCGACGATGGCCAGGTCGTCGGTGACGATGAGCGGGTGCCACTCGAACATGGTCGTGTCCGGCTCGTCCCGGTGCTCCAGCCAGCCGGCGACGATCGCTTCCCGGCCCCGCCACGGTGGCGCCCACGGCTCGGTGAAGTACGCGGCGTCCTCGGCGAACAGGCCCGCGATGTCCGCCGGGTCGTTCGACTCCCACGCCACGCGGTAGCCCTGCACCCACGCGGTGACAGCGTCGAGGTTGGTCATGCTCGCTCCTTGAACGACGCGTACGCCGACTGGCCGAACTCCGTCAGCGCCCCGCTCCACAGGAAGTCGCTGACCTGGGTGAACGCGATGGCCGTGAGGCCTTCGTGCGGGTCGTTGAACCACGTGGTGCCGTACCCGCCGGACCAGCCGTAGCGACCCGGCCCGGACACCTCGTCCGCGGCGACCGTCACGGCCATCCCGAGGCCCCACCCGGACCCGCCCAGCAGCGTGCCGGCCGACGCGACCTGCGCCGGGGTGAGCCGGTTGCCGGTCATCAACTCGACGGACTGCTCGGAGAGCAGCCGGGTGCCGCCGTGCACCCCGCGGTCGAGCAGCATGCGGGCGAAGGTGTGGAACTCGTCCACCGTGGAGACCAGACCGCCGGAACCCGAGGGGAACACCGGCGGCTCGCTCCACACCTCGGGACCGGTGTTGGTCACCTCGGTCATCTTCTGAGTGCCCGGATCGGTCATGTAGTAGCTCGGCAGCTCGCGAGCGCGGGCCCCGGGCAGCCAGAAGCCGGTCTCCCGCATGCCGAGCGGGTCGAAGAGCCGCTCGCGCAGCACGTCGCCGAGGGGCCTGCCCGCCGCCCGCGCCAGCAGCACGCCCAGCACCAGGGTGCCGGTGTTGTACTGCCATTTCTCCCCGGGCTGCAGCATCAGGGGCAACGTGGCGAACCGGCGGATCCACTCGTCGGGGTCGTGCGGGATGCGCGGGTCGGGCGGGCCCAGCCCGAGCTGCAGCTCGTCCGCCGCGCGGTTGATCGGCCACGGCGGGTCGAACTCCGGCTCCGTGATCATGCCGAACCCCATCCGGAAGGTCAGCAGATCCTCGACCGTGACGGGCCGGCGCAGCGGCACGGTGTCGTCGAGCGGGCCGTCGATGCGCGCCAGGACACGCTGGCCGGCCAGCTCGGGCAGCAGGCGGTGGACAGGCTCCTCGAGGTCGATGAGGTCGTCCTCGACGAGCATCATCGTGGCCGCGGCCAGAACCGGTTTGGTCATCGAGGCGATCCGGAAGATGCTGTCGCGGCGCAGGGGCGCACCCCCGTCGAAGGAGGTGGAACCGATCGCCTCGGCACGCACGTCGTCGCCGCGGGCGACGAGCGTGACGATTCCCGGGAGCTCGCCCCGCTCGACGCGGGCCGCCATCGCCTCGTGCACCGTCATGGCGACCACCTTGCCAGGTGCCTCCGACAAAAAACGAGTGGTATCCGATGGGTACTACGATGGCGCGATGACGACTTCGAGCTGCGGCCGGACCCATGACGTCTACGACGCGTCCTGCCCGTGCCGGCGGATGCTCGACCTGCTCGCCAACAAGTGGAGCGCGCTGGCTCTCGGCGCCCTCGAGGACGGCCCGCGCCGCTTCGGGGAGCTGCGCGCGAGGCTCGAGGGTGTCAGCCCGAAAGTGCTCACCGCCACACTCCGGCGCCTGGAGGAGCACGGGCTCATCGACCGTACGGTGTACCCCGCCGTACCCCTGCACGTCGAGTATTCGCTGACGCCGCTCGGCCGCGACGCGTGCGAGCCGCTGGCCATGCTGCGCCGCTGGGTCGTCGCCAACGTCGACCGGTTCCCCGAGGGGGTTCTGTCGGACCCCCGGGTTAGCGTCGCATCATGACCGATCAGTGGCGCCACCTGCCCGCCCCGGCCCGCCCGATCGGGGCGGCCACGGCGGCCGCGGTGAGCGCGGCGCACGAGCAGGACCGGGAGGCGCTGAGCGCGGCGGTGGCCGAGCTCAGCGCCCAGGACCAGGCCCAGACCGGCCTGATATCGGGTACGGCGGTGCGCCTGCTGCTCGAGTCGGCCCACCCGGACGGCCTCGATGCCGACGACGTGCGCGCGGTGCTGGAGCAGAGCGTGCGCGCGGCGGCCACCTGGTGCCCGGAGGTCGATCCGCAGGTGATGCTCTACCTGCTCGCGGCGGCGCTCGGCGTGTGGGACGACGACGGATCGCCCCCGCCGAAGCCCGACGCGCTGGCGTTGCACGCCGCCCTCCTGCTCGCTTATCTGAGGGGGAACCGGCCGATCACGGAGGTCATGACGGCCACGCTCGCGGAGATCCAGCGCGCCCAGCTGAACGACTAGGAGTCGATGGGGGTGAGCTCGCCCGCCGGGTCCAAGGGGCGGCCGAGGTGCTCCAGCAGGTCCGCCAGGATCAGCCAGACCTGGGCGGCGAGCCGGTCGGTGAGTCCGGCGCGGTCCATCTCCTCGGGGTGGTCGAACCACCACAGGATGCTGGCGTCGACCATCCCGATGACCCCGGCGACGACGTGTGCCGGTGGCCGCACGTCGTAGCCGGCGGCGCGCAGATAGGCGATCCCGGCCCTGCTGAGCTCCGGCACGGCCGCGAACTGGCCCAGCCGGGCGCGGAAGCGGTAGAGGTTCGGGTGCTCGACGGCCCATTCCAGGACCCGCCCGATGATGCCGTGCACGACTCTCGGCGGTGTGCCGCTCGCGGTGAGGGCCGGCCGGATCCAGGCGCTGAGCATCCGTGCGGCGAGCCGGGCGACCTCCTGGTCCAGGTCGTCCTTGCTGGCGAAGTGCCGGTAGACGTGCGGTCGCGGCAGGCCGGCCTGGTCCGCCACCACGCCGAGGCCGGCGCCGGTGCCGTGCTGCTCGATGGCGCGTACGGCGGCTTCGACGATGTGCCGCCGCCGGCGCGCCCGGTCGTCGGTGCCCCCGCCGGCCCGGCGTGCGGCGATGGTGTCCCGCTTGACCGCCGCTCCGTCCACCCGGCCCACTCTACTGGTACAGTCTGTACCCACTCGCGGGTACAGCTTGTACCCATGCACCGGTCATCAGCGAAGCGAGGAACCATGACCAGTTCCGTGCCCGGCTCCGTCGACCCCGCCCGGCTGCAGGACGTGCTCGACGGCCGGTGGGCGCACATCCGGCGCGCGGCGCGCACCGAGCTGGCGGGCGACCGGTTCACCGCGGTCTACGGCGAGACCGGTGAGCAGGCCCGCGAGCGGGTCACC
Source organism: Actinoplanes sp. NPDC049548 (assembly GCF_040676695.1). Taxonomy (NCBI): domain Bacteria; kingdom Bacillati; phylum Actinomycetota; class Actinomycetes; order Micromonosporales; family Micromonosporaceae; genus Actinoplanes; species Actinoplanes sp. NPDC049548. The sequence goes on from NZ_JBFAPM010000019.1 coordinate 126,429, forward strand.
CGGCTGCTCGGCGAGCTCCCGGCCGACCTCGGCGTCACACTCGCCTTCCCGACCGAGTACGGCGGCAGCTTCGACCCCGGCGGCGCGGTGGTGGCCGGCGAGATGCTGGCCCACCTCGACCTCTCCCTCCTGGTGAAGGCGGGGGTCCAGTGGGGTCTGTTCGGCGGGGCCGTCATGGCGCTGGGCACCCGCCGGCACCACGACGCCTACCTGCGCGACATCATGGCGGCCGACCTGCTGGGCTGCTTCGCCATGACCGAGACCGGGCACGGCTCCGACGTGCAGCAGCTGCGGACCACCTGCACCTACTACCCGCGGACGGAGACGTTCGACCTGCACACGCCGCACGAGGCGGCCCGCAAGGACTACATCGGCAACGCGGCCCGCGACGGCCGGATGGCGGTCGTCTTCGCGCAGCTGGTCACCCCGTCCGGCCGGCACGGCGTACACGCATGGCTGGTGCCCATCCGGGACGCGGACGGCCGGCCCATGCCGGGCGTCACCATCGGTGACGCCGGTCCGAAAGCCGGCCTCCTGGGCGTCGACAACGGCCGGCTCACGTTCGACCACGTTACGGTCCCGCGGGAGATGCTGCTGGACCGGTACGGCCAGGTCGCGCCGGACGGCACCTACACCAGCCCGATCCGCAACGACACGCGTCGCTTCTTCACCATGGTCGGCACCCTGGTGCGCGGCCGGGTCACCATCGGCGGCGCGGCCTCCTCGGCGGTGAAGAACGCCCTCACGATCGCGATCCGGTACGGCGACACCCGCCGCCAGTTCACGGCGCCCGACCGGGATCGGGAGGTGGCGCTCAACGACTACCTCGCCCACCAGCGCAAGCTGCTTCCCGCACTGGCCACCACGTACGCCCTGCACTTCGCGCAGGAGGAGCTGGTGGCCACATTGCACGGCGTGCAGACCGCCGAGGGGCCGGTCGACGACCACCGCCAGCGGGAGCTGGAGTCGCGGGCCGCGGCGCTCAAGGCGGCGCAGACGTGGCACGCCACCCGGACCATCCAGATGTGCCGGGAGGCCTGCGGCGGTGCGGGCTACCTCGCCGAGAACCGGCTGCCCGCGCTCAAGGCCGACACCGATGTCTTCACCACCTTCGAGGGCGACAACACGGTGCTGCTGCAGCTGGTCGCCAAGGGACTGCTCACCGGTTACCGCGACGCGTTCGGCTCCCTCGACGGGTGGGGCCGGGCGGCGTTCGTGGCCGACCAGGTCCGGGAGATGGTGCTCGAGCGCACGGCGGCCCGGTCGCTCGTCGAGCGGCTCGTCAACGCCGTACCGGGGCGCGACGAGCAGGTGGCGCTCACCGACCGGGGCTGGCACCTGAAGATGGTCGAGGACCGTGAGCGGCACGTCCTGGACGGGGTGATCCGCCGGCTGCGCCGGGGCGCCGCCACCAAGAAGGACCGGCCGTTCGACATCTTCAACGACGTCCAGGACCACGTCGTCAAGGCCGCCGAGGCGCACATCGACAGGGTCGTGCTGGAGGCGTTCGTCGCCGGCGTCGAACGTGCGACGGACCCGGCGGCGCGGGCGCTGCTTTCGCGCATGTGCGACCTGTACGCGCTGAGCACCATCGAAGCCGACCGGGGCTGGTTCCTGGAGCACGGCCGCCTGACCCCGGCCCGTTCGAAGGCGGTCACCGCGGTGATCAACGACCTGCTGCAAGAGCTGCGGCCGCACCTGCGCACGCTGGTGGACGCGTTCGCCATCCCGGACGCGTGGCTGAACTGCGCGATCCTGCGGGAGGAGCCCGCCCGGCAGGAGGCGATGGCCGCCCACGACGACGCCGTACGCTCGGCGGACGCCACCGCGACGGACCTGGAGATCGTCCCTGCGCAATGACGCCCGGTGCGGTTTGCTGGAACCATGATTGGTGCTGTCCTGCATGCCCCGGGCGACGTCCGGGTGGAGGAACGCGACGAGCCGCGGATCGTCGCACCGACCGACGCGATCATCCGGCTCTCGGCCGCGTGCGTCTGCGGTTCGGACCTGTGGCCCTACCGCGGGATCGACAAGGTGACCGAGCCACGCCCCATGGGTCACGAGTACGTCGGCATCGTCGAGGAGGTCGGCGGCGACGTCCGGACCGTGCGGCCGGGGCAGTTCGTCGTCGGTTCGTTCATCGCCTCGGACAACACCTGTGAGATCTGCCGCTCGGGTTACCAGGCCGCGTGCGTCCACCGGGTGGGCGTCGGCGGTGCCCAGGCTCAGTACCTGCGCGTACCGTTGGCCGACGGCACCCTCGTGGCCACTGGGGACGTACCGTCGGACGACCTGGTCCCCGGCTTCTTGACCGCTTCCGACGTGCTGGGCACCGGCTGGTTCGCGGCCGTGGCCGCCGAAGCCGGCCCGGGCAGGACCGTCGCGGTCGTCGGCGACGGCGCGGTCGGGCTGCTCGGCGTGCTCGCGGCGCGGCAGCTCGGCGCGGAACGCATCATCGCGATGAGCCGCCACGAGTCCCGCCAGCAGCTGGCCCGCGACTTCGGAGCCACGGACATCGTCACCGAACGCGGCGACGAGGGCGTGGCCCGGATCAAGGACCTGACGAACGGTCTCGGCGCGCATTCCGTCATCGAAGCGGTCGGTACGCAGGAAGCGATGATGCAGGCGATCCGCTCCACCCGGCCCGGCGGGCACGTCGGTTTCGTCGGCGTGAACCACGGCGTCCAGCTGCCCGGACGGGAGCTGTTCTCCTCCCATGTGCACCTGCACGGAGGCCCCGCGCCCGTGCGCCGCTTCCTGCCGGAGCTGATCGACCTGATCGCCGACCGGCGGATCGACCCGGGGAAGGTGTTCGACCTGGTGCTGCCGCTGGACCAGGCGCCCGAGGGCTACCGGGCGATGGACGAGCGCCGTGCCATCAAGGCCCTGCTGCGCCCGTAGCGCGCGGCTGCGCCACCCGTTCCATCCGGGTCCAGCTCACCCATCCGCGCCGGCGCATCAGGTCCCGCATCCGCTTCGCCCGCGGATCGGACTCGTCGGCCAGCGCGTCGAGGAGGTCGAACGGCAGATCGTCCCTCGCCTCCTCCGTACCCATGACCTCGCCGGCGGCCCACGCCTCCTCGGCCAGCGCGGCCATGATGTCGGCGGCCTCCTCCATGAGCCCGTCGTCGGTGGCCTCGCCGTCGAAGAGCTTCGACAGCAGGAGGTAGAGCCGGACGAGCCGCGGGTCGCCGAGCGAGGCGAGCTTGGCGGGTATCCACTCCCGGACGCGGTCGGGCCACCGGGCCGCGATCAGGATCCACCCGTCCCGCTCGGCCTGCACCATCCGCTCGGACACCCCGATCTCCCGCAGCCGGTCGAGATAGGTGACCGCCTCGGGCGGCAGGGCCGCGCTGTCCCCGGCGGTGAGCTGCGCGATCTGGTGACGGCTGGTCTCCAGCCGGGCGATCTCGTCGCGCAGGTGGTCGTCGATCCGCTGGATGGCGGCGGCGAAGTCCGGTGCGTCCGCCTCGAGCATCGGACCGAGCTGGGACAGCGGCACGCCGGCGTTGGCCAAGGTGCGGATCTTGATGAGCAGCACCACCGCCGTCGCGCCGTACCGCCGGTAGCCCGAAGCGTCCCGTTCCGGCTCGGGCAGCAGTCCGACCTGGTGGTAGTGCCGCACGGCTCGCACGGTGACACCCGCGTAGGCCGCCAGTTGGCCGATCGTCAGCATGCTCTGATCCTGCGCCGGTACGTCATCGTGGCGAAGAGGTACGCCAGGATCAGGATGCCGGTGCACCAGGCGAGAGCCGTCCAGATGCCGGTGCCGACCGGCTGCCCGCCGAAGATGTCCCGGATCGCGTCGACGATCGAGGTCACCGGCTGGTTCTCGGCGAAGGCCCGCACGGGGCCGGGCATGGATGCGGTGGGGACGAAGGCCGAGCTGATGAACGGCAGCAGGATGAGCGGGTACGAGAACGCGCTCGCGCCGTCCACGGACTTCGCGCTGAGCCCCGGGATCACGGCGATCCAGGTCAGCGCCAGGGTGAACAGCATCAGAATGCCCGCCACCGCCAGCCACCCCAGCACGCCCGCCCCCGACCGGAAACCCACCACCAGGGCGACGAGGACCACCACCACCAGCGAGATCAGGTTGGCGACGAGCGAGGTCAGGACGTGCGCCCACAGCACCGACGACCGTGCGATCGGCATGGACTGGAGCCGTTCGAAGATCCCGCTCTGCAGGTCCAGGAAGAGCCGGTACGCCGTGTAGGAGATTCCCGAGGCGATCGTGATGAGCAGGATGCCGGGCAGCAGGTAGTTCACGTACGAGTCGGTCCCGGTCCGGATCGCGCCGCCGAAGACGTAGACGAACAGCAGCATGAAGGCGATCGGCATGATCGCGGTGGTGATGATCGTGTCCGGGCTGCGCAGGATGTGGCGCAGCGAACGGCCCAGCAAGGCGACGGTGTCGTTCATCGTTGCCCCCTCTCGGTTCCGGTTCCGGTTCCGGCGCCGACGAGGGCGAGGAAGACGTCCTCGAGGGTCGGCTGCTTCTGGACGTACTCGACCTCGGCGGGCGGGAGGACCTGCTTGAGCTCCTCGAGGGTGCCGTTCACGATGATCCGGCCCTCGTGCAGGATCGCGATGCGGTCGGCGAGCTGCTCCGCCTCGTCGAGGTACTGGGTCGTGAGCAGGACGGTCGTGCCGCCCTGGGCGAGCTCCCGGACGGCCTGCCACACCTCGATGCGCGCCTGCGGGTCCAGCCCGGTCGTCGGCTCGTCGAGGAAGACGACCGGCGGATCCCCGATGAGGCTCATCGCGATGTCCAGCCGGCGGCGCATGCCACCGGAGTACGTCGCCACCCTCCGGGAACCGGCCTCCGCAAGCGAGAACCGCCTCAACAGGTCATCCGCCAGTGCACCGGGATCCTTGAGGTGCCGCAGCCGGGCGACCAGGACGAGGTTCTCCCGCCCGCTGAGGATCTCGTCGACCGCCGCGAACTGCCCCGTGAGACTGATGGACCTGCGGACGTTGGCGGCCTGGCTAGCGACGTCGAAACCGTTGACCCGGGCGCTCCCCGCGTCCGCCCGCAGCAGCGTGGACAAGATCTTGACGACGGTGGTCTTGCCCGCCCCGTTCGAGCCGAGCAGGGCGAAGATGCTGCCTCGCGCGACGGCGAGATCCACGCCGCGCAGCACATGCAGATCTTTGTACGACTTCTCCAGTCGCAGCACCTCAATGGCAGGAATGCTCATGGCCGCCAGCATGGAGGGTTGACGCAGCGTCAGGGTCAAGCGCTCAGGCCTGGAAGAATCCCTTAACTCCTTCCTGATGTCCTCCGCGTCGACGGGCGCCAGCGCGGGTTTCGTCCCGGCGGTCCCGGGAGCCCGCAAGCAGCCGCCAACGGAGTCGCCAGCGCGACTTCGGCCTGACGGCCTTGCAGAACTGTCCACTTGGGCCATCCCCCTTCCGGATACGGCCCGAAGTTCACCCGTCGTTCCAACCGCTACCGGTAGCCGAGGCCTGGGTCAGCCCCGCTTCTCAATCTGTCCGCGCAGCTTGAGGAATTCGGACTTGGCCTCGGAGACCTCGGTGAAGTACCAGATGAGGAAGCCCATGCTGCCCTTGTCGCCCCATGCACAGACCGCAACACCGTTCCCTTGCACGGTCCCGGTGCCGCACTTGGCCACGCCGCCCAACTTGCCGGCGTCGATCGAGGTGACGTTCTCGAGGGCAAGGCCGCTGTGCGACATTCCGGCGAGGAACGCCCTCAGATCGGAGGAAGGATTGCGGACCGGCGCCGCGACCGCCTGGACCATCACCATGTCGCCCTTGCTGGCAGTGCCGTACAGGGCGCTGGCCTCACTGGTCCGCCCGGGCGCCTTGGCGAAAGCAGCCGGTAGGTCGCTAGTTTTCGGGCGGCCGCCGAGCTGTGCAGGCTCCACGATCTTGACGGCCGTCACAGTTTTGGTGGTCTTCGAAGTCTTGGTCGTGTCCTTCGCGGTCTTCGCGGGTTTGTTGGTCTTCCCGGGTTTGTTGGTCTTCGCGGGTTTGGTGGTCTTGGCGGCGCTGCCGGACTTGCTTGCAACAGCGACCGGCACGTCGTCTTCCTTCATGGCGTTGTAGGCGGCGAAACCGCCGGCGACGATCAGAACGACCACCGCGACGATCGCGGCGATGAGCTTCGGTAGCCTCCTCGACTTCCTCGGCACTCCGAATATCGGCTGGCCGACATCCGGGGGAGGGAAATTCGCCTGCCCGAACGGCAGCTGGCCGAGACTCGGGTGCGGAGCACCTCCCTGCCCCGACGCGGGCGGCTGCTGGCCGTATCCGAGCTGGTCCGGCGTCGATCCGCTCGGCTGGCCGTATGCGGGCCGGCCCGACCAGGGCGGGGCGGGTGGTTGCTCGGGACCGGGCATCGGGGGTGCCGCTTCGTACCCATGAGGTCCATATCCGTGCGCGGGTGGCCGTTCCGGGCTGGCCGGCAGACCGGAGCCGGGCGCGAACCCGGGCGCCGCCTCATGATGGGCCGGCAGGCCCGAGCCCGACGCGAAGCCCGGTTCTGCGGCCACGCCGGCCAACCGCGGAGCAGCCGGTGCCGAGGGCATGCCGGGCGGCACAAAACTGCTTCCCGGGTGCGAACCGGCTGCCGGCAGACCGGAATCCTGGTGGTGCGGGTGGGGCTGACCGGCACCGTACGGTTCTGCGTAAGGCTGGCCGTAGGGGTGGGGCGGCTGCGACATGAGGCTCCATCGATCGGATCCGGAAACCTGAACGCATCCCCGATCGGATGGCTCCCTCAAGACCGGGTCAAGTCACCTTAAAAAAGGCCGCAAGGGGTGCACGCGGTGAGCACCGTCAGGTGGGCTTCGGGGTTCCGGCTCCAAGGCACTGTGGGGATCGCAAAGGTGGCCCGGACCAGCCAACGGCGAGCACCGCCAAAGGTGGCCCGGACCAGCCAAGGGCGAGCACCGTCAGGTGGGCTTCGGGGTTCCGGCTCCAGGGCATTGTGGGGATCGCAAAGATGGACCGAACCAGCCAACGGCGACCACCGCACCGTGGGGTCTGGGGCTCGGGCCCCAGAAAGAAAATGCACGAGCCCCCGGTCCGCGTATCTCAGCGGACAGAGGGCTCCGGCTCGTGCCCCCGGCAGGATTCGAACCTGCGCTTTCGCCTCCGGAGGGCGACGCTCTATCCCCTGAGCTACGGGGGCTCAGCGAGAGGAAGCCTAGCAGACCTCCTCGCGCCCGCCGAACGGGTTACCCCCTCAGCCGGTCTTGAGCTTCGCGAGGAGGTTGTCGATCAGGTTGATCTCGCTCTGCTGGCCCGCGACCATGGTTTTCGCCAGGCCTGTGACGTTCTCGTCGTCCGACATGTCGAGGATGGCCTGGGCCATGTGGATGCCACCGAGGTGGTGCTGGCGCATCAGGGTGAGGTACTGCCTGTCGAGGTCGGTGCCGGTGGCTTTGCGGAGGGCGGTCAGCTGTTCCGGGGTGGCCATGCCGGGCATGAGGCCGTTGCGGACCGCGCCTTGCGAGTCGGGCATCCAGGCCATCGGTGGGCGGGTGCCGGTGAGGCTCAGGTTCCAGTCGCGGAGCTGGGCCTTCATCGTGCTGATCTGGCCGTGCTGGGTGAGGGCGATGTCGCCGGCGAGGGTGACGATCTGGGGGTTGGCCGAGTTGGCGTGCTCGATCATGGACATCTCCACCGCTTGGGCGTGGTGGGTGCTCATGTCGCGCAGGAAGCCTGCTTCGGGGGAGTCGTCGGCCGGGATGCCCAGGTGGCGGGCGCCCAGGAAGCCGCCTGCTGCGCCGAGCAGGAGGCCTATGACCAGCACCAGGGCGAGCCAGGCCGCCCCGGACCGGCGGGTGCCGGTCGGGGCGGTGGCGTCGGCCTGCGCGTCGGCCGGGGCCGCCGCGTCGTGGCCGGTGGAGAGCGACATCACTTGCCCTGTTGGTCCATGCCGGCGCCGTTGGATGCGGCCTGCACCGGGCCGGTGGTGGTGTTTCCGCCGGAGCAGGCCGCGTCGGGCTCCTTGGTGGCGTTCACGCGCAGGTCCTTGATGAACTCGTCGATGCGCTTGTCGTCGGCGTTGTCGACCTTGAGCTGGTAGCCCCACGCCTGCAGCGAGATGTTCTTGTCGAGGTTGGCGACGGGGCTCATGAGCATGTAGTCCTTGCCCTGGACCTTCTCCTGCAGCTTGCTGACCTGGTCGGCCGCGAGGCCCTGCTTGTAGGTCACCCACACCGCGCCGTGCTCGAGGCTGTGGACGGCGTGCTCGTTGGCGATCGGCTGGGCGTACACGTCGCCCATGCAGTTCTGCCAGACGGGGTTGTGGGCGCCACCCACGGGCGGGTTCGTCACGTACGTGAGCGGGCCGTCCTTGTGGTCCTGCGCGTCGATCTGCGGGTTCTTCTGCTCGCGGTAGTTGACGATGCCCTCGATGCCGGCCGCCTTGTCTTCCCAGGACTCGCTGCCCTTCATGGAAGCGAAGACGCCGTACCCGATGATGCCCACGGCGATGAGCACCACGACGCCGGCCACGGCGATCGGTCCCCAGTTGCGGCCGCCGCTGACCTTGACGGGCTGGATGGGCTTGCGGCCCTTGCCGCCGGTGCCCTTGCCGCCCTTGCCGGCGGGACGAGGGCCGCCGGACTTGCCTGACGCGGGCGGCTTCTTCCCTGCGGCGGGCGGCTTGCCCTGCCCCGACGTCTTGTCGACCTTGACGGTGGACGGGACCCGCTCGGGCCCCGGTGTGCTCATACTCATCGTGCCTCGTCAATTCGTGGGAAAGGTCGGGCCGGGTCCGCGCGCAGGCCCCGGTACGCCGCCGGGCGCCAAAGTCTACCCGGATAGCATGGCTCAGTGACTCCCGCTGACCTCGCTGCCACCGTTCTCACAGCTGCGCGTGCCGTATTCGTCACCCGTGGCCTCGACGTCACCTTGCTCCCCGAGACGACTACCGTGGAGCGTCCCCGCAATCCCGAGCACGGCGACTACGCCTCGACCATGGCCCTGCAACTCGGCAAGAAGGCCGGCGTGGCACCGCGGGAGCTGGCGTCGGCCCTGGCCGAGGAGCTGAGCAGCCGGCCGGGGATCAAGTCGGTGGAGATCGCCGGTCCCGGCTTCCTCAACATCCGGCTCGACGCCGCGGCGGCCGGGGTGCTCGCGCGCGACGTGGTGCTCGCGGGAGAGGAGTACGGCCACACCGACCGCCTCGCCGGCCAGCGGGTCAACCTCGAGTTCGTGTCCGCGAACCCCACGGGCCCCGTGCACATCGGTGGTGTCCGGTGGGCCGCTGTCGGTGACGCGCTGGCGCGGCTGCTGAGGGCGTCCGGCGCCGACGTCGGCACGGAGTACTACTTCAACGACGCCGGTTCGCAGATCGACCGGTTCGCGCGTTCGCTGCTCGCCGCCGCGAAGGGGGAGCCGGCGCCGGAGGACGGGTACGGCGGCGCGTACATCGCCGAGATCGCCGAGGCGGTCAAGGCCGGCAACCCGGGTGCGGCGGAGCTGGCCGAGCCGGAGGCGCTGGAGGTGTTCCGGGTCGAGGGCGTGAAGCTGATGTTCGCCGAGATCCGGCAGTCGCTGGACGAGTTCGGCGTGCAATTCGACACGTACTTCAACGAGAAGGACCTGCACGACCGGGGCGAGCTGCAGGAGGCCCTGGACCGGCTGCGGGAGCAGGGTCACGTGTACGAGTCCGACGGCGCGACCTGGCTGCGGACCACCGACTTCGGTGACGACAAGGACCGGGTGCTGCGCAAGTCCGACGGTGACTGGACATACTTCGCCGCGGACTGCGCCTACTACCTGGACAAGCGCAAGCGGGGCTTCGACAGGGTCGTCGTGATGCTCGGCGCCGACCATCACGGCTATGTCGGCCGGATGAAGGCGATGGTGGCGTGCTTCGGCGACGACCCGGCGTTCAACCTCGAGATTCTGATCGGCCAGCTGGTCAACCTGGTCCGTGACGGCGAGCCGGTGCGGATGAGCAAGCGCGCCGGCACGGTCGTGACCCTGGAGGACTTCGTCGACGCCCTGGGTGTGGATGCCGCGCGCTACGCCCTCGCCCGTTTCTCGTCCGATTCGCAGATCGACATCGACATCGAGCAGTGGACTCGGGCGAGCAACGACAATCCCGTGCATTATGTCCGTTATGTCGCGGCCAGGACGGCGAGCGTGGCGCGCAACGCGACCGAGGTCGGGCTCAGTCGGGGCGAGCCGGAGGACTTCCGGCCGGAGCTGCTCACCCATGAGAAGGAGCACAGCCTCCTCAAGGCGCTGGGCGACTATCCGGGCGTGGTGGCGACGGCGGCCGAGCTGCGCGAACCGCACCGGGTGGCCCACTACCTGGAGAAGGTCGCGGGGGAGTACCACCGGTTCTACGACAAGTGCCGGGTGCTGCCGGTGGGCGATGACCCGATCACCGACCTCCAGCGCTCGCGCTTGTGGCTGAACGACGCCACTCGAACGGTGATCGCGAACGGTTTGGGACTGCTGGGCGTCTCCGCGCCCGAGAGGATGTAGGTCATGCGGGCACACGAGGCCGGGGCGCTGCACGGCGACATCGGCAACAGGGGGCCGGCGTGGCTGCGTACCCCCGAGGACGTGAACGCGCTGGTTCCGGCGCTGTGGCCGCGCACGGTCACCCGTACCGGAGAAGGCGCTCTGGAAATCGGCGGGGTGAGCGTTCTCGACCTGGCCGCGGAGCACGGCACCCCGGCGTACCTGTTGGACGAGGCCGACCTGCGGGCGCGCTGCCGCGATTTCGCGGCGGCCTTCGCCGGCGCCGACGTCTACTACGCGGGGAAGTCGTTCCTGTGCAAGGCCGTCGTCAAGGTGATCGAGGAGGAGGGCCTCTTCCTCGACGTCTGTTCCGGCGGCGAGCTCGCGGTGGCCCTGGCTGCCGGCTTCCCGCCGGAGCGCCTCGGCTTCCACGGCAACAACAAGTCGGTCTCCGAGCTGCGCCGGGCGCTGGACGCGGGTGTGGGCCGGATCATCCTGGACTCGTTCCAGGAGATCGACCGGCTCACCGCGCTCGCGCAGGAGACGGGCAAGCGGCCGGCGGTGCTGATCCGGGTGACGGTCGGCGTCGAGGCGCACACGCACGAGTTCATCGCGACGGCGCACGAGGACCAGAAGTTCGGCTTCTCGCTGGCCGGCGGGGCCGCGTTCGACGCCGCGATCCGGGTGCTCGACGAGGGCGTACTCGACCTGCGCGGCCTGCACTCGCACATCGGCTCGCAGATCTTCGACACCTCGGGGTTCGAGGTCGCCGCGCGGCGGGTGCTGCAGCTGCAGGCGCAGATCCGCGACGCGCGCGGCGTGGAGCTCGCCGAGCTGGACCTCGGCGGCGGCTTCGGTATCGCGTATACGACGCAGGACGACCCGTCGCCCGCCGCCGATCTCGCCAAGCGGATCAACAAGATCGTCGACGCCGAGTGCGCCGCCGAGAAGCTGCGGCGGCCCAAGCTCTCCATCGAGCCCGGCCGGGCCATCGTGGGACCGGCCGTCTTCACCCTGTACGAGGTGGGCACGGTCAAGGACGTCGACGGCATCCGCACCTACGTGAGTGTGGACGGCGGGATGAGCGACAACATCCGGACGGCGCTCTACGACGCGTCGTACTCGGCCACGCTCGCCGGCCGGGCCTCGCAGGCGCCGCCGATGCTCGCCCGCGTCGTGGGAAAGCATTGTGAATCCGGGGACATCGTCGTGAAGGATGAATTCCTGCCCGCCGACGTGCAGCCCGGAGATCTTGTCGCGGTGCCCGGCACGGGGGCGTACTGCCGGAGCATGGCCAGCAACTACAACCACGTGCCCCGCCCGCCGGTGGTCGCCGTTCGTGACGGTGCCTCGCGGGTGATCGTCCGCCGGGAGACCGAAGAAGATCTGCTCGCATTGGATGTGGGATGAATTCTGGTAAGCCTGCGGTTCGTCTAGCCCTGCTCGGCTGCGGCACGGTGGGCAGCGAGGTCGTCCGCCTCCTGCACGAGCAGGCCGAGGACCTGACGGCCCGGATCGGGGCGCCGCTGGAGCTGGTCGGCATCGCGGTGCGCCGGCTCGGCCGCGAACGGGGCAACGTGCCGGTCGACCCGGCGCTGTTCACGACCGACGCGCTGGGGCTGGTCAAGCGCGACGACGTGGACGTCGTCATCGAGGTCGTGGGGGGCATCGAGCCGGCCCGTTCCTGGCTGACCGAGGCGCTGCGCGCGGGCAAGAGCGTGGTGACGGCAAACAAGGCGCTGCTGGCCGAGGACGGCGCGACGCTGCACGACGCCGCCGCCGACGGCGACGCGGACCTCTACTACGAGGCCTCGGTCGCCGGTGCAATCCCGCTGCTGCGGCCGCTGCGCGAGTCACTGCACGGGGACAGGGTCACCCGCGTCACCGGCATCGTGAACGGCACCACCAACTTCATCCTGTCGTCGATGGACGCCAGCGGCGCCGGCTTCGGCGAGGCGCTGGAGGAGGCCACCGAGCTCGGGTACGCGGAGGCCGACCCGACCGCCGACGTCGAGGGCTTCGACGCCGCCGCCAAGGCCGCCATCCTCGCGTCCCTGGCCTTCCACACCCGGGTGACCGCGGCTGACGTGTTCCGCGAGGGCATGACGGGCGTGACGGCCGCGGACGTGGCCAGCGCCAAGGAGATGGGCTGCACGATCAAGCTCCTGTGCCTGGCCGAGCGCGGCGCGGACTCCTCCGGGCAGGAGTCGGTCAGCGTGCGCGTGCACCCGGCGATGATCCCGCGCAGCCACCCGCTGGCGAGCGTGGGCGACGCGTTCAACGCGGTCTTCGTCGAGGCCGAGGCCGCGGGGCAGCTCATGTTCTACGGCCGGGGAGCCGGGGGTACGCCCACAGCGAGCGCCGTCCTCGGCGACATCGTGGCGGCCGCCCGCAACCGCCTGTCGGGCACCCGGGCGCCGAGCGAGAGCGCGTACGCCCACCTGCCGATCCGCCCGATCGGCGAGGCCGTGACGCGCTACCACATCAGCCTGGACGTGGCTGACCGCCAGGGCGTGCTCGCGACCGTGGCCGGCGTGTTCGCCAAGCACGAGGTGTCGATCGCCACAGTCCGCCAGTCGGGCCGCGACGAGGACGCCACGCTGGTCATCGTCACGCACGGCGCGCCGGACGCCAACCTGGCGGCCACCGTGGAGGATCTGCGCTCGCTGGACATCGTACGGTCGATCGCGAGCGTCCTCCGTGTCGAGGGAGGGGCCTGACCATGCTGGACCACGTCGGTTTCCAATGCTCGGACCTGGCGGCGAGCGCGGCCTTCTACGACAAGGTGCTCGCGCCGCTCGGCCTGCGCCGGATGATGGACCACAAGGTCGCCATGGGCTACGGCGACACCTTCCCCGACTTCTGGATCGGCGAGCACAACGAGGGCGAGGGCTTCCGCGAGTCGCACATCGCGTTCAAGGCGGCCGACCGGGCGGCGGTGGACGCGTTCTTCGCGGCCGCGGTCGAGGCGGGCGCCGAGGTGCTGCACGAGCCGGCGGTCCACCCGGAGTACCACGAGAACTACTACGGCGCGTTCGTCCGCGACCCGGACGGCAACAACGTGGAGGCCGTGTCCCACGGTCCCGCATAGTGGATGCAGAGTCTCGCCATTCGGCAGGCTAGTGCATCCTTGATCGCAGTCAGCGGAGAGGAAAGACCATGTGGCGGGGACTGATCGAGGCGTACCGTGACCGGCTCCCGGTCTCGGAGGCCACCCCGGTGGTCACGCTGCACGAGGGCAACACACCCCTCGTGCCCGCTCCCGTGCTCTCCCGCCGCACCGGCGCCGACGTCTACCTGAAGGTCGAGGGCGCCAACCCCACCGGCTCCTTCAAGGACCGCGGCATGACCATGGCGGTGTCCAAGGCGGTGGAGGAGGGCTCCAAGGCGATCATCTGCGCCTCCACGGGCAACACCAGCGCCTCTGCGGCGGCGTACGCGGCCCGCGCCGGCCTGACCTGTGCCGTGCTGGTGCCCCAGGGCAAGATCGCCCTCGGCAAGCTGGCCCAGGCCCTGGTCCACGGCGCCAAGCTCCTGCAGGTCAACGGCAACTTCGACGACTGCCTCGCGCTGGCCTCCAAGCTCTCCCAGGACTTCCCGGTCTCCCTGGTCAACTCGGTCAACATCTTCCGCCTGCACGGCCAGAAGACGGCCGCCTTCGAGATCGTCGAAGCCCTCGGCACCGCCCCCGACATCCACTGCCTGCCGGTCGGCAACGCGGGCAACATCTCCGCGTACTGGATGGGCTACCAGGAGGACCACGAGGCGGGCAACTCCAAGATCGTCCCGAAGATGTACGGCTTCCAGGCCTCCGGCGCGGCGCCGATCGTCAACGGCAAGGTGGTCCCCGAGCCGTCCACCATCGCCACCGCCATCCGCATCGGCAACCCGGCCAGCTGGACCAAGGCGCTGGACGCCCGTGACCACTCCGGCGGCCTGATCTCCGCGGTCACCGACCGCGAGATCCTCACGGCGTACCGGCTGCTCGCCCGCGAGGTCGGCGTCTTCGTCGAGCTGGGCAGCGCGGCCAGCGTGGCGGGCCTGCTCCAGCAGGCGGAGGCGGGCATGATCCCGGCGGGCGCGACGGTGGTCTGCACGGTGACCGGCCATGGCCTCAAGGACCCGGAGTGGGCCATCTCCACGGCGCCGTCACCGACCACCATCCACAACGACGTCCTTGCCGCGGCTCGGGCGCTCGACCTCGCCTGAGGCGTTCTCCGTCGAATCCTCGGTGGCCACGCGCACCATCGCCACCATCGCGTCGCGTACCGTCTGAAGCTCGTCGTCCGTCAGCTTCTTCAGCAGTCTGAGCTGCTTGTCCGCGCCCGCCGTGATGATCCGGGAGATCAGCTCCCGGCCGTTCGGGCTGAGCGTGATGCGCCGCACCCGGCGGTCGTTCGGATCCTCCGCGCGGGTGGCCAGGTCGTGGGCCACCAGCCGGTCCACCATGCCGCTGAGCGTCGCCAGGCTGACCCCGAGCAGGCCGGCCAACTCGCGGCCGGACGTGTCGCCCAATCTGAAGAGAAGCAGCAAGATCTTCAGCTGCGACATGGTGAGCTGGGACGCGAAGAGCGGATCCGAGCGGTCGTACGCGAACAAGTGCTGGAGTTGCTGTTGGGCGCCCATGATGTCGGCGATGAGTCGTTCGTTGTCGGCCACCGCACCTCCTGTCTTGCGAGCCGATGGCCGCTGCGTGTCCGCCTCGTGACCGGACGGTACCAGTGACCCCGGCGAAAACCGTTTGTTCGCGTGAGGCAAACTATATGCCTTGGACGAACTTTCCCGGGGGAGCACATGTCATTCCTGACCAGGCTCAGTCTCGCCAACCGAGGGCTGGTGGCCCTCATCGCGGTGGTGATCGCCGGCTTCGGTATCTACACCATCCCGTCCCTCAAACAGCAGCTCCTGCCGTCGCTGGAGTTTCCCGGCGCGTTCATCGGCGTGGTCCTGCCGGGCGCCAGCCCGGAGATCATGGAGGAGCAGGTCACCAAGCCGATCGAGGACGCCGTCAAGGGTGCCGACGGCCTGGACAGCATCCAGTCGACCACCCGTGAGGGTTCCACCACGATCACGGTGCAGTACGAGTTCGGCACCGACCTCGACAATGCGATCAACCAGCTGACCACCTCGGTCAACCGGATCCAGCCCACGCTCCCCGACGACGTCGAGCCGACCATCTTCGCCGGCGGCACCGACGACATCCCGGCGATCGTCCTCGCGGCGAGCGGCGGATCCGGCGAGTCCGACCTCGCGCAGCGCCTCAAGCGCACCGTCGTGCCCGAGCTCACCGAGATCGACGGTGTCCGCGACGTGAACGTCCTCGGCACGCGCGACGAGCAGGTCCTGATCAAGCCCGACCCCGCCAAGCTGGCGGCCGCCGGCGCCGACCCGCGCGCGATCGCCACCCTGCTGCAGAACAACGGGATCTCGGTGCCCGCCGGCGCGCTCACCGAGGGCGACCGCTCGCTGAGCGTCCAGGTGGGCAGCCCGATCAGCAGCGTCGATCAGCTTCGCGACCTCTACCTGACCGGCAGCAAGGGCCCGGTCAAGCTCGGCGACGTCGCCTCGGTCACCAGCCAGCTCGCCACGGCCACCTCGTTCACGCGTACGGACGGGGCCGAGAGCCTGGGCATCGCGGTCACCGCCGCACCGGACGGGAACGCGGTGGCGATCTCCCACGCCGTCCGCGACAAGCTCGACGACCTGGAGGCCGGCTCCGGCGCCAAGCTCACCGTCATCACCGACCAGGCGCCCTTCGTCGAGCGCTCCATCAAGAGCCTCACCACCGAGGGCCTGCTCGGCCTGGTCATGGCGGTCATCGTCATCCTGGTCTTCCTGTTGTCGGTGCGGTCCACGCTCGTCACCGCGGTGTCCATCCCGCTGTCCGTGCTGATCGCGCTTATCGGGCTCTGGATCGGCGACTATTCGCTCAACCTGCTCACCCTCGGCGCGCTCACCATCGCGGTAGGCCGCGTCGTGGACGACTCCATCGTGGTGCTGGAGAACATCAAACGGCATCTCGGGTACGGCGAGACGAAGGTGCACGCCATCACGTCCGGCGTGAAGGAGGTCGCCGGTGCGGTGACCGCCTCGACGCTGACCACGGTCGCCGTCTTCGCCCCCATCGCGCTCGTCGGCGGCCTAGTGGGGCAGCTGTTCGCCCCCTTCGCCATCACCGTCACCGTCGCGCTGCTCGCCTCGCTGTTCGTGGCGCTGACCGTCGTGCCGGTGCTCGCGTACTGGTTCCTGCGGCCGGCCGCCGGTGGCAGCGAGTCGGAGGCCGTGCGCCGGGCCGCCGAGGAGAAGGAGCTGCGCAGCCCGCTGCAGCGTGCGTACCTGCCGGTCATTCGCTGGGTGACCCGCAGCCGCGGCACCCGCTGGGCCACCGTCGCGATCGGCGTCGCGGTGCTCATCGGCACGCTGGGCCTCGCCGGCCGGCTCGAGACCAACCTCCTCGACGATTCCGGCCAGGGCTCCATCACCGTCTCCCAGGACCTGCCCGTCGGCACCAGCCTCGCGGCGACGAACGAGGCCGCGAAGAAGGTCGAAGCGGTGCTCGCGGCCCGCGACGACATCGAGACCTACCAGGTCACGGTCGGCAACGGCGACTTCAACCCGTTCGCCGGCTCCGGCGGTTCCAGCGGCGCCAGCTTCAACGTGGCGCTCAAGGACGACGCCGACGCCGCCAAGCTCTCCGACGAGCTGCGGGAGCAGTTCGAGGGCATGAAGGACGTCGGCGAGGTCACGGTCGGCGGCGACAACGGTACGGGCTTCGCCGCGGACGAGCTGTCGGTGGTGGTGCAGGCGGCCGACCAGGACGCCCTGGTGGCCGCCACCAAGCAGGTTCAGGAAGCGATGGCCGGCACCAAGGACGTCACCGACGTGAAGACGTCGCTGGCGGCCAGCGTTCCGCGCCTCGACGTCGTGGTGAACCGCGCGGAGGCGGCCCGCCGCGGCCTGACCGAGGCGGCGGTCGGCCAGGCCGTCGCCGGCGCCTTCCGCTCGGCGCCGGCCGGGAAGATCACGGTCGACGGCTCCACCCGCGACGTCGTCGTCACCTTCGGCGCCCCGCCCTCGGACGCCGCCGCGCTGCGCAAGCTGCCGGTGACCACCCCGAGCGGTCAGCCCGTGCCGCTGGACACGGTGGCCGACGTCAAGGAGGTCGCCGGGCCCGAAGAGGTCACCCGGATCGACGGCAACCGCAGCGTCACGGTCAGCGGCACCGCCACCGGCTCCAACGTCGGCGCCACGACCGACGACCTCACCAAGCGGCTCGACGCCCTCACCCTGCCCGCCGGTGCCACGTACAAGATCCGCGGCGTCAGCCAGGAACAGGGCGATGCGTTCGCCGACCTGCGCCTGGCCGTCCTCGCCGCCATCGCGATCGTCTTCGTCATCATGGTGGCGACGTTCCGCAGCCTGCTCCAGCCGCTGCTCCTGCTCGTCTCCATCCCGTTCGCGGCCACCGGCGCGATCACCCTGCTGCTGGTCACCGGCACCCCGCTCGGCGTGCCCGCACTGATCGGTGTCCTGATGCTGGTCGGCATCGTGGTCACGAACGCCATCGTGCTCATGGACCTGATCAACCACTACCGGATCGCGGGCATGGGCGTCCAGGAGGCGGTCGTCGAGGGCGGCCGGCACCGCCTGCGCCCGATCCTGATGACGGCCATCGCCACCATCTTCGCCCTGCTGCCGATGGCGCTGGGCCTGACCGGCGAGGGCGGCTTCATCTCGCAGCCGCTGGCCATCGTGGTGATCGGCGGCCTGGTGAGTTCCACCCTGCTGACGCTGGTCCTGGTGCCGGCGCTGTACGTGATGGTGGAGAACACCAAGCTCAAGGGCCGCGAGCGCCGGGAACGCCGGCGCGCCCGCAAGGCCCTGGCGGCGGCCGGTACGCCGAAGCACGCGGCGGACGGTCCCGATGCCGCGGTGCCGGACGACGTCCCGGTGCCCGACTCGAGCGGCGGCGCCCACGAGGCCCCGGAGGGCGAGCCGGCGCGCAACCCCGCCTGATCGGCCGATCGCCGGCCGTCCCCGCTCAGGTGGGGACGGCCGGTACTGTTTGCGTACGTGGCAACTCCCTTCTCGGTCCTTACCGGCAACCGCGACTTCCGGCGCCTGTTCGCCGCCGAGCTCGTGGTCTTCGGTTCCGACTGGTTCGTCATGGTGCCGCTGCTCGTCCTCCTGCCCGAGCTCACCGGCAGCGGCGTGTGGGGCGCGCTCGTCCTCGCCGCCGACACCGGCATCACCGCGGTGCTGCTCCCGTACGCCGGCACGATCGCCGACCGGCTGGACCGCCGCACGATCCTCGTCGCCGCCAACATCGCGGCCCTGGTCGCCACCCTGCTCCTCTTCGTCGTCCGCTCGGCCGCCACAGCCCCGCTCGCCCTGGTGGCCATCGGCGCGGTAGCCGTCGCCAAGGCGTTCTACTCCCCGGCCGCATCGGCCGCCCTGCCGAACGTCGTCGACCCCGCCGACCTCGCCGCGGCCAACGCCGTCGCCGGCTCCGCCTGGGGCACCATGACCATCGTCGGCGCGTCCCTCGGCGGCATCGTGAGCAGCGCCTTCGGGCCGTACGTCAGCTTCGCCGCAGCCGCCGCGAGCCTCCTGACCGCGGCCGTCCTGACCCTGCTGATCCGCCGCCCGCTGCAGGCACCCCGCGACCCGTCCGCCCCACCGGCCCGCACCTGGCACGCCCTCGCGGAAGCCCTGCGCTACATCGGCGCCCGGCCGCGCATCCGGGCCCTGGTGACGGTGAAATCGGCGGTCGGGCTGGGCAACGGCGTGCTCACGGTCTTCCCCCTGCTCGCAGGCCTGTACGGAGTGGGAGCCCTGGGCGCCGGCCTGCTCTTCGCGGTACGCGGCGCGGGCGCGCTGGTCGGCCCCCTCGTGATGCGCCCGGTCCTGAACCACCGCTCCTGGCTGCTCCCCGGCCTGGCCCTGTCGATGAGCCTGTACGGCCTCGGCTATGTCGGCGTGGCGCTCGCGCCCTGGTTCCCGTTGGTGCTCGCGCTGGTCTTCGTAGCGCATTTCGCGGGCGGCACGAACTGGGTGCTGTCGAACTATGCCCTGCAGGGCGAGGTGCCGGACCGGCTCCGCGGGCGGGTGTTCGCCACGGACATGATGCTGGCGACGCTGGCGATCTCGGTCAGCCAGCTGGGTGCGGCGCTGTTCGTGGACCATGTCGACGAGCGGGTGATCCTCGCGACCTGCGGGCTGATCACGTTGCTCTACGCGATCGGCTGGCGCATCGCGACGCGGCGTTTGTCGCTGGAGGAAGCCGAGCGGCCGGGGGAGGCGAGCGAGGAACGGCCCAACGGGGCCTCGTCCCCGACTCCGTAGGCGGCGATCGGTCCGGGCCAGGCGGGGCGGCCGGACCGGTGGGCGTATGTGGCGGCCTTGCTGCGGCCGGCGGGCGGGTTGGCTGGGGCGTGGCCGGGTTGGCTGGGCGTGGCCGGTTGGTTGGGCGCGGCCCGCGGGCGGCAGGCCGCGGCAGGCGGGGTGGAGGCCCTGCGATGGCGGGCGGCAGGCTCCAAGGGGCCCGATTCGGCCAGTGATGGCGGGCGGGACGCCGCAACGGCCGGGTGGGCCCCCGCACTGCTCGGCGGAGCGCCGCAATCGGATGCCGACGCGCCGTGACGGACCGGCTGGACGCCGCTCGGGCTGACCGGCTGGACGCCGCTCGGGCTGACCGGCTAGACGCCGCCGGGAGGGCCTGTCGGGTTGTAGCCGCTCGCTGCCCCACCGGAACCCTGATCGGGCCCAACCGCCGGAGCGCCGGCCCGTGCCGCCTCCTGGAACCCGTATGGCGAGCCGTCGAACGGCCCGCCGCCGCCCGCGCCCCGCGTGACCAGCGCCGCGATCAGCAGCCCCAGCCCCGCGGCCATCAGCAGGCTGAGCACGACGCTCACCCCGAACGTCACCATCCCGTAGGTGCTCGCCCGGTAGTCGAGGGAGCGGATGAGCTGCGGGAATACGAACAGCCAGGCCATGTTGAGGAGCTGGGAGAGCAGCAGCGCCGCCAGGCCGAGCCGGGCCAGGGTTGTGCTTCGGGGGCCCAGGCGGGTTTGCCGGGCCGATACCAGGACCAGGCCGGCGATCAGGGCGGCCAGCACCGGCAGGTGGCCCAGGAGGCCCGAGAACAGGTAGCTGACGGTCATGGGGGCGACCGTAGCCGAGAGGTACGACATTCCGGGGTCCGCCGGGTGACGCGCCGTCGATGATCTAGGCCTAGCATGTGGCGATGGGCCTGACCTTCGTCTCTGAGCCGGTGCGGGTGCGGACCCCGGCCACCAGCGCCAATCTCGGTCCGGGCTTCGACTCGCTGGGACTCGCGCTCACCCTGTACGACGACCTGTCCGCGCGGGTCATCGGCGACCGGTTCACGGTGTCCGTGACCGGGGAGGGCGCCGGTGAGCTGCCCGGGGACGAGTCGCATCTGGTCGTGCGGGCGATGCTGCGGACCTTCGACGAGCTGGGCGGGCGGCCCTCCGGGGTGGCCGTGGAGTGCGTCAACCGGATCCCGCAGGCTCGGGGTCTGGGGTCGTCCTCGGCCGCCATCGTGGGTGGCGTCCAGCTGGCCCGAGGGCTGGTCCAGGAGCAGATATCCGACGATGACGCATTGCGGATCGCGGCCGAGATGGAGGGGCATCCCGACAATGTCGCGCCCTGTCTGCTCGGGGGGTTCACCATTGCCTGGACCGAGGCGTCGGGTGCTCGGGCGGTGCGGCTGGCACCGGCTGAGGGCGTACGGCCGACGCTTTTCGTTCCGCAGGAACGGGGCCTGACGGCGACGGCGCGGGCTGCGCTGCCGCCGAGCGTGCCGCATGCGGACGCCGCGTTCAACTCCGGGCGGGCGGCTCTTCTCGTGCATGCGCTCAGTGCCGAGCCGGAGCTGCTCTTCGCGGCTACCGAGGATCGGCTGCATCAGGGTTACCGGGCTCAGGCTATGCCGGGGACGGCGTCACTGGTCGCGTCGCTGCGGTCGCTGGGTGTAGCCGCCGTGGTCAGCGGTGCCGGGCCGACCGTGCTCGCTCTGAGCCCGGTACCTGCGGATTTCCATGCGGGAACAGCGTGGCGCGCCGAGGTGTTGGGCGTGGATGCCACCGGAGCTCTTGTCAGAGGGAGTATGGTGGAACACGCCGAGCGGGACCCTGTTGCCGCAGGTCGTAAGAGTTGACTACGCTCAAGACCTAGCACAGCCGCGAAGCAAGCGATCTCTGCGGTTCGGCGCGCACCCCCGAGACATATGCCGATCTGGGCTCGTCTCATTTCTTTTCGAGGCACACGCCGGGCAGCAGGTCATCAGATCGCTGCACTCGCCGAGACCTACTCGTCACTGTCGGACGGGTCGGGAAACCGTCGAGCTGCCGTGCTGCAAAACTCCCGCGCCGCATGTGCGAAGCGGGTTCCGAGGGCACCCGGCCACCAGGCTGCTGCAGACCCGGGTGGTCTTGGCTTTTTCGACGGAAGGAATCCATTGAGCGACACCACCGACGTGACGTCGGGTGTTTCTGACGTCGCTGATGACGGCGCCACCACCGCGGCTGTCACCAAGCGCCGCCGCGGCGGCACTGGGCTGTCTGCGATGCTGCTGCCCGAGCTGCAGAGTCTCGCCGCCTCCCTCGGCATCTCCGGCACCGCCCGGATGCGCAAGGGTGAGCTGATCACCGCGATCTCCGAGCGGCAGAACGGCGGGGCCCCGGCCGCCGCCCCCGCCGAGACGACCCCCCGGCCGCGCCGCACCAGCAGCTCGGCGAACCGCGGCGACTCCGCCGCCCGCGCGGAGGCCCCGGCCCGGACCGAGGCCGCGCCGGCCGCCGAGCCGGTGCGTTCCGAGCCGGCCCCGGCTCCCGTTGCCGAGCAGCAGCCCGCCTCCGTGCCGGCCGTCGTGCAGACCGCCGGCGCTCCCGTGACCGAGCAGGCGCCCGCCACCGAGCAGGCCGAGCCGGAGCAGGGCCGCCGCAGTCGTCGCGACCGCCAGGACCGGCAGGACCGCCAGGAGCGGGAGCCGCGCGAGCAGGGCGAGGCCCGCACCGAGGGTGCCGACGCCGGTGAGCGCACCGAGCGTGACCGGGGCGACCGCTCCGACCGGGGTGAGCGCAACCGGGACCGCCAGCGCAACCAGCAGCGTGCCGAGAACGGCGACCGCAACGACCGGGGCGACCGTAACGACCGCGGGGATCGCAACGACCGTGGTCCGCGCAACGACAGCCACGACGATGACGACAGCGACGGTGGCGAGGGCGGACGGCGCAGCCGGCGCAGCCGCTTCCGGGACCGTCGCCGCGGCCGGGACCGTGACGGCGAGGGCGGCGGTCGCGAGGGCGGCCGGGACGGTGGCCGCGAGCCGCACGTCAACGAGGACGACGTTCTCGTGCCGGTGGCCGGCATCCTCGACGTGCTCGACAACTACGCGTTCGTGCGGACGACCGGCTATCTCTCCGGTCCCAACGACGTGTACGTGTCGATGTCGCAGGTCAAGAAGCACGGCCTGCGCCGCGGTGACGCGGTGACCGGTGCCGTGCGGGCCGCGCCGCGCGACGGCGGGAGCGACCAGCGGCGGGACAAGTACAACCCCCTGGTGCGCCTCGACACCATCAACGGGATGGAGCCCGAGGAGGCCCGGCGCCGCCCCGAGTTCTACAAGCTCACCCCGCTCTACCCGCAGGAGCGCCTGCGGCTGGAGACGGAGGCGCACATCCTGACGACGCGCGTCATCGACCTCGTGATGCCGCTCGGCAAGGGCCAGCGGGCCCTGATCGTCTCGCCGCCGAAGGCCGGTAAGACGATGGTGCTGCAGGCGATCGCCAACGCGATCACCCACAACAACCCCGAGTGCCACCTGATGGTCGTGCTGGTCGACGAGCGGCCCGAAGAGGTCACCGACATGCAGCGCTCGGTCAAGGGCGAGGTCATCGCGGCCACGTTCGACCGGCCGCCGCAGGACCACACCACGGTCGCCGAGCTGGCGATCGAGCGGGCCAAGCGCCTGGTCGAGCTGGGCCACGACGTGGTCGTGCTGCTCGACTCGGTGACCCGGCTCGGCCGGTCGTACAACCTGGCGGCGCCGGCCTCCGGCCGCATCATGTCCGGTGGTATCGACTCGACGGCTCTCTACCCGCCGAAGCGGTTCCTCGGCGCGGCGCGCAACATCGAGAACGGCGGCTCGCTGACGATTCTCGCCACCGCGCTGGTGGAGACCGGCTCGATGATGGACACGGTGATCTTCGAGGAGTTCAAGGGCACGGGTAACGCCGAGCTCAAGCTCGACCGGAAGATCGCGGACCGGCGTACGTTCCCGGCCATCGACATCCACCCGTCCGGCACCCGCAAGGAAGAGATCCTGCTCGGCAAGGAAGAGCTGGCGATCGTCCACAAGCTGCGCAAGGTGCTGAGCTCGTTGGAGTCGTCGGCCGCGCTGGACCTCCTGCTCGACCGGCTCAAGCAGTCCCGGACGAACATCGAGTTCCTCATGCAGATCGCGAAGTCGACCCCGGGGGAATGAGTAATTCTCTCGACGGCGATTGAGTAGGGGTCAAAAGCACCCGAAAAGGGGCGGTCACCGCAAGGTGACCGCCCCTTCGTCGCACATCGAGTGTGTTTCCGCTCCTCCAGGGTCGTGCGAACCTCCGGTATCACCTACTCGATCTGGGGGAGGGGCGCTCGATGATCGTGCCTGGCTACCGGGACCAACCGGCTCCGCAGTGGGACCCGGACGCGCCGGTCGACCCCGCAGAGGCGGAGCAGTTCCTTCGCGAGTGCTACCTGGAGAATCCGCGACTCGGACCGGTCGAGCCGCGGCTCGCCATCGTGCGCGCCCAGATCGCCGCCACCGGCAGCTACGTGCACACCACCGACGAGCTGACGTACGGCGCGAAGATGGCCTGGCGCAACTCGAGCCGCTGCATCGGCCGCCTGTACTGGCGCAGCCTCGTCGTCCTGGACCGGCGCCGCGCGCGTACCGCCGACGAGATCTTCTCCCTGCTCGTGCACCACTTGCAGGCGGCCGGCGGCGGACAGCAGGCCGGCAAGCTCCGACCGGTCATCAGCGTCTTCGCGGCGGCCCAGCCGGGACAGCCGTACGCCAAGGTGTGGAACGAGCAGCTCATCCGATACGCCGGGTACCGCACCGAGGACGGCAGCGTCGTCGGCGACGCGCGCAACGCCGACTTCACCGCCCGGATGCAGGGCTTCGGCTGGCAGGGCAAGGGCGACGCCTTCGACATCCTGCCGCTCGCCGTCGAGGTGCCGGGGGAGCCCGTACGCCTCTACGAGCTCCCGGAACGCGCCGTCCTCGAGGTCCCGCTGACCCACCCGGAGTTCGGCTGGTTCGCCGAGCTGGGCCTTCGGTGGCACGCCGTCCCGGCCATCTCGAACATGCGGCTCACGATCGGCGGCGTCACGTACCCGCTCGCCCCGTTCAACGGCTGGTACATGGGCAGCGAGATCGGCGCGCGCAACCTCGCCGACACCGACCGCTACGACATGCTGCCGACGGTCGCCGCCCGGATGGGGCTGGACACCAGCAGCGAGTCGACGCTGTGGCGTGACCGCGCGCTGGTCGAGCTGAACCGCGCGGTGCTCTGGTCCTTCGAGAAGGCCGGGGTGCGGATCAGCGACCACCACACCGAGTCCCAGCGCTTCATGACCCATCTGCGCAACGAGGAGAAGGCGGGCCGCCAGGTGCCCGCGGACTGGACCTGGATCGTGCCGCCCATCTCGGGAGGCATCACGCCCGTGTTCCACCGCTACTACCAGGAGCTGGACCTGCGGCCGAACTTCTATCCGAACTAAGCGAACTCGTTCACCGGGAAGTCGTCGCGGTGGCGCCACGCCGCGTCTGTGCGTACATGATGGGGGCGGACCCATTTCAGGAGCTTGAGGGAGAACTCGTCGGCCGGGATGCGACCGGCGCTTCGCACCACGAAACCCTCCGAGGTCTCCGGGGTGTGCCGCTGCGCCCACGCCGCGCGCGCCTCGCTGAGACTGCCGCCGCGGTAGAGCACCGGCACCACCGGAAGCTCCAGCCGCTTCGCCCAGTCGACAGTGTCGTCCCAGCCGAGCAACGTGTCCGTCTCGTCCCAGATGCCGAAGACGATGAACACCCCTGGAAGATCCGTGTACGCGATGCTGCGGCGAGCCCACATCGACTCGCCGCAGACCCGCCAGTCGTCCGGGATCCGGTACGCCGTCATGGCCCACAACGCTTTCGCCGGCCGGTCCCACGGGTGCGTGCCGGAGTCGAGGGAGCGGGCGTACATGGCGTCGCGGGTGAAGGTGAGGTTGCCGCCGTCGAGCTTCTCGGTCACCACGAGCTCACCGTCCAACCAGGACAGGTCGTGCTGCACCTTGTCGTCGGCGGAGGCACCGGGGGAGTCGGGCAGGTGGAAAGTACGCGGATACTTGCCCGCCTGCCCGCTCATCAGAAGTCCCCCTCCGCCACCTGGAAGACGGTCAGTCCCAGCGCCCGCCACATGCGCACGACCTGCTGCCGGTCGTCGAACACGCCGACGACGCGCCACCGGTCCCGGATCTCCTGCTCGAAGATCTCCCGCTTCACGATCGCGTCCTTGCGCGAGTCGCCCTCGGGCCGCATGAAGAGTCCTTCGTACGGCACATCGACGTAAAGGTCCAGCCAGGCCTGGGTTTCCGCCCGGCAGACCGCGTCGCGGCCGGAGCAGAAGACGATGGCGTGGCCGGCCGCGTGCATCGCTCGGACCGCCGCGATGACCGCCGGGTTCGGCAGGTCCGAGCCGACCCGCGACCAGTCGTACGGGCTCCGGCCGTGCATCAGCGCGACCGTGCCGTCGATGTCCACCAGCACCGCCTCGGGCAGCTCGGGGTCCGGCCGGTAGACGACTCCGGGGCCGCCGGGATCGACGTACGGGACCGGCAGCGGAAGGTTCTTGCCCGCCAGATACCGCTCGTGCATGCGGCGGATCGCCCCCTCGCCGACCCGGTCCTCCTCCGCCCGCTCGGCGTCGCGGCGCACGCACTCCTCCACCGGTACGTCGGTGAAGTCGTGCACCTCGAACGTCGCGTGGAACCGGGCGGCGAGCTCGGCCCACTCCCGTACCGTCTTGGCCCGCAGGTTGGTGTCGTCGACGATCACGTCACCGTGCGCGCGCAGCAGCGCCTCGACCGCTGCCCGCTGGGCCTGGGTCACCTGGGCCTCGGCCCGCTGGGTGAACAGCCGCTCGCCGTGCAGCATCCGCCGCAGGTCGTCGCGGTTGACCCGGACGACCTGCGGCTGCAGCTTGCGCGCGAACGTGGTCTTGCCCGAGGCGGGCAGCCCACGGGTGATCAGCAGTCTGGTCATTCCTCACTCCCACCCGGCGTCACGTCGCCCGCGGGACGCGCGAGCTGCCACAGGCCGGGACGGTAGTCCTTGCCGTCGAGGCGCAGGAACAGCGCACCGCGGTGCTCGCTGCGCACGGCCTGCGCCGCGAACTCCCGCCGCCCCCAGCCGTCGGGAAGGCTGCCCACGATCGCCGCGAACTCCTTCTCCACCTGCTCGGCCAGCTCCTCGACGGTCGCCACGAGCTCCCCGGCCACCCGGCGAACCCACGCGTGGAACTCGTCGGGAAGCGGTTCCGTCAGCGCGTCCAGGTCGCCGCCGGAGGCCAGCACGTCCCATACGGTACGGGCGGAGAGCCCCGTGACGAGCCGGTGCAGCCGGACGTACTCGGCGTACTTGATCTTCACCCGTTCGTCGGTGTCGAGGAAGTGCACCACCAGCCCCTCCTTGCCGTCCCGCGGCGGTGCGGCGAGCGCCTCGGCGAGGGTGGCGTACGCGAAGGAATCCACCACCGGGCCCGGCCAGTCCGGCACCGCGCCCGGCCCGAACGTCCGCCCGGTGGCGATGTCGACGGCGCCGAGCAGCACGAGGTCGTCCATGCCGCCGTAGTCCACGACGATCCGGTTGCCCGGGTAGATGATCTCGACGAGCACGGTCAGGCCGGCCGGCGGCACGAAGTCCGCGTACCGGGTGCGCAGCAGCTGGGTCGCGTGCAGCGCCTGGTCCGACGCGAACGACCCCCGGGTCGCGACGGCGAGCTCGTCCCCGTCGCGGTAGATGATGCCGAGCGATCCGTCCGCCTTGTCCGTGACGGCCACCGGCGCGTCCGGGCAGAGGAAAGGGGCATTTCCCTCAGAGTGGTTGAAGAACTTCGGCAGGGGGCGGGCGAGGACCGTGCCGGTCGTCTCGTCGACCACCAGTCCGCGGCAGGCCAGGGTCACCGGCGTCCAGGCGCCGGCGTACTGGCAGGACTCCGTGTAGTTGTAGATCACGTACGGCCGCGACGGGTGGCGCTGCGTCCGGACGTGCCCGTCTTCGACCGCGGAGGCCAGTTCGGCCTGGTCGAGGACGTCGGCGAGCAGCGTCATGGCATGGTCCTTTCCGGGTGGGAATGCCGCGAGGGCTGCTCACGTTATCGACCACGGACCAGGAAACGCCTCCTGATTTCCAGTGGGGGTTCGTCACATGGCAGACTGGTCCATCGGCCAGCACAAGGTTCCGGTTCACGCCACGAGCACTCGGCGACCCGGCGACCGCTTATCGAGAGAGACCGAGACGACATGAAGAGCGGTATCCACCCGGAGTACACGACCACCGAGGTCATCTGCTCCTGCGGCAGCACGTTCACGACCCGCAGCACCGCCAAGGGCGGCGAGATCCGCGTCGAGACCTGCAGCGCCTGCCACCCGTTCTACACGGGCAAGCAGCGCGTGCTGGACACCGCGGGCCGGGTCGCCAAGTTCCAGGCGAAGTACGCGAAGGTCAACGCCGGCAAGAAGAAGTAACTGCCTCGACGGCGCCCGGTTCCCGCACGGCGGGGCCGGGCGCCGTTGGTATGTAGGGAGACCTTGTGAGCAACGACCGGCTGACCACGCTGCTGGACGAGTACGCGCAGCTCGAGAAGCAGATGGAGGACCCCTCCATCCACTCCGACCAGGCCCTGGTGCGCCGGGTCGGGCGCCGCTTCGCCGAGCTGGCGCCGCTGTACGCCGCCCACACCGAGCTCGAGGCGGCGCGTGCCGACCTGGCCGCCGCCAAGGAGCTGGCCGCGGAGGACCCGTCGTTCGCCGGCGAGGTGGAGGCGGTCGCCGCGCTGCTGCCGCCGCTGGAGGAGAAGCTCGGCGAGATGCTCATCCCGCGGGACCCGCACGACGCCAAGGACGTCATCGTCGAGATCAAGGCCGGCGAGGGCGGCCAGGAGTCGGCGCTGTTCGCCGGTGACCTGCTGCGGATGTACACGCGGTACGCGGAGCGCCGGGGCTGGACCGTCGAGGTCATCGACGCGCAGGACTCCGACCTGGGCGGCGTCAAGGACGTGTCGGTCGCGGTGAAGACGAAGGGCGTGCCGGAGGGCGGGCACGGCGTCTGGTCGCGGATGAAGTGGGAGGGCGGGGTGCACCGCGTCCAGCGGGTACCCGTCACCGAGTCGCAGGGCCGCATCCACACCTCGGCCGCCGGTGTGCTGGTGCTGCCCGAGGCCGAGGACGTCGACGTGCAGATCGATCCGGGTGACATCCGGGTGGACGTGTTCCGCTCGTCCGGGCCCGGTGGGCAGTCGGTCAACACCACCGACTCGGCCGTGCGCATCACCCACCTGCCCACCGGCATCGTGGTGAGCTGCCAGAACGAGAAGAGCCAGCTGCAGAACCGCGAGCAGGCGATGCGGATCCTGCGGGCCCGGTTGCTGGCGGCCGCGCAGGAGGAGGCCGACGCCGCCGCCTCCGACGCGCGCAAGGCCCAGGTACGCACGGTGGACCGCTCGGAGCGCATCCGCACGTACAACTTCCCGCAGAACCGGATCACCGACCACCGCATCGGCTACACCGCGTACAACCTCGATCTGGTCCTGGGCGGTGAGCTCGACGCCGTGCTGGACGCGCTCGCGGAGGCCGACCGGGCCGCCCGCCTGGCGGGCGAGAGCGAGATCAGCCGACGTCCGTGACGGTCAGCCGGCCTTCGGGCGTGACGCACACCAGCATGTCGTCGCTGCTCTGGCAGCTGTAGTCCAGGACCGGATCGATGCCGCCGCGCATCCACACCTCGCCGGTGCGCTGGTCGAGCACCGCGACGGTTGTCGGCTCCGCCAGCCGGGTGGACGAGGTCACCAGGTAGGGCGTTTCCTGCGGCGAGGAGGCGTCCCAGACCAGCGTCGCGCGGCCCAGGTCGGCGATGCGGCGCCCGGTGTTGCCGTCGATCAGGGAGTGCCGGGCGTCGTCCTCGTCGTCGCTGATCACGATCCTGCCGTCGCGCAGCGGTATCGCGTTGGTGTAGCCCGGCGTACGCCACCGCACCTGGCCGGTCTCCCGGTCGTAGCCGGTGGCGCCCTGGTCGCCGTTGACGCACAGGACCGCGCCGCAGGAGTAGAAGCCGCCGTACGAGCGAGCGCCGATCCGCCACTTCTCGTGCAGCGTCTCGGTGTCGTACGCGGTCACCGTGCCCCGCCCACGCTCGACGTTCTCCAGGTAGAAGGCGTGACCTTCGACGGAGATGTTCGCGTACGAGTCCTCCTGCGGGTTCTGCCCCTGCCACGGCACCCGGCCGGTGGTGACGGGACGGCCGTCGGCGAGGTCGTACACCGCCACCTTGCCGCCGGGGGCGACGGTGACCAGGCGGTCGGTGTCGCCGGTCGTCGCCACCCGGGACGTCCACGTCTCGAGGGCGCCGGCCGGACGGGACCAGACCGGGACGCCGTCGTGCAGGTTGACGACGGTGAGGTTGCGGGCGGCGCTGCCGTCGTCGTTCCACTCGACCATCAGGACGTGCCCGCCGGTCAGGGCGGAGAACTCACCGGGCCGCCGCCAGAGCTGTCTGCCGGTGGCGGCGTCGACCGCGGCGGTCTCCCGGGTGAACTGGCGGGAGACCTGACCGCCCTGCCCGTCCTGGAACTCCACGGTGGTGTCGGCGGCCGGCAGCAGCATCACGCCCGCCTGCACGGAGCTGACCCAGGCCGCGTCGGCGAGCTCGGAACTGGTCCACAGCTCCTGGCCGGTACGCAGCGAGTAGGCGCTCAAAGTGCTGGCGCCGGACACGCTCAGCAGCACGTACACCGCCCCGCCGGACACGATGAAGATGCCGTTGCCCTCCCGGAAGGGCACGCTCCACAGCTGCCGCGGAGCGTGCGACACGGGCGGTGCCGACCCGGTGACCGTCAGGACGCAGAGGGCCGCGACCGCCGCCACCAGCATCCGCTTGAGGTCGCGGCGCGGAAGCGGGCGCCGGTCCGGTTCGGGCGACGGGTTGTCGTCGCCGGTCACCAGACCGAGCTCGATGACGGTCATATCGCCGAGCGTACGGGTTACGCGGGCGTGCGGTGGGCCGCTGCGTCGGCCAGGGCGGCCGCGAGGCTGCGGGCGTTGGCGCCCACCTCGGACCAGCCGGCCGCCAGGCCGATCGGTGTGCCGGGAACGAGCACCTGCCAGTTCTCGCCTGCCGCGGCGGCGCTGATCCGGCGGGACACCTCGGCGGCCTGGGTGGGGCCGGCGCCGGGCAGCACCACCACGAACTCGTCACCGGCGAAGCGGGCCACGAAGTCGCCGCGGCGCATCACCCGGTGCAGCACGCCGGCGATGCGCTGCAGCACCAGGTCGCCGCAATGCCGGCCGTGCCGGGCGTTGACCGCGGTGAAGCCGATCAGGTCGCAGACGCCGATCGCCGCGGTCTCGCCGCGGGACAGCATCGCGGCGACGTACCGCTCGAGCTGGCGGCGGTTGGGCAGGCCGGTGAGCGGGTCGGTGAGGGTCTCGTCGCCGTAGCGGCCGGCGTCGCGGTGGGTCTCCTGCGCGTCGAGGCGGGCCGCCACGCCGTCGAGGTAGCCGTCGCGGAGGCGGTCGATGCGCTGGGCGGCGAGGCGGAAGGCGTACCGGTCGGCCTCGTGGGCGGCCTGGTGGTCGCCGGCCGCGGCGTGGCAGATGCTGCGCAGCCGGGCGGGTTCGGCCGGGCCGAGGATCTCCTGGGACACCGGTACGGCGTCGAGCTTGCGCAGCGCCTCGGCGGGCCGCCCGGCGGCGATGTCGAGGCACACGGCGCCGAGGTGGCGCAGGTCCCGGGAGCGGACGCTGTCCCCGCCGCCGGTGAACAGGTCGCCGATGTCGGAGTCGGTGCTCTCGCCGAGGGCGGCGCGGCGGGCCAGCGCGTACCCGTAGACCGGCCTGCTGCTGGGCCGCAGCCGGCTGTCGGCGCCCGTCGCCACGTAACGGGTCAGCTCGGCGTCGATGTCGCGCAGCACCCGCAGGCAGCCGTCGGAGTCGCCCTGGTGGTCGAGGGCGACCGCGTTGCGAAGCCGGATGCCGGGGGCGGCGAAGAGCTCCGGCGCCAGGCCGGCGGCCGCGCCGACCTGCCGGGCCTGCTCGATCGCGGTGAGCGCGTGGCCGTGGAAGCCGAGATACGAGTACGCCATGGCGAGGTCGTGCCAGCCCCACGCGGTCTCGCCGTCGCCGTCGGGCACGGCCGCGAGGGCGCGGGAGGCCTGCACGAGGTGGGTGACGCCGCGGTCGAGGGCGCTCTGCAGATGGGCGCCGAGCGCGGCGAACGCGTGCATCTGGCCGCGCAGGTAGGGGTCGGAGGTCTCGTGGACGGCGTTCGAGGCCAGCGTCATGGCCGTGGCGAACTCGGCGACCCGGCCCAGGTTGATGAGGGCGCCGAAGCGCTGGACGAGGGCGTACGCGCGGGTGAGCGGGTCGGTGGTGACCTCGAGGACCTTGTCCAGGATGGCCAGCGCCTCGGCGGACCGGCCACCCTGTTGCAGGTCGCCCGCCCGGCGCAGGTCGTCGACGCAATCCGGGAGCTGGTCCAACCACGTCATGGAACCGCCACGGCCATTCAGGCCCCTCCCTGCCGACGTCGCTCATCGATCGACGACCCGGCCGGTCACCGTCGCGAAACGACGTTCCATGATTATGCCGTGACACTCGCGCACGAACACCCCTCCGAGGGCACGGACCGGCACCGCTTGGCACCTGCCCTGGCAAAGGGGACAGCTCGGCTCGCGGAGGCGGGGGTGGAATCGCCGCGGGTCGATGCGGAGCTGCTCGCCGCGCACGTGCTCGGGATCGGCCGCGGCCGGCTGCTGCTGGTGGACGCCGTGCGTGGCGACGAGCTGCGCCGATACGAGGGGCTGGTCGAGCAGCGGGCGCGGCGGGTCCCGTTGCAGCACCTGCTGGGCACGGCCGCCTTCCGGCACCTGGAGCTGGCCGTGGGGGAGGGCGTCTTCGTGCCGCGGCCGGAGACCGAGCTGCTCGCCGGCTGGGGGATCGAGCACACCGCGCCGGGTGCCACTGTGGTCGATCTCTGCAGTGGTAGCGGCGCGATCGCCCTCGCTGTCGCGGACGAGGCCGAGCCGGCCGTGGTCCTGGCCGTCGAGCGCTCCCCGCAAGCGCTGGCGTTCCTGCGGCGCAACACCGAGACCGCTCCGAAGGTACGGGTGGTCGAGGGCGATGTGACCGACCCCGGGCTGCTTCCCGAGTGGCGGGGCCGGGTGGACGTGCTGCTGTGCAACCCGCCGTACGTGCCGGAGGGCACCGCCGTGCCGCCGGAGGTCGCCGAGCACGACCCGGCGGAGGCGGTCTTCGGCGGCGCGGACGGCCTGACCGTGATCCCGCCGGTGATCGCCCTGGCAGCGGCCCTGCTGCGCCCCGGCGGGGTGGTGGGCATCGAGCACGACGACGTGCACGCGGAGGCCGTACCGGCGTTGCTCGCCGCGGACGGCCGGTTCACCGAGGTCGTCGCCCATGAGGACCTCGCGGGGCGCCCCCGGTACGCGACGGCCCGGCGGGTCTGACGGGCGCCCGGGCCACCATGGCAGACTGCTTCTCGTGATGCTCTACGACTGCCGGGCCGTGGCCGAGCGCGATCGCGGCATCGCCGCCGCTGTGGAGGCCGTCAAGAGCGGCGAGCTGGCCGTGCTGCCCACCGACACCGTCTACGGGGTCGGCGCCGACGCCTTCACGCCGCACGCCGTCACCGCGCTGCAGAACGCCCGCGGCGTCGACCGCCGGGTGCCGCCGCCGGTGCTGGTCGGCTCCCGGCACACCCTCGACGGCCTGGTCTACTCCCTGCCGAAGGCCGCCCGTGAGCTGGCCGACGCGTTCTGGCCGGGCGCTCTCACCATCCTGGTCGAGCACTCGCCCAGCCTGCAGTGGGACCTCGGGGAGACCGGGGGACGGGTCGCCGTGCGCATGCCGCTGCACCCGGTCGCGCTGGAGGTGCTGCGCGAGGTGGGGCCCATGGCCGTGACCACCGCCAACAAGGTCGGTCAGCCGGCGCCGGTCACCGCCGAGGAGGCCCGCGACCAGCTGGAGTACGCGGTCCGCATCTACCTCGAGGCGGGTGTGGCCCACGACCCGGCGCCGAGCACGATCGTGGACGTCACCGGGGACGTGCCCCGGGTGCTGCGCGACGGCGCCGTGCCCTTCGAGAAGCTGCGGGACGTGGTGCCGGACATCCTCGCCGCGGGGTCCTGACCATGCCGTTCACCGTCCTGCACGTGTGCATGGGCAACATCTGCCGGTCACCGATGGCCGAGCGCCTGCTGGTGCTGGCGGCGCGGCAGCGGCTGGCCAAGCTCGACCCCGACGCCCGCCTCGGCGACCTGCTGCGCAGCGCGAGCGCGGGCACGGGCGGCTGGCACGAGGGCGAGGAGATGAACCCGCCGGCGGCCCGCCAGATCCGCCTGCGGGGCGGCAGCGTCGAGGGGTTCACCGCCCGGAAGCTGACGAGCGGGCACCTGACCGACGCCGACCTCATCCTCACCGCGACCGCGGACCAGAGCGACTACGTCCACGCCCTGGTTCCCGACGCTGCGGCGCGCACGTTCGTCCTCGGCCACTTCGGGCGGCTGCTGCGCGAGCTCGACGTCACGGCGCTTCCCCCGGCCGGTACGGAGCCACAGGCGTTCGCGGCCCGGGCCGCCGCGCTGGTCGAAGCCGCCGGCCGGCGGCGCGGGGCCGATGAGTCGCTGCCCGGCGACGACCTCGACGACCCGTGGGGCCGCGGCGACCAGACGTTCCAGCGGATCGCCGACGACATCGACGAGATGATGTACGCGCTGGTCGACGCGCTGCTTCCGGGAGGACCGAGGCCGGCGTGATCGTCACCGCGGATGCCGCCGGGATCCGCCGCGCGGCCGAGCTGCTGCGCGCCGGGTCGGTGGTCGCCTTCCCCACCGAGACCGTGTACGGCCTGGGCGCCGACGCGTTCTCACAGCAGGCGGTCGCCGAGGTGTACAGGCTGAAGAACCGCCCGTCGTGGAACCCCCTCATCGTGCACGTCGCGAACGTGGCGGCGGCCCGGGCGCTGGCCACCGATTGGCCGGACGTGGCCAACGAGCTGGCCGCGGCGTTCTGGCCGGGCCCGCTGACGCTGGTCGTGCGGCGTGCGGAGCACCTGGCCGAGGTCGGCGCCGACACCGGGACGATCGCCGTCCGGGTGCCGGCGCACGAGGTCGCCCTGCGGCTGCTGGAGGCCACAGAGCTGCCGCTGGCGGCGCCGAGCGCCAACCGCTCGGAGAGCATCTCGCCGACGACCGCCGAGCATGTCATGCGCAGCCTCCCGGACGTACCGATGGTCCTCGACGGTGGTCCGGCGTCGTGGGGAATCGAGTCGACGGTGCTGGACGTGACGGGCGCGGTGCCGCGGCTGCTGCGGCCCGGGGCGCTCGGCCTGCGCGAGATCCGCGAGGTGACCGGCGCGATCGCCCTGCCCGATGACGTGGCCGACGGTTCGGCGCGGCCCTCCCCGGGGATGAGCCGGCGCCACTACGCGCCCCGCGCCAAGGTGGTGCTGACCGACGAGGTGGACCCGTCCGCTCTCGACGAGTCGGTGGGGGTGCTGACCTACGAGACGGCCGACGTACCCGGAGCGGAGATCCTCAGCGCCGACCCCCGGGAGTACGCGGCCGACCTGTACGCCGCCCTGCACCGCCTGGACGACGCCGGGGTCGCCACGATCCTGGTGAAGTCGCCGCCGGACACCGAGGAATGGCTCGCGATCCGCGACCGCCTCACCCGCGCTGCGGCCTAGCCTCCGCGCCGCGGGCGATGTTGCGGGCCATCCCGCTGAAGACGATCCCGTGGAACGGCACCACGCTCGCCCAGTACGCGTGCCCGGCCAGCCCGCGCGGCACGAAGAGGGCGCGCTGGCGGTAGACGCTGGTGCCGTCCGGTCCCGGCGACGCGCACATCTCCAGCCAGGCCCGCCCCGGCACCTTCATCTCGGCGCGCAGGCGCAGCAGCTCACCCGGCTTGATCTCCTCGACCCGCCACCAGTCCAGCGCCTCGCCGACGTACAGGCGGTGCTGGTCGCGCCGGCCGCGGCGCAGGCCCACCCCGCCGACCAGCCGGTCCAGCCAGCCGCGGACCGACCAGGCCAGCGGGAACGAGTACCAGCCGTTCTCGCCGCCGACGCCCTCGATGATCCGCCACAGGGCGTCCACGGGCGCGTTCACCTCGCGGCAGCGGACGTCGGTGTAGATGGTGCCGCCGGACCACTTCGGGTCGCTGGGCAGCGGCTCGGCGTCCGCGTCCCCGCCCGAGGCGGTGGACCAGCGCGTCTCCACCTCGGCGTCGCGGATCTTGCCGAGCGCGAGCCGCACCGCCTCGTCGAAGCTGAGCGGGTGCTCGTCCGGCGCGTAGCGGGCGATGTCGTTCTCGTGCGCGACGGCCTCGTGGATGAGGCTGCCGACCAGCGGGCGGGCGATGGCGTTGGGCACCGGGGTGATGGCGCCGACCCAGTGCGCGGAGAGCCAGGGGCTGAGG
The DNA here is from genome assembly GCF_040676695.1 of Actinoplanes sp. NPDC049548. Taxonomy (NCBI): domain Bacteria; kingdom Bacillati; phylum Actinomycetota; class Actinomycetes; order Micromonosporales; family Micromonosporaceae; genus Actinoplanes; species Actinoplanes sp. NPDC049548. The sequence continues at coordinate 162,657 of NZ_JBFAPM010000019.1, forward strand.
GGGCGCAAGGGCACGATGATGCGGCGGCGCAGGCCCGCGACCCGGGCGTAGCGCTGCATCATCTCGGCGTAGGTGAGCACGTCCGGGCCGCCGATGTCGAAGCCCCGGTTCACCTCGGGCGGCAGGCCGGCCGCCGCGATCAGGTAGCGGAGCACGTCGCGTACGGCGATCGGCTGGATCCGGTTGCGCACCCAGCGCGGGGTGACCATGACCGGCAGCCGCTCGGTCAGATAGCGCAACATCTCGAAGGACGCGGAGCCGGAACCGATGATCACCGGCGCGCGCAGCACCGCGGTCGGCACGCCGCTGTCCAGCAGGATCCGGCCCACCTCGGTCCGCGAGCGCAGGTGGGCCGACGGCTTCTCGCTCGCCGGTGGTTCGGGACCGCCCAGATAGACGATCCTGCGGACCCCTTTCTCGTACGCCGCCCGCGCGAAGTTCTGCGCCGCCTCCCGGTCCCGGCGCTCGAAGTCCCCCTGGCCGAGCGAGTGCACCAGGAAGTACGCCACGTCCACGCCCTCGAGGGCCGGGCCGAGCGACGCGGCATCGTTCAGGTCGCCCTCGACGATCTCCACCTGAGCCGCCCACGGCACGTCCCGGAGCCGGGCCGCGCTGCGCGACAGGGCCCGTACCTCGTGGCCGGCGGCCATGAGCCGGGGCGCGAGGCGCCCGCCGATGTAGCCCGTGGCACCGGTGACCAGACAGCGCATAACTCACACTGTGCCCGCAGGTGGGGCCCGATAAGCCATATGCTCGTATTCCGGCGCCGTAGCCGACGTGAGGAGCGCGCCATGGACACGTTCTGGGGTCCGGACTTCGCCGCCCTGCAGCGCGAGGATCCCGAGATCGCCGAGGTTGTCGTGGGCGAGCTGGACCGCCAGCGCGGTGGCCTGCAGCTCATCGCGAGCGAGAATTTCACCTCGCCGGCGGTGCTCGCCGCGCTGGGCTCGACGCTGACCAACAAGTATGCGGAGGGCTACCCCGGGCGGCGCTACTACGGCGGGTGTGCCGAGGTGGACCGCGCCGAGGAGCTGGGCATCGCCCGGGCCCGGGAGCTGTTCGGCGCCGACCACGCCAACCTGCAGCCGCACTCCGGCGCCTCGGCGAACATGGCCGCCTACGCCGCCCTGGTGCAGCCCGGTGACACCGTGCTCGCCATGGATCTGCCGCACGGCGGGCACCTCACCCACGGCAGCAAGGTCAACTTCTCCGGGAAGTGGTTCCACACCATCGGCTACCGCGTACGCGCGGACACCGAGCTGATCGACTACGACGAGGTGCGCGACCTGGCCCAGGCGCACCGCCCCAAGCTGATCATCTGTGGCGCCACCGCGTACCCCCGGCTGATCGACTTCCGGGCGTTCCGGGACATCGCGGACGAGGTGGGCGCCTACCTCATGGTCGACGCGGCGCACTTCATCGGGCTTGTCGCGGGGCGGGCGGTGCCCTCGCCCGTGCCGTATGCGGACGTGGTGTCGTGCACGACCCACAAGGTGCTGCGCGGACCGCGGGGCGGCATGATTCTGTGCCGTGAGGATCTCGCCGCGCGCATCGACAAGGCCGTCTTCCCGTTCACCCAGGGCGGGCCGCTGATGCACGCCGTCGCGGCGAAGGCCGTCGCGCTGCGGGAGGCGTCGTCTCCGGACTTCCAGGGGTACGCCCGCCAGGTCGTGCGCAACAGCCAGGCCCTGGCCGCTGGGCTGGCCGCCGAGGGTATGCGACCGGTCTCGGGCGGTACCGACACCCATCTGGCTCTGGTCGACCTCCGGGACACGGGGGTCACGGGGCGGGACGCGGAGGAGCGTTGCGACCGGGCTCTCATCACCCTCAACAAGAATGCGATTCCGTACGACCCGGAGAAGCCCACGATCGCGTCGGGCATCCGGGTCGGCACGCCGTGCGTCACGACTCAGGGCATGCGCGAGGGGGAGATGCGCCAGATCGCCGGCTTGATCGCGACGGCCGTGCGTACCGATCCGGTCGACGCCCGCGGCGCCGTGCGTCTGGCTGAGGTGGCCGACCAGGTGGCGGACCTGGTCGCGCGCTTTCCGGCGTACGCAAGTTTTGTCGCGGTGCGGTGACGCTGCGTACTGGCCGCTTCCCGCCCGGATGGCCCGCGGATATTCCGACGTGATGATCATCAATCCCGAGTGTATTGTCGGGCGTGCGGATGGGCTATGGAGCCATGTTCGTCGCGTCACGACGGGGGTCAAATGCGCGCCTTTTTGCTCGGTACGTTGGAGCTGATACAGCACGGCCAGCCAATTGTCCTCGGCTCGCCGAAACAGCGATCGGCTCTCGCTGTGTTGTTGACCAGAGCGAATAGTGCCGTCGCGGTCGATCAGATAGCTCTCGAGCTGTGGGGCGAACGAACGCCCAAGTCCGCCAGCGCCAACGTACGGCAGTACCTCGCGAACCTGCGGCGCCTGGTCGCCGCGGACAGCACGATCCGGATCGAGCGGCACGGCTCGGCGTACCGGCTCGGCATCGCGGCCGACGATCTGGACGTGGCCCGGTTCCGGCGCCTGGTGGCGAAGGGGCGCGAGGCTATGGAGGCCTTCCAGCACGCCGACGCGGTAGATCACCTCGAACGCGCTCTGGCGCTGTGGCGGGGAGGCCCGCTGAGTGACCTGAGTCACGGGCCGCTGCTGTCCGCGTGGTGCGCCGCCCTGGCCGAGGAGCGAATATCCGCCCTGGAAGGCCTGGTCGAATGCCTGCTCGCCGTCGGCGCCACCGACCGTGCCGTCAGCCAGGCCACCGAGCTGTCGGCCGGCTATCCCTTGCGGGAGCGTATCCAGGCCCTCCTCATCCGGGCCCGTTACCAAGCGGGCGATGTCGCGGGTGCACTCGACACCTACGTCCAGGTCCGCCGCACCATGGTCGACGAGCTCGGCGTCGAGCCCGGTTCGGAACTGCAGGAGTTGCAGGTCGCCATCCTGGGGCGGCAGAGCAACCTGTCGTCCGGCCGCGACGTGATCGGGGCGCCGGAGACCGCGGCCATCCTTCCGCGTCAGCTACCGCCGCGCCTGCGTGCCTTTGTCGGCCGTGCCGAATACATCGACATGCTCGACCGAATTCTCGTGCGTCATGGCGACACCGTAGTGGCGACCGTTCCCGCGGTGGCCGTCGTGGGTGCACCGGGAATCGGGAAAACCGCACTGACAACTCATTGGGCGCACCGGGCGAGCGAATCCTTTCCGGATGGCCAATTGTATGCAGATCTGCGGGCATTCGGTCGCGGAAGTGCGCCCGACGCTGTCCTGTATTCATTCCTGCGGGCACTCGGTGTGGATTCAGAACGCATTCCGGCGGACCTGGCCGGGAGGGCGTCTCTCTATCGCAGCCTCCTCGCGGGGCGTCGGGTACTGGTGCTGCTGGACAGCGTCGCGGACCCGGCTCAGGTGCGGCCCTTCCTGCCCGGTGACGCCGGAAGCCTCGTGGTGGTCACCAGCCGGGTGCAGCTCACCGGCCTCGTCGCCGCGGATGGGGCGGAGAGCCTCACACTGGGGCTGCCATCGGCCGACGAGGCCCGGGAGATGCTGGTTCGGCGACTGGGTGCGGCCCGCGCGAGCGCCGAACCGGGCGCCGTCGAGGAGATCGTCCGTGCGTGTCGGCGGCTGCCGCTGGCGTTGGCGATCGTCGCCAGCCGGGCGGCAGCCCGGCCGGAGTTCCCGCTGGCCGACCTCGCCGACGAGCTGCGCAAGTCAGACGTGACGCTCGACGCCTTCGCCAGCCAGGACCCGGCGACGGATCCACGGACGGTCTTCGCCGAGTCCTACCACGCGCTGAGCGAGGGCGCCGCGCGCCTCTTCCGCCTGGTGGGGCTTCAGTCGAGTCGCGTCATCTCGGTGCACACGGCGGCCCAGCTGTTGCAGTGCAAGCCGGAACGCGCCCGGATGGTCCTGCGGGAACTGGTGGAGTCGCACCTGTTCAATGAGCCGTCGCTGGGTCACTACACCCTTCATGACCTCCTGCTGGACTATGCGGCGGAACTGGTGCAGGAGGTGGAGCCCGAGCACGTGAGGGCGGCGGCGATGGACCGTCTGGCCCGGCACGCCATGCCGCAGCGGATTCCCCTGCCGCATCGTGCCGGGCCCGGCTCCTGAGGTCGGCGGCCCTCGGTCAGGCCATCTTCTGGACGTTCTGCTCCAGATGGTCGGCGAAGCGCAGCCATTCGTCGGCGCATCGGCGGGCCAGCCGGGCCAGCGGGTAGCTCGAGTGCGGTGGCACGAGCGCCGTCATGTTCTCCCAGTCCGGCAAGGGTGCGGTCACCGAGGTGGCCCACCGGAGCAGTTCCTTGCCCCCGTCGGTGAACCGCAGCGCCGGGTCGCTGTGCAGGCGGCCCAGGAACAGTTGGATGTCCTCGCGTCCATGATCCACGACCCTGGGCGGCGGGGGCACGGACGGCGGGGCGTCCCGGTTCTGGCCGTGCCGATGAACGCCCTTGGCGGAACGGCGGACGGCGATGGGGTCGTCGCCGCGGGTCATCCGGGCACGCACGTCGCGTACGGTCGCGGGTGAGATCCCCGCCCGGCGCGCGATCTCCCGCAGGGAGGCGTCCGGGTACTCCTGGATGATTTCGCTCGCCTTGCGGCGACCCTCCTCGCTGTTGACCGGCCGGAGGCGACCGTCCCGGCCCAGCCGTACCGGGGGACGCTTGACCGAGTCGGTGCGCTGCCGGACGGCGCTGACGGTTCCCGCCGCGAGGCCGGTCGCGGCGGCGACGGCGCGATTCGACCAGGCCGGGAAGTCGGTGATCATCCGGGCGGCGGCGGCTTCGCGGTCGGACAGCGACAGCGGCAGGCCGTGCGTGACGTTCGTCTGGACCGCCAACACGAACGCCTGGCTCGCCGAGCCGTCGAAGAAGCGAGCCTCGATGGTGTCCCGGCCGCGGATCCGGGCCGCGCTCAGTCGGTGGAAGCCGTCGATGACCCGCATGGTCTGCCGGTGTACCAGAATGGGTGGCAGTTGAGCGCCGCTACTGGCGAGCATGTGCGCGTGCTCGGGGCTCTCCCCCCGGGACCGGGGCGAGCCGTCGGCCACCAGGGCGTCGATCGGCACGATCTCCACAGGTGCCTGGTGGGGATCCTCTCGCCTGCCGGCCTTCATCGGGATCGGGAGGCCGAACGCCTCCCCCACATCGTGCGGTTGCTTCTCGAACTCCATTGTGACTGCTCCCCGTGTCGCCGTGGATCCGTTCTAGATCCGGTGACGATTCTGGTCAATGTCTGCATAGGTGCTCGATACAACGCGCATAGGAAAAGTTCACGCATGTGGAGCTGCGGCGACGTGCGTTGTGTAAGGACTTTTGTATGAACCCTGTACGTCGCCGGCATATCGTCTGCGGCCTCATACTCCTGAGGGGAGGCTGCTCATGCCCTATCTTGTCGCCGCCGTCGTGCTCGTCGGTCTGCTGTGCTTGTTCGATCTGCTCCTCACCGTCGGCGTCATCCGGCGACTGCGCGCGCAGAGCACCCTGCTGGCCGGCTACCGAGGCGCGATGGGGGAGGTGATGATGCCGACGGGATCCGTGGTGGGCGACTTCGTCACCACCACGGTGGACAGCAAGATCATTTCCCGTACGCAGATCGACGACTCGTTGGTCGGCTTCTTCTCCACCTCCTGCGAAGGGTGCGTGGACGCGCTCGAGACGTTCGTGCCGATGGCCAAGCTGGTTCCGGGTGGGCGGCCCAAGGTGCTCGCCGTGGTGGTCGGCGACCGATCGAACGCCGGCAAGTTCGTCGACGTGCTGAGCCCGGTGGCACAGGTGGTGGTGGAGGCCGAGCACGGGCCCATGGCACGGGCCTTCGAGGTCAACGGCTACCCGGCCGTGGCCATGGTGGGGGCGGGCGGCGTACTGACGGCGGCCGGCGCGACGATCAAGCTCGACCCGGCGACCGCGGCGGCGTGAGTCGCGCGCGGGTCCTGCCGGCCGCCGCCGGCGCCCTCGGCTTGGCTTGGGGCTCCGGGCCGGGCCGACTGGCGTTGCTGGTGGTCGGGCAGATCGGTGCCGCGGTCGTACCGGTGGCCACCGCCTGGCTGACCAGGGCGACCATCGACCGCCTCGCCGGGTCTGGTGCGGTGGGCCTGGCGCCGCTCGTCGCCGGGCTGGTGGCGTGCGGGCTACTGACCGCGGTGCTACCGCAGGTCAACGCGTTCCTCGGCAGCGACTGCGAACGCTTCGTCGGTGCCGAGGCGCTCGACCGCCTGTATGCGGCCGTGGAGCGCCTCCGTGGCCTGGCACGCTTCGAGGATCCGGCATACCTGGACCGGATTCAGCTCGCCCAGCAGTCCAGCTCGGCGCCGGGCAGCGTGGTCACCGGCATGCTGTCGATCGGCGCGAGCATCCTGGCCATCTGCGGCTTCCTCGCGTCGTTGTTGGTGATCAGCCCCGTCATGGCCCTCATCGTGGTGCTGGCCGGCGTCCCGGCGCTGATCGCGCAGGTGTCGCTGTCGCGCCGGATGGCCGCGACGATCTGGCAGATCGGGCCGACCCAGCGTCGCGAGATGTTCTTCGGTGGCCTGTTGTCCAACGTGGATGCCGCCAAGGAGATCCGCCTGTACGGCACGGGACCCTACCTTCGCGGACGGATGATGGCGGACCGGCGCACCGCCGACTCGGCGCGCCGGCGCGTGGAACAGCGCAGCGTGTACGTGCAGGCAGGCCTCGGTCTGCTGGCCTCCTCGGTGGCCGGCGCCGGACTGCTGTGGTCGGTGTCGGCTGCCCGGGACGGCCGGCTCTCCGTCGGCGACATCGCGATGTTCATCGCAGCCGTGGCCGGCGTGCAGGCGGCGCTGGGCGCACTGACCACTACCTTCGCCCTCAACCATCAGCAACTGCTCGTCTTCCGGCACTACCTGGACGTGGTGCACGGCGAGCCGGACCTCCCGGAGGGCGGCGAGCAGCCGCCGGACCGGTTGCGCGAGGGCATCGAGCTGCGGGACGTGTGGTTCCGCTACTCGGAGGAGCACCCGTGGGTGCTGCGTGGCGTCGACCTCGTCATTCCGGCCGGCCAGGCCGTCGCGCTGGTCGGGCAGAACGGCGCCGGCAAGAGCACGCTGGTGAAGCTGCTGTGCCGCTTCTACGACCCGACGCGCGGACAGATCCTGTGGGACGGAGTCGACATTCGGCAGCTGCCCGTCACCGACCTGCGTCGCCGGCTGGGCGCGGTCTTCCAGGACTTCGTGCACTACGAGATGAGCGCGGCGGACAACATCGGACTGGGTGACGTGGACGCCATCGACGACCGGCAGGCCGTCGTCGATGCTGCCGCCCGAGCGGGTGTCCACGAGTTGGTCAGCGAGCTGCCGTCCGGGTACGACACGCCGCTGACGCGTGCGTTCCCGGGCGGCTTCGGCGACGAGGACCCGGCTTCGGGCGTACCGCTGTCGGGTGGGCAGTGGCAGCGGGTAGCGCTGGCGCGTGCGCTCATGCGCGCCGAACCAGACCTATTGATCTTGGATGAGCCGTCCGCCGGCCTCGACGCCGAGGCGGAGTACGAGCTCCACCACCGACTGCATCAGCACCGGACGGGGCGGACGAGTCTGCTGATCTCCCATCGGTTCAGCGCCATCCGTGACGCCGACACCATCGCCGTGCTGGAAGACGGGCGGATCAGCGACGTCGGCACGCACGACGAACTGATGGCCGCAGGCGGCATCTACGCCCGGCTGTTCACCACTCAGGCCGACGGCTACCGCGATCGGCCGCCCGTATCCGCGGTAGTACCGGATTTGTAGCCGTCGTCCGTAGCGTCGAGCGCACGAAACCCCAACCAGGAAGGACAGTCGATGCGTTCTCTCATCAACAAGGTAAGTGACCGAATGATCGGCCGGCTGGTGCCGAAGGCCACCGCCGACGCCGCAGACTGCATCGCGCTCAGCTGTGGTTGCAGCAGCCTGCACATCAAGACGGCGAAGAACTGTTGCACGGTTCTCGGCCAGACGGTGTGCAGCCCGTGTATCCCCGTGGGCGCGTGCTGACGTAACCGCGATTCGACGGGCCCCGCGACCCCCACGCGGGGTCCGTCGTCCCTCGAGGAGGATCCTTGTTCACGTTCGCTGTCGCCTGCCGGGCGCTCTTGATCGTCGTGTTCGCGGTCGCCGTGGCCGGCAAGGCACGGAATTTCCCAGACTTCACCACCTCCGTGCGTCGGCTGGCGCCCCGGCTTCCCGCACGTGTGGTGGCGCGCGTCGTCATGTCCCTGGAAGCGGTGATCGTCGTGCTGCTCGCCGTACCCCAGGCGACCGTCGCGGCGGCCGGTTCGGTCCTCGCCGGTGGGCTGCTCGCAGCGTTCAGCGTAGCCATCGCGGCCGCCCTGCGCCGTGGCTCGGCCGCGCCGTGCAAGTGCTTCGGGCGGGCTACGACACCCCTCGGACCGCGGCACCTGGCACGCAACGTCTTCCTCATGGCGGTGGCCGTGGCCGCTCTCGCGGCGAGCGCTGACGATGATACCGCGACGGTGGCGGCGTACCTCGTGGCCGGCGCCGCGGGCGCCCTGGCCGGGCTGGTCGTCGTCGTCCTCGACGACGTGCTCGACCTGTTCCGCGAGCCCGCCGGCGTGTGACCGAAGGTTCTCGCGGTCGGGGCAGGACAGGCCCTAGCGCACCATCCGCCGGCGCACGATTCCCAGCAGGTACGGCTCGGGAAGCAGGCCCCACGAGCGGGAGTCGATGCTGGCGCCGGGGTTGTCGCCGAGCACGACCAGGTGGCCGGCCGGAACCGTGTCGGCCTTGGCGGCTTCCCGGACCGGTCCCGGAACTTGCTGGCCGGGCAGCGCGGCAGCGCGCTTGATGAGCCACCGGTGGCCGCCGAGGCGACCTCGCCGCGGTGGCCCTTCCTCGTTCCCAGCCGACGGTGGCAGGGCGAAGACCACGGCCTCACCGGCTCGCACGTGGCGGAGCGAGGCCCGGCGCACGAGGACGCGCTCGCCGTCGCGATACGTCGGGTGCATGCTGTGGCCGGACACTTCGATGACCACCATCCGGCGCCTGAGGTACAGCAGAGGCAGCGTCGCCACCGTGAGCAGCGCGGCTGCCACCGCGGCGCGGATCATCGGCTAACCAAGTCGAAGGGCGACGTGTTCGCCAGCTCCGACGCCAGCGCCGCGGGGAACGGCAGAATCCGGTACCGGCCGTGCGCGGCCGTCACGAAATGCATGTCGGTCAACTCGTCCAGAGCGCTCACCGCCGCGATCGGCGTGATTCCCAGCGCCTGCGCGGCCACGTACGCGGTGACATCCGCCCTGCCGAGCCGTCCGAACAGTTCGAGCGTGGCTGCCGAAAGGGGGTTCAGCGCACGGAAGGCCGACAGCAGGCGCGTGCGCAGGCTCAGGTCGTCCGCCTCGAACACGTCCAGGCCACCGCTGAGCAGCTGGTTGGCGAGGTCCGCCAGATTCCAGTCCGCGCGGCGCAGCAGGCGGGCGGTGGCGATCCGGATGGCGAGGGGGAGATGGCCGCAGGCGCGGACCACGCGGGCGGCGTCGTCGCGACACGTCGCCACCTCCTCCGTCCCCACCAGTGCGGCTAGCATGCCCAGTGCGTCGTTGTGGGACAGCGGCGCCACGCGTACCGTCACCGCCGTGTCCAGGGTGGTCAACGGGCGGCGGGCTGCGATGATGACACCGCTCGCGGGTGTCGCGGGAAGTAGATGGCGAACGTCGGCAGCGCTGGAGACGTTGTCCAGCAACAGCAGCAGGCGCCGATCGGCCAGGATCGAGCGTAGCCGGGCAGCGCGGTGGGGCCCCGGGCCGGTGAGCTCCTGCACCAGCGTGGCGGCCGGGTCGCGGGCCTCGGCCAGGTCCAGGTAGAGCTGGCCGTCCGGGTACTTCGGCCCCAACGCGGCGGCGGCGCCGACGGCGAGGGCCGAAGTGCCGGCGCCGACCGGGCCACAGATCACCGCGACCGGCGGGGATTCGGCGTCCTCGAACGCGCGCGTGATCGCTGCCAGTTCGTCCTGCCGGCCGACGAGCACCGCCGGTGCCGGCGGCAGCTGATGCGGCGTGGCGCGCGGCGCCGCCTCGGTGGTTTGCAGGGCGGCGTCGCGGTTCAGGATGCCGTGGTGCATCCGCCGCAGCTCAGCGCCCGGCTCGACGGCGAGCCCCCGCGCGAGGGCCTCGTGTGCCTGCGCGTAACAGCGCAGAGCGCCACTGACGTCACCGGCCCGATAGGTGGCCAGCATCAACTGGCCCCATCGCCGCTCGCGAAGCGGGTCCTCGATGATCGAGCAGCGGATCTCCGCGATGAGATCCGCGTCCACGCCCAGCGCCAGGCGTGCGTCCAGGTAGTCGTCGAGGGCCTCGCGGCGTTGCTCGTCCAGTGCGGTCAGCCAATGCGTGAACGCGCCGTGCCGGGCGATGCCCACCCCGGCATGGTCATGGCGCCACAGCGCGAGCGCCGCACTCAGGTGTCCCACCGCGCTGCGCGGATCGCCGTTTGCGATCGCCGTGCGACCCAGCTTGGCCAGGCGCGCGAACCGCGACGCGTCCAGCTCGTCCGCCGACAACCGCAGCAGATAACCCTCCTTCGAGGTCACCAGGCGGGGCTCACCGTCGGTGAGGACGCGGCGCAGGGACATCGCGTACGTCCGCACGTTGGCGATCGCCGAGCGGGGTGGGTCGCTCTCCCACATGGCATCGATCAGGCGATCCATGGTGAGTACCCGGTTGGCGTTGAGCAGCAGCGCAGCGAGCAGGGCGCGCTGCTTGGGGGCGCTGGGCCGAACCGCCCCGCCGCCGGTCGACACCTCGACGGTGCCCAAGATCTTGCAGTCCAGCACGATTCTCCCCGTGGTACGGCAAGGCGAGACCCGGCGGGGCACTGGTCGCGAGCCGATCAGTGCCCCGGCCGGTTACCCTCAGCGGTCGGCCCAACCCGGCATCAGACTCTGGCAGCGCCGTCCTGAGCCGCGACCGGCACCGGCGGGGCGTCGCGGTATCTCGCGGCGGCCTCTTGCATCGCCCGTTCGCGGACGGCCGGGATACTCCACGAGTACAGCGGCATGGCCAGCGCCGTCGTGACGATCGCCACCACCACGAGCATGGAGAAGATCTCTACCGAGATGATGTCGTAGGCCAGGCCGACGTTGATGAACACCAGGATCATCAGACCCCGGGCGTTCATCAGCCCGCCGATCGCGGACGCCGCCCGCCAGTCGAAACCTTGCAGCCGCGCCGAGACGGTGCACGCGCTGTACTTGCCGACCACGGCCGCCACAAGAAGCGTGATCAACGGCAGGGGATCCGCCGACAGAATCCGCCCGAGGTCCGTGTTGAGCCCGGAGAAGGCGAAGAAGACCGGCAGGAGCAGGATCGAGTTGAAGTCGGCGAGCCGGACCCGTAGCTGCTCCCGGAACGTCGGGCTGTGCGGCAGCGCCAGGCCCGTGACGAAGCCACCGAAGACCGAGAATGCCCCGATGTAGTCGGTGAACCAGCCGGCCGCCAGCACCACCATGAGGACGACGACGATCGTCTGATGGTCCATCCGCCCGACCCGCTCGACCCGCGTCGCGACCGCCCGCAGCAGGCGCCGTCCGGCGGTCAGCATCACCACGACGAACACCGCCGTGCCGGCGATCGTGATCAGCGCGTGGCCGGCGTCACCGGCCTGGGACATGGCGATGATCACGGCCAGCAGGATCCAGGCCAGCACGTCGTCCACGGCTGCGGCGACCAACGTGATCGTCCCGATCTCGGTTCTCGCGATGTCACGCTCCTGCAGGATGCGGGCGAGCATCGGGAAGGCCGTGATCGCCAGGGCCCCGCCGACGAAGACGAGGAAGCCCATCCGGTCGACGTGCCCGGTCGAGTATGTGCCGTACAGCGGGATGGCGACCGCCGCACCGATCAGGAAGGACGGAATGATCCCCGAGAGCGCGAGAGTGCTGGAGCGCCGCACGGTCGACCGGTTGATCAGCTTGTGGTCGATCTCCGCCCCGACCAGGAACATGTAGAAGGTGAGTCCCAGGGTGCTCAACACGTAGAGCACGCTTTTGACCGACTCGGGAAAGAGGAGGTGCTGACCGTGCGGCCACACGGCTCCCAGCAGAGTGGGGCCTAGTAACACGCCCGCGACCATCTCGCCGACGACCCGGGGCTGGCGGACCGACAGGGCCAGGCGGCCGCACAGGGCGGTGGCCGCCAGGACGACGAGCAGGGCGCCGAACGTGGTGACGGTGAGGGTGAAGTTGGACCCCATGACGACTCCTTACCGTCAGAGCTGAGCTTTCCCGGATGTTGTGGCAGTCGTCTTGTCCGGCTCGAGTTCGCCGGTGGCCCGGTAGTCAACCAGACGCATGGCCGAGTTCCGGATCAGATCCCGGCGGCGCGGCTTGGCCCACTCCGGGCGCGGGCCGTCCATCAGGTCCCAGTCGAGAAACTCCTGCAGCGGCTCGCGGTAGTACGGGCTGTCCCAGTCCGTCAGGACGTCCGACTTCACGTGGTATTCGGCCTGCAGCTCCGACCCGCGGTAGCGGCGCAGGACGGGGTGGATCTCCGTGGTCAGGTCGCCGTAGGCGCGCTCGGAGGTGTGCGGGTGCACGTGCGGGTGGTCGAAGGCCGTTCCGGGGAAGTCCTTGCTCGTCGGGCCCGGCCCGTAGGTCAGCATGGACACGTAGAACTCGAGCTCGGGGTGCTTGGCGCCGAACTCCTCCGCCACGTAGCGGACGTTGAGGTCGTGGTACCAGCGTCCGGGCTGGGAACGGTCCGTGGGGAGGACGAATACGTCGCACAGGAAGCCGACCATCTGCCACAGCGCCGAGCAGTTGTTGGCGCGGTCGATGACCTTGGACGCGATGTCCGCCGGCGTCAGCTTGACCTCCTCGCCCGGCAGATCGACGCCCTCGTACCGGTTCTCCAGGAGATGGAAGAGGGTGCGGACGTTGTACCGGAACCCGTGGATGAAGGAGGACTGCGAGCGCTTGTAGTCGATGGCCTGCATGAGCACGCCGGCGAAGTAGAGGCCGCTCGTCGTGCTCGACTCCCACGCGCCCGTCATCGCGGGGAAGCGGCCCTCGATGATCGTCTCCTGGGCGCATGAGTCGTCGAAGATCGAGGTGTCCAGGCGGAAGCCGCAGCAGTGCAGCACGTGGTCGTACTCGAAGTGCTCGACCTCCTCCTCGACGTCCTGGTGGGTGGCGGCCCAGCGGACCCGGAGCCGGCCGGACGGCGTCCGCTCGATCTGCTGGGTGGGACCGTCCAGGACGGCGTTCTGCGACTTCAACAGGTAGCTGTCGAAGAAGGTGGCGTTGGTCGAGCGGACGTTGCCGGCGAAGTGCGTGTCCCAGGCGAACTGAACCGGCCGGCGGCTGGAGAGGTGGATGTAAGAGGCGTACGGCATGAGGTACTCGGCCGTCTCCAGGGCCGAGTTCCCCTTGCCCAGGATGAGTACCGTCTTGCCGCGGTAGTCTTCGGGGTCGAGTGACATCGAGTCGTAGCCCTGGGCGTGCTCGATCCCGGGGATGTCGGGTACGTTCGGCGTGCTGACCCCGACGGCCATGACGAGCCGCCGGCAGGTCAGCATTTCGCCGTCCGCCCCCGTGAGCTGGAACTGGTCGACGTCGGCGTCCTTGCTAATGCGGGCCACGCGGAACCCGTGGCGCACCTTCAGGTCGAACCGCTCCCGGAAAGCGTTCAGGTAATCGACCAGGTCGTCGGCGGACGGGAAGTATTCCGTGGAGAAGTCCTTGAAGGGCATCTCCTCGCCGGGATGGGTGAGCAGGCAGTTCCAGTCGTGCCGGAGATTGAAGTCGGTCGCTTCGCGCCCGGTGTACTGTTTGTTGATCGACAGCAGCTTGCGGTGGCGAGGGTACTGCTCGAAGTACGTTCCCGACCGCTCGCCCGCATCCACCACAAGGTAGTCGCGACCACTCTTCTCCAGGAAGTATGCGAGCTGAAGCCCGGCGGGCCCCGCTCCGACGATGACGGTGTCGTGATGCTGGTTCGTCATGGATGCTTTTCTCCTCGGACGTCATTCACCCGGCGGGCACACGAGAAATAAAAGGGAAAGTCGCGGAGGTGACCGGCGTTACGGGTCGACCCGGCGGCCAGCAGAACACAGGGCTTTTTACTCGTCAAGACGCGGTGTGCGCAGGTGTGCAACCGGCCGTTTCGGCCAGTTGCACACCGGTCGATCACCTTGACGGCCGCGGCCGTGCACGTGTTGACTCGGGCCTTCCGATGCCCTCATTTCCAAAATGGAAATCAGTGGTTGCCGCCCGGACGGCGAGAAGGGTGACCATTAATGGTTCCGTTGTCGTATGCGCAGCGCCGGCTGTGGTTCCTGTACAAGCTGGAGGGTCCGTCCGCGACCTACAACTCCCCGTGGACGCTGCGTCTGTCCGGGCGTCTGGATCGGGAGGCGTTGCGGGCGGCGGTGCAGGACGTGGTGGCTCGGCATGAGTCGTTGCGCACGGTGTTCCCG